>CAZNUL010000094.1:0-5331 GCA_964576205.1 uncultured Fimbriimonadaceae bacterium | reverse complement strand
AAATTCCAAATTCCAAATTCCAAATTCCAAATTCCAAATTCCAAATTCCAAATTCAAGATGGACCCCTTCTCAAGCATTTCCGATCTCGCCAAGGCCCTACGCGCAAAAAAGGTCTCCAGCGTCGAGCTGACGACCATGTACCTTGGCCGGCTCAAGACCAAAGGACAGGAGCATCGTGCCGTCGCGCTATTGCTCGAGGACTATGCGATCCAACGAGCCAAGTTGGCAGACAGGAGCCTTGGCGCTGCGCGCAGCAAACTGCACGGGATCCCCTATGGCGTCAAGGACCTCTTGTCGCTCGCTCACCATCCCACCGAATGGGGCTCGCCGGGGCATAAAGGACAAACTTTCGATCACGACGCCACCGTCGTGGCCCGCCTGAATGCGGCCGGCGGGGTGCTCGCGGCAAAGCTCGCGACGATCGAACTTGCCGGCGGCGGCAACTACGACATCGCAGGCGCAAGTTCAACGGGCGCGGCGCTGAGTGCCTGGGACAAGACCCTGTGGGCCGGCGGCTCGAGCAGCGGCCCGGGAGCGGCTACCGGCCTAGCCTGCGTCGCCTACTCGATTGGGACCGAAACCAGCGGCAGCATTACCTGCCCCTCCGCATTCAACGGGCTCACCGGATTCCGGCCAACCTATGGCCGGGTCAGCCGGTACGGCGCGATGGCGCTTTGCTGGACGCTCGACAAGATCGGCCCGATCTGCCGCTCCGCGAATGATTGCGCGATCGTCCTTCAGGCGATCGCCGGCCACGATCCCCACGACAAGAGCACGTTAACCCAGAGGCTCAGCCTCTCCGCGAAAGGTAAAAAGCCACGCATCGGCCTTCTTAAGGAGGACTTCAAGAAGAATCAAGCGTCCGCCTGCCACAACGCGTATGACAACACGGTTCAGGTTCTCAAGAAGCTGGGCTACGAGGTCGTCGATGTCGCCTATCCAAACCTGCCGTACGGTCCCGCGGTCGACATTATTGTCAATGCCGAGGGCTGCAGCGCCCACGAGCTCTTCATCCGGGGCGAGAATTTCCAGAAGCTCGCCGACGTAAACCAGATCGCCGGCTTCACGGCCGGCCTTGCCGTACCTGCCGTCGACTACCTCTGGGCGATGCGACTGCGAACCGAGGCTCTCAAGGCCAATGCCGTCTGGGACAAGTGCGATTGCATCTTCACACCAGTCTTTTATCATCGCGCGCCGAAGGCGGACAGGGCCCTCGGCCCGCAATTCGACCTTATGGGCGGAGACAGCGGGCCATCGAATTTGCTTGGCTGGCCGGCTCTGGCGTTCCCGATTGGGTTCGAGGATGGCGCGCCCCTCGACGGTCAGATTCTCGCGCCGTGCCTTCGCGAAGACACTTGCCTGCGGGTGGTTCGCGACTTCCAACGAGAAACCGACTTCCATCTGAAGCGTCCACCAGGTGCGTAATGGCTGTTTTGGATGTTCGTGTTGGAGATTCATTTTCGGATGCCACTTATCGTGCGAACCAATGAACCTAACCACCTCCAACCGGTAGCCAAAGGCTAACAACTGGCGCCTATTTCAAGTCAAGCTAATGGAGTAGCAATGAAAACCAGACTCGTTCCGATTCTCACCTTCGCCGCGCTCGCCGGAGCTGCGAGCGCACAACTCACCGGCATCAAGGTCAGCGCCGGCTACGGATTTACCGGCGGCATCACCGACAGCGGCGGAACGTCGCGCACGATGTCTGGCCCCGAGTTGACCGCCTCGTTTCCATTCCAGCATCTGCCTGTACTCGATCTCGGCGTCGAATACGACGTGCTCTTTGGCGGTTCTGGAAATACATCGATCGAGGGCACCCTTCACCGATTTCTCTTCGTCGCGCGGATGTCGGTTCCCGGATCAAACGTTAGTGCATGGTGGGGAGTCGGCTATGGGACCGCTCAGGGTCACAATGGCGACTTTGCGACCGTCAGCGGCAGCCTGACCCAGTTGGGCGTTTCCATCCCTCTTGGAACGAAGACGCCCGCATTCGTTCCGACTCTCGAATTGGCGGGGACCTTTGCCGGACATTCGGCCCTTGGCGGGTTCATGTTCGGCTTGGGCCTGAAGTTCTGACTTGGAGCCGTCTGGCTTTGATTCAGGCGGCTCCAACTCGGCTAGTGACTCTCAATTGAGAGGGTCGCCGACGCCAACCCCGGAGAGGACGCTCGCACCGTGATCCTCCCAGCCCGGGCGCTCTCGCCGACGAGGGCCATGCACCGGCCGTTGAACGCGTGGCGTTGCGAAGCCTTATCCGGCTCATGGCTGCTGGGATCGCCGTTGCCGACTCCGGCGACATGAGCCGGACCGGTTACCTCAAACTTGACAAGGTTGTCCGCAGTCGGAACGACTCTGCCTTTTGCGTCGACGATTTCGACCTCGACCGGCGACACTTCTTCTTCGTCGGTGGCAATCCGCCTGACGCTCGTCTTGAGCCGGATCGCCGCCGGCGACCCCGTCGTATCGACTTCGTCAGTGGCAAGGAGCCGCTTGTCTCCCGCCCGAGCCACTAACCAACCTGGCTGATAAGGCACGTCCCACTCGACGTGCCCCCATTGCGGCATCGGCTGCCTCCCGATCAGCTTCCCGTTCAGCGAAAGTTCCACGTATGGAGCGTTGCTGAAGACCTGCACTTTGATCGGCTTGCCCTCCTGACCTTTCCAGTTCCAATGCGGCGCGATATGCACGATCGGCTTATCGCCCCACCAGGCTTGGTAGTAGAAGAAGTTGTCTTTCGGGAAGCCGCAGATATCCATGATCCCGAAGTGCGAGTTGATGCACGGCCAACCGTATGGCGTTGGCTCGCCCTTGTAGTCGAACCCAGTCCAGACGAACTCGCCCGCCATGAACGGTCGCGCCGCGATCGCGGCCCAGCTCTCCTCCGCGGTCTCGCCCCAGTTCGGTTTCTGCGTGTCATAGGAACTGACATAGCCGAGCTTCGCATCGTTTGCATAGATCCCGCGAGTTCCAACCGTGCTGGCGATCTCGCTGCTGTAGGTAGGAAGATTCGGGAAACGCTTATGGAATCCGTCGTAGGAGCCGATCGCGTAGTTGATGCCCTGCAAGTCCTGCACGAGCGTAATCCCCTGGCCCCAGCCGCCGTTCATGGCGCCTGTGCATGGTCTCGTTGGATCGAGCTTCCGCACTACATCCCGCATCGCCGTAAAGATCTTCGCTCCCTCGGGTGTGCCTTGAAGACCTTCCTCGTTGAACAGAGACCACATCACGATGCTTGGGTGGTTCCGATCTCGCAAGACCATGCTTCGCAGCTCGCTCAAGTCGCTCGTGCCGGTGCCAGGTGAGCTCTTGGGGCCGGTCGCATCGCCCAGGTGTCTGGTTTCGTCCATGACGACCATGCCCAGGCGATCGCAGGCGTCGAGAAGCTCGGCCGCCGGAGGGTTGTGCGAGCAGCGATAGGCGTTCGATCCCATCTCCTTGAGCTTCTTGATCCGCCATTCGAGAAGGCTGTCCGGGATCGCGATGCCGACTCCCGCATGGTCCTGGTGGTTGCAGGTTCCTTTTAGCTTTACCGGCTTCCCGTTGAGGAAGAAGCCGCGGTCCGCGTCGAAATAGAAACTCCGGATGCCAAAACTGGTCCGTGTGTGATCGATCTGAGCGCCGGCTCTCAGCATCGATGTGTCGAGGACATAGAGGTTCGGCCTCTCAATCGACCAGAGTTTCGGATTGCCGATTTTGAAGGACTGGCCCACGTCGAGGTGGCCAAACGCGGGCACGTTCGCCGAGCTGCGCTCGGCGGAAACCCGGCGGCCGTCGGGACCAAATATCTGAAAGATGACGACGACGTTGTCCTCTGCACTCGTCGTGTTGTCGATCGCCGCCGTGGCCGATATGGTTGCCTGCTGTAGCGATGACACGTCGGTTTTGACGTAGGTGCCCCACGGCCGGACGTGGACGGGATCGGCAAAGTTGAGCCAGACGTGCCGGTAGATTCCGCCACCCTCATACCACCAGCCCTCCGCCATTCTTGGATCGACGCGAACGGCCAGGACGTTCCGTCCGCCGAAATTGGCGTAACGGTTGATACCGTATCTGAATCCGGCATAGCCGCTCGCCCACGTGCCCAGCTTGTGTCCGTTCAAGTAGACGGTGCTCTTGCGGTAGACACCATCGAAATCGATCCACGCGCTCTTGCCTCGATAGCTGGCCGGGAGGGTAAAGGTCTTGCGGTACCAAGCGGTGGTGACTGGAAGCGATCCGTGGCCTGCGTCCGCGGTCGGGGTGAAGGTTCCCTCGACCACGTAGTCGTGGGGAACGTGGACAATCCGCCAGGAAGAGTCGTTGAAGGTTGGCTGAGCTTCCTTGGCGGCGGTGTCGGCCATCTGCGTCGTGAGGTAGACGGGACCCATAATCCCGCCCGGTCCGTCCGTGTTTTGCACAAGAACCACGAGCCGATTGGGACCCCCTGGATTCCAGGCATCGCCGAGAGCCATGTCGAAGGGATCGGACCATCCTTGATGGATTCCGAGTCGTTTGCCGTTGAGGAACACAAGGGCGTTGTCATCGACCGTTTCGAAGTGGATGATCGAGTTCTTGGGTCTGGGACCGGACCCAAGATCGGCTCTAAACCACGCAAAGCCCCATTCGACCGCGAAACACGTCGCGGCCGATACGTCCGTTGCGCCAGTCGCCTTGATCGAGATCATCCGGCAGAGCCAGAACCTCGCCAGGGTTGTCGTCGGCAACTTTCCAAGTCCACTTGAAGTTCGCATCGCGCTGACTCGGGATCGGGTCGCGCCGGAAGCGCCAGTTGTCGTCGAATCGGATCCTGATCCGCGGCGCAGCCGCGGTTTCGGCCGACGCAAAGGCAACGACGAAGAGGGCGAGGAAGAGGCCGATCCATTTCATGCCAGTCAAGAGCATGGCACAGCCACTGCCTGACCGACCTGGGCCGAGTGATCAGGGCGTACACTCGCCCTATGAGCGCACCCCTCGCCGACCGGCTTCGGCCCATGGACCTCATCGAGTTCATCGGCCAGACCAAGGTCGTGGCTCTCGTCGGCACTCTCCTCGAGCGGGGCAAGCACAGCGGATTCTTTCCGTCCCTCATTTTTTGGGGACCACCTGGCTGCGGTAAGACGACAATCGCTCGGATCATCGCTCGGGAGCTCGATCGCCCCTTTCACGAGTTTTCCGCGGTCAACGCGTCGATCAAGGATATCGAGGCCGTTCTCGGCGGAAGGAAGCCAACCGCCAAATCCGAACCCACGAGTTTGTTCGACGACAGTAATCCGAAATCCGAAATCGGAGATCCGCAATCCAGGAGTCCGATCATTTTCCTCGACGAGATCCACCGCTGGAACAAGGCCCAG
>CAZNUL010000093.1:0-5847 GCA_964576205.1 uncultured Fimbriimonadaceae bacterium | reverse complement strand
GCCAGGGGCGTCGCAGGCGGCTGGGCCGATGGGGCCGCGGGCGCGGGCGCCGGAGTCGGGCTGGTGGCCGTCGGGGGTGGGCCGGATTCCGGAAGGGGCGGCCGCAACCGAAAGGCGGCGTACATGACTGCCATGCCGCAGGCGAACGTGACGGCGTAGCGGTAAAGCGATGGCCGAAAGGAGGAGGCGGACTCCGGGGCCCCGCCGGTTGGGGAAAGGCGCTTTGGTTTTTGTGCGCCCAAAGGGTGGTTTGAGCGGGCGGCTTCTTCAGGCGGAGCCGAGGCAATACCGGCCCTGAAATTGGCGGCAGAAACCGGCCCGGTCTCCTCAGCCGTCAGAGCGATCGAGGCCCTTGGGAAAATCTCCGCTCCTGGCGTGCTCTTGGAATCGAGGAGGTTCTGGCGAAGCTTTAAGTACGAGATGGTCCACACCTCGACCGGCCACGACCTCCTGTTCGTAAACGTCGGCAGCGGGTTCATCTACCACCTTCGCAACCTCATCGAAGGGCTTGGGCCGGCTCTTCTGATCGTTTCCCTCTTTGGGCTGGGAGTCGCCGCCTATCGACGGCACAAATGGATCTTGGTCCTCCTCTGCTTCGCCGTGCCCTACTACATCCTGATCGGCCGAGCCGAGGTCCTCTTCATTCGCTACACCTTTCCGCTCTATATCACCCTTGCCGTCGGCTTCGGATACTTGATGGGGAGGGCGCACGAGCGACAAGGTCCCTACCGATTCGCGGTCATGGCAGGCATTTTGTCCTTGGGCCTATCGTTTATTCAAAGCTGGACCATGACCTCATGGATGATGTCTGTCGACCCGCGGGACGAGGCCGCTCTCAGGCTCAAAGGCCTTGCCGGTTCGACGCCGAACATGACCGTCGGACTGGTAAGTGATCCTTGGTACTACACGCCTCCGCTCGTTCCCGACACGGCTGTCATGCGAAATAACCTGCAATTGGCTTACTCCGAGATGCAGGCTTCCCATCACCCAGGCGTGGTTCAGTATTTGGCTGATGACCGGCATGACTGGGACACGAGGCTGATCACGGAAGCCAAACCGGACTATATCGTATTCAGCAGCTTCGAGGTCGGAGATCTCTGGAGGCTGCGAGACGCGACGAACCTTCTACCCCAGGACAAGCTCCGGGTCGACCGCTTCAAGGAGTTCGAAGCCCTTCTCGAAGCCGGTTACGAAACCGACGACAAAGCAGATCCGAAAGTCCGCTACGACGACGCGACCGCTTTGGTCCATGACCTCGAATACATCCGTCCTCAAATCTGGATATGGAAGCGCAAGAGCTAGAGCCGGACGAGGCAGAGGCTCTCCTTGAGACTGTGGACTGGTTTCTCGATCACCTTCGGGTCGAGAGGGGAGCAAGTCCGCACACCGTCCAGGCCTATCGCAACGACCTCCACTTGGCGTCGGGCTATTTCGCCAAACTCGGCGTCGACGATTGGAAGGATCTTAACCCAGGGCAGTTGATGAAGTATCAGTCAAGTCTTGGGCCGCCCTTGGCCGTCGCGACCGCCCAGCGTCGGATGAGCTCGCTTCGCTCGATGCTCAAGTTCATCAAGAAGGCTGGCGTCGGACCGAAGGGTGACCTCCCCTCGACAGGCGGGTTCAAACGACCGAAACCCCTTCCGAAAGCTCTCTCACGCGAGCAGCTTGAAACGCTCCTCGCCGTGCCCGACCACCGTACGCCGAAGGGTCTGCGCGACCGGCTCCTCATGGAGTTGATTTACGGCGCCGGCTTAAGGATAAGCGAAGCTCTGAACCTTAGAATCGCCGACGTCGACTTTGAGGAGGGTGCTGCGAGGGTCGCGGGTAAGAGGGGCAAAGTCCGTTGGGTTCCATTGCCGGACGGAACACGATCTTGGCTAAATCGATACATCGCCGAGGCGCGCACCGGCTTGGTCAAGACTGCAACCGATCTGGTCATCCTGTCCGACCGTGGGAAGGCGATGTTGCGTCAAACAGCCTACGCCAAGATGGCCGATTTCTCGCGTCGCGCAGGCCTAAATCCCGGCGTTTCGCCGCACTGTCTTAGACATTCTTATGCAGTCCACTTGCTTAAGGGTGGGGCAGACCTCCGGGCCGTCCAGGAGCTTCTGGGACATGAATCGATCGCCACAACACAGGTCTATACCCAGCTCGATCTTTCCGACGTGAGGCAGAAGTACGCCCAAGCCCATCCCAGACGCTGACCTCAAGGAAGCGGCGCGTTGGCCAGGGTCTCCAAGTTGAAATCGTCCCTGAAGCCCTTGGCGAGCCGCAGCGAGCCTGCTATTCCGATCATTGCCGCATTGTCCGTGCACAGCTGAAGGGGTGGGCGAAAGAAGGGAAGACCTGCTTGAGCGCATTCCGCGGCCATTCGCTCGCGTAACCGTGTGTTCGCCGCCACACCCCCAACCAAAGTCACTGCCCTTGCCCCGTACCGTTCCGCGGCTCGGACTGATCGTTCGCTCAGAACCGAAGTGATCGCTTCCTGAACCGCATCAGCCGCCGCCACGACATCGATGCTGTCGGCCGCTCGTTCGACCAAGCGCAAGACCGCGGTTTTCAGGCCGCTGAAGCTGAAGTCCAGTGCATCCTTGTCGAGGCCACGGGGAAGGGAATAGGGGTTCGTTCTGTGATCGAAAGCCAACGCCGCTTCCTCGATGGCTCTCCCACCCGGGTACCCCAACCCCAGCACCCGCGCGCACTTGTCGAAGGCTTCACCAGCCGCATCGTCAATCGTTGCGCCGACAATCTGATACGCCAGTGGCTCAGATACCAAGACCAGCTCCGTGTGCCCGCCGGATGCAATAAGGCTGAGATGGGGATAGGGAACTTGGTTCCCGTCGGCAAGGACGCTGCACAGGTGGCCCTCCAGGTGATGCACACCGATCAGTGGCGCGTCTAGCGAAAGGGCCAGCGCCTTCGCCGCCGTAACCCCCACACTTAACGCGCCGACCAAGCCGGGCCGATTCGTAACTGCCAGCGCATCTATGCCCTTGAGAGTCGTTTTGGCGGCATCCAGTGCCTCCTCGATCGTTGGCAGGATCGCCTCGACATGTGCTCTTGCCGCCGCCTCCGGCACGACTCCTCCCCATTTTTCGTGAAGATGCACCTGACTCGCCACGATGCTCGATCGAATGGCATTGCCATGGACGACGGCCGCGCTCGTTTCGTCGCAGGAGCTTTCGATTGCGCGAATAGCCCCCGCAAACCAGCTGGAACTCATGTCGAGGCGGTTTGGGACCTGGGTTCCCAATCACTTAGGTTGTGCAGCCACATCACGACCGCGTCTTCCCGGTTATCCGGGTAATAGCCCTTGCGACGGGCAGCCTCGACGAAGCCCATATCCTTGTAAAGGTTGATCGCCGCTTCGTTGCCACTCCTGACCTCGAGAGTGGAGCACGTCATCTCTCGTTCTTGCGCCCTTCGAAGGAGCTGCTCCATGATCGCACGGCCAACTCCCATCCTGCGAAATTCGGGGCCGACCGCTAGGGTCGTGATATGCGCCTCATCAACGCAGAGCCAGGTGCCGCCATAGCCCACAAGGTCGCTTCCGTGGATTGCGACGAGGAAAATGCTTTGCTTGTTCGTGAGCTCGTTCCGAAAGCTCCGCGCAGACCATGGCGCCGTGTTGGAGTCCTTTTCGATTTCGAGGACCCGGGGAATTTGCGATTCCTTTAGACCCTCGTAACGGAGCGCTCTGAGGTCGATCGTTCCTGCACCCAACTCAGCCCCCGAGGTACGCCTCTTTGACCTTTGGATTGGAGAGCAAGGCTTTGCCTGTGTCGGTAAGCCGTATGTGCCCCGTCTCCAGCACATATCCGCGATGGGCGACATCGAGAGCGCGATAGGCGTTTTGTTCGACGAGGAGAATGGTGACTCCTTCGGCATTCAGGTCGATGACGATCTTGAATATCTCCGTCACAAGGTTCGGCGCGAGACCAAGACTCGGTTCGTCCAAGAGTAGCAGCCGCGGTCTCGACATGAGGGCGCGGCCGATCGCGAGCATCTGCTGTTCACCCCCGCTGAGCGTGCCTGCATTTTGTCGAATGCGCTCTTTGAGTCGCGGAAATCGAACGAGCACGTCTTCAAGGTCCTTGCCTACGCCTGCGTCCTTTCGCGTAAAGGCGCCGAGTTGAAGGTTTTCGAGAACCGACATGTTCGTGAAGATGCGTCGACCCTCGGGAGATTGGGAGACGCCGAGGCGAACGATCTCATGGGCCGGTCTGGCATCGATGGGCTCGTCCTCAAAGGTGATGGATCCCGTTCGCGGCCGAAGAAGGCCGCTGATCGTTCGAAGAAGAGTGCTCTTTCCGGCTCCATTGGAGCCGATAATGGCCACAATTTCGCCCTGTTTAACTTCGATGCTGACGTCGCACAACGCGTGGATCGCCCCGTAATACACGTTGATGTCTCGAATGCTCAGCATGCTGCCGGGGTTCTTTGTACCCGATTGGGACCTCGAGATCGGGTCTCGCTCGCGTGCCCGAACCGTGCAAATCCGTCATTTTTGAACCGATATTCACTTTGGGCCTGATCAAACTGCCAGGGCGCCCCGCGTGTACGCAGGATGGTGTGTTGAGTGCTTAGAGACCTCTCGATCAAGAACAAGCTCATCTTGATCACCACCGTCAGCACGTCGCTCGCCCTTCTTCTCGCAAGCTTGGCGCTTCTCGCTTATGACAGGGAGGCCTACAAAGGCAGCATGGTTGACTCTCTGCGAACCCAGGCTGCGATACTTGGACAAGCCGGCATCACCGCCATCGAAAACGGGAATGCTGCCTCTGCTCGGCAGACTCTGGCATCACTCGTTGCCATGCCCAGCATTACGCGAGCCGTACTGTACCGGGCAGACCGCACTCCCGTGGCATCGTACAACTGCGATCCCAAGAAAGACTTGATACCTTTGCCAACCGAGTCTGACGCCCAGTTCGTGGATGATCGGTTGCGCGTTTACAAGCCAATTCGTCACGGCAAGAAGCTCGTCGGACGCCTCTTTCTTGAGTCCAACCTGCAGGAGTTGGAGCGCCGTCAGGACAACTATGTGGCAATCGTTGCCGCAATCGCCTCCACCTCGGTGCTCCTCGTCTTCCTCCTTTCTCGGAGGCTACAGCGCATGATCTCGGATCCAATTCTAAAGCTCCTTCATGCGATGAGCACGGTTTCGACCCTGAAGAACTATGGACTCCGAGTCGCCAAGGCGAGCGACGACGAGGTCGGCCATCTGGTTGATGGCTTCAACGGAATGCTTTCGGAGATCGAAGAACGGGACAGGTACCTCAAAGCCGCAAACGAAGACCTTGAAATGCGAGTCGGCCAGAGAACTTACCAGCTCCAACAAGAAGTGTCCGATAAGAAGCGAGCTGAGCTGGCCCTCGCCGAGGCAAACGCGGAGCTTGAGTTGGCGTTGGACGAAGCAAGAAGCATGGCCGAAACCGCCCGGGAAGCCAACCTTGCCAAATCGGACTTCCTTGCCAACATGAGCCACGAGATTCGAACTCCGATGAACGGTGTCATCGGGATGACTGACCTTCTGCTCGAAACGAATCTGACCGAAGAGCAGTTGGATTTCACCCGTACCATCAAAGGGAGCGCTGACTCGCTTCTGCATATCATCAACGACATCCTCGACCTCTCCAAAATCGAGGCCGGCAAGCTCGAGCTCGACAGCTTCGATCCCGACCTCACGCGAATCGTCGAGGAGGTTGGCGACCTGTTTTCCCGGCGTGGCGAGCAGAAGGGGCTGCATCCGCTTCGTCACGTCATTCCTGCCATCCCCACGACCACCCATGGAGACGCCGGGGCCACTCGCCCGGGCTCACTTCCACCACCTTTTTCTTCGTCAAAGGC
>CAZNUL010000092.1:0-6289 GCA_964576205.1 uncultured Fimbriimonadaceae bacterium | reverse complement strand
AAAACCCGACTAACTCAGCATTCTCGATGCCTCGGATTCCGTCGGCGTGAATTCCGTGAATCGCGCCGCAGCCGACGATGCCGAATCTTAATTTGTCCATGGGTTGTTCGAATTCTAATCTCCGCAGCTTTAGGGGTTACCGAGCTGACAAGCTCAGTGCTCAAAACCGGCTTCGTCAAGGACCTTGATTAACGCGTTGAAAGCGTACTCGAATGCCTGCTCTCCGCTAAAGCCTCCCATCGGTCCAGCATGCTGGGCATGGGGCTCGAGTGTCAAAGGCCCTCGCCATCCCTCCGACTTAAGGTAGCGGAAGCACTCTAACATTTCTCCGTCCCCCTCGCCTGCCATGGCGAAGTGCTCCCCCTTCGAGACGGCATCCTTGATGTGCAAAGTATCGAGGTAGGGCAGGATCCAGGGAAACCAATCGCGCATCGTTCGGTAGCCGATGAGCACCGAATTCCCGAAGTCGAAGATCGCTCGGAAGTGCGGCCCCGCCAAGTCATCGAAGAGCCTCCGTGCGTTTTGAGGAAACGCGCCGAAGTATCGGCCGTCGTTCTCATGGATCAGGATGACGTTCTTCGACTTTGCAAGCTGGATTTGGTCCGCCATCCAAGTGCGGACTTGGGGCCATGCCGCGTCCCCTCCCGCTGGATCGGTCTCGGGCGTAAATATCCGGATCCGCTGAACGCCGAGGCGGTTCGCGATCTCTGCCGCTCGTTCTAGCTTAAGAAGCTCTTCCTTATTGCCGGCAGCGCTGAACTTAACCTTGTTGACCGGCGAGCCGATCGCCTGTACCCTTAGTCCGTGTCGCTGAACCTCCCGTCCGATCGTGTCGACTTCGTCGTCGGACAGCTGAAGCACATTCTTTCCGAAGGCGCTTCGGAGGTCCAATCCCTCGACTCCAAGTCGTTTCAGGGTCGCGAGCTGGACGCTGAGGTCGGGGCTGATCTCGTCGCCAAACCCAGAGATCGTAGTGCGGGTAGCTGTTTGCATGGCGTAGTTCCAAGCATATCTGCTACAGGTCCCCCTTCGTATCGATGTCCCCCAGCGCGCCCCCCACCGGAACCAGTTGCAGACGATGCCGATTCGATTGCAAGACCGCCCTTGCACCCTCGTCGCCGCTCAGGGCCTCAAGGTCCGCGCGATAGGTCGAGTCGAATAGGACGGGGTGGCCAGGGCGTTCCGGCTCTTCAGAGTAAACCGGGGAGAGAAGAGAACCCGGAGGGGCCAGCTGAAATGCTTCCAAGAGCATCCGAACAACTTCGGCCCGCAACCCTGGCATGTCCCCAAGGGCAATGAGGAATCCTTGGCAAGGCTCGGACGCCGCGACGCCGGCTGCGATCGAAGTTCCGAGGCCATCCTCGAACTTCGGGTTGAAGACTGACCGTGAAGGCCCTGCGGCCTCGGAAACGAGATTCGCATCCCGGCCGGTCACGACGATTACCGGCAGTCCCGTCTCGACAAGGGTTTGAACAACCGATCCCACGACCGATCCGCCGTCCCAAGGTTGGAGCAGCTTGTTCGGACCTCCAAAGCGTCTTGATAGGCCAGCCGCAGGAACGATAGCGACAACCGTTTTCAAGGAGCGTTGACCCTGATCGAGCATCGAAGGCCTCAACGCCTCTCTCTGGAGCGCCGAACCTGTACGATCTCTGCCATGATGCTGAGCGCGATCTCCTCCGGCGACCGGGCGCCGATGTTCAGCCCAACCGGCCCGCGGATTCGATTGAGGTCATTCTCGCTGAATCCTCGGGAAAGGAGCTCCCGGCGCCTCTTTTCCTGGGTTACGCGGCTTCCCAAGGCGCCGATATAGATCGCCGGCGAGCGCAGGAAAACTTCGAGTGCGACGTCATCGATCTTGGGATCGTGGGTGAGAACCACCGTATAGGTGTTTTCCGTGATCTCAACTCCGGAGAGTGCCTGTTCCGGCCACTCCGCGATCATGAAATCTGGAGGGACCGGAAACCGCTCGTCGGTAGCGAGGGCCGGGCGGGGATCTATGACGAGCGTCTCGAACCCAAGCTCCTTCGCAAACCGTACCAGCGGAATCGCAATGTGGACCGCTCCGACGATGACGAGCCGCTCGCGGCGGGGCATGACGTGGAGGAAATAGCGAACGCCGTCGGCCTCGACGTAGCAGCTCTCCAGATCGTCAGGCGTTGACGATAGCGACAGGGCTGCGAACGCAACCGCGGCCGGCTCACCCTGATCGCCGGGTTCCCAAAGCCATTGCTGGAACGGCTCGAACCTCGTCACCAAAACCGCCGGGCGGTCTCGACAGACAAGATCGAAGGTACGTCGCCAAACCTCCCGGCGCGCGGGATCTGGGTCGACAAAAACCTGCATGCGGCCGCCGCAGGACAGCCCAACCTCCCAAACGCTCTCATCCGAAAGGGCCCCAAAATCTAGCATTTGAGGCTCCCCGGATTTCAAGGCGGATAGCGAAGATTGGATCACCGAAGACTCGACGCAGCCGCCCGAGACTGAGCCGACGACAACGCCATCTTCCCGCACTCCCATAACCGCGCCGACCGGGCGGGGCGACGATCCCCAAGTCTGAGTGACCGTCGCAAGCGCGAAGCGGTGGCCGGATTCCAGCCACCGCTCCAATATAGGGAGTACGTCGCGCAGGTTAGACCAGCTCCTCCACCTTGATCGGGAACTTGCGAGCCCGCTTTCCCGTCGCGGCGAAGATCGCGTTCGCGATCGCGGGAGGGCCGGACGGATATCCGACTTCACCCATGCCGCCGAAGGCCTCGCCGCTATCCATCACGTAGACTTCCATCTTCGTGGGAGCATCGGCCATCCTAGCCCACTCGTAGCTGTCGTAGTTGGTCTGGACCGCTCCGCCCTTCTCGATCGTAATGGCCGCCTTCAGCGCCGTGGAGACGCCGTCGCAGAAGGCGCCTTGAACCTGCGCCTCGACGCCGCGCGGGTTGATCGCCGTTCCCGGGTCGACCACGGCGACGCACCGATCGATCTTGACCTTGTTACCCTTGACGGTCACCTCGACAACATGAGCGATTCGTGAACCGTATCCGTTGAAGCAAGCAATCCCACGACCCGATCCTGCGGGCAAAGGCGTACCCCAGCCCGCCTTCTCAGCCGCCGCTTCCAGGACTTTGAGGAGCCTCTGATCCTTGATGTGTTTGCGGCGGAATTCGTATGGGTCCTGGCCGGCCGCGTGGGCGAGTTCATCCACAAAGCACTCGTTGACGACGTTGATCTGAGTGTTCTCGACCGATCGCCAGGCGCCGGTCGTGATCGGCGCCGGCGCGCCGCCAGACTTCATCCCGGCGCCCGGGATGTCGTACCAGATGCGAGCCCCTCCGTAATTGCCGCCCCCACCGCGTCCTCGTCCGCCCGATGCCTGAAGATATTGGTGGCTCCATCCGACCGGACTGCCTTGCGCGTCGACCGCTCCCTTCAGGGCGTGATGACTCAGCGGCCGATACTGGTCATGCTGCATATCGCATTCTCGCGACCAAAGCAGCTTGACGGGCTTCTTGAGTCGTTTGGATAGCTCGACCGCCTCTCCGATCCACTCGTTTGAGAACTTCCGGCCGAATCCGCCGCCGAGGATCATCGTGTGCATGACCACCTTGTCCGAGGAAAGGCCGGTCGCGTTCGCGATCTGACCTTGAGCGCTGTCCGGAGACTGGCTTCCCGCCCAGACCTCGGCCCGATCCTCGCGTACGTCGGCGACCGCATTCAACGGCTCCATGGTCGCGTGGGCCAGATACGGGAGTTCGTAGGTAGCCTCGATCACCTTGGCGCCGTCCGGCATCGGGAGGTGATCCCCGACAGCCTGTTTCAGCGATTCCCGGATGGTGGTACTCGAGACCGCTTCGTTAGGGTTGTTCCAAGTCGCCTTGAGAGCTTCGCGTCCCTTGAGAGCCGCCCAGGTGTTCGTCGCGATGACCGCTATTCCACTCGGAATCCGAGTGACATCGACAACCCCTGGGACCTTACGCGCCGCCGAGTCGTCCACGGTCGCCAGCGATGCCCCATAGTAGGGAGGTCGCAGGCATACAGCGTAGAGCATGCCCGGCAACCGCACATCCAGGCCATACATCGCTTTCCCTGTCACGACGTCGGTGTTGTCGACTCGGTTGGTCGCCTTGCCGATAATCTTGAACTGGGACTTGTCTTTGACGGGCACGCTTCCCAGCGGGGGAACCGGAATTGCTTTCGCGGCCGTGGTGAGCTCACCGTATCCGAGGCTCTTGCCATTCGGTCCGATGACCTTGCCGGAATCGGTCTTGCACGTTGCCGGGTCGACTTTCCACTCGGCCGCCGCGGCTGCGACGAGCATTGAGCGGACGGTCGCGCCGATGTCGCGGAGTCGCTTGTTCATCGACGTTGTGCTGCTTGAACCGCCGGTCCCCTGGCCCCCGTAAGTCGCGCTATCGCCCGGTGCTTGGATCACCTTGACTTTCGACCAATCCGCGTCCAACTCCTCGGCAACGAGCATCGCGAACGAGGTGCGCACCCCTTGGCCCATGTCGGACCTAGAAACCGTGACCGTGCAGGTTCCGTCGGGATCGATCTTGACGAACGCGTTCGGAGCAAACGGTTCCCCCTTCGCCCGGCCGGCGTTGTTGGCGTTTTGCGCCGGCGAAGCGCACGCAACCGTTGTAAAGCTGCCGAGTGCGAAGCTCGCACCCACGCCTCCCACTAACTGAAGAAAGGTGCGCCTGGTCAAATCTTGCGTCATTTCGTCACCTTCGCCGCCATCTTGACGGCCTCCCTGATACGAACATAGGTGCCGCACCGGCAGATGTGCGAACCAAGCGCGTCTTCGATTTGCGCATCCGTCGGATTCGGCGTCTTGTGGAGCAGGGCTGCCGCCGACATGATGTGACCCGTTTGGCAATAACCACACTGGGGCACATCGTGATCGATCCAGGCCTTCTGAAGGGGATGGAGGCCATTCTTGCTCAAGCCTTCGATCGTTATGATGGGCTTGTTGCCGACGTCCGAGATGGGGGTCTGGCATCCTCGCACATCCTCGCCGTCGATGAGGATCGAGCAGGCGCCGCAGGTTCCGATCCCGCACCCATACTTCGTTCCGGTGAGACCGACGAGATCTCTCAACACCCAAAGGAGAGGCATGTCTGGCTCGGCCTCGACCGAATGCGACTGCCCGTTCACGTTGATCTTGAAAACAGCCATACGGGATTCCCTCGCTACGCTATTAGTCTATACGGAGAAGCCGGTAGTTCGAACAGCAATTGCGGCCGTCGCCGGATCAACTCGCGACAACTGAACCGAGAGGAGGGTCGAATAAAGAAAAGGCGCAGCACATCGTGCTGCGCCTTCCGCTGGTCCACGGGTGTCCCGGGGATTAGTAAGGCAGGACGTGAAGGTCCGGTGCGGCCGAGAGGCTGCAGGCCGGGTCGGTGCCGACAACGTTGACCGTATAGGTTCCGCCGCCTGGGCAAACCGGACCGGTCGCGGGTCCCTTCAAATAGGTCGGAGCGAGGTCGCTCATGTTGACCGTCGCGCCCGAAGCGGCTTTGTTATCCATTGCCCACTGTTCTTTGGCGCTGTCGATCTGCTTGAGGTTGGCGATGCACGAGTTCATGCGGCTGGTTTGCCGGGCACGAACGAAATTGGGAACTGCGATAGCCATCAAGATTCCGATGATCAAGACGACGATCATGATCTCGACGAGCGTAAAGCCGGCCTTGCGATTGCTTCGATTCATTATTCTAGAGTCTCCCGCGACACGTTTGGACAAACGTTGGATGGGGTGTTCCACTCTAATCGTCGGTTCAGACCCGGTAAATCTTCTGGGTTTATGAGTTCGCAGGCCCGCCTAAGCGGCTTTGAGAAAATATCGCACTTCGAGGAATGATCTGCTTTTGCGGCGGATCGGAGCCGGCCCCTTTGATTAAGAAATGACGATGATGGACGAAACTCTCTTTGGATACGGGCGTCAGCTTAAGTGAGCGCGGAAGGCAACCGTGAAGTGTTGTATTTCCCCGAGACATGAAACTATAGGACAACGATTCGAAGTTCTTATAATATGTAGATAGCAGTGTGATGGAGTGCATGGGCAACCTGTCGCTACTGGCCTCGCCGCCGAGACAGATGTTGCCGCATCCTCCCAAGGACTGCCGGGACCGAGAGGTCGTAACCGTCTGGAGAAACTTGGCAATGAGCAGAAATTTGAAACTTGCGTTGGCCGCCGTCCTCGGCGTCGCCATGCTCAACGGCGTCCCGACACTGGCGCATGCACAGACTGATCCGGCGAATCAGATCATCCCTTCGCTGGATCTGGATT
>CAZNUL010000091.1:0-7268 GCA_964576205.1 uncultured Fimbriimonadaceae bacterium | reverse complement strand
GGACTTTGCCTGGTCTCTCGTCCCCAACTGGCTCGAGGCCGTGCGTGCCTACGGCCTTACCGATCTCGCGTTTCGGCCGGCCGCGGCCCTTCTCGAAGCCGTATAGGGCCTTCATGAGCTGGGTGATCGGCAGCTTTTTGGTTTGGCTGATCTGGGCGCGAACGACCAGATTGGCATCCGACTCGATCTCGAGCCAGGGCCCTTCGTTGGGAATGACTCGCGCGGAGACGATCACCTGCATCGAGGAGTCAACACCCTCTTCGAAGTAAAGGCCGGGCGATCGACTGAGCTGCGAGACGATAACGCGCTCGCGGCCATTGATGATAAAGGTGCCCTTGTCTGTCATCAAGGGCAAATCGCCGAGATAAACCTCGGATTCAATGACTTCCCGGTCGCGCCCGCCAAACCGAACGATCGCCTTGATCGGCGCCTCGAAGGTCATGTCGCGGTCGCGGCATTCGCTGATGCTGTATTTAGGCTCGCCTAAGGTAAAGCTGACGAGTTCGATGTAGTTCGTCTGGGTAAAGTCCCAGATGGGCGAGAACGTTTGGAAGAGTTCGGGGAGTCCTTCTTCTAAAAACCACTTGTAAGAGTTAAGCTGTAATTCAATAAGGTTAGGGACCTCGAGGAACCGGCCGATTCGCTTCGAGGATGGCTGAATAATTCTCACTCAGGCCTCCGGGGCGTGCTCTGGGGGGATTTGCGCGAACTCTCAGGATACCACGAGTTCGCCATCCGGTCAACTATTTTCTCGCGCATGCGTTCTCACCCCTTCCGCTTTCGAAGGAGTTTGACCCGGTCCGTTCCGATTAGGGCCGTGCTTGCAAGCCCAGGTGGTTTGCGCTGACCCCGCGGAACCGATTATGATGTGCGAAATGCGTTGGCGGGTGATACTGCTGGGCCTACTCTTGGCCGGATGTGGCGGAAGTAGGATTTCCGAGCCTATCACCACGCCGGACATGGTCGTGACCTACGGAGCGTGGATCGCGGATCCCGCGATCGGCGGGCTCAACGCGGATGGCTCGAGCCGTAACCTCTCGTTGTTCACATACCGTGAAGACGCCGGGCCCTTTTCCGATGTTGTGGTTAGCCGGGATCGCAAGTCCGTCTTCTTCGTCACCACCCGCCCCCTCTTCTACGAGCCCTGGATTTGCCGCACCTCGGGCTCTGGCAAGGGGTTTGACATTATCTACCGAGTTTTCGGCTCGTCTGCCGGGCACCCGATCAACCTTGCGATCTCTCCCGACTCGAAGCGAATCGCGTTCGAAAAGGCTCTCGACGACTTCAGTGGGGAGCTTTGGGTGGTCGGGATGGACGGTTCAAACGAACGCAAGCTTGCCCAGACCTCGCTCAACTATCCAGAAAGCGGCGGCATCGCTTGGGGTTCGAGCCGTTGGATCTACTACGTCGGCCAGGACAACCATATCTGGAGGATCGATCCGGATACCGGCGAGACATCCTCAGTGACGTCGGTTCCATCCAATTACCCCTCAATCAACCGGGACGCCAACAAGCTGGTGTTTCAAGTGGGGTCCTATTACGAACCCTCCCGTTCCATCGATATGCTCGACCTCGTGACCGGCGAGGTAACGGAATTGCCGCTCTCTCTCGCAGATTTCTCGCGGGGCTTGTGTCCGGTCTTTCTCGCCAACGACGACTTAATCGCCTACGCGTATAGCGTGCGGCTCGACGCGATGGCGGGTCCTCAGGTCTGGGTTTATTCGCGCAGCTCCGGAGTCAAGAATTCGTACGTGATGCGGAGCACAGAAGCCGTTGCGCGGATCGCCGCGCCCGGAACGAGATAGAGCCTGGCGGCAAGGGAACTCAACGCTCAACGTTCAGCCGGTCGGAAATGGTCGGAGCCGGAGGCGGAGTGGCGGCTAGGCGCCGGGAGTCGTCGGCCTGAATCACCTGGGTGTGTACCAGAGACTTCAACTCCGCGATCTCCTGTCGCAAGGCCGTGATCTCCGTCTGCTCGCCCGCCGACTTGTTCAGAATCTCCGCCATCTTCTGCTGGTGAGCCGTCATCACCTTGACGACCTTGATCATCATCACCGTCAGGAAGAACACCACGAAGGGCAAGATCCGCAGGGCTTGGGTCCAGACATTGTCCATGAGCGCTCCTCTACCTTAACATCCCTTCTACGACTTTGCGAGAAGAGAATCCAATCTTGGGTCCATCAGCCGTTACCCGCCAGTTTCGTCATCACTCTATAGGACCCCCCACTCCGTGATGACGAAAACAGCCCGCACAAGCTTCGCATCAGGGGCGTGCGGACATCGTCTGGGAACTCTCGATCAGCCGAGCGGCGGTAACTGTGATTGTCATGAAACGACTTGCTCTCCTAAGCCTTCTCCTCTCTAGTCTGGCCGGCGCCCAATCGACCAGCATCCACGAATCGGGAGGAGACGGCACCTCGTGGGCGCTCATCCGGGTCTCAGGCGGCGGCACCGCGCACGTAGGCGATATCAACGGTATTCACATCGGCGACGTCACCCGCGACGAGCTCATTATCGTGCGCTACCACAAGGGCTATGTCGTGACCGACGAAAAGGTCCTCCGCGAGGTCGAAGCTGCCCGCGCTCCTGTTGATAAGATTCGCGAGGAACGGCTCAAGGTCAAGTCCGGCGCCCGATCCATGAAGCTGGAAGAGCGCTCGGCGGAACGGGAAAAGCGGAACCTCGAGCGGAGCAAGACGAGGCTGCAAACTCGCGAGTCCCGCGGCAGCGATGACGAGAAGAAGGACATCGAGAGACAGATTGGCGATCTCGACCGACAGCAGAAGGACCTCGACCGGAAGATCTCGGAAGTGAGCAAGCAACTCGATGACGAGAACAGGAAGGTCGACGCCGTCTCAAAGCGAATGGATGAAGCCAGGAACGAGTGCCTGAAAAAGATCGAGCAGATCTTTGACCGGGCGCAGAGGGACGGCCTCGCCCACCCGATCTCGGGCTAACCCGGCAGCGCGGACATTCGGCCGGCCGGAGTACCTTTACAGCGTCGACGCCGAAGCCTATCATGGACCGAGCAATGGACGAGGTACCACGTGGGCGCCACCTAGGTCAGGATCACCTGCAGATCGGAACGTTCTTCGGGCTAACGTTCCTGACCTACTACCTCTGTCTCCCTCAGGGCGGGTTCGCGGACATTCCAATCCAGTACCTCCTCAAGGATGGCCTCAAGCTTAATCCTGAGCAAGTCTCGATGGCCCGCCTGGTTATCGCGGGCCCCACCTATATCGCCTTTCTTTTCGGCTTCGCACGGGACCGCTGGAATCTCTTCGGACTCGGCGATCGAGGCATCTTCCTGCTTTTCGCGCCGATCGGAGCTCTCTCTTACGGCTGGCTCGCAACCGGCCAACCGACATTCGCCAGACTGCTCGTAGCCATTATCTCGGCGACAGTCGCCTACCGGCTCCTCGGCGCCGCAACTCAGGGTCTTGCCGCCGACGTCGGACAACGGCGCGGCATGACGGGTCGTATCAGCACGCTATGGACCATCGTTTGGAACTTGCTTGCCGCCGCGGCTTACGTAATCGGCGGCTGGGTAACCGACCATCTCAAGACGGATCAGATCTTTGCGTTGCTCGGCGCGCTCACCATGATCTATTTCGCGATCGGCTTCTGGCGGCCGGGTGTGATTTTCGGCGCGAAATCAGGCGCCCAAAGTCCGCCGAAGCAGAACCTTTGGGAGGAAGCCGTAAGAATCATCTGCCACAAGCCGATATGGCCCGCAGCCGCGATCTGGCTCCTTTGGTCTTTCGCCCCCGGCTTCTTTACCCCGCTGCTGTTCTATCTAACCGACCACGTTAAGGCGACTCCGACCCAGTTTGGTTTCTTCAACGCCATCTTTTCCGTCTCGTTCCTTCCCACCTTCGTGCTCTATGGCTTTCTTTGTCGATTTGTTAGCTTAAACAAGCTTCTCTTGTGGGGCACGGTGTTCGCTGTGCCTCAGATGATTCCCCTTCTCTTCCTGAAGACACCGGGTCAAGCTCTGTGGCTGGCAGTCCCAATCGGGCTATCGGGGGGCGTCGCCACGGCCGCCTATATCGACCTTCTGATGCGGTCTTGCCCGAAGAAGCTCGAGGGCACGGGAATGATGATCGCCGATACCGGCTACTACATCGCCGTTCGGTTCGGAGATCTCCTCGGGGCCTGGTTGTACGTGCGGGGCGGCTTTGCGCTGGCGGCTTGGATCACGACCGGCGTCTATGCTCTGATCTTGCCGCTTCTATTCCTGGTTCCCCGCGAACTGACCTCCCGGCCCGATGCCGACCGTCAAACCGAGGAAAGGTTGGTCGACAGCGCCGCGTAGGCCTTCAGTCCGGAAAACCCGACGGCGCTTGCCCCGGGTCATTCAGTCTAGTTACAATACGGGCTGAAGCTCCGCGCAAGGAGCCGCATGGAGGCAACTGCAAACAATGAAACGACTTACGATGATCCTGGCCGGAGCAATGCTCTGCGCGACGGCGTTCTCCTACGACGCCAATTCCGATTTCAAGAAGTTCATGACTTCGATGATCCCAAAGGTTGAAAAAGCCTTTAAGACGGGTGATCTCAAGTTCTTTGAGGACATCTCCACGGCCGACTTCACCGAAAAGGAGATGGGCAAGACCTATACGAAAGCAGAGTCGATGGCACAGATGAAACAGGGTTTGGCGATGGGCAAACCTTCCGAAGTCAAGTTCAAGCTCATGTCTTCCAAGGTGATGGGCAATACGGCGACCGCCGTTACGAGCGGCCATATGGTCATGATGATGAAGGCCCAAAAGCCAAAGGACAAGGCCCATCGCATGGTCATGGACATGTGGGAAAAACAGACCTGGGTTAAGGACGGCAAAGCCTGGAAGATCAAGATGATCGAAGAAGCCAAGCCGTCGAAGATGACCATGGACGGCAAGCCCATGGATCCCTCGAAGATGGGCGGCTAATCCGCTTAAAGACAAGCGAAAAAAGACGAGAGACGGGAATGTCCGTCTCTCGTTCCTTTTTGTTCCCTTATCAGATGATTTATCATTAAATCATGCTCCTTTCTCTCGTTGCGCTCACGACCTGGCTCGGCCAGGGGCACGTCCCTACTTTGCGCGAGGCTGCGTCCAAGGCCCATCTCGAAATCGGCTCGGCGGCCGCCCCGGCATTTCTCAGCGAGCCCGACTACGCGGACATCCTCGGAAAAGAGTTTTCCGTTCTCGAGCCCGAGAATGCCATGAAGTTTGGGCCGATCCACCCTCGGCCGGGAAACGAGCCGTCCTCCTACGATTTCGCCGACGCCGACAAGTTGGTGGCTTTCGCGGAGGCTCACAAAATGAAGGTACGCGGCCACACTCTCGTATGGCAGAACCAGATCGCTCCCTGGGTGAGAGGAAGCGGAACGACGCCCTCACAGCTTTCGGCAGACCTTCATAACCACATCGCGACCGTCGTCGGGCGCTACCGCGGCAAGGTTTTCGCTTGGGATGTGGTTAATGAAGCCTTCAAGGACGACGGCACGCTAAGATCAACTCCTTGGTACGACAGGCCTGGTATCGGATTCGCGGGCGAGGGCACGAGATTTATCGAACAGGCCTTCCGGTGGGCTCATGAAGCCGACAGAAGGGCGAAGTTGTACTACAACGATTTTGGCGCGGAAACCATCGGAGCCAAGTCGGACGGCATCTATGCGATGGCCAAGGACTTCAAGGCGCACGGCGTTCCGATCGATGGGATTGGCTTCCAAATGCATTGCGACCTGCGTTACCCAAACGACCATGCGCTGGCTTCGCTGGAGAAGAACATGAAGCGGTTCGCAGATCTTGGCCTCGATCTCGCCGTCACCGAGCTCGATATCAGGCTCGCGGACTCCGGTCCCGAGTCCCTCGCCAAACAGGCCGACCTCTATCGGAAGATCGTTGAGATCTGCAGACGGCAGCCGCGCTGTAAGTTGCTGCAGATCTGGGGCTTCACCGATAAGCACTCCTGGATTCCGTCCGTATATCGTGGTCAGGGCTGGGCACTTCTCTTCGACGAGAATTACAAGGGGAAGCCGGCCTACGACGCCGTCCTCGGCGCCCTGACCGCTCGCTAATCCTTGCCCGTACGGTTTTCGGGTTTCCGATCCTGCCGAGCATCCTGGCTCGCGAACAGCCCATCATGCCATCACTCCGCCACCCGAGTGTGTACAATGACGGGGCAAATGAAGTGGTACGGATTCGTCGCCATGGCCGCGGGAGCGGCCCTCCTCGCTAGTTGTGGACCCAACAGTTCCTCCTCTTCTCCGGTTACAAAGGCGACTTATCCGATTGGAACCGGGAACGTATTCCGCTACGCTTTGCCGACGATCCCGACCGAGTTCGATCCAGCCTTAGTTCAGGATGGCGACACTATCGACCTCATCCAGAACATGTTCGAAGGTCTGGTGATGTGGAGCCCCGAAAACAAGCCGGTCGGCAACCTGGCCGAAAAGATCGACATCGCGGATGGCGGACGAACTTACGTATTCCACTTAAAACATGGCGTGAAGTTCCAGAACGGCCGGGAGATGAATGCCGACGACGTCGCTTTTTCCCTGAATCGGGCAGCCAGCAAAGCAATCAATTCTCCCGTGACCGACGACTACATGGACGACATCGTTGGATATCGGGACGTCCACCCTGCGAACCCAAATGCTGCGCCGACTGCTAGTTCGATGTCGGGAGTCAAGGTGGTCGATGCTTACACTGTTTCGATCACGATCGCCAAGCCCCGGCCGTACTTCCTCGGCAAGATGACTTACCCAACGTATTTCGTCGTAGCCAAGGAAGCGGTTAAACCTGGCAAGAAGATGAGCAGCATCGCCGAAATGGTTGGGACCGGCCCCTTCATGGCATCGGAGTATCAGGACGGCCAGATATTCAAAATGAAGGCTTTCAAAGACTATCACGGTGGTGCTCCGCTCATCGACGGTATCGACCGCCCGATCATGAAGGACGCTCAGTCGCGGTTCAACGCCTACAAGCGTGGAGAGATCGACATTCTAGCAATGGAGCGCGCCGACGTGGCGTCCGCCAAAGCCGATCCCGGCCTTGCCGGCCAGCTCAAGCTCTATCCACGGCCCTCGATCTACTACCTCGGGATGAACCAGGGAATGGTGCCCGCCTTCAAAAACATCAAGGTAAGACAGGCGATCGCGATGGCGATCGACAAAGACTTCATCGTCAATGAAATCCTCGGCGGCCAGAATGTGCGCGCCGACTCCATTCTTCCGCCCCGCGTTCTTGGCCACCGGGACAACGCCCCCGGTCTCAAGTTCT
>CAZNUL010000090.1:0-8030 GCA_964576205.1 uncultured Fimbriimonadaceae bacterium | reverse complement strand
CTCCATCACTCCATCACTCCATCACTCCATCACTCCATCACTCCATCACTCCATCACTCCATCGGCTCCACTGCTCCATCACTCCATCCGCTCCCGTCAGTTGACGTTCACCCACTCCATCAGATCCTGGCTTCCAATCTTGTAATAGGCGGGGGTGGATGTCTCCATATTCTGCATTTGAAGGATCGGGATCAGTTCCTCAACTCGCTCCAGGGTGTCTGTTGTCTCCAGCAGCCGCTGCTTGTCCAGGTTGTCCATGTGTAAGTGGTTCGCGATCGTGAAGGAGAGCGCCACGGGATCGGGTGGGAAGACCACCTGCACATTGAATTCCTGCCGCGAGAAGAAGCGGCGCATGAGGTTTTCGAACTCTTCTTTGGCTAATGAGAGAAGCTGATTCGCTCGAGGGGAGTCTTCGATCTCATGCTCGATGACCGGCTCTACGTGACCGATCATGTACGGCCGCGATTCGTCGATCTCGCGGATCCGGAATCGTCGCTCACCCTGGACGTCGATGTCCATCCGTCCATCATCGTAGTTATGCACGCGAGTAATGCGCACAACTGTGCCGACCATATAAGGGTCGGACTGTCCTGTCTCCGATCCTGAGCGGATGAGCACGATCCCGAACGGACGATCGAATTCCAAACATGCCCGAACCATCTCGCGATAGCGTTCCTCGAAGATATGTAGCTGCAACGCGGCGTAAGGAAAGATTACGGCGTTCAAGGGGAACAGCGGCAGTTCCTCGAGCGATTGAGACATCCCTATCAAGATTGTACGCCGCTCCCCTGCGCAGCCAACCTGAACGGTGCGCAGCAATCTGAATCGGAGGTAGATTTGCAAGGTGTCTGTTGGAGTTCCTAAGACGATGAGTGAGGACCACGGTCAAGGCGGCGAGTTCGAGCTTCTTCGGAGGCATCTCGAAGAAGCACGCAAACAGATCGAAGCCCTCCTCCGGGAAAACGAGGAACTCAAAGCAAGATTCGACTCCTCTGGCGCCGCAAGGCCCGGGATCGAAGCCGCCGATCCGGTTGCCCCGATCAACGAGGCCGACGTCACCCTGCGACGCTTGGTCCAGCGCATTGCGATGATCCTCCAGGCGGAGAAGATCGTGATCATGTTTCACGATCGGGAACGCGGCGAACTGATCGGCATTCCCCCGAGCTACGGGGTCGAGGAGGAGCACCTCACGCACTTTCGGGTTCGGGCTTCGCAGGGCGTTTCCGGCGATGTCTTCCGGACCGGCGAACCGATTATTTTCCACGACGCGATCTCCGACCCTCGGTGCCAGCGCGACCCCTTTAGCCTCGTTCATGCAGCCAACGGCATCACCGTTCCTCTCGTTATCGAAAAGCGCGACGAAGAGAACCGGGTCATCGAGCGGAACACGATCGGTGTTCTCCACGCGTTCAACAAACGTCACGGGGAGGACTTTAACGACGAGGACGTTCGCCTGCTCGAGCGGATGGCGCGCAACGTCGGCTCGATCATCGCCAACCTGCAGCTCTACCGCGAAGTCGTTCAGGAGCGCGAAGAGCTCCTACAGACCTTTGAGTCCCTGACGGCTGGTCTCCTCCTCGTTTCTCCAGAGGGCCGTCTTAGCCAGATTAACGCAACCGCCAGAGCCATTTTCGGGGTTGCCCAGGAGGCAATTGGCAAGAACGTCGAGACGGTCGTCAAGAACGACGATATCAAGGCGTTGCTTCGCGAGGCAAAGAACGGCGCGGAGGGCGCCAAGAAGGAGCTGCATGTCACCCTCGCCGGAACCACGGACCGGATCTATGAGGCGCAGAGCGCCCTCGTTCGGGGCGAGGATGGCAAGGAAGTAGGCGTGGTCGCGATCCTCACCGACGTGACGGAAATGCGCAACATCGACAAGATGAAGTCCGGCTTCGTCGCGATGGCCTCCCACGAGCTTCGGACGCCCTTAACGGCCATCAAGGGATTTTCGAGCACGTTGCTCGAAGGCGTGGACTACGACATGTACGGCAAAGAGGAGCAGAAGGAGTTCCTCGGCATTGTGGTCTCAGAATGCGACCGGCTTCGGCGACTCATCGACGACCTCCTCAACACGAGTCGCATCGAGTCGAACGAGTCCTTGCAGCCAAGCTACAGCTCCTTCGAGCTGATCCCGCAATTGGAGAAGGCCGTCGCCGTCCAGCAACAAGCCTCGGGACGTCACCGGGTCTTGCTCAAAGTTCACAATCAGCTGCCGGAATCGATCATCGGCGACCAGGACAAGATCGACCAAATCTTGACGAACCTGCTCAACAACGCGATCAAGTACTCGCCGAATGGCGGCGACGTTACGGTTCATGCTAAGAACGAGGGCGACACGATTCTGATCGGCGTGCAGGACCAGGGCATGGGAATTCCAAAAGATCACCTGGCCAAGGTCTTCGAGCGATTCCACCGGATCGACAACGAGGACAATCGCAAGATCTATGGAACCGGTCTCGGCCTGTACCTGGTGAAACACCTCGTCGAGCAGGTTCATCTCGGCGAGATTTGGGCCGAGTCCGAGGGCGTCGCCGGCAAAGGGACGACCTTCTGGTTCCGCATCCCCGCGCAGCTTGACATCGACAAGGCAAAGGCGCTTAACGACAAGCCGCAGGCCTAGAGAGCCTTGGTATTTGGGTGTTAGGGTGTTAGGGTATTAACCTGGCTCACTAGCCAATACCCCAACGCCCCAATGCCTTAACGCCCCAATGCCTCAACGCCCCAACGCCTCAGTGCCTCCATTCCCCGTTCTTCACGTGCTTGCGGAGGTTCTCCAGCGAGCCGCATAGATGGGCCCTGGGCTGGATGGCGATCGGATCGACGCCGTCTTTGAAGACATCGGCCCATGCGCCTAAGCAGTCGATGCCGGACACCTTTCCGAATCCAGAGTCGAGTAGTCCAGCCCACATGACCGCCTGACTGCTCATCGCACCCCGGCCCACGATCTCAATGTGAGACGAATACTTCTTCATGGCCTCCGCCGCCCGTACGATCTGCCAACCGGCGGTGAAGGCGACGGCCCGGCCGGTATAGACAGGATAGCGCAGCTCCAATCCGGCCAACTCGCCGGTTCCGAGCCCGTCGATGTAGAGATGGGCGAATCCAGGTTTGGGGACCGAAGATTGAGGGTTGGCGAGTTCGGAGGCTTTACCTGCATCCGCTACGTGGATCACAACCCCCTTAACAGGGCCTTTCGGCAAGACAAGAATCCCTGGCGTCGTCAGTCCAGGCTCGGGCTCGAAGGTCACGGCTCTGGTTTCGCCGGCATCCAACTCCTTGTAGTTCAGGGGCGTCGTGGCTGGCCGGCCGCCGTTGATCGCGATTGCCTGCGCGGCTGAGACGTTTTGCGGTGCGTTCGCGAGATACTCCTTCGAGAGGTCGCGCATGGTTCGCTCGCCTGCTGCCGGAGGGTCGAGGGCGAGAAGCTGGCGATCCTCGGAATCGATCGCCTCGAGATGGGGCTGGGGTACCGGGGTGCCATCGCCCTGCTGCTTGAGATACCGATTGAAGAAGCCGATCATCGTCTCGCGCATCGGCTGGTTGTAGTCGTGGCCGCCGGCGAAGATGTGGACGTAGACGTCTCCGTCCTTGCCGAACAGCTTCCAACTGTCCTGCATCTTCTTTGCGGTAAGGCGAGTCGCCTCGGGCGGAAACTCGCCGTCGTTCTGGGCTCCCATAATGAGCACCGGTTTGGGGGCTTGAATCGCCATAACGTCGCTACGGTCGCCAATCTGGCTTGTGCCCGGAACGTGGTTACACAGACAGCCGTTGTCGGGGGCCAGCTCCATGCTTGCCAGGTAGACGACGGGGACGGCGGCCGTGTATCGGTCGTCGGCGGCGAACGTGTAGAGGGTAGCCAATCCGCCGCCAGATGCGCCGGTAAGCCCGATGTGACTCATGTCGGTGTCGGGCCGCGTGGCCATGTAGTCGAGAGCTCTGATCGCGTCCCAGACGTAATAGCCGGTTGTATTCGTGCCTCCTTCGACGAGCATGAAGTCGTCGTGGGTGCCCTCCGGCCTTCGTTCGATCAGGTTCTTACCTTCGAAGCTCCAACCCGGGCTGTCGATCGCGATCGCGATATAGCCCTGCAACGCCTGGAATGCGCAGCGTAGTTGGATGCGATCCTCATCCTTCTTGTGCGCCCAGTGGCCGTTCACGTTGACGATGACCGGGTAACGGCCCGCGGCCTCGTTAGCGGTTCGCCGTTGGCCGTTAGCCGAGGGAAGGAGAGCTGCCAAAGGATCTCCGGATTCGGCCAACGACTGACGGCCAACGGCTAACGAATTCTCGGGTTTATCCGGAACATAAACATGCCCCGTGACATAGAACCGCGGCCGGCTTTCGAAGACTAGCTTTTCGATGTGATACCCATTGCGCTGGATCGTGCCGGTGATCCTAGCGTTGAGGGGAGTCCGCACCGGCATCGGATCGAGGCCGAGAGACTTCAGCAGCTCTTTCTTTCGCTCCTTGCGGAGCTTCTCGAATACGGAGAGGTTGGCGGGAGTCGGCCGCTTGGACAGCGCGATCACCTGGTCGCGGACGAACTTGTTGGCCATGGCCTGGCCCTTTCCGCCGAGGACATCGTCGTTCCAGGTCGGGCCCGGAATCATGGTGAATGAATTCATGCCTTGCTCCTGGGCGATCGCCTCGCCAAGCGTGAGGAACGGGATGTCGTGCGAGTTCATGAGGTCCTGATGGCACGAGCTGGTGAAGACGGCACCCTCGCTGCAGGAGTCCACGATGACCGTCGGCTTGGCCTTGCCGCCGAGGCTGAGCATCTTGACGAAGTCCTTGGCCGCGCTCGGATAGACCATCGATTGCATAAGGCGCGCGCTCGTGACCCAAACTTCACCCTTCCCGAATTTCATTCGGGCGAGGGCGCCGTTGCCATAGATGTCCCAGCCGTTGCTGGGCAGGAATCGTTGGTTGAGGATGCCGGGGGCTGCCGCCATTTCCAGGCCAAGCTGGCCGCCCGGGTCGAAGGTGTTCCCGACGAACCCTTCGAATCTGAGTGGCTTCGGCAGAAAGTCGAGCTTGTCCTTATTGAAGTCCTCTTGGAGAATGACGAGCTTCATGCCCCGCTCGACCGGATCGAGGAGCTTGCGCTGGGTCGCGCGGTTGAAGCGGTGGAAGAAGTTGTTCGCGCGGGAACCGATGAGGATGGCGCCGAACTTGTCGGGGGTCAGAGTCTTGGGGTCGAGGAAGCTCATCGCTTCATCGGCAGCGTAGATCTGGGGTGTCGGGCCTGGAATGGAAGGTACGACCGCGTAAGGCGAGTCGCCGCTTGCGCCCGGGTAGGCAATCCACCTGGCGGCCCCGTTCCTGCACCGGGCCATCATGTCGTGACCCAATGATCCGCGCTTGAAGGAAGCCTCGAAGTGGTCGCCGGACTTCTTCATAGGTAGCCGGTGGAAGAATGTGCTGCTCGGCAAGGGCTTGACGAATAAATCGACGGCCCCGGCAGTTGCCGTGACTTGACAAATGATGTCGGGACCCGATTGCTTCCAAGTCAGCCTGGAATCGTCGTCAGCCCCGCCGCCAAAGTCCGTAGGTGGGACAATGCCGTCCGCGCTAGGAAGGCCGGCGATCCGCTGGGCTTCTGCCTGCACCTTCGAGTCCTCGGATCTCCATGAGAACGCGTTTGTATGCATCCTAAGGCGATCGGTGAACGGCTTGTAAAAGTCATTGGCAGCCAACACATGATAGGCCTTGGCCGACGCTACGAACGCGTCGGTCTGCGCACCGAGCCCGCCATACTGGCCCTCGCGTCCCGTTCCGGACATAACTTGAGCCACTGCCCTGGCGGAAACAACTCGGCCGCCAAAGTATTCACCGAGGTCGGCCTCCAGAGCGATCGCCTGCCGGAGCTCGGCTGCTCGACCGCGAGCCTGCTGGGGAAGGTTAGAGATCGATGTTCGGATGTCCCTTGCGGCCTTCACAAGGTGTTCAGCAATCTCGAGCGAGCTGAACCGCAGGTCGTCGCCATGGGTCGCGTCATTCGCGCATTCCTCATTGATCGGCGCGATCATCGACGTGTCGAATCCTTGACCGTCGACAAAGCTGGCGGTGTCCCCTCCCCACTCAAGTTCGGGAGCATGGTCGCGATGGTCTGGCCCGATCGCATGCAACATATAAGCCGTCGGTACCATGACACTTGCCGCCTTCCACGCACCGACGAGCTCCTTCGAACCACTGCCCAACAGCTCTACTGCTCGCGAATCGAATGTGTCCTCGGGTACATCTGGGTCGTATCCTAGCCGGCCCCAGGTCATCCAATACATTTCATCACGCTGATGAATCCAGGTGCAGTACTTGTCCGACGGATTGGCAAGGTAGTAATCGGGCGACTTCGGAAAGTAGGCGTCTTCGCCTTCGATCGTGTAGCCCGATGCCGTTCCCATCTTCATGCATTTGATCGAACTTCGAACCCAATCCGGGTTGTAGAAGGGAAAGATCCGGTGGGTGCCGTTAGCGCGGACCTGCCAAACGATTTTGTATGGCTCGTCCGGCCAGTTCGCGTGGCTGGGGCGGCTCGCCCCAGATGAATCGTCTTCGGCCGGCCACCCGGGCCACATCCTCGCCGCTCTGGGGCGGGCCGCCCCAGCCACTTCCGAATCGGACAAGTAGTCCTCGTATGAGTAGCTGCCCCAGTTCGCCATGCGGCCGCCCGCGACGATGTAGGGCGCGCCCCACTGCTCACCGTTGTATTTGATCTCGACCGTGAAGTCCTTTGAAGCCCGCGCGAGGGGCAAGACTTTCTGCTTCCGGGTGATCCAGCTCCGAGTGACGATCGGAATTTCTCGGCCACTCGCCTTGATCGCTTCGTCATAGCAGGTGAAGAAGTTTTCGCCATGGCCGCTCTCGCCGATGCGGTATCCGATCGCATCGAGGCCGGGCGCCTTTCGGATCATCTGCTCCACGACTTCCTTGGTGTACTTGTAGATGTTCTCTTCGGTCGCCTTATAGGGCGGAGTCGGATTTTGGGGAATCTTGAGATTAGCCTCGTAGCACATCAGGCTAACCCGGATGCCGCGCTGGTGGGCCATGTCAATGACGTGGTTGAGCTGGGCGAGGTCCTTGTCTTTGACATCTTGGGGAACGCCGACAAGCGGAAACGACGGGCTCGTCACGAAGTAGGCGTACATGTTCGGCGCATTGGTGACGCTGATGTCCCATCCGCCATGGATGTCGAGCCAATTGAGCCGGCTCTTCGCCATGAGGTCGAGGAGGGTCGTCCAGTAGTCCTCGTTCGCGAACCACCACCGGTTGGAATCGGTGAGCGCGGCCACGTCGTAGTCGGTATCGTTCTTTTTGTAATCCCAGGGGAGCGTGAGGAAGAGGTTGAGCCCGCGGTCGGGCAGGAACGGCTCATCCTTGAACTTCGTGGCCCACGCTTGATCCGGATGCTGATGTAGCCGCTCCGCGAATTCGAAGGCGCCATACATTGCGCCGTTCTGATCTGGTGCGGTGATGGTGACATTCTGGCCGTTCCCCTCGATCGAGAAGGACTCCTTTGTGCCACCCGGCTTGATCTGGAGGGTGACGTCGCTAGCCCTAGATCCGGCGACTTTGGCGATTTCCTGCCGGCCGATTTCGAATGGGTTGGTGGGTTGGCCGGCGAACAACAGCAGCATTGCGAGTTGAACCATAGGTACTACCTGCCAGCATAGCAAATAACGCAAGCCAAGTCAGGATCTGAGATTCATTCAGGGGAGCATGCTTCCGAGGATGAATTCGAAGAATCTAATTGGGGGGAGACAACCGCTCGCTGGCCGCCGAAGCTCTAACGGCGCTCCGACCGAGATTAGATCCTTCGATGCTACGCTGCCGAGCAAGCTCGTAGTAATTCTCAGGATGACAGGCCCGTCTTGATCGCTTCTGGCAACAAGCCGGGCGGGAAGTTCTGGTAGCACACAGGCCGCACCCAACGCAGGATCGCGCGGCCGCCGACGGACGTTGTCCGAGAATCGGTGGTCGCCGGGAAAGGTCCGCCGTGAACGACGGAAGCGTTCACTTCGGGTCCGGTTGGG
>CAZNUL010000089.1:0-8730 GCA_964576205.1 uncultured Fimbriimonadaceae bacterium | reverse complement strand
GAAATCTCGTGATCACGAAGTTCGGCGTCAGCGGAAAGTAATTCCGGCTCTATCGGGAAGCCCAGGTTCCTTGGAGCCTGGGCTTCGCGTTTGCTGAGGCCGTTTGGCCTCAAGCGGGCCTACCGTGCCTTGCAGGACTCATCCCCTATCGGGAATGAAAAGGATGCTGTTGTCGGTCGAGTTCACGACCAAGCGTCCCTTGCCGCCGAAGATGCTTTCGATCAGAGAGCTCTCCTTGTCGGGCACCCCGGCGAAACCCAGGATCGTACTGAGCTCGGGCTGGTTGAACGCCACGCCCTCCAGCAAGGCTTTTACCGCCCAGGGGTCGGCATGGTACACGCGGACCTTGATAAACGGTTGCCCTTGGGCGAACGACGACCCGGCCAACGCGGCGAAGAAACCCAACGAAGCGAACAACTTCATGTTTGTGGGACGCTTCGGCAGCCTTGCTCGTTACGCTGCCTCGGGGCGCCGGCGTCTCCAGGCTGCCGATAAGCAGCCTGGAGAAAGAGCGAGGTTAGCCCATCCAGTGGATCTTCTCGTCGCCGAGAAGGCACTGAATGTAGTTCAGCTGGCCGTCGTGATACCAAAGATGGCTCACCGTAATCTCAGCCAGCATGAAGAGCGGCGTCGGCATCTGCCAGGGTGGGGTCACCATGGAGTTCAGCGTCGCGTCGCTTGCCGAGCCTAGCGCTCCAGCGAAGGCGTCCGCGGCTTCGGCGAGCTTGGCAATCGCGGCCGCTTTGGTTGAACACTCGGCAGCAAGCGGATCCATATTCGAGCCTTCCGCCGGCGTTCCGCCCTTGAGAAGCTCAGTCGTAAACAGCAAAAGCGAGATCGCGTCGGCCGTCAAAACATTTGCGGCGCGCGTGCATCCGCCAAAAGTTGCCGTCCACTTGTCGTCCGGGATGGCGTTAACATCGGCGGAATACATGCTGGTCAGGCCCTTCAGCCAGCCGGTTAGATACCCTCTAGAATCAATTCCTTCAACAGTTGTGCTCATAGGTGTGTGCTTCCTTCGCGACATTCTGGCATAGAACCTATCCCTGGCAGCTTATGCTGGGACTGCATTAGCAATGGCTTAACGCAGCCGCTCCGCAATCGAAGTCCAAGATAATCTATTTGCAATGGCTCTCCTCTCAATTCTTTGCGTGTTGTCGCTTGGTTTCCAAAACACCAAGCTTCCGATCGTTACGATCGACACAAGCCTGGGATCGATCGTCGTGGAGTTGGATCGGGCCCACGCGCCGGAAACCACGGACAACTTCTTGCGCTACGTCGACGCAAAACACTACGATGGCGGCCGCTTTCATCGGACGGTGACTATGGGAAATCAGCCGGACAAGAAGGTCAAGATCGAGGTGATTCAGGGGGGTGTCAACCCGGCCAAAGAGAAGTCCGACTTCGCGCCGATCCAACTGGAGCGCACGAACAAGACTGGATTGCACCATAACGACGGGACCATCTCGATGGCTAGAGACTCAGCCGACACCGCAACGTCCGATTTTTTCATTTGCATCGGCGACCAGCCTGAGCTTGATTTCGGCGGCAAGCGGAATCCGGACGGTCAGGGCTTCGCGGCCTTTGGGCGCGTGATCAAAGGAATGGATGTGGTCCGGAAGATCCAGCAGTCGCCCGCCAAGGGCCAGAGCCTCGATCCTCCGATCTTCATCAGAAGGATCTCTCGCAGCTAACCCTAATGCTTTAGCAAAGCGGCCGGCAAATCGTACTTCTTCGACCATTGAACCGCCGCATCGTCGAAACCGGCTGACGAAACGACGATCTCGCGAATCGTCCACCGCCTGCCCTTTCTCAGCAGGGCCATCAGGGAGGAGGTCGACTTGATCTTTGCGTCAACCGGTTGCAGGGACGAGAAGACAAACGCCCAGTCGGCGGATCGCTTCATCGTGTCGCCCGCGATCCGGCACGGTTGGGACGAGTGCGCATTCGCATAGGGCGTGACCGCCTGAACGATCGCCTTGTAATCCGGCGAGTCGTGCTTGATGTTGACGATCTTCGGTCCCGATGCGAGCGCCGCCAGCAGCAATTGGGTTACCAACACCGTCGATTTCATGCGTTGCGTATTGTTGCACGGCGGCGGCCCCACTTTCCCTCTCGCCGGGCCAGATGAACCTTTTCAGTCAACATTAGAACAATTTGGTCCGTCCTGCTAGTTGACTCGAACATGATTGGCTCAAATCGACCGAGCACACGTCAAAGATACAAAACCGGGATCGCCTGATGGAAAAGGGAGAAAAGGGTCCATTTTTTGTCTTACTTGTCGAGGACGACATCAACGATGAGGCGCTCGTGCATCGGGCGCTCCGGTCGATGGAGCCTAACTGCATTGTGCTCGTCGCTCGGGACGGTTCGGAAGCGATCGACTACCTCTTCCGAACGGGACCGTTCGAAGGTCTTAAGACGCAGCCCCGACCCGACCTCGTGATCCTGGACCTAAAGCTCCCAAAGGTCGGTGGCCTGGAGGTTCTCAAGAAGATTAGGGAAAGCAGCGCGACCGACCTCCTGCCGGTCGTCGTCTTTTCTTCGAGTTCCGAGCAGTCGGATGTCGATGCGTGCTACCGGCTCGGCGTCAACTCGTTCGTACAGAAACCGCTTGACTACGACGAATTCATCGAGGCAGTGACCCTTATCGGTCGATACTGGCTGGGATTCAGCCACCGGGCCACACATGTGCCGTTTGAGGACGACGCGGAGTCCTCGGGGTCGGATTCGTAGCGCAACAGGTTGCGCCAGAGCACATCGCGGCAAGACCCAATCCCGTAAACTCGCGACATGTTTCTTCTTGGAGCGGCCCTCGTCGTCACGGCGCAAATCTCTGTCGATCCCAATCGGCTTCCGATCGGTCAAAAGGGCGAGGCGACTGTCCAGGTCGGGCAGATTTACGATCTGAATAGACAACGGCGGGCTACCGCTCAAGATATCGTGGATGCGGCCAAGGGAAAGCGGTTCGTCTATCTTGGCGAAAACCATGCCACGACGGCACACCAGCAGATGGAGGCCGAAGTGATCGCGGCCCTGGTCGGAGCGGGCCGCCACGTGATCGTCGGCATGGAGATGTATCAGCGGCCCAAGCAAAGCTGGCTCGATCAGTGGTCTTCTGGATTGATCGCGGAGGCTGACTTCTTGGACAAGAGCGACTGGAAGGGGCAGTGGGGCTACGACTTCGCCTTCTACCGTCCCGTTTTTCAGGTCATCCGAGATAACGCTCTCCCTCTCGTGGGCCTTAACGTGCCCAGGGACTGGGTGCGGTCTGTAGGGAAACAGGGGTTCGGAGGACTTTCCGCGGAGCAGCGCAGCGAACTTCCCGCAGATATGGATCTGGGTAACAAAGATCACCGCGCGATGTGGGACGCCCTGATAGGCGGGGGCGGCCACCCGATGACCGGTCCTTCAATGGACAACATGTATGCCGCTCAAGTTCTGTGGGATGAGGCCATGTCCGATTCGGCGATCAAATATGTGGAAAAGGCGCCCAAGGATTCGCGGGCCATATTCGTCGTGATCGCAGGATCGGGGCACCTGATGTACAAGCAGGGAATCAACTGGCGGATCGCGAGGCGCCGGGCCGGGAACGGCGTGACGCTCGTGATGATGCAGTCTGCCGGGCCGACGACCGTGTCCCGGGGGATTGGCGACTTCGTGTACGTCACCCCGGAAGCTCAGAACGACAAGAAATAGGCAGTGGTGTTGGGCTGTTTTGGTTCTCGCGAGGAAACGAGGGACCTAGCTTCCAGCGATATCGCGCCGGAAATGAATGCCTTCGAATTGAACCTGTCCGGCTCCGGCATAGGCTAAATCACGGGCCTGCTTGAGATCGCGGGCGCAGGCGGTAACTGCCAGGACGCGGCCGCCATTAGTCACAAGGCGGTCGTTCCGAAACGCGGTGCCCGCATGAAATACCTGCACACCTTCGGCCAAGGAGCCAATCGTGATTTCTTTGCCCTTTTCGTATTCGTTCGGATATCCGCCGCTCGCCGCAACGACGGTTACCGCCGCATCGTTAAGCACTTCGACCGGAGGTATCGGCTTCCCCTCGGCGCAGGCAAGGAGTGCGGCGACAAGCCCGGAGCCGAGCCGGCACACGATGCTCTGGGTTTCTGGATCGCCGAACCTAACGTTGAATTCGAGGCAATAGGGTTTGGCCTCATGAAGCATCAGGCCCGAAAACAGGACTCCGCGGTAGGAGATGCAACGCTCCCGGAGGGCCGAGAGAATCGGAAGCACGACATCTGCTTCCGTTTGCCGAGCCATCTCGGGAGTAATCGACGGTACCGGAGAAAAGGAGCCCATACCGCCCGTATTCGGACCCCGATCGCCGTCTAGGGCGCGCTTGTAGTCTTGTGCCACCGGGAGGGATAGGTAACCGGAGGGACCGCTCGGGTCGTCCGAGCAAAGCGTTAACAAACTGAACTCGGGCCCCGTCAGGCGATCCTCGATCACGATTTGGGCTCCGGCAGCGCCGAATTCTCCGTCGACCAGAATCGCATCGACCGCTTCGTGAGCCTCGTTCTCGGTGTCGGTGACGATGACGCCTTTGCCGAGGGCCGCGCCGCTCGCCTTGACCACGAGTTTCCGTTTTCGCGAGCCTACGTATCGATGTGCTTCGACCGGATCGTCGAAGACCTCGAACTCCGCTGTCCGAACGCCGGCCTCACGCATCAGCTGCTTCGAGAATGCTTTGGACCCTTCGAGTTGGGCGCCATCGGCGCCGGGCCCGAACACAGGGATGCCGCGTTTTCGGACCACGTCCGCAAGGCCTCCAATGAGCGGAGCCTCGGGACCGACGACGACGAGGTCGACTCCTTCGGATGCGGCCAGATGAGCGATCGCCATCGAATCGGAGGCGGACACATCAAGGCAACGGGCACATTCGGAAATGCCCGGATTTCCTGGTGCGGCAATCACGTCCGCTTCCTGCGACAGCTTCCACGCCAGGGCGTGCTCGCGACCCCCCGAACCCACCACCAGAATCGTCATGCGCCGGGATTATAGCCCGCTGAGTCAACTTGACGACCAACGGTTGGCAAGCGTGCTTGAGATGTGGCACACGGCCCCGGCAATGCCTTGGCTATGCGGGATTTATTCAAGCAAAAAGTGAAAGTGTAGTCAAAAACCGCAAGTCTGTTTCGTCACTCTCTTGTGGGTTTTAGGATGGTGTGCTTTGAGCTATAGGAGTGTTCGGTTGTGGTGCGGCATGCACGACGGGATTTCACGCGAGGTACGACTCCTCGCTTTGGATCCGGGAGTGTTCCAATTCGAAGTAACAGCGACGGGAATCACGACCGCGATGTCGGTCGAGGCGGAAAAAATCGCAGACGCGATCGAACAGCGCGATGTTCTGGTTGAAATCGACGGTTGCAGTTTTCACCTCTCGCCATTAGGTGATTCGATCGCGTTTTGCCTGCATGCGCACGAGGATGTGCAGTTCGTGCTCGCCACCAATCACTTCCAGGCCCTCGCGAAAGCCGTGGGTTTCCAGTCTCGCTGACCGAGTACTAAGCCTTCCAGTCGGGAGCGCGCACCTGTTCTTGAAGCGGATTGTGGCCGTCCGAGCCTCTCGTTACAACGGGGTGGTCCTTCCTTCCTCGCGGCTGCCTAAGCGTTAGTCCTCGTCCGGCGGCTGGTTTCGCGCGCGCGTTCCCCTCTTGCCGGACCTGGGCGGATCGTCCAGTCCCTGATGGGTCTCGCGGAAAGCAAGCTGACGATACCGTGCGTAGGCGGGCTGAAATCCCAGGATGACCTTACCGGTCGGGCCGTTCCGGTGCTTGGCAATGATCACCTCGGCTTCCTCGACCTTGTCCGGGTCGAAGTCGATCTGCCGGTTTTCCTCCTTCGCCTTGTAATACTCGTCCCGATAGAGGAGCATGACGATATCGGCTTCTGCTTCGATCGAACCGGATTCGCGGATGTCGGAGAGGACGGGCCGCTTCTCTTCCCTCGTCTCGACTCCCCGGTTTAGCTGGCTAAGCGCCACCACGGGTACTTTCAACTCCTTGGCCATCGCCTTGATCGAGCGAGCGATGTCGCTGATTTCCTGAGTGCGGTTCTCGGTCTTTCGGCTACCCCGCATCAGCTGAAGGTAGTCGACGACGATGAGGGCCAAACCGGCTTCGGCCTTGAGCCTTCGGCATTTGCCGCGCATTTCTAGCGGCGAAATGTCGGATGCGTCGTCGATGTGTATCGGCAGGGCGTAGAGATGCTCGCACGCGTCGGCGAGCTTCCGGTACATGTCGGGCGAAATGTTCGGCCCCTTCAACGCATGGCTGCTCACCCCACTTACCATCGAAACCATTCGACGCACGAGCTGGATGCCGCTCATTTCAAGCGAGAAAATCGCGACGGCGCCCTTTCGTTCCCGGGCCGCCGCCAGGGCGAAGTCCAGGGCCAGGGACGTCTTGCCCATCGATGGCCTGGCGCCGATCACCACCAGGTCACCGCCATAGAATCCGGTCGTCATCCGATCGACGTCGCTGAATCCGCTCGTAATGCCAACTAAGGGCTCGCCCGACTCGATGATGTTGTCGACGTCGATGAAGAACTCTTTCGCCAGGCTAGACACGTGTCGGAACTGGCTGCCGAGTCGCCTTCGGCCAACCTCGAAAACGAGCTGTTCGGCCCGGTCGACCTTGTCGTCGGCGCTCATCTCATCCGGCGTATGGACGGTGCCGACGATCTCGCGACCCGCGTTTTCGAGTCGCCTTAGCGTCGCCTTATCGAGAACTACCTGCGCGTAATAGCTGGCATTCGCAGCGCTGGGAACGAAGTCGGCGATCTGCAGAAGGTAATCCTCGCCGCCGGCCTGAGCGAGCTTGTCCCTGGCGATGAGCTCTTCCTTGAGGGTAACGAAGTCGATCGGCCGGGAGTTGTTGACCAGCTGCCGGATCGCACGGAAGATCTCCTTGTGGGCGGGGCGATAGAAGTCGTGATCTTCGAGCGTCGTGACAAGCTCTTCGGAAGCTCGATCCGACAGGATCATGGAGCCGAGCGTGCTCATCTCCATTTCGAGGCTATGCAAAGGTACAAGTTCTTCCGCTAACACAATAGGGCACTCCGTCGCCTTGAGGGGGAAACGGAGTCATTGTACGGGTGACTCTCCCCCGATTTCAGGTCGAAATCAAAGGTTGCGCAGATCGAGGCAATCCCCCCGGTTACCCCCTGGTTTGCCACCGCATGGTGTTGAGAAGTCGGGTTGCGCCGAGGTTCTGGCGCCACGGAAGTGCGAACATCATGGCTCGATGCAGACTCCCATAAAGATGGAGGCGCAAGTGTGCGCCTCAACGGGCAATCGCCTTAAGGAGAGCATCAAAATGAGAAACATCACCCTCGTCGCCGTCGCATTCGCGATGACCCTATCCGTGATTTCACCGGCGCAGACCGATACCACAACGGTACAGTCAACGACGATCATCGTGAGCGGCCCATGGAGGCTGCACAAGTCGACCGGCGATCACGCCTATGACCGGCTCGCGTTCATCATGGATCGAACTCTGAATGCGACCGAGATCGCGAACCTCAAGCAGCTCTTTTGGAGCTTGCCGGGGCCGCAAGAGCACATGCTCCAGAAGAGCATCCTGGTGGCGATCGACAACAACGCCAAGAACGTTCCGGAATACAACGCGTACTACTCCAAGGACTGGGGCAGCGACAATGGCATGACCGACTACGACGCATACATGGGGCTTACCACCGGCCTAGGCTCGTATGACCGGGCTGCGATTTACAACGTCAACCCGACTTCGAGTCAGATGGAGGCGATCATTCGGCTGATCAAATGCGGCGGATGGGCGAACAGCGTGTATGCCGAGGCGGGCTACGACCGATACTGAGATAGGCAAATGGTCTTGGACTCGGGTCGTCGGGTGTTGGGCCAGCCGATTCCGGCCGGCCCAACGCCGAACGCTTTCATAATCCTGAAATGTGTGCCCGATTCTCGTTGTATGCGACTCCTGCCCAAATCGCCGAGTTGCTCGAGATCGATGTGCCGGAAGTCGAACCCCAATACAACATCGCTCCCACCGACCTGGTCATAGGGGCAATTGAGAAGGAGGGCAAGCGTCAATTGCGCGAGTTCCGTTGGGGCTTGATTCCGTCCTGGGCAAAGAATCCGGCCGTCGGCACGAAGATGATCAACGCTCGATCCGAATCGATCCTGGAGAAGCCCGCGTTCCGCAACGCGTTTATGCGCCGTCGTTGCGCGATCCCGGCAAATGGATTCTTCGAATGGAAGCACGAGACCATCGAGGAGGCTCCTGCACCCGAAAGGCAGCCGGCAGTCCCATCACTCTTCGAAGAATTCAATATTCCGAAAAGGTCAAAGCCGAAGGCAAAGGCCCTTAAGCAGCCGTATTTTGTCAGCCTGCAGTCTCGAGAGTCGTTCGCTTTTGCCGGACTCTACGAGTACTGGCGGGACGGCCAGGGAGAGCTGACTCGCTCTTGCACGATCCTCACGACCCAGCCGAACGAGTTGATCGCGACTCTGCATGACCGTATGCCGGTAATCCTCCGAAAGCACGACCTGGAAACATGGTTGGACTGCTCGAATCCGAATCTCGACCTGCCTCAGTCATTACTTCAGTCCCTGCCCGCGTCCGAGATGAGCGCCGTCCCTGTTCGCCCGTCTGTAACCGATCCGCACAGCGCGTCGCCGCGTAGCATCGCCGGAATCTGATCCAGTCCGCCAATATAACATCCTACGCACGACGTCCCTCC
>CAZNUL010000088.1:2044-8809 GCA_964576205.1 uncultured Fimbriimonadaceae bacterium | reverse complement strand
GGCCGAGATCAAGATCGTGCCACACGGCTCGAGCGAGTATCTGGAGGCAGTTGAAATGAGGCGAGAGATCCTCCGTCTCCCGCTCGGGCTGGACTTCACGCCTCAGGAATTGGCCGCCGAGACCGTCGACTCGCACTTCGTGGCTTTGTTAAGTGGCAAGGTCGTCGGATGCCTGATGATGACGCCCAAACCCTCAGGCTCTGTTAAGATGCGACAGGTCGCCGTTCTCCCTGAATTCCGAGGGCAAGGGATCGGGGTCGATATGGTCCGGGCCTCCGAAGTCTGGTCTCGGGATCATGGATTCACCCGGATCGAACTAAGCGCTAGGGAGCCGGCGGTACGATTTTACGAGCGGCTCGGCTATGCGATCCTCGGAGAACCCTTTGAAGAGGTTACGATCCCCCATCGGCCGATGGTCAAGGACCTATAGATCGACCATTCCTGGGGGCATGTCCTACGCATGCCCATCTGGGGCCCCTCCAAGGTATTGGTGCCAGCGAGAGTCCGGGCGGCTGGTTGGACCCCCGCAGCACCACGGGGATAGTTCCACGCATTCACCCCAGGTTCCCCTGGTAAACGCAACGGGATGTAGGTTGGTTGGTGGTTGCCTCGTGTTTGACGGGCTTATCCTGCACAATCACAACATGTCTTCGAATCTCGAGACATTGATCACGGCTGATCGGATTGCCGCAAAAATCGACGAACTCGCGATTCAAATCAGGCACGACTACGGAAGCCAGCCAATCGTTCTGGTAGGAATCCTCAAGGGCAGCTTCGTTTTTCTTTCCGATCTTTCGCGTGCGCTTGGAGGAGACCTCGAAGTCGACTTTGCCCAGACGTCGAGCTACGGCGCCGGTAAATCTTCGAGCGGAATCGTGCAAATTCGAAAAGATTTGGATATCAATATCGAGGGAAGGCACGTCCTAATAGTTGAAGACATCGTCGACACCGGCAAGACGCTCAGCCATCTCCGCGAGTTGTGGAGTACGAGAAGGCCGAAGACCCTAAAGGTGGTCACTCTGCTGTCCAAGCCCGCAGCCCGCAAGGTTGAGACGCCGGTCGAATACGTTGGCTTTGAGATTCCCAACGAGTTTGTGGTAGGATACGGTCTAGATCACGGCGAGAGATACCGAAATCTTCCGTATATCGCCATTCTCCGAGAAGGGTGATCCCTCCCCCAAAAAGCAACCGCCCACAAGGGCAGGATCGAAGGGGCTAAAGAGGATTAGAGGATTACAGGACTAGACGGTTGGGACTTATTCCCAAAGCGGTGTGCCTTTGAATCCTTCAATCCTTGCATCCTACAATCCTTGTCTGCAAAGGGCAAATACTCCTTAGGAGCAACATGACGCATCAGTTTCGTCCAAGAAAAGACGGTGGCGGCGGTGGTGGCCGCCGGCGCGGACGCGGTCCGCGCAATGAAGGCTTGCCAAAGCAAGATCAAAGCGATCTGGAAGGCCTGCCCGAAATCGATTACAACCACTTTGACCAGAAGACCCCAGCCGAGCTGCTGAAGCTCGCCAAGACCGCTAAGCTTTCCCCAAACCTCCTCCGTAACGAGCTCATCGAGCAGCTCCTCGAAAGGGCCAACGCCGAACACGAGGCCATCTACGCCCGTGGCATCCTGGAGATCCTGAACGACGGATGGGGATTCTTGCGTCGCGAAAACTATAATCCTTCGCCGCAAGACGTATATGTTTCCCAGTCGCAGATCAAACGATTCGGCCTAAAGGCGGGCGATTCCGTCTATGGTCAGGTTCGCCAGCCGAAGGAAGGCGAGAAGTATCAGGGCATGCTTCGCGTCGAAAGCGTCAACGGCTGCGGCACCCAGTCGCCGGAGATGCAGAACCGAAAGATCTTCGAGGAGCTGACTCCCCTCCACCCGGACGAGCGGCTAGAGATGGAGACCGTGCCGGACAATGTGATCGGCCGTTTAATCGACCTCATTTCGCCGATCGGCAAAGGTCAGCGCGGCCTCATCGTCTCGCCTCCCAAGGCGGGAAAGACCACGATCCTTAAGACCATCGCAAACGCGATTACGGCAAATCACCCCGAGTGCTACCTCATGGTATTGCTGGTGGACGAAAGGCCGGAAGAAGTTACCGACTTCAAGCGGTCCGTCCGCGGCCAGGTTATCTCGTCGACCTTTGACGAGCCGGCCGAGAATCACATGCGCGTATCCGATCTGTGTCTGGAACAGGCCAAGCGGCTGGTCGAAGCCGGTCGCGACGTGGTGATCCTGCTCGACTCCTTGACTCGGATGTCGCGAGCCTCGAACTTGACGATCAACCCATCGGGACGGACGCTGTCCGGCGGTCTCGATCCGGCCGCCCTTTATCGGCCCCGCCGCTTCTTTGGGTCCGCTAGAAATATCGAGGAGGGCGGGTCCCTGACCGTCATCGCTTCCGCTTTGATCGACACCGGTTCTAAGATGGACGACGCGATCTTCGAGGAATTCAAGGGCACGGGCAATATGGAAATCGTGTTGGACCGCGACCTCGCCGAGCGGCGGATCTGGCCGGCGATCGACGTGAAGAAGTCGTCGACCCGACACGAGGAGAAGCTCTTCAACCGAGAGGAGCTCGAGGCGGTCATCCAGCTTCACCGCATGGTTGCGAATCAGCAGAACAACTGGGAGGCCACCGATCAGCTCATCAAGCTCATCAAGCGGACTCCGAGCAACAACGTATTCCTCGAGCAGATCGTCGCCCGCACGAAGGCGACGGTCTAAGGTTCGAGCTGCTGGGGATGGGCAGAAGGGTTACGAAGAACCCCCGCTACCCGGCAACGTCCTCGACGTGCACCCCGTTGGTGTATTCCTTCCCACCAACCGTGATCGAGATGCGGTAGTCGCCGGCATCCACGCGGGCGCCCCCTATGCGGGCGTCCCAGCGAACGGTGTTGAGGCCCGCTTTGTTGGATCCTGTGATGTCTTGTACACGCGTACCGTCCGCCGTGGACACGTGGATGGTGACGTCGCCCGTCTGGTCCTTCTTCAGCCAGTACTGAATGAGGGTCCCAGGTTGGGTGTTCGGGATACTGAACACGCCGTCGCCGTCCCACGGCGCCCCGGTGGTCATCCCGAGCAAGTAGACATTCTGTGGCTTGGTGACGACCGCGTCCTTATCCCGGTTCTCGGTCGTCATCGCCTCCAGGCCGTTGACGTCCAAGGTCCAGATCGACCGACCGTGGGTTGCGATGCAAAGGTCGCCTTCGCGCGCATCGAGCTGGAGATCGTGCACGGCGACGGTCGGCCATCCGTTTGAGCGGAAGCGGCTCCAGGTCTTTCCCTTGTCCAAGGAGACGCGAAGCGACTCCTCAGACCCGAGGAATAACAGGTCCGAGTTCCGCTCACCTTCGCAAAGCGTGTAGACGCAATCGAAATCGGGCAACCCTGAGCTGAGCTTTGACCACGACTTTCCGTAATCATCGCTGACATACACATAAGGCTTAAAGTCGTCCCCACGGTGGCCGTCGAACGCGGCATAGACCCGGCCCTCCTCCCACTTCGAGGCGAGAACCTTCGAGCACCAGGTGTTGGCGGGCAGGTCGGGAATGGCCGCGGTGACGTTGGTCCAGTGCCCGCCGTCGTCCTGCGTCACCTGAATCAAGCCATCGTCGGTGCCCACATAGATCAGTCCCTGTTTTCGAGGCGATTCCGAGATCGAGATGATCGTGCAATGAGTCTCGGCGCCGGTGTTTTCCGGTGAAACCGAATGCGCTCCCGCGAGCTGCTTCGCAGGATCGTTGGTGGTGAGATCGGGGCTGACGGCCACCCATGAATCACCGCGGTTGACGGTCTTGAACAGCTTGTTGCCGCCCAGATAGAGCGTCGACGCGTTGTGCGGGCTGATAATGAACGGAGTGCTCCAGTTAAACCGGTTGTTTTGCCTCGGAGGCTGCCTAAATCCCCGCCTGCCGCTTCCTCCCTTGAGATCGAAGCGCCCGATGGCTCCGCCCTGGCTTTCCGAATAGAGCCAACGCCAGTCACTCGGATCGGAGGCGACATGGAACCCGTCTCCACCGCCGACGTTGAACGCGTCGAACCACGACGTCGATCCTCTTTGGTTTTGGGTCGGCTGGCCCCACGAGCCGTTATCCTGTAGCCCTCCGTAGACCCAATACGGCTTGCGGCTGTCGAAGGCGACTGCATAGAACTGGCCGATCGCCATGTTCTCGTGATGGAACCAGGTGGCGCCACGATCCCGAGACTGATAGAGGCCCCCGTCGCAGACCAGCATGATGTGGTAGGAGTCGCTCGGATCGATCCAAATTTGGTGGATGTCGGCGTGTACGCGGGCGCCATTCAAGCTGCGGAACGTTTTGCCGTCATCGGTCACGGAGAGGCTGACTCCGCCGAGGTACTGCCGCTTATCGTCGTTCGGATCGATAATCGGCCGGCTGAAGTAAAACGGGCGAGGATTTGTGGAGCTCGTCTTCTCCCAGCTATCGCCTCCGTCATGGCTCATGAAGGTTCCGCCGCCGTTCATGCTCCCGCCGCCGCCACCTCGGCCACCTCCGCTGCCGGCCGGGGACGCAAAGGGATTGAATTCCACCGTCGCCAGTACCACCTTGGGATCCTTCATGTAATAGGAAAGCCCGATGCGGCCGATGGGCAAATCCGTCGCGGCGACCTTTTCCTTGATCTTGGGAAGCAAATCCGCCGGCTTCGAGTTCGTATCGTTCGGAATGTCGAAGTAGCTCGCGATTGTCCGCAGTTGGCGGATATCGAGGGACTCGATCTTCGGCCATGCATTTGGCATCCCCTTCATCGTCTTGTGCCAGGTCTTGCCACCGTCGGTCGTCCGGTAGATGCCTCCGGTCGACCCGCCGCTGGCGAAGTCGTAAGGCTTCCGGATGTGCTGCCACATCGCAACAAGAATGTCGTTAGGATTCTTCGGATTCATCGCCATGTCGGCGACGCCGGTCTTTTCATCGAGCTTAAAGACCTGCTTCCAAGTCTTGCCTCCATCGGTCGTCTTGAAAACTCCTCGCTCCGGGTTATAGCCCCAAGTCCTACCGAGGGAACCCACATAGACCGTGTCGTTGTTATTGGGGTCGATCAGGATGCGCGAGATGTGCATCGTCTCCTTCAGCCCCATGTTCTTCCAGGTCGTCCCTCCGTCGGTGGTCTTGTAGACTCCGTCGCCCCAGGCCACCGAATTGCGGCTCGTAGCCTCGCCGGTACCGGCCCAGACGAGGTTGTAATCCTTCTGGCTCACGGCGCACGCACCGAGGCTGACCGTTGCTTCTCGCTCGAACACCGGATAAAGGGTTGTCCCGCCGTTCATCGTCTTCCAGAGGCCACCACTCGCGGTTGCGACGTAAAAAATCCGCGGTTCCTTGTTGTAGACCGCCAGGTCCACGCATCGCCCACCCATGTTCGAGGGCCCAACGCATCGCGCCTTGAGATTGGCGAGAAGCGGCTGCCACGGTCCAGCCTGCGGATCGGCGGGTTGAGCGAGCAAGAGGGAGGGAAGGAAGGAAAGCGAGAGGGCAAAGATCCTTTTCATACGTGAAAGCCTGATTCTCCGCAGGTTACGATACCAAGCAAGCCCTTCTTTCATGAATCTTTAACGTCGACAAGAGGGGGAAGTCAAAAGGCCCATCTCGTCGCCACCGTGGAACAGTCCTTGACGACCGGCTGTTCCAAAGAATGCAACGGAACCATAACGGAAACCAGCGAACCTCTCTAGCAACCCCGCCTACCCCAGGCGGGGTTTTTTTTTGGAGGCTTGGAGTTGATGGAGCATTGGAGTGATGGGCCGACGGAGTGATGGAGTGCATTCCACTAAACGGTCACCCCTGGTCTCCGCTCCCAGGCGTAAACGAGCACTCCGAGCTCGGCGAGCAGAGCCAGGGTGGGGCAGATTCCGGCTGCGACCACGCCATCGAAGCCGAGGAAATGAGCGGCGATCATGGTGGCCAACAGGGTTGCCATCGAAACGCTCACAGCAAGTAGCCTCGAGACGGTGAGATGATGGGCGGTCAGCATGCCACGGACGTACGATTGGCAGGCTCCGACGAACGGCATGAGAAGCGCCGCAATAAAAGCTAGGTGAGCGATCGGAAGAAGGGAAGGTGTAGCGCCGAGTACGTATCGAAAGAACAGTTCGTCCAGTCCCGTCACCCACACGATCGCCATCGTCCCGCTCGTCACGAATCCCAGCCGAATGCAAAACCGGCGTAACACGGCTGCCGAAGCCTCGTCCCGGTAGAGCGTGATGACGACTTCCGGCAGAGCGAAGACGGTCGTCCTCATCAGCCAAATCAGTGTCGCCGCGATCTGGTAGCCGGCAAGCTGCGCGATTCGGTTCGGTGCGTGTGACAGCGCGGAGCCGACAACGGGTGAACCCATCATCATCACCATGGTCGTGGCGGTTAGCGGCAGGTGGAACTTCCTCAGCTTTGCCATGCTGATGTCGTCGGGATCACTTTCGCGTGAACGCGGATGCTCGGCCGGGGCGTACCCAAACTCCTTCCTGATCGTCTCCCGGCTCGCCCACTGGGCGAAAAGCGTCTCTGCTCCCACCGCGCAGACGAGGGCAATGCCCGCGATCTCGATACTCGGAAGGCGGACCGTCCAATAGAGGAGCAGGGCCGATCCGAACATCGTGCAAACGCGAACGCCGGTGCCGAACCCGATCAGTTTCGTCTGACCGTTCCGGATCAGGATGCCCTGAAGGTAGCGCCGCCAGCCGATAAGGCCGGGCCACGGAACCATCACGGCAAGACCGATCCGCGCGCGTTCCGCCACCTCGGCGG
>CAZNUL010000088.1:0-2034 GCA_964576205.1 uncultured Fimbriimonadaceae bacterium | reverse complement strand
GCGGCGGCCTCGCGGGCGTCGAGCGCCTCGCACCTCACGGCGAGACCGCTCCGGGCGGGTTCCGCAGCCTAGGGGGGGACACCCATGATTTGGCGCGTCACGATCCAGTAGAGCGGTGTGAACGCGACCAGCGCGTGGGCGATGGTCACGGTCGCGATGAGCCACCAAACGAAGCGGCTGAGCTGAACGTAATTCTGCCGGCTCTTTGCGAGCGTCGTGCTCGTGGAAAGGAGGTCGATGATCGGGCTCTCCAGCCAGAGGGCCAATCCCATCATGATCTGGAAAGCAGCGGTGCTGACTTCGGCTCCGGGCAACCGGGAGATGAGCGCCACCGAGAGCGGTCCTTCGACCGACATGAAGATCCAGGAGAGCGCAAGAGGCGAGAAGAACCGCAGGATCTTTGTCTGGGTTAGGGGTTCCGGCCTCGCGGCCTCTCCAGCTGTCCGCTCGACCGTTTGAACCGCGCTCAAGCGATGAGTTTACCGGTCAGCGGGGACGGCGTTGCGGCGATGGGGCGTTACGGCGATGGGGGTGTTGAGGCTCTGGGGCGTTGCTGGCGACTACGGGCGAGTCGCCCGCGCTACTATACGTCGCTCCTGCCGAACTCTGCGATCAACTCTCGGCTTCTTTCGACAGTGATCCCTGAACTCCTCAAGGTGTTGCCGAATCCGGCGCCATCCTCAATCAGGAGTGCGAGCAGGAGATGGTGGTCTTCGACCTTCTCGTCGCCGGCCTCCTGCTGAGCGGTGATAAGTAGTCGTTGCAAGGCTCCGTGTTCTGGTGCGGTAAGTCCGGTTTTCGCGGCAGTGATGACTTGACCCCAAAGGTCCCACTGGAGCTTGCTAACGTCGTCGCATTGAGCTCGGATCACACGGCCGGTGATGCTGGCCTCGTCGGCAATCAGAGTCAGCATCAGGTGCTGCCGAATGCAATGGCCCATGAGGAAGCCGAGGAAGAGCTCCGGCTTGTGCCGCTCCATGGACATCAACTTTTCCTGGACGAGCGTGGGGTTCTCGTGCCCGCCATCCTGCATTTCCAGGACCTTTTGCCGAAGAGCCTTGAGACTCAGTCCAAGCTTGGAAAGGACTCGGCCGGCAAGGCCGTCCCCCTCCTTGCAAAGGCCGAGGAGCAAGTGCTCAGTCCCAATGTAGTTGTTGTTGAGGTTCTTGGCTTCCTCGTAGGCCAGGTCGATCACCCGTTTCGCGCGGGGCGTCAGGGTCATGTCCTGTGTCGGATGGCTATCGGCACTGGGAAGCTGTCGTTCGATCTCGGACCGAACCCGAATCGGGCTTATTCCAAGGCTTTCAATCACGCAGCAGGCAAGATTGTCGGTTTCGCGCACCAATCCGAGCAGGAGATGTTCCGTGGAGACGTACCCCTGCCCGAACTTCTGTGCCTCCTCTTGGGCGTAGAAGACGACCTTCCTCGCGCGCTCCGTAAACCGCTGCCACATGCGTCGTCCAGTTTATGTCATGGAACCTGTCCTAGAGCGGGACATCTTTACCTTGAGTTGCCGGAGCCCTATCCTGGTAGAGTTGCCAGTTTACGCTCGAGATGTTTGACGCGTTGACGACGAGGGACTTACTATGTGACTATCTGGCAATTAGTTGGAGAGAATATCGTGAAGCGACTTGCTCTAGGCTTTATCGCACTTATCGGCTGCGTTGCAGCGACCCAGGCCGCCAGCCTGAATCTTAGCTACAGCTCGGCTCCGTCGGGCAGTCTCTTCTCGTACACGATGACGCTGAGCGTCGATACGTCCGGCAGCGCCTGGGAGGCTGGCATGGGCTGGGACTGGTTGATTTTCGGCGAACGAGCCACACACGGATGCCGTAGAAGTACGCCATGCCGCCGGCCAGCACGAGGAGGGAGACGGCGAGCAAGAGCCCGATCGAGACCAGGGTGACCGAGCGAGCCTTCTCGCGCACACGCTTCACTTGCATGTGATAGTAGCGCTTGAGGTGGTGGACGGCGCCCGTGAACGAGGCGCCGCTCATGAGGGTGTCGATCAGCTTCATCTCCTCGAGCTCTTGC
>CAZNUL010000087.1:0-10448 GCA_964576205.1 uncultured Fimbriimonadaceae bacterium | reverse complement strand
CGCTCTGCCGGTCTGGGCCCGTTTGCTTCCCTTTGTAATTGCGTTCGCCTTGGGAGCTATCCTGGATCCCGTCGTCGGTAAGTTGCGACTTCGTGGCTGGGGCCGGCCCATGGCCGTTATTTCGGTCATGGTAATCTTTGTCGGGGCGATCGTGGCGCATGGCACCTGGCTCGGCCCAATTGTCAGTGGCCAGATCGGCAATCTCCGGAACGAGGTCGACCTCGAGGTCACTAACTTCATCACGCCCAACGCGGACGAGAACTTCTTTGTGCGTTGGCGGCCCGACGTCCAAGCCCAGTCGACCCAGGGGTCCAACCAGATCGACGTCCTTTTCGACACCTATAGCTCCACACTCAAGAAACTGGGGCTTCCAGGGTCTCGGCAGGAATTCGTGGATAGGTATGTCGAACCTCACCGCGGCGATATCGGACAGCGACTCCAGAGTTTCTTCGCAAGCTTCATAGGTGTTCTCGGCGTTGCCGCGTCTCAGCTGGCTCTCATGCTATTCGTCCCGCTCCTCATGTTCCTGATCCTGCTCGACATGGAGCAGTTCAAGCGACGAAGCTCCAGTTGGATCCCCCCTTCGATTCGCGCCCAGGCGATGTCGATCATGAGCGATATTGGCCAGGTGTTCATGAAATACCTTCGCGGAGTCACGATCTCGGTCCTCTGCTACATGGTCGTGATGTCGATCGTGCTCGGGATCCTGGGAATCCCATACTTCATGCTCCTTGGCGTGATCTTTGGCGCCGTCTACCTGATTCCCTATTTGAACGGCCTGATTTGTATGATGACCATCGCTGTCGTCACCGGATTGAGCGGGCACGACCACAACCTGTTCTTCCACTTCAGTTCCTCATGGTCCTTCGGTATCACGATGGCTCTGGTCTACATGGTCTGCCACCTGATCTTCGACAATATCGTGTATCCGCGATTGGTGGGGGGTTCGGTGGGACTTCACCCGGTTGTCTCGATGTTCGTGATCTTCAGCGGGGGGGCCCTGTTTGGGCTCGTTGGGATGATCATTGCCTTTCCTTTGGCCGGAGCCGTCAAGGTGATCTTGGAGCGGCTCTTGCGCGTCACGAGTGTGCAGGCGGATACTCTCGGCTTGCCGGCGATCCCATTAAGGCACCGAGCGAGCGCGTAGCGACGGTCGCAAACGCAGGTTTTGTTCGCCCCGCTCTCGATTCGCCGCCCTGGCGCAGGTACAAGCTTGCGACCACGGGGCCCTCGATCTAAGCGGTAGCATTATCGAATGTCCGCTCCTGCCGCAACCGACATCGACACCCTGTGCATCAACACGATCCGGGGGCTTTCGATCGATGGAGTCCAGGCAGCCAATAGCGGTCACCCTGGCCTACCTCTTGGCTGTGCGCCGATGGCGTACGCCCTCTGGACCAGGCACCTCCGATTCAATCCAAAGAATCCGAAGTGGTTCAATCGCGATCGCTTTATCCTTTCCGCGGGCCACGGTTCGATGCTGCTCTATTCCCTGCTCCATCTCACCGGCTACGACCTATCGATAGACGACCTCAGACAGTTCCGGCAAATCCACAGCAAGACTCCGGGCCATCCGGAGAACTACCTTACGCCAGGCGTCGAGATGGCGACCGGGCCACTTGGCCAAGGCCTGGCCCACAGCGTCGGCATGGCGATCGCAGAGCGATTCCTCGCCGCGACTTTCAACCGGCCCGGGCATGAAATCGTCGAGCACTACACCTATGGGATCTGTTCCGACGGAGATCTGATGGAGGGCGTCACGAACGAGGCCGCGTCCCTCGCCGGCCATCTTAAGCTAGGCAAGCTGATTTTCCTATACGACAGTAACCGCATCACGATCGACGGATCGACGGACATCACGTTCACCGAAGACGTAGGCGCCCGGTTCGAGGCACTCGGCTGGCATGTGCAGCACGTGGACGGGCTCGATGTCGACGTGGTCGATGGCGCGATCGGCGCCGCGAAGATCGTCACCGATAGGCCGTCGCTCATCATCTGTCGCACAATCATTGGTTTCGGATCCCCGCATAAGGCCGGAACGGCGTCGGCGCATGGTCAACCTCTCGGCCCTGAAGAGGCCGACCTAACCAAGACGGCGCTCGGAATCCCGCTTGAACCCAAATTCTTCGTTCCCGAAGGGGCTTACGACGAGTTCCATAAGCCTGGCGAACGCGGCGCCGAGCTAGAGTCCGAATGGGAACAGCGGTTCACCGCCTATGCGGCGGCTCATCCTAAGGACGCGGCGATTCTCAAGTCGGCAATTTCGGGCGACCTGGGAAGTGAATGGCCAGCAAGCATCCCGGCATTCACCGACAAGATGGCGACGCGTCAAGCCGGCAGTAAGGTCCTAAATGCGGTCGCTCCCCTCATTCCAACGCTCGTTGGCGGGAGCGCGGACCTCAACGAGAGCAATCTCACCGAAATGAAAGAGCTGGGAGACTTTCAGCCGGCATCTCCCGCCGGAAAAAACATTCATTACGGCATTCGAGAACACGCGATGATCGCCGCTACCAATGGGATCAATCTCCATGGAGCGACCCGAGCCTTTGGCGCGAGCTTTTTGATTTTCACGGACTACTGCCGGCCGTCGCTGAGGCTGGCCGCCCTCATGGAGTGCCCATCCATTTTCATCTTCACGCACGATTCGATCGGGCTCGGTGAGGATGGGCCTACCCATCAACCGGTCGAACAACTCTCTTCCCTTCGTGCGATTCCGAACTTCAATTTGATGCGGCCCTGCGACGGAAACGAAACTGCGGCATGTTGGAAGGTTGCTCTTGAGTCCAAGACGAACCCATGCCTGATCGCGCTGACTCGCCAGGGCCTTCCGCCGCTTTCGCCAAGCGACGTCTTGAACCATCCCGCGGAAAAGGGAGCGTATGTTCTCTCCGACTCACCGGGGGCCGAACTAACGCTGATCGCGACCGGATCTGAAGTCCAGCTTGCGATGGCCGCAAAGGAACAGCTTCAAGCGCAGGGAATCGCGACCAGGGTCGTCTCGATGCCAAGCTGGTTCCTGTTTGAGAAGCAGCCACCAAGCTACCGCGACCAAGTCCTTCGGCGCGATCTGCCCAGCGTGAGCATCGAGGCGGCCACGACGTTCGGATGGGACCGATACGCGCGGGCCCACGTCGGGCTCGACCGGTTCGGTCTGTCCGGCAAAGGCGAAGAGGTCATGCGCGAGCTCGGATTCACGCCGGAGCACGTTGTGGAAGTTTCTAGGCGGCTTCTTGCCGGATAGAGCGATCGCGTCAAATAAGTGTGCCGCTACCGTTGCCGGCTACTTAACCGGCCACTTGACGATCTTCACGGACTTGATCACGGGAGGATCGTCCGGACGATCATTTTCTCCCGTGTGGACAATTCTGATCTTCTCTACCGCGTCCATCCCGTCGACGACCTTCCCAAAGGCTGAATAGTGGCCGTCCAAGGGCGGCCTCGTCGACACCATGATGAAGAATTGGCTACCAGCGCTGTTGGGCGCACCCGTGTTCGCCATGCTGAGGATTCCGGGGACATGTTTGATGTCGCTAAACTCGTCCTCGATGGTATATCCCGGACCGCCGGATCCCCAAGTTGCGGGATCTCCAGCCTTCGTGTTTGGATCGCCGCCCTGAATCATGAAGTCCGCGATGATTCGATGGAACCGGATTCCGTCATAAAAGCCCTTGGACGCCAGGTATTTGAAGTTCGCGATCGTATTCGGGGCCTTGTCCGGGAAGAACATCAGCACGACCCGGCCCAGGCTCGTTTCCATGACGGCCACTTCGTCACCGGCCTTAGGCTTTCGATCTGCGATAGGCGTCGAGTCCGCCGGAGCCGCGGCGACCTTCGGCGGCCGCGAAAGAGCTTCCTGCGGGGCCGGCGAAGTGCCGGAAGTGGTCTCGGTTCCCGGTGCGGCCGAGTTGCCTGATCCAGCCTGCGCATCGGTTGGGGCCTGAGAACAGCCGCCGAGAATCAATGCCAGCCCCATGGCGCTGGCGAGGGCCGCATTGCGCTTAACCGAGGGGCCGAATCTGAAAGCCGAAATCCGAAAGCCGAAATCCATAGGTCCTTTACTCCAATATGAGCTAAGTCGTCAGGGAGTATAGCGCAGGCACGCTGGCATGTGTGCGTCCAACCCTGTGCGGAACAAGAGGAGCGTATTGCGAAAGCCGCTTACACGAAACGGCGGACGAATCTTGGTCAGACGTCTGCGTGCCGTCTCGTAAACATCGAGCGTTTGTAGACGACATAGCCTTCCGGCTCCCAGAGTTCCACGACGTATTCGAACGAATCTTCTCCCATGGGAGTAAAGGTTCCGCGAAGCCGTTGAAGGCCCCATGGCATCGACCATGGATCCGAAATCATCACGAGATGCCGGCCCTTGAAATTCCCAGCCATGTGGAGCGGCTCCTCGGTCGTCGAGGCGAACAGCCACATCTGGTAGCAGGCCTTGCTTGTGCTGTAGGTCGCGAGAGCGGTAAAGGACTCGATACCAACGTCTGGAACGTCGGCGATGAATTCGACCTTTAGGAAGCGTTCGCAAGCTTCCCGCGAAATACAGCAGTGGGCGTCGTACGAAACGGCTTTCCCCTCGGGCGGATACAGGCGTTGGGTCCCGCTATATTCGCCCGACAGGAATTCGAGCCTTCGCAGGGCATCTCGCGGAATCTCTACCGCAGTCGCATTTTCCATGAGCTCAAGAGAATGATACGAGACGGCGCCCCGATTTAGATGACCTATGTTGAGGTTTCCACAGTATTGCCTTAGCTCTTCAGCCTAAAGCGTGATACATCGTTATCTTTTCATCTAAAATTCATGATATCGAATTACGATTTGCTCCCCGCTTTGAGCAGGTCTCGTATCTCGACGAGAAGCTTCTCCTGATTTGGAATTTCGGCAGGAGCCGGAGCCTCTGCTTCTTGATGCCTCATTCGATTGGCGCTCTTAACTACTAGGAACAACACGAAGCCGACGATCACGAAATTGATCAGTGCGGTCAGAAACGATCCGTAATTGAGCGTAACCGCTCCGGCCTTCGTGGCATCGGCCAGCGTTGCGTAGGGTCCCGCTGGATTCGTCCCATCTTTGAGCATTACAAAGCTGTTCTCAAAGTTCGACTTGCCAAATAGACCGATAATCGGCGTGACGAGATCCTTGACGAACGAGTTGATGATGGCCGTAAAGGCGGCGCCGATGACGATTCCCACCGCGAGATCGAGCATGTTGCCCTTTGCGATGAACTCCTTAAACTCCTTTAACACGAAGCACCCCCCTTATTCCCCCGCTGGTGGGGAACCTTCCGTTGCATTATTGACTGAAGACGGGTGAGTTTGGGAAATCAATCTCGGGAGATGATCTCGACCTGGGGGCGATGAAGCATTTCTTCGTAGGTCTCGCCGTACACCTCGACGTGGAAGTGCTCGGCCGCCATCCTGATGTTCTGAAATGCCGCGCTTCGCTCTTCGTCCGACACTGCGGGAACGAGGTGAAAATGTTCGAGAGCGGTGCGAACGCAAACGGCATCGATCAAAGGGTCGATCCTTTGTTTTGGAAAGGCATAGACATATGCCGGCAAGGAAACCTCGCCTTCTCCAATCCAGGGCTTCCACGTCGTTGGGCGCGCCATTTGATTCTCCTGTCGAGCCGTGCTCGTTGGGTTAGATTACAGGTTCCGTGCCGCAGTTTCTTTGCCGCGAAAAAATGGCGACATAATGGCACTCACGCCTGACTGAACCGCTGGCCTTGCGCAACGTTATAACGGAGCATGCTAGAGACCGAGCAAGACAAGATCGCCCACCTACTTCGACGGTTTGGTTTCGGCGCTAGCGAGGCCGAGGTCGCCTACTACGGCCAAGGAGGACTTCGCGCGGCGATCGATAGGCTCCTGCACTACGAGTCTGTGGACGAAGGGTTTTCGGTCGATCCCAATTCGCTGGCCAATGCAAAGAACAATAAGCTGAAAATTGAAGCCGTCCAGGAATGGTGGTTGATGAGGATGGTGGCAACGCGCCGTCCGCTTCAAGAAAAGATGACCTTGTTCTGGCACAATCACTTCGCCACCAGCAGCGATAAGGTCACATCGCCCTACATGATGCTGGCGCAAAACCAGATCCTGCGCGCCGGCGCCACCGGCAAATTCGGCGATCTGTTGGTCGGCGTCAGCAAAGATCCCGCCATGCTGCTTTGGCTCGACAACCAGTTCAACGTAAAGGGCCACCCGAACGAGAACTTCGCTCGCGAGGTCATGGAATTGTTCACGATGGGTATCGGGCATTACACCGAGCACGATATCCAAGAAGCCGCGCGAGCTTTCACCGGCTGGGGCTTCGGGACGAGGGGGCGAAGACAGCCCAAGAACCAGAAGAACGCCAAGAACACCGTCTTCCTCGACCGGACAGATCAACACGATAGCGGAATCAAGGATGTTCTCGGCAACCGCGGAAACTTCGACGGCGACGACATCATCGGCATCCTGTGCGGCAATCCCCGAGCCTCTCGCTTTATCACCCAGAAGGCTTGGGAGTGGTTCGCGTATTCCAATCCCGATCCTGAGTTGGTCGAGCGCCTGGCCGAGCCCTTCTATCGGAACGGCATGGATATCAAGCTGCTCGTTCGTTCGATCATGGAAGCACCCGAATTCTATTCAGACCGTGCTCACCGATCGATCTATAAGAATCCGGTGGACTTTGCCGTCGCAACCGTGCGGCAGCTCGGATTCGGAGCTCAGCCTCTCAACGATCAGAACTATCGCTTGCTCGTCAAGCTCGCGACGGCGCTTAGAATTAGCCTCAAGGGTATGGGAATGGATATCCTCTGGCCGCCCGATGTCAGCGGTTGGAAGGGAGGTTCATCGTGGGTGACCACCGCAACCATCGTCGAGCGCATCCACTGGGCCCAGGTTCTCTTCGATAAGGCAGAGGTCTCGGTCAAGAAGCGGCAATTCACACTCGGCACCGACGCTTCCGTACTCTTCCAGCGGGATGGTTCGCCGGATGCGGTTGCGGCCAGACTGACCTCGATTTTCGATGTGAAGCTCCCTCGCGACCGTTTCGGGCGCCTCGTCGATGCGGCGAGAGCAGCCTCCGGTAGCCCAAACGATGCGGCTTCGGCAGTTTCGCGACTTATTTTCGCGTCGCCCGAATTCCAATTCTGCTAGCAGCCTGGCGCCGAAACCCGTCAAACCAAGTGCCGGTACCTGGCAACCAACAAACCGAAGGACCTAAAGGACAAAACTATCCTGGCCCTGAGCCAGTCCATACCTATAGGCAGGTCGTAGACGCAAGTCTGCGAACTCCGACGAACCAACTGGAAGACCATAGTCGTCCATACACTACTGTTAAGGGAAACCTATGCGGTGCCGCGAAGCTGCGGCGACGAGAAACGCGAAAGGTCCCGTCAGAGGAACTATTGGCCTCTGTTACTTGTCGATATGTGTATAGTCGCAATTGAGCGACCCTATACAAAAAAGCGTCAGTAGAACGACGCAACGATCATGTCAACATTCGTAGATACGCTCGATCAAAGGGAATTAGCCCGGTTTAATGAGCTAATGGCCGAAACTTACCGAAAGGTGTACAACATGGCCTTTCGGTTAGTTGGCAATCGAACGGATGCCGAGGATCTGACACAGGAAGCGTTCTATCGGGCATACCGAAGTTTCGGCGACTATGAGGGCGACCGCCCGTTCGAGAATTGGATTTTCCGCATCGTGACTCGGCTTTTCCTCGACCTGCTTCGAAACCGCCGACGCAGAGTCAAGGCCGTTTCGTACGACACTCCGCTCCAGTCGGCGGGTGGCGAAGAGAACCTTTATTTCGACATGGCCGACGTGAAAGCCAATCCCGAGCAAGCGGTTATCAGGGACACATTTTCCGAAGAGCTTCAGCGAGCTCTCGATTCCTTGACCGCGGAACAGCGGCTTCTGATCACCCTCGCCGATGTCGAAGGGGTGCCTTACAAGGAGATCGCCGACATGCTCGGTAAGCCCGTTGGCACGATCCGGTCCCGGTTGCACCGAACCCACAAGCTGATCCGGACCCGACTAGAGCAAATTCGGCGCCAGGAATCCAAGAGCCCGACCCAGCCCCGACTGGGATTCTCGGCCGCACTCTAAGCTGCCTGTGATCTTTTCCCCTCAATCGCTCGTTATTGCATAGGCGATGACAACATGGGGGCGAAAAATCGCATTGTGGTCCTGCGCGGTTTTCCTCTACTTAACCGCCACCTTCTTGGAAGGTTGCGGCCTGAGGGCTTTGGCAAATGGCCATGGCGGACCGATCGCACTCAACACTGCAGGCGGACGCACCCGGCAACGGAGATCGGCTAGCGGCGTCCAGCGCGGGGAAAGCCTCACGATCGCTGGACTGAAAGTCTCGGTCTGGCGCCCGGCGGGCCATTCCGCTGCTCCTCTCGTGATTTTTTCGCACGGCTTTCACGGATCGAGCACCCAATCGACCATTCTCATGCAAGCTCTCGCGAGTCACGGCTATCTGGTCGTCGCTCCTAACCATAGAGACTCGGGCTTTGGAACGACTCGCCCACAGGTAGGGTTTGGCGATGCCCACTCCTGGAGCGATGAAACCTATCGCGACCGGGCTCAGGACATCAGATTGCTGATCGCAGCCCTGAAGGCGGATCGGTCATGGTCGACTTCGATCGACTGGCCGAAAGTTGCGTTGGCTGGCCACTCGCTCGGCGGTTACACCGTGCTCGGCCTCGGAGGAGCATGGCCAAGCTGGCGCTTGCCGGGAGTTAAGGCGGTGCTTGCGCTCTCGCCCTACGCGAACCCGTTCATCGACAAGAAGACCCTTGGCAACGTGAAGGTTCCCGTGATGTATCAGAGCGGCACGCGCGATTTTGGCATTGGCCCCTTTCTAAAAGAAGCGGCGTTCGATCCGACGCCCTCGCCCGCCTACTACATCGAATTCGAACAGGCCGGTCATTTCGCTTGGACCGACCTGAACCCCAAGTTCCAGGACTCGATCGCCTATTACTGCCTTGCTTTCCTAGACAAGTACGTTAAGGGCGACCGGACGGCAGACCCTGCCAAGAAGCGCGCCGATGTGGCGCTCCTTCGCGTCAAGTAAGGACTGACTTTCGGCGCAAGACCGTCTGCCCGGGCACTCGGCCTGCCGACAATATGATTTGTGAGATCGGCGACCATCCAGCTGCGCGATGACGCTTGGAAACTGTTTGAAACCTCTGGGAATGGCGATCTCGAGAGCTATCTTCAAAGGATTTTGGAGAAGTGCGTCGATTGGTTTGGGGCGTCGAGCGCGTCGCTCTTCCTTAGAAGGGGTTCGACCCGGCGGTATGTCCTTGCTGCTCAGGCCGGATCGGAGTCGAATATCCCACGCTGCGCGTCAATTAGCGCGGGTCGCGGGATCGCAGGGCTCAGCATCGAATCCGGTAAGCCGCTCCTCGTTGGCGATCCTCTCAGCCACCCCCTGTTGTCGGCGCGAGTCAAAGGTCGCGTAACCGGGATACGAAGCTCGATCGTGGTTCCCCTTATGGCCGCACATGAGGGCTGCATCGGCGTCATCAATCTCTCCCGCGGCCCTGAAACCGCTGACTTCGCGCAGGAAGACGTCGCCAAGGTGGCATCCTTGGCTCAACACATTTCGCTTGCCGTGAGCAACGCCAGACTGTTCGCCGGCCTTGAGGAGTCGCGCGTCGCCGAATCCGCCGCGCGTTCGAAGCTCGAAGGAGTCGTGCAAAGCCTCGGAGTCGCAGTGATGGCCTTCGACGGCCGGGACCGATTGACGGACATCAATCGGCAAGCTCAGGAGCTGCTTGGAGTACCGGCCGCGGATTGGCGCGATGCCCTCGGAAGGGTGTCAGCCAAGCTTCAAGAGGCTGTTCTCGAAGGGCTCTCGCGAGCGCGCTCCGCGAGCTTCTCGCGATCATCCGCGCGCGATCGGGATCATGACCGATCGTGGTCGGTTGTCGCAACCTCGTTGTCTGACGGTGGAGTTGCCGTGGTGATCGAGGAGACCACCGCTCAAGATCGGAATCACCGCGAGATGGCACGATTGGCTCGCTTGGCGGAAATCGGGCAGATGACGGCTGCGATTGCCCATGAGATCCGTAACCCGCTCACAGGAATCCGGAGCGCGGCCCAGATGATAGCGAGCAATCCCGAGCATTCGCTCGAGTTTGCCGGGATCATCGAAGAGGAGGCCCTGAAGCTCAACGAGATTTGTGAGGAGTTTCTCGAGTTCTCGCGACCTTTGGAACTGAGAAGGAGGGAATTCGATTGCGGTGAACTCGCGGCGAGGCTCGCTGAACGGAACCGGCCCGACTTCGAAGTCAAAGGTGTGCGCTTGGAACTTGAGATCGACGGCGAAAAGCCGACAATTGATGGAGACGTGCTGCGCCTGGAGCAGGTCATGCGGAATCTCATGCGAAATGCTTTGCAGGCGGGCAAGTCTGGCGGTGTTGTCCGGATCGCTCCCAGACCGGGG
>CAZNUL010000086.1:0-10937 GCA_964576205.1 uncultured Fimbriimonadaceae bacterium | reverse complement strand
CACACACCCCACCCTCCATCCCTCCCCCCCCCCAACACTCCAACACTCCCTCGCTCCCCAACCCACTCACCCACTCACCCTCTCAGCCCCTCATCCCACTCCCTCCTCCTGATACAATGAACCCATGGGCCGAGAAGTAGGTGACGTACGGGCGGTAAAGGCGGCGAGGGCCGAATTGGCGAAGCGTGGGGTCGACGTGACCCTTTGCGACCTCCGGGCGCTGCACGGCATTCTCTATATCCGTGGGACGGTTAAGGCTTATCGCGGATCGCCGATCCACGATATCCGCGCCGAGATGGAATTGATTGGCCGCCTGCTCAAGCAGAAATCGGACATCAAGGACGTCATCCTCGAGTGCTCGTACCGGTCGTAACCGATGGCCAAGGCATGGATTGGGCTGAGCGGCTATTCCTACAAGCCGTGGCAAGGTGAGGGCCGATTCTATCCGGTGGGCCTTAAGCAGACCGAGTTTCTTACCTTTTATTTGGACCGGTACCGGGCCGTCGAAATGGACGGCACGTGGTACAGGATGCCGAGCGAGAAAGCGGTCGAGGAGTGGAACTCGAAGACACCGGACGACTTTCGATTCAGCTTCAAGTTGCACAGAAGCATCACCCACATCGCGCGGCTGAAACTCGACAGCATCGATTCGCTCAAGTTCATGCTGAAGCGTCTTGGTCCCCTGGCTGCCGTCGGCAAGCTTGGTCCGCTCCTGATCCAATTGCCGCCGAATCTTAAGCGCAACGATGAGCGGTTGTCACAGTTCCTTGCCAATCTCCCCACCGAGATCGAGGGCGTCGCGTCCCTGCCCCGGCCACTCGAATGGGGTGTTGAGTTCAGGAACGAATCCTGGAACTGTGAGGAAGTTGAGTCGATCATGCGGGATCGTCAGGTCGCTTGGGTGGCTTCCGATACCGACGAAACGAAAGCTCAGCGTCGGGACACCGGTCCGAGCCATTATGCCCGTCTCCGCCGCACGGAGTATTCGCCGGAAGCTCTCGACGAGTGGGCAAAGTACTTCGCCTCGACGGGCAGGGACTGTTACATCTATTGCAAGCACGAGGACGAGGGCGCTCCCTGGATCTGGGCCGACCGGCTCCGCCGCGACCTCGGATAGTAGCGGCAGTCCTGAGCGAAGCCGAATGGCTCGCCCTGCGCAGATCGTCCACCACGGCCCGCCCGTCCACGTGAGACGTGATGACCCTAGACTGTCGAATGACCCATGCTTGTTGGAGCGCCGAGCCATCTGTCATCCGATCATCCAGTCATCCAATCATCTAGTCATCCCGTTATCCGGTCACCTAGACATCCGTCTCGATCCCTCCCACTTCGGGAGGGTCGGTCGTCTAAGCGACCGGGGAGGGCTAGCTTGCTTCGGAGCTAGAGCGTGACGGCCTGCTAGCGACGGCTAGAGCGCAGACGGTGGCAAAAGCGAACCACAACCACCTTTGAGATCCGCAATCGACTTGGCTTCTAAGGTCAAGCAACCGACGCCGGATCGCCGATACGGATCAAATCCTCATGAACCGGCTCGCTTCCGACTCCCGACTTTCCAGCCACTTGGCTACTAGCCAACGTGGGCTGGCGTGAATGGTCCGTAACGCCTAGAACACGCCAATCCGTCTAATGCATATGATCTCGCTCTTGTGCGCGACGCTGGTCCTTGACTCCTACACCGCCGACCAAATTGTCAGCTTCCCAAAAGGGGACCGCGGCATCACCGCACCCTATACGTGGGTTACCGTGCTGCTCGACGACGATACGGTGGCCGGCTACCATGCCGACGATACGGGAGTTCATGGGGAGAGCTTTCTCGCAAAACCGTTTGCCGTTTCGATGGGAAAGCTGAGCTGGCTTCCGCTGGGAGTTGTCGAATACGGACACGTATTCGGCGGCGCAGGCAACGCCCTCGTCGGCGATGTTGCGCCCCTTCAGGGGGACGGTCACCCCTCAATGTGGAAGCCTGACCCTGCCGCCGGTTGGTCGAAAGCAAGCCTAACGGTCTTGACGAAGGAGAGCGGGTGGGCGGCGCTCATTGCTCCGAACGGAGCAATTTGGATAAAGGTCGGCAAGAGGTGGCGAGCCCTCCCAGGAGGGTCTTCCTTGGTCGATGAAGAGCACTTCGACCTCTATGGCGTAGACCAAGCGGGCAGAATCTTCGGCAATCTCTACGATGGCTATGGCGAGGGCTACAACAGACTCGGTGAGAAGCCGTCGATGCTGGCGAACTCGAAGTGGATCCCACTGCCAACCGACAACGGCTCTAGCACGATCGCACAGGTAAACCGAAAGGGCGTCGCCGTTGGGATGGCTGGAAACCGAGCGGCCATGTGGGTTGAAGGAAAACTCGTCTACCTGGAGACTCCGAAGTGTAGATGGAGCCAAGCTCAATCCATCAATGACCGCGGTGAGATCGCCGGGCAATTCAACGTCGGCCAGGAGTCGCATGCCTGCGTCTGGAAGAATGGGCGCATGGTCGACCTAATAGACGCTGCACCTGGCGTCAAACTTGAATCTGCGCCTCGGATCAACTCCTCCGGAGCTATCGTCGCCGAAACCAGCCGCGGTGAGAAGCTATTTCTCTTGACGCCGAAGTAGCCGTTCTAGACCACAGGCAATTGGCATGCATCGGGAATTGACTCACATTCCAAGTCGACGCTCGATCGCCGTCGACGCCCGTTGATACCACGGCCGGTCGTCATCGACCAGGAACAGAATGCTGCTGTCACCATAATGGCCGTTTGGGGAATCCGGGATTGTGGCGACCAGCACCGCCTGGCGTCCGCTGGGGAGTTCGACGTCGGTACCCCAAGGGTGCTCACTGACCTTTCCCGGAATAAGGGCCAGGACGTCACTATACGAGGCGGCGAACGAGAGCGGCGTGCACCCCTTTGTGCCGTAATGCGCATTCGGTGGAAGATGTGCGTCGACCTTGGGGTCGAGCCGCATCGCGTTGGCCAACTCGTCAACGGGCCGGGCGAGGAAGCTAATGGCGACGGCTAGGGCGCAGAGGGTGGCAAATGCGAACAACAACCACCTTTGAGATCTCATGACGACATTATCCGACGGGGTGGGACAGCGCAACGGTGGCAAGGGCGACAAAGGCCATGCCCATGATCATCCGTGCAGGCAAAGACTCACTCAGGGCGTACTCGCTGATCCAATGGTCGATCGGGTTGAGATCGACTCCATGCGACAACACATGTTCGATTCCGATGAGAACGCACGCACCGAGGGAGGCGATTATCCCAACCTTTCGCAAAGGCGTCGATGATTTCATTCTCGCCTCGGAAGATACGCCGGGGCGCGCACCGACAGGTGAGAGGTCTCGAATAATCCGGACTCTTAGCCTGTCCCTAAAACCAACGTCGGGGAATCCCTTGACACGAAAGCCATGTCTTGGTTCAAAGCTCCCTCGAGCGCACGATAGGACTGTCATGCATACATCGCACAGTTACGGACCAAACGGGCACGCAGGGTCGGTAAACCCCACGATCTTCCTAGCCTGGCTCCACTTCGCGATCGCGCTCACGCTCGCGATTTGTGGAATTACGCACGCGATATTGCCCATTCTTGGTGTGGTCGGGATGGCGTTCTTCGGTGGAGTCGCCATGCTATTCGCGCTGCTCACGATCACGCGGGCGAAGGCCTAGGCGAGCTTCAACATCTGGCCTTCGCGAGCCGCGATTGCCCGCGAATATAGCCCGGCATACTCGCCGGCGCTTCGGCTCCAGCTGGGCTCAGCCGCCATGGCGCGGCCGATCAGTTGCCGCCACTCGCGAGGCTTGCGAAAGGACCTCGTCGCTCGCTCGACGGCCTCGCACAGTTCGTCCGCGCTGCGATGAACGAAGCTGAAACCGTTGGTCCCGTCCTCAACCGTGTCGGCAAGGCCGCCCGTCTTCCGAACGACGGGAATCGTTCCGTAGCGCATCGCGATCATCTGGCCCAGTCCGCATGGCTCGAACAAGCTTGGCATCAAGAACATATCGCAACCGGCATAGATTCTCTGAGCAAGGTCTTCGTCAAACCGCTCCACAAACCGGATGCTGCCTGGGTTTTCGTCCTGCAATTTGCGAAGGTCGCCAATGATGGCCGGATCACCCAGGCCCTGGATCACGAGCTGCACGGGAATATCGAACAACCTTTGCGCCGCATCGGCGACCAAGTACAGGCCCTTCTGAGACGACACTCGCGTAACCGTGCCGATCAAGGGCACCCCAGGTTGAGGCTCCAGACCGATCTCGCTGAACAGAGCTTCGCGACAGCAAGCCTTTCCGGCTGGATCTTGGGCTGAAAAGTGGCGTGAAATGTAAGGGTCGGTGGATGGATCAAACAGGTCGACATCGATGCCGTTGAGAATCCCGCTCAAACGGCCCTCCTGATCAAGATGGCGCATAAGACCCTCAAGCGCGCACCCGAATTCGGCGGTTTGAATCTCTTTGGCATAGGTCGGGCTGACGGTATTCACCTGATCGCTAAAAACGCAGCCCGCCTTCAGGAAATTAACCGATCCCCAGGTCTCGAGATACTCCGGCACGAACAACGTTCGCGGGAGGGCTAGCGCGTCGAGAATCTCGGTTCCGAACTCTCCCTGGTAAGCGAGGTTGTGGATCGTGAATACGGTTCCCGTTCCATCGAAACGGCTCGCCAGCTTCTCGCGCATGATGACGGGCACAAAGCCGGTATGCCAGTCATTGCAGTGAACGACGTCGGGGGTCCATCCAATGGCGTGGACCATTTCGCAGATAGCTGACGAAAAGAACAAATACTGTTCGATGCCCGGCGTGTAGATGCGATCGCTCGACGTCGCAGCTGTGAAGAACCGGCTGTGACCCACGAAGTACACGGGCACTCCGCCGTGATCGACTGACTTGATCGTCGACTGCTCGACCCACTGGCCGTTTAAAAACACGGGCAAGTCGCTCGCAACGGTTTCGAGCTGCCACCGCGGGTCCTGCTCGATCATCGAGTACAGGGGCATCACGACGCGAACGTCGTGCCCGAGGTTGCGAAGAGCCTTTGGCAATGAGCCCGCGACGTCGGCGAGTCCTCCAACCTTGGCAAACGGAAAGACTTCCGCGCTTACAAATAGAATCTTCAATTCTTATGACCTTAGACAACCACGCCGCCTGCCCTGATTTGATCCGGGGCGGACGGCGCTCCGATGGAACTCCGCATGGGGCTCCTTGCCACCAATGAGTCATTCCACCGCTGGTCAGATCACCAGCCTGTCATTCAGACGGGGTGATTGGATGAAATGTATCCCGCGGCTAGGCACTTTGGATATCCTCGATTCCGGAACATGGCAGAACACCGCAAGATTCCGATCCCGAGCTCGATTCAAAGCCTTTCCTGGATGGAGGGCCGTTGGATGGGAACTCTTGACGGCCAGGAGATCGAGGAACACTGGAGCCGGCCCAATGCGGGAACGATCATTGGGATGTTCCGGTGGGTTCGCGACGGCAAGGTCAACTTCTATGAGCTCCTCGCAATCGAAGAAGAAGCGAGTGGCACGGCGATGAAGATCAAGCATTTCAGCCCAGGCCTGAAAGGATGGGAAGACAAGGACGAAGCTATTGAGTTCGACCTGGTGCAACTGGATGTAATGCGAGCCGTCTGGTTCAAGCGAGGTGGGCAGCAAGCCAAGTGGCTCATCTACGAAAGGGTAGAGGATAAGATGGAAGCTTGGTTCGAGACGGAGGAATCAGCCGGCGACAAGCGGTTCCAATATCGGATGCTCGCCTAGCGGTTTAGGCCGACGAGCTTTCGAAGTTCGTCGACTTCCTGTTGTCCGAGCATTCTCGCCTCGCCGGCGCGCATCCCTTTGATCTTTAACGGGCCATAGCGCAGCCGCTTCAAGGAGATGACTGGATGCCCTACGGCCTCGCACATCAGGCGAACCTGTCGCTTTCTTCCCTCGTGGATCGTGATCTTCAAGCCGGTCGTCTGCTTCTTCTCCTCCGCGTGGATCACTTCTACTTTGGCGGACGACGTCTTACCACCCTCGATCCATACGCCCTTTCGAAGCTTCTCCAGGGCTCTGTCGCTTGTGATTCCCTCGACGATCGCCTGGTATTCCTTCTCGACTCCGTAGCGGGGATGAGCGAGTCTGTTCGCAAGCTCTCCATCGTTCGTGCAGACAAGAAGGCCCTCGGTATCCATGTCCAAACGTCCTACCGGCTTGAGCTGGACACCCATGTCGGGGAGGTAGCGGGCGATGGTTGCTCTTCCCTGAGGATCGCGCAGGGTGGTCACGCAGCCTTTCGGCTTGTAGAGAACAAGCGTGTAGATCTTGGCGGCCGATACGGGGATGCCGTCGACGGCGACTTCGTCGTCGTCGGACACCTTCATACCCATGATGGAGACCGGTTCGCTATTCACCGTCACGCGGCCCTGCCGGATCAGCTCTTCGGCGGCCCGGCGGCTGCAAAGGCCGGATTTTGCGATACGGACGTGGAGCCGCTCTCGGTCATCCTGGACTGGGCGGTCGAGTTTTGCCTTGGGGGACCCTTTGGGCCGGGATTTGAAATGCGAAGCCGGCTTCGTCGGAGTTGAAGTTCGTTTGCTTCGCATGAGAATTGAATGGCAGCGCGGCGAGCCGCGCAGAAGGGCGAAAAGGTCTTGAATCAGCGTCGACGGCGCGATTTGGCGCGCATGTAGTATGCACCGAGAGTGAGGCAGCCGCCGATCAGGAAGAAGCTGGGAGCCGCGTCGGACCTGCCGACGATGTGGGATGCCACGGTCTGAGAGATGTCTTCCGCGGCGAGCAAGTCCACGTTCTGGGTGAATCCGTCCTCGTCCGTCAGGGTCATCGAGCCAAGCTTTTGTCCCTTTTTCACGGGAGCCTCGACCGAGGCCGGATGATCGAACTTAGTCTGCAGATTCTTCGCGACGGTCTTCCGCCAAACATGAACGGGGTTGAACGACGGCAGCAGATGCACTTCGGTGACGGTACCGCCCTGAACCGGAAGGGGTCCGAGGAGCTGATCCTTCTTGAAGGCGTACTCGCGCAGATGGTTATTGAAGGCCCATGCCAGCATCGCCTGATGATCCTTCTGCCAATCCTTGCTCTTTAGGACAACGGTGATGATGCGGTACCCGTACCGGGTCGCGCTGCCAACGAAGCACCGGCCGGCGGGGATCGTCCAACCCGTCTTGATCCCGTCCGCGGTGGGATCCTTCATCAGATATTTGTCGTGGTTCACCATCAGCGTGTCCTTGCTGATGGTCCGATCTCGCTTGATGACCTGCTTGTAGGTCCTAACGGCTTGCTCGAAGGCCGGATAGCGCATGGCTGCGCGTGCGATGATGGCCAGATCGTGAGCGGACGTCGTGTGGTTGGCGTCGTTCAGTCCGTTCGGATTGTCGAAATGAGTGTGCGTGCAGCCAAGTTCCTTGGCCCGCTGATTCATCATCTCGACGAACTTTGGAACGGAGCCGGCAACGTGGTCGGCCACGGCGACGCAGCCGTCGTTCGCACTGCGCAGCATCAGGGCGTAGAGCATGTCTCCGGCTGTGATCTTCTCGCCCGGATGGAGATGCATGCTCGCGTCGGTCACCTTGTCGATGTCGGGAGGCGCAACGATGACATCGTCCGGCGTGCAGTGCTCGAGGAGGAGCATCGCCGTCATGATCTTCGTAGTACTTGCGGGAAACCTCGATGCGTCCGGCTCCTTTTGCCAAAGCACCTTTCCGGACTCGGCGTCGATGATAATCGCGCTCGCGGCCGTCACCTGAACTTGGGCTGATGCGGCTCCAGAGAGCGCAAGGGCGACTAGCCACGCGTAGGGCTTGATGTGATTCATCCTTGATGAGTGGCGCGCTTAGATTGTATCTCTCTAGACGCCAAGCGCCCATGATTAGATTCAAGGTTGGGCGAGTTGAATCTGACATGATAGTGTATAGCCCAATACAATGGCTATGCGGACGGTTCGTTACGAACATCTGGCGATGAGCGACACTTCGGGGCTGACTCCCGGGCGTACAATAACCCTGTGAGCGACTTCGTTCGAGAATCGGCCGGAGCCTACGACGCGCCGCAGCGAGGGCGGCTGGACCGGTACCGAAGATGAAGGACGCGACTTGACCCATACCGTGGAGACCGCGAGGCCCGACATCCGCAGCCGGCTGCGGCTCGTTCCCGAGCTTGGAGTGGATCTCGGGTCCGCGAACATCCTCGTTTACCGGCGTGACAAGGGCCTGGTCCTCAACGAGCCCGCGGTGGTCGCGGTGAACATCCAAACTGGCAAGGTCCTGAAAGTCGGTAATGACGCATACGACATGCTTGGGCGGACTCCGAATGGGATTGCCGCTATCCGCCCGCTGAAGGATGGAGTGATCGCCGATTACACGACGACGCTCAAGATGCTCCAGTTTGTGATCGATCGATCGTGCGGCATCCGAAGAATGTTCCGGCCGACGGTCATGGTTTGCGTGCCCAGCGGTGTCACGAACGTCGAGAGGCGAGCCGTCATCCAGGCCGCCCGGGAGGCGGGAGCGGGGATCGCGATGACAATCGAGGAGCCGATGGCAGCGGCGATCGGCGCTAATCTTCCCTACTCGGCGCCGGGAGGCAATATGGTTATCGATATCGGTGGAGGGACGACCGATATCGCCGTGATCTCGCTCGGCGGCATTGTTCTCTCGACAAGCCTCCGGATCGGAGGCAATAAGCTCGACGAGGCGATCGTACGCCACATCCGCAATGCCTACAATCTCGCAATCGGCGACATGACCGCCGAAGACATCAAGGTCAAGATCGGTTCGGTGTGGCCGATGAAGCAGGAAATGCGGCTCGAAGTTCGCGGGCGCGACCTCGTCGCCGGCCTGCCGAAGACGATCGAGGTTACGAGCGACGAGATCCGCGAGGCCATTAAGGACATCGCTCTTCAAGTCGCCGAGCGACTCTGCTGGGCCCTGGAGCAGACGCCACCCGAGCTTGCGTCGGACATCATCGACCGGGGGGTCACGCTAACCGGCGGCGGCGCTCTCTTACGCGGGTTGGATAAACTGCTCCACAGCAAAACGGACCTCAAGGTCCGGGTTGCGGAAAACGCACTCACCTGCGTCGCCATCGGGACGGGCCGGGCGCTGGAAGATCTGGAGTCCATTCGGAACAGCGGCGCGGTCAATACGATATGAAACAACTGCTCCTCTTTCCGGCCATCGCGATCTGCGTTATCTGCGGCGCCCAAGATGGGTCAAAGCCGGTTACGCAGGCGGAAGCCTCGACTGTCTTTGCGAAGGCCGACAAAGTCATCAAGGCGGTTCTGCACCTCGCCAAGAGCCCAGCCGCGTTCCCATCGTCGGGATCGACGGCCACCCGAGAGCAGATCGTCATGCGCTTCCAAGCAGAGCTCGATATCGCGCAATCGAAGTTCAAGTTCACGCCACCGCCGCTGAAGTCGGCGCCAGCCGTCATGTCGTTCAAGAGCGAGCAGACGAAAAGCGTGGCCAAGAAGCTCGAAGTGCTCGGCTTCGTAGACCGATTTGGACCGCTCGTTACTTCGAAAGGCGAAGGTCTTTCCACGCAGGAGTTCGGTGACGCTCTGGGCTACTTCCTTGCTCGTCTCGCCGAGCTGACCCACACGCCGTCGTCGAAGTTCAGCCCGGCGCTCATGCCCGGTTAGGGCCAATATCGAACCCACGTGCGCGAAGCCGGGTTAAATCGTCCGTAACAACCGTGGCCGCACCAAGCGATCCCGCCCCCGCCGAGAAGAATCACGGATCGAACCTGCCGACCGTTGCTCGCGCCGGCGGCATCATGATCGCCAGCCTGACCCTCAGCCGGCTGCTGGGTTTGCTCCGGGATACGGTGATGGTCGCCAAGTTCGGGATCGGAGTCGACACCGACGCCTACCGGCTTGCCGTTACGGTCCCGGACACGATCTTCTTCCTGATCGCGGGTGGCGGCCTCAGCTCGGCGTTCATCCCCGTCTTCAGCGAGTTCCTACACACTAACAAAGAGAAGGCGGCATGGAGGGTCTTCAGCGTCGTAACGACCCTCAGCGCGATCATCGTTTCCGTGTTGATCGGGGTCGCTTGGGTCCTCGCTCCCCAGATCGCCGGCTTCATGGCGGCCGGCAAAACCCACGGCGACGGCACGCCTTTTACCGCGCACGACCTCGATCAAATCGTGGTGATGAGCCGGATCATGCTGCCCGCTCAGTTCGCGTTCATGGTGGGTTCGATCCTTTTGGCAACGCTTTACGCACGCCGACGCTTCGCCATGCCCGGCATCGCTCCCAATATCTACAACGTCGGCATTATCGTCGGCGCCATGGTGGGGCCGACGGCCGGACTCGGTATCGCGGGCATGTCGTGGGGAGCCTTGATTGGAGCTGCGATCGGCAACCTCGTTCTCCCGATCCTCGTCATGCTGAAGCTCGGCGGCCACTTTACGCTCTCGGTCGACATCAGGACGCCGGGAGTCGACAAGTTCTTCAGGCTGCTCCTTCCCGTCGTGATCGGATTCTCGCTGCCAAGCGTAGCGGCGATGATTTCCCAGAAGTTTGCGAGCTATTATGGCGTCGGCGTCAATACCGTCATCACGCTTTCGAACAATCTGATGCAAGCGCCGCTCGGGATCTTTGGCCAGTCCCTCGCGCTCGCCGCCTTCCCGGTTCTCGCCCAGTTCTATGCCACGAAGAAGATGGGCGCGTATCGAAAGCAGATTTCAAATACCTTGCTGACCGTGCTCTATCTCTCGATCCCCTCGGCGGTATTCCTCTTCGCGCTCGCCCCCGAGATCGTGCAGGTGATCTACGGCTATGGGGCGACGACGAAGGACGAAACGAGGGTCCAGGTTTGGATGGGACCGACGATGGCTCAATCCTTGGACCAGGTCGTCGTTGCGCTTCGCTGGTATACGATCGGGATCTTCGCTTGGTGCGTGCAGCCGGTTCTGATGCGTGGCTTCTTTTCGATCCACCAGACGT
>CAZNUL010000085.1:0-11174 GCA_964576205.1 uncultured Fimbriimonadaceae bacterium | reverse complement strand
GGGGGGTTCAGTGTGTCTTAGGATTGGGGCGGGGTTGGGTGTTTTCAACGGGAGGTTTGGAAGTGTGGTTTGGTTCCTGGTTCGCCTTTTTCGGGGTCATCTTCTCGATCCTTCTGATGAAGGAAAATTGGCCTCCGTTGCTTGGGGTGCTCGCCGTCATTGCCGGCGCAAGCCTTCTCGGTTGGGGTCACGGATTCCTCGTCACTCGCGTCAGGATGCAGCCTTTTATCGTCACGCTCTGCGGCCTCCTGCTTTACCGCGGTCTGGCTCGATTCGTGTCGAACGATGAAACCGAAGGGTTCGGCGTTTCCCAGGGGCTCCAATGGTGGAAAAACCTCGCCCTCGGAAGCGTTTACGGCGTGCCGATTCCCCTTATCCTGCTCCTCGTGATCGCGGTAATCATGTTTTTCGCCCTCCATCGATGCGTCTATGGTCGCAACCTATTCGCAGCCGGCAAGAACGAGGAAGCCGCACGCTATGCGGGGATCAATACCAAGAAGTACATCACGAGCGCCTACGTGCTTTGTGGGTTCTTAGCCGGCATCGCGACGATACTTCTCGCCTTCTACACGAATTCGATCTCGCCTTCTTCGCACGGCAGCTTCTATGAGCTGTACGGGATTGCCGCAGCTGTCCTGGGAGGGTGTTCGCTGCAGGGCGGCGAGGGTTCGATCGTTGGCATCCTGCTCGGTACGATTCTCCTGCAAGTTCTGAGAAACCTGGTCAACCTCCTGCATATTCCTTCTTCGCTCGAGTTCGCCGTGATGGGAGTGGTCATCCTGATCGGAGTCCTCATCGACACCCTCCTGCGGCCGAGAATGCGTTCGGCTTAGGCAGTGTAGGAAGCGAGGGGCTTGGAGGACCGCCTCCTGCGCATAGCGCAGAAGGCGGAGACTAAGCCTACGCGCTCATCGCAAAGAGGGGGCTAGGCTGGTTGGATGCCTGTGCCTGCAAGAAGCTGGCGAGGCTTTGGCTTGACGTATTCGGCTGTCCGAACAGGGACGACAAGCTCTGAGTGGCGTTCGCGGCCATTGCACTCGCACTTGAAGCCGCCGAACCGGTAGCCGAGTTCGGGTTCATGAGTCCGTCCATGCCTTTGCCGTGGTGGAAATGGCGGGGCCTAACCGATGACATCGCCGTCTTGAGCTCAGACCTCTGAGTCGCCGTTAACGAGTCGAGATCGTTCTTGATCGTTGAGGCGATCGTGGACGGAGCGGCGCCGTTCGAAGCGAGGTTCTGAACCTGCGTCTGGAAGTCCTGAAGTTTTTGAACGAGAGCCGGGTCGGCTTCCTGGAGCTTTTGGATCGCTGCCTGGAAGCGAGGCGCGGTAGCCGGCGTCGGCGCGACCGAAGGTCCGGGAAGCGTTACGATGCCCACCGGCTTGGGCTGCGGGTCTATCGGCTGTGCCGGCTCGGGATCGAGCGAAGGCCCGATGAGGGACGGCCCGGGGAGCGTGATGGTCCCGATCGGCTTCGGCGAAGGGCCCGCGGATTGGGCGGGTTCGGGTGGAAGTGAAGGGCCCGGAATCTCGATGGTTCCGACCGGTTTCAATGTCGAGCTCGCAGGCTTTGTGGCGGACGATCCAAGCCCACCGTACAAGCTTTGCATATAGCTCGTGCTGAGAACATTTACTGTCAAGTTTCCCTCCTTTTGGGGTTACCAGTAGAAATACTTGGCATCGCACAGGAGGAAACTAACGGGCTCGACGGAAATCCGCTGTCCAGTCGAGGGTTTTGTTCTGCCTGTGCGAAGGTCTATCCGACTAAACTTTCCGCTATGCCCTCGTCCCCTTTCCGGCTCGCTGCGATTGATCTCGACGAGACCCTGCTTGGACCGGACAAGCAGATCAGCGACGCTAACCGAAGAGCGGTCCGCAAGCTTGTCGAACAGGGCGTCCAAGTAGTCCTCGCCTCCGGCCGCCGATTCGAGAACATGATCCGCTACGCCAGCGAACTTGGTCTATCCGGTCCGATTATCACGTGCCAGGGCGCCCTCGCCATCGAGATCGATTCCCGGAATTCGATCTACGAGTGCTTCATGGAACTAGATCACGCCAAGCGAGTCATCGAAGAGGGATTGGCTCGGTCCCTCACCATCCTGCGCTACCACGCGGAAGCCACCTACGCGAACCGGCGCGACCATAATACCGACCTTTATGACCGCCGAAGTGGGGACAGCGGCGTCGAGGTTCGGCCGTTCGCTGGGCTCAGGGGACCGATCATGAAGATCATTTGGCTCGACGAGCCCGAGAATGTGCCGAAGCTCGCCGCTTGGGCTGCAAGGAATCTGAGTGAGGTGCATTCAGTCGCGACCGACCCCGAGTACCTCGAGCTGATGAACTGGCGGGCGAACAAGGCAGACGCCCTTGCCGCGGTTGCCACAAGTCTCTGCGTCCAACAGGAAGAAGTGATTGCATTCGGCGACGGAAACAACGATGCCGGAATGCTCCGTTGGGCCGGGCTCGGCGTCGCGATGCCCCATGGAACCGTCTTGGCCCAAGCCTCAGCCGATCGCATCGGTCCGGAGGGCGATCCGGACACCGCGCTCGCCCGAAGCGTTCGAGAATATCTACTCTGATCTGGGCGCGCCGCCCGTTATTGGCGACTTGCCTTCGTCAGGCGGTCTCTGATCGCTTCCCATTCGGGGTCGTCTGGGGGCCTTTCGACAAAGATGACGGCTTGGTCGAGCGCGTCCAGATGGTGGAGGCAATCGTAGAGAACCGAAGCATAAGCTCCAGCCGACCGGGGCATCTTCATCTGGACAAGGCTTGATGGCTCCCCAAAAGTGAGGCCGGCCATCGACGGATCGAGTCGATCGACAAGCCGGACGGGCGTCTTCGGCGAATAATGTCTCGGGTACATCCCCGGCGATGCCACAGAAGCTTGAGGAGGGATCTCACCGAGCGGCGATCCCAAAGCGGCCTCAATTTCGGCGCGAGACACGCCGCCGGGTCGTAGGATACGAATCGTCTCGGTCGTACAGTCGACGACCGTCGATTCGACTCCCACCTCGCACGGCCCGCCGTCCAGGACCGCGGCAGCTTTGCTCAAGATAACGGGATCGAGGTGCTCGACTCGGGTGGGCGAAAGCTTCATGAACCGGTTCGCGCTCGGCGCCGCCAAGGGCAGCCCAGACGCTCGGATCAGGCTGATCGCGACGTTATGCGACGGCATTCGGATGGCAACCGTATCGAGGCCACCGGTCACCTGTGGGGCCACCGTCCCCGCCGAGGGCAGAACCAGAGTCACCGGTCCCGGCCAGAATCGGCTGGCGAGCGCCCGCGCGGCTTCGGGAAATTCGGCGGCGACGGTCAAGACCTCTTCGATCCCTGCGATATGTACGATCAATGGGTTGTCGGCCGGCCGCTCCTTTGCCTGGTAAACCTTGTCAACCGCCGCAGGATTGGTGGCGTCCACCGCCAGGCCATAGACCGTCTCGGTTGGCATCACGACCATCCTGCCATCGCGAATGGACTTCGCCGCGACAGCGATGTTCCTCTCGGTTGCAGGCAGCACCTTCATTCGATGGCTCCAAGCATGACGTCTCGCGGCGCGACGATGTCGGGAATCCAGAACTCCAACGACCGCGCTCCTTGCGCCACCAATAGTCGCTTGCCGTCCATTGTCCGCAGGCCGGCCGCCCGAGCCCCGGCGAGAAAGGGCGTATCGCCGTAAACGAGGTCATAGGCCAATGGGGAATCGCCTTCAAGTCCATTCGGCCGATCGAATGGAATCGGAGCTTCGCCATGAAGGGAAGCGGAAGTCGCGTTAACGACAAGCTGGGAGTCGCCGAGCGCTGGGCTATCGAGAATCTCGGCCTGGAGATCCATTTCTCGAACCAGAGCCGTTGCCTTCGAGGGCGTCCGGTTATGAATCCTGAGTCGATAGCCATCCATGGCAAGTGCGAGCGCGATCGCCCTTGCCGATCCTCCTGCCCCGAGTAGGAGGACGGGGCAAGCCTTCGGGACAAGACCCTCGAGCGTGTCGAGGAACCCCGATCCGTCCGTGCTGATCCCAAACATGTCGACTAACCTGATGGTGTTGACCGAGTCGCATTTGGCGGCGAATTCGTCCACCCCGAGTACCGCCCGCCTAGCCTCAGCCTTGTGCGGCACCGTCACATTGACGCCGCGATAGCCGAGCACGTGAAGATGTCCCAGGGCCGCCCCGACCTCGCCGGGCGGGACGTGCACGGCCACATATTTGAGGTCGAGACCCAGAGCCGCGAAAGCGGCCGTCTGCATCGTTGGTGAGAGCGTGTGGGAGATCGGATCGCCGATGACTGCGAAGTCAGCACTCGGAGCCTCACGCCATTCGAAGAACGGGGTCACTTCCTTCCTGACTTGAATGCGTAGTGTCGTTGGCCAAGGAAGTTCCACACGGCCACAAAAATCGTTGCGATCACAGTCGCGATCGCCAGGCTCCGTTGACGATGCCCGGGAATGACATTCGCGAGGGTGCTGGAGATGAGGACGTTCAAGATCATCCCGATTACCGACACCAGTACGAATCGGCGGAACTGCCCAAGCCTCTCTTCCTTGCCCCGAATCTCGAAGGTCCAGAGGCGGTTCCATATGAAGCTGTTGGTGATCGCAAGGCTCGCAGAGATGACGACAAAGAATGGAACGGCGGCATTCTGTGGGCTCACGAACCGTTCAGCGAAGAACGGGAAGCTGTGCTGCAGCCAGCTTCCGAACACTTCGCTCAAAAGGCGGTCGCCATACGGCACATGAAAGGTGAGAATCCAGCGGATGCCGAAGTCGATGACAAAGGATGATCCGCCAACGATCCCGAACCGGACCAGCTGATGGATCACCGGCCGCTCCGCCATTGGCTCGCCCGGCACCTCGGCTTCATCGATCGGAGCGACCAGCCCCTTATAGATAAAGCTCTGCAGGATCTTCTCCATGAACCGGTTAACGCGGGTGCCGGCGAATTCCTTCCCTTCCATCTTTCGCACCCAGATGGCGTGGATCCCGGATCGATTCGCTCCGAGGATATCGGTGATCAACTGATCGCCGATCATCACCGCTTCCTCCGGCTTCCGTTTGAACTTGATTAGAGCGAGTCGGAACATGGCGCGGCTCGGCTTGAACCTCCCTCGAACCGTCGAAATGTCGAGTTTCTCCGAGAGCCTTCCCAGCCGCGCCGGGCGCCGGGTGTTGCTGATGATGCAAAGGTCGAATCCCATCGTCTTCGCTGCGGCGACCCAATCCAGAATCTCGGGGGCAAACTCCTCGGCTTTCCATTTGACGATCGTGTGATCGACGTCGAGAAGGATCAGCCGCTTTCCGCCCGACCACAGCCGGTTCAGATCGATCATGTGCAGGGACTCGGCAGCATGAGCCGGGACAAACCGATGAAAGATTTCCGGAACTTTGGTTGCGTCGAAGTCGCCGGAGCGCCAAGTCATGGGACTCGCCTCCGAGGCGATCCGCGATGTGAACGCGGCGCCCATAAACAGATCGGCGCTAATCGTCTCACCCGTGCCTCGCACCCCTTCTGAGGGCTCTGCGCCGCTTAGCGACGTTGGCGTTGTGCTCGTCCAGAGTCTTGGCGAAGAGACTGTGCCCATCCGGCATCGCCACGTAATAAAAATAGCCTGTTTTGGCCGGATTCAGAGCCGCTTTGATGCTCTTTAGCCCGGGGGAGCAGATAGGACCGGGCGGCAAGCCCTTGTTCAGGTAGGTGTTGTACGGGGACACCGTATTTCGCAGGTCGGACCGGGTCGGTTGATGCCATCGATGCTGCGCGTAGAGAACGGTCGCGTCGACCTCGAGCGGCATCCCCCTGGCCAGCCGGTTTTCGATCACGCTTGCGATGATCGGCCGGTCCTGGTCAAGCTTTGCCTCGCGTTCGATCATCGAGGCGATCGTGATCGCTCGACTTAGGTTCTTTGGTTGGCCCAGGCCCTTCCAGACCTTCTTGTCGAAGGCTTCAAGCTGTTGGGAGATGGCCGATTTGGCGCCGACGAGGGGTTGCATCTTGTAGGTGTCGGGGAAAAGATAGCCCTCCAATGAATTGGATGGGAGGGGAAAGGAGACCGATTTAGCGAAATCCTTTGGATTCTCGGCCAGGGCAACGAAGTCTGCGGCCTTGGCAACGTTCTCGTCTTCCATGCGCTGAGCGGTTTCCTCGAGCCAATAGTATTCCGGGATCGTCACCTTGACCGTCACCGGCGTTCGGAGCGCTTTCAGGACGTCGTCGGCGGTCATGCCAGGCGCAACCGAATAGGAGCCCGCTTCGACGATCGTCTCTTTTTTCTTAATCCGGGCGTAGAGGCCGACCACCGCGGCGCTTTGGATCACGTGCTTGCCTTCGAGGTCGTGAAGGGCGCTGGAAAGCGGCACCTTGCCCTCGTATCGAATCAGGATCGGCGGCCCGCTGGGGGTTGGCTGGAGCTTCGAGTCGAAGATGTAAAGCGCAAAGCCTCCTGCTAGAAGGAGGCCGATCAGGAACCATCCGAACTTGCCCTTTGCCTTCTTCCTTCTCATGTTTGTCGTCGCATGGGCGCCACGCCCAGGCGTGTCATGACGGCGCCGGTCATGACCTCTTCTCGATGCTCTCAGCCATAAACCGCTCTAAGATCAGACGGGCGGCCGCGCCGTCTCTGACCTTCCTCCTTTGGCTTGCCTTCATTCCCGGGTCGGACTCCTTCAACCGGCCATCGGCTTCTACGCTCGTGAGAGTCTCGTCGACCAGATCGACTCGGAAGCCACCCTCCTCGATGTGGCCGGCCAAGGTTCTGCAGATCCTCGCCATCCGACCCTCCTCGCCGTCTTCAAGAGGGATTCCGATGACGATCTGGTCAATCCCCTCCTTGCGAGCCATCTCGACGATGCGCTGGGCATCCCTTGCAAGGGTTCCGCTAGCCTCGACAAAGGGTCGCTGAGTAACGATTCCATGCTCACTTTCGCCAATGGCAAGTCCGATCCGCTTGAATCCGAAATCGATGCCGAGAAGCCTCAAAGCGCGAAGGCCCCCAGTAACTCTTCGTGGACGATGCCGTTGGATGAGATCGCCTCATCGGCGAGCGCATCGTTGCCGGCGAAGTCGGTAAACCGGCCGCCCGCTTCCCGCACGATTACGGCCATTGCCGACACGTCCCATCTCGCGACAACTGGGTCGATCATTCCCGCAACTCTTCCCGTCGCGACAAGAGCATGACCGTAGGCGTCGCTCCAAGTCCTGGCTGCCATCGCCCTTGCTTCCAGCGCCTGGAACCCTTGCAACCGGCCGGCTCGCGCCATCGTTCCCATACTCCCACTTGCGATGACAGCCCCCGTAACGGAGACTTCTTTGCCGACTCGCGCCGGGCTGCCATTCCAAAACGCGCCGGAGCCAACTTCCGCATAAAGGATCTCGTTCAAAGCGGGAAAGTAGCAGACGCCAAGGATCGGCTCGCCGCGGCGTTCGAATGCGAGCAGTGTCGCGTAGAGGGGAACGCCGCTGACGAAGCTCTTGGTTCCGTCGACCGGATCGAGCACCCATCGGTCACAGCCCTGACCCTGCGCACCCTCTTCCTCGCCAAGTATCGCCTCGCCGGGATAGTTTCGTCCGATCTCCTCGCGCATCAGGCGCTCGGCTTGCCGATCCGCGATGGTAACCGGCGTCGCGTCGCTTTTCAGATCGATCGCCGCGCCGGTCTGGAAGTGGGCCAGCGTCCCACGCCCGGCCTTGAGGGCAACCTCGATGGCGAATGCGAGGCGTGGGGACATGGGTCGGATTGTACCGGCCTCGTTACTTTTCCCACAGGACTTGAAACGTCAGCGAACTTGGATGGTCCCTGCCCATCAGGATCGTGTTCTTCTGCGTAACCATGCGCGTCGCGTTCTTGATCGGCTCAGCCGTTCCGAGGTTCCGGGCATAGCTTGGGAACATCGAACTGGTGACGACGAGGCCAATTCGGTGGCCCTTCTTGAATTCATGAGCGAAATCCCAGGGTGTGATATTGACCGTGTATTCCTTCCCAGGAGTCAGCGGTCTGACTGCGTCCAGGCCCCCGAGATAGGAGGCTCTGACCTTCCCGGGTTGACCGAGGAGTCTCGCCTGACCGTTCGGCGCGACATCCGCAATGTCGACGAAGAAGTCGGTGTCCAGGGCCGAAGTCGTAAAGCAGAGTTTGACGTTGAACGGCGCGGCAATCGCCGTGTCCTTCATCAGGGGCGCCGACTCGAGCAGGAAGCCACCTCGCGTGGTCTTTTCGCTGATCACCGTGGTCGGATTACTCGCTGCCGGATCTAGATACTCCTTCGCCAGGTGATCCTTGGCCGGATCGTAAGTGTATTGCCGGGACCCCTCCGGGCCGGCTGTATCGGCCAGGCCGTCTTTTGCAAAGTAGAGAGTCTTGGCATGCATCGAGGAGTCCGGCCAGTCGGCCAGGTCGACCCACTTGTTCGCCCCCGTCACGAAGAGCTTGGCGTGAGGAACCTTGTTCTGCCCGACGTCCTTGCCCTTGAGCCAGGTGTCGAACCAGCGCAGGGTGACGCTGTCAAGATCGATAATCGCGTCGGGTCCGTATTCGACGTCGGCGAAGCTGTGATTGGTGTTGAAGGCGTGAACCCATGGCCCGAAGACGATCCATTGGTTGTCCCGCTTCAGTTCGCGCATCGTGTTCCAGTTGAGGTGGGTCCCGATCTCGTCGCCGTCCCAGATGCCTGAGATATGGAGGGCGGGAACGTGCGCGTCCGCTAGGTGGAAGGTGAAGTCCATCCCGTTCCAATCGCCGATCGTCGGTCGTGAAAGCCACTTGTCAAAGAAGTCCAGGTGCCTGCCGAGGACGGCCTCGTCGACCTTTGACAGCGGCAAGGTGTCGAACTTCTCCGGATGCGGCAACGAACCTTTGAAGTCGGAAAAGTCGCTTCGCCGCCCGGCGACGATTTGAGCCCACCAGATATCGCCGTAGAGGAAGAAGACTCCCATATCGTAGGGGATGTTTCTCATCGCATCGGGGGGCGAAACCTGGGGAACGATGCACTTGAGCGCGGGAGGATTCAACACGGCGGCCGCCCATTGGACGTAACCGGAATAGCTTCCCCCGATCATGCCGACGTTGCCGTTCGACCAGGGCTGACTCGCGATCCACTGAATGGTGTCGTATCCGTCCGGTCCCTCGTGGACGAACGGGTCCCAGTCGCCATAGCTGTCCTCTCGGCCCCGGCAATCCTGCGTCACATAGACGTAGCCTCGGGAGGCGTAGAACATGCCGCCGGGTGTCTCTGAGCCGCGGCCGTAGGGAGTGCGAACGAGGATCGTCGGATGCTTCTCGTTGTCGTCAGGACGCACCACATCGCAGATCAGATCAACCCGGTCGCGCATCGGACAATGCACGCCCTTCTCGGTCTTCGTCTTGTAGGTCGCCTGGCTCAGCTCGGGAAACTTGGTCATCGGGTCGACGAAGGCGGCTTCCCAACCATCGACGAGGAACCGGATGTGCTGACTCGGAATGTCTTCTGCGACGACCCGCCCCGATTGGTCCATAAAGAAGTCGATCTTGATCGTCGCGACCTCGATGCCAAAGTGACGGGCCGTAACTTTGGCGCCGCCGACTTCAAGGCTGACCGGTTGCTGCATCGATACTTTGAGAGGCAGAACCGCTCCGGCATCGATGAAATAGGCCTGGATCGTGGCTGTCTTCGCCGCTTGGCTGGCTTGAATCGCTTTTTCCGCCGCGGAAAGGCTCGTCGCGAAGAATTGCGGGTGCAAGTTCCCGCCGAAGTTGCCCGTTTTATCCTGCCAGGCGCCCCCATTCGTCTTGCCGCCGACGGTGGCATCGACGCGTCCCTTCGCGTAGACGATCTTGGCATTGCCGGCCGGGCTCGTGTTTTCGGCGCTTGCGTCGGCCAAGCGATCGCCCTTGAAGTGACCTGAAGCCGTGCTTCCTACCTTGATCGAGCCGAGGTCCAGATTGCTTTTGGAGGAGAAAGCGCCGTCGGCGCCCCTCGTGTACACATTCTCCCCAACTGCTGTCCCATTAACGAGGATCCGCATGCGGACGCTTTCTTGGGCAAGGGCAAGCGAAGAAACAAAGGTCAAACAGAGAGCGACGAAGCAGGATCGCATTGCCGGATTATCGCGCAAATCGAACTCAGTCGAGGGCCGATGTGCCTATCGCTCAACCTAGCGGCCGCCGTTCCTTTGGGTCAATGCGCCGGTCGGCCAGCCCATCATTGGCGCTCCGATCCATCATCTCATCACCCGCCCGGCCGCCTCCCACAAACCGTATTTCTCGAGATGGCCGTCACAGAACACAATTAAGCCCTCGACGCCGGTCGAGTCAATCGTCTCCACGACTCGCTCGAATTTCTCGGGCGAGAACGATTTCGAGCCCGCCTGCTCCTCTTCGCGGTAAAGGAAGTTGACGGCGAACCCGGGAAAAAGAGCGGGGAAATCTCGGGCCCAGACCTTCTGCTGATTGATAGACTCCGCCAGGAGGGTGAGGTAGGTATCGAACGACCCTGGATAGTGGTCGCGGTAGTCCATCGGCATCAGATCGTCGACGAAGCCCCCGAATGTCCGCCAATCCTGGCCGATAAATCGACCGCTGTGAATCGGGTTCTTAAAGACGGCGGCGCTTATTTTCATTCCGGGCCGAACGCGTTCGATGGCCTCGCGCGTCAGCCGAGCGAACTCACGAACCCAATGGATGCGGTAGGCATAGAAGAAGTAATCCAAGTCGTAACGGCCGCCCTGGAAAAAGCCTCCCTCCAAGAGGAAGTGCGATTTCATCGACCGGCTGAGCTTCGACCAATTCGCGGGGAGCACGCGAGGGCTCTGCTCCCAATGGGCCTCTAGGTACTCGCGGTCGTAGAGCGCGTGATAGAACGGCTCTTCGGGAAACGCCTCGGTAAGATAGCCCGCCCAGCGAGGAAGATGTTCCAGGCACTCCTCCCCACAAAAGTGATGGTCTTGGACGGGGTTCCCGGGGGTACCCACGATCTCGCGATAGGCCGACAACGTGCGAACCGTCGCGATATCATCGGCACCCATCAGCCGACTGTACCCGGCGACGTCGGCACTGAGAATTGCCGCCAGCCGCCGCTGCAGGGCGGATCCTTCCCGCGTGCTCATTTTCTCAACGATGAAGCCTGATGCACCGAAAGAGTCAAGCCGTTCATCTCCCAGGGGGTCGCTTTGATTCGTCGCAGGCGAAAGACCTGCGCCTACAGGTCGCGT
>CAZNUL010000084.1:0-12253 GCA_964576205.1 uncultured Fimbriimonadaceae bacterium | reverse complement strand
GAGAATTGATGTAGATCAGCGGGTCGAGGAAGTTGTTCCAGACCCCCACGAACGTAAAGATGCCGATGACGGCAAGTGCTGGCTTGATCTGGGGCAGCATCACCCTCCAAAACGTCCCGAAATAGCTCGCGCCGTCGATCTTGGCCGCATCTTCCAACTCGATCGGTATCTGCTTGAAGAATTGCCGGAGCATGAAGATGTTGAAGGCGCTGCCAAAAAATGCGGGCACCCAGAGGGGAAAGAGGGTATCGATCCACCCGAACTGCTTGAAGATCATGAACTGCGGCAGCTTCGTTACCGCGCCGGGAAGCATCATGGTCGCGAGCATGACGCTGAACAGCGCGTTGCGGCCGGGGAAGCGCATCCGCGAGAAGGCGTAGGCCACGATCGACGAGGATAGGATCGTGCCGACGATCCCCAAAACAACGATGATCAGCGTGTTCGATAGGTAAGTCAGGCCGCGCTTCGCCTCAGGTGGCAGATAGTCGAGCGCCTCCGGATAGTTTTGGGTTCTTAGCCCGACTTTGCGAATGTTCTGTACATCGGAAGGGGCATACACCTGCTCGCGACCCTTCAAAGCCTCGGGGCTCAACGCTTGGACCCTTTTGTGGCCGTCCTCCAATTCCTCGAGAACCTCGCCGTTGATCGGCGTCCCATCCATCATCGCCGTCACGAGATCAGCCTGAGTTGGAACCTCCTTCAGGGCTCCGATCCGGGTGTCGACGGTCATGCCGCGCATCGACATGGGCCGATTGATATCGAGTTTCACGGAACCGTCCGGATGCTGCTCGATCACATGGCCGCGGACCGCCGCCCCCTCGAACGTGGTTTCGTAGGTCGGGTTCTTCTTGTCGTAATAGGGAACGGTCTCTTTGACACGGGGCACCCAGATGATGCCGTTCGGTGACGACATGTCCCGATCTTCTTTAAAGCTTGTGATCACGAGCCAGGCGAGGGGAAGCCCGAAGATCACGGAGCCGGCAATCAGGGCGGCATGCGTGACAATGGCCTTCGCGATGCCCCTAGATACCGCGGCCCGTGCGGTTGTCACCATCGCCGCGACGGCGGCGACGGCGAGGAGGGCAAGGGCGATGCCGGTTCCGGCCGACAACGGAATCGCGCCCTTGATGATCAGGATTTGCGACTCGGGATCAACGCGATAAAAATAAACGAAGGCGAAGCAAGCAAGCGCCCAGATGGCGGCAGCGCCGATCTTGTTGTTCTTCTCATCTTGATTCAGTGCGCTTGCCGATTGGTACAGCCTGACGACGGCCACTATCATCGAAACGGCCGCCGCCCACGCCGAGAAAGGCATGACAAACCAGACTAACGGGATGTGCAGGCCCTTCGATCCCGCAATCTCGCTTCCCGCGAAGAGGCTCAGTCCGGCGACTATGGTCGCAGGAGTCGCAGACCGATAGGAAGCGCCGAACCACAGGTAGGTGGCTCGAAGGGCGCAGGCGTATCCGAGCCAGGTCACGAGCGTTCCCAGGGCGTAGAAGGCCGGCGCGCTCATTGCCGGCTCCGTGAGGGCGCACGCCGCCATTCGGTGGCATTTCGGGAGGGGATGTTCATTCCCTCCGCAGGAGGGTGTCCATAGGGGAGGAAATTAAGGCGATCGCTCAACGGACGGCGTGCGTCGAGTGATGCGGAACCGCCACCCCCCAACCCCCTCCTCCTCCCGGCACGAACGATCTGGCAAGGGGAGGGGGGGCGATACCCTCGATCCGCGATCGGCAATCCGCAAACAGCAATCACAGCTCCGCCTCGTAGTGCACCCAGCGAGGCGCGATCCAGAACTGAACGATCGTGATCGCGACGATCAGCAGGAAAACGACCCAGGCGATCGCGCTCGCGCTTCCCATCTTGAATTGGCCAAAGGCGCGATCGAAGATCAGATAAACCGGGGTAAGCAGGGAATCGCCGGGTCCAATCGGTCCATCGGGGCCCTTGAGAATAAAGATGCGGTCGAACTCCTGAAGCGAGCCGATGAATCCCATCACCGTCATGAAGAAAATCACCGGGCTGAGCTGAGGCACGGTGACTTTCCAGAAGTTCTGCCAAGGAGAAGCCCCGTCGAGGCTTGAGGCTTCGTAAAGGGTCGACGGGATTCCCTTGAGACCGGCAAGCCAAAGGATCATTCCGCTCCCCGCTCCCCACATTCCCATGATGATCAGCGTGTGCTTTGCCCAGGGTTCGGCGGCCATCCACCCGGGCGGCGGCAGATTCATCCAGCTTCCAAGGGTCGACGCCCAGAACGCGTTAACCAGGCCCTTGCTCGGATCGGGCATGAGGACCCATCCCCATAGCACCGCGCTCGCGACGCCCGATACGATGGACGGCATGTAGAAGAAAGTGCGGTAGAAGCGTAGGCCGCGTACACCCGAATTAAGGAGAAGAGCAATCGCGAGGCCAGTCACGATCGCCAGCGGCACCCCGAACGCGGCCACGTAGGTGGTGTTGAAGAAGGCTCGATAGATGTTCGTTTGGTCGATCGTCACCATATCGCGGTAGTTTTTGAACCCGACCCAACGAGGTGGACTGAGGGCCGAATACTGGGTGAAGCTCCAGAAGAGCGAGACCAGCATTGGCCCAAGCGTTAGAACAACGAACCCGGCAACCCAAGGCGAGATGAACAGGTAGCCCCAGCGGGCCTCGTGGCGCGCTAACCGCGGAAGCCTCAATCGCAGGTAGAGCGCCCAAACGAGAACGATTCCGATCACCGCAAATCCGGCGAAGCCATAGACGACATAGGCTGTTTCAATTGGGGGATATCGGCCACGGTTGTAGTAGCTGTCGAGGTCCCGTTGGACCAATGCCTGGCCGCCGGCGAGAGCTTGACGAGGAGAGAGCTTGTGGTAACACGCCTTGTCCATCGCCCGTACATGCTCGTCCCAAAGGATCTGGCCGACGAAAGTGTTTGGCCGGACGCGCGCCGCGGGCATGAGATCGATATGTTGCTTAAGAGCGGCCGCGAACTTGGCATCGGCAGGCTTGAAGTCGTGGAAGATCCGCTCGTTTAGTTTTCGATTCCCATATTGCTTCGGGATAAACGCCCGGCCACGCGACCGCTCCCAGTCAGCCTGAGCCTTGACGTCGATGAGGTGGGCTTCGAGGCTGCTCGCGAACTTGATGTACGTCCAGGAATCCTCGGGGTGCCGCGCGCCTCGGGGAATAACCAAACAGAAGCCTCCCGCCCAGGTGACGAAGGTGTCCGGGTCGCCGGCGAACTTACCGCGATGGAAGTAGCGGTCATCGGGCACGGGAGCGGGAGCGACGCCGAAATCGAGCTGGGGTGCGTACCGCGAAATCTCGTTGAGGACCCAGTCGCCGTTGACGTACATCGCGATCTGGCCGACGTAAAATGGGCTGTTTTCGTGGGCGAGAAAGCTGGACTCAAACGCGCGCGCTTTGTCATATCCGCCGAGCTGGTCGTAGCCCTTGACGAGGAATGCCAGCGCCTCCTCCGAAGCCGGCGTGTCCAACGTACAGGTCCGGCCATCGGGGGAAATGAACTCGGCGTCGTTCTGGAACGCGTACATGTACAGCCACACGTTCCCGTAGTTCGGCATGAACCCGGCACGCTTGATCGTGCCGTCGGCCTTGAACTCGGTCAGGATGCGCCCATAGGCAAGGGCTTCGCTCCAGGTTCTGGGAGGTCGATTCGGGTCTAGTCCGGCAGCGGTCAGTTTGGAAGCGTTTTGGCGGAAGATCGCTTTATTCCAGTAGAGGGCCCGATTGTCGGCTTCCTGCGGTATCCCATAGACGTGGCCGCCGAAGCTTGCCTCTTTCCAGACGGCCGGATAGTAATCGGGCGGATTCGGACAGAGCGGATCCTTACCGAGATCGCGCCGGAGAAAGTCGTCCAGGGGAAGAAAGGCGTCGCGGCTGGCCCAGTCCGAAACGGTAAACCGGTCCTGAAGTACGACGTCGGGGGCGACCTCGCCTACGATGCTCGTGAGGAGTTTCTGGGTCGACATGGAGCCGGCTCCCATGCCAAGCACTTTGAGTCTGATGTCGGGATGCAGGCGCTCGAACTCCTTGTTGACCGCCTCCTGCCCTTTTGTATCAGGGCCGTAGGTGATGCCCCAGATCGTCAGCTCTCTTTTTTGGGCAGCGGCAAGAGCCGCGAGGGCGACAAGGGCAAACGTAATCGCGCCGCGCCGCCACTCCTTCACAAGACACATTATGGGGTCACGCTGGATCGCGACCTTCCAGGTCGCTCCCTATGCGGGCAGGATGCCCGCGATCCCGAGTCCCGAGACTCACATCTGGTAGATCAGGGGCTCGTCGCAATCGTCTTCGGGCGAGGGCAGCCAACCCTCCGGCGTAATCGACCCGTAAAGGGCGTGCTCGTGCCTTCCGCGGTATGCCCAGCCCTGATCTCCGTAGGTCCAGTGCCAGTATTCGCTCGGATAGTTGGTCATCTCCCCGGTGGCAAAGATTTCGGCCAGGATGGCGCGATTGCGGCGTGCCTCCGCGGATAATCCCGGCGCATCGAAGGGATAGGAGTGATGGTCTCGGGGGGGATAGGGCGAAGTATGGTCGAGGGCTTGGTGGTCCTCGTTGGCAAGCATCAGATCGAGGGCGCCGCCGGTCGTATGAGGAGGCGGTACGCGATCACTTGGCGGCGCGGTGAATTGGCTTGACAATCTCCGCAGCTTTGCCTCCGCCATGTCCGGGTACTTGTCCCTAAACCTCTTCATGCTCCAAGCAAACATTCGCCGTTGGATGTAAGGCGGCCTCCAGCCCTCGATGATTCCAAGCATGCAGCCGCTGGGTAGAGCGTCGGCGGCTCGCCAAAGGAACTCGACGACGGATTTTCTGGCAAGAGTCTCCCGCGTGTAGTTGAAGCGTGGCTTGTCTTGGAAGATTCTTGGATGTCCGAGGAAGCTGACCAACGGCTCGTCGTTGTCAACGATTTCAATATGGCGGAGCTGGGAAACCGGCTCCTCGATCGACAGTTTGGCCGGCCCACGCTGACTCACACCACTGATTATCCTGAGATTGGGGTGGGTGTGAACGGTTGAAGAAGCCCATCGCGCTTACCGGCGCGAAAATTCCGAGGTCTAAATTCCAAATTCCAAATTCTAAAACTCACCGGATTCCCTTTGGAATGAGGACTCGATCTAGGCCATCGAACAGGACCTGCACCAGGAGGGCCATCATGGCAGCCGGGACCGCTCCCTGCAGCATGATGCCAACGTCGTTTAGATTCAACCCGCTCTGGATCGCTTCGCCGTAGCCGCCCGCTCCCAAGAGCCCGGCCAGCGTAGCCGTACCAACGTTGATGACAGCCGCCGTTTTGATGCCGGCAAGAATTGTGCGAGACGCCAGCGGGAGGTAGACCTTGGTTAGTTGTGCCGCCGGCTCGAGTCCAAGAGCCTGGGCCGACTCGCGAATACCGGTAGGAATCGTTTGTAGGCCGGTCGAGGTGTTTCGGATGATCGGCAAAAGGCCGTAAAGGAAGAGCCCAATGATCGCCGTCCATTGCCCGATCCCAAAGAGAGGAACAAGCAGCACGAGAAGAGCTAGCGAGGGGACAGTCTGAATGATTCCGGCAAGCCCCAGAATGGCGGCGGAGAGCAGGCCACGACGGCTCGACAAGATCCCCAACGGCACGGCGACGAGGACGGTCAGCAGGAGGGATATACCAACGAGTCTAAGATGAACCAGCGTGTTGCGGGCGATCTTGGCACCCGTGGTCTCGCTCTCGAGCTTCTGAACGGGCTTAGAGGCGCCCGAACTGTCGGGTACCGGTTCGGGATGCGACTCGAAGTAATGGTTCGCCGCCGCCGCGTAATCCTTGCCCTTTTCGGCGAGGGCATTGAGCTCGCGCATGGTCTTATCATCGACCTTGCCCTCGAGCTTCCGGATGGCGGCCAGAGCTTTCGCAGGCGCGTCGAGCCGGTAAAGAAAAACGCAACGGTAAGCGGGGAAAAACTCCTTGTCGTCCTTGAGGACCCGAAGATTGAACTCGGAGATCTGGGCGTCAGTCGAGTAGCAATCGGTGATGTCGATGCTCCCGTTCGCGACCGATTTATAAACGAGGCCGTGGTCGACTCCCTTTGGAGGATCGTCGAACCGAAGGCCATAACGCTCGGCCATCGGCGTCCAGCCATCCTTGCGGCCGAGGAACTCTGGATCAGGGCCGGCCTTGAGATCAGGATGCTTGGCAAGATCGGACATGGCAACGATCCCCAACTGACTCGCTTTGGCGTCGCTCATCACGAGGGCATAGGTGTTGTTGAAGCCAAGCGGGTCCGTGATGCCGATCCCAAGCTTCGCGCAATCGGCGCGCATCTCGGCCATCGTGGGCTTCTCCTTCAGCTTGAGGAGTTCCTGCCACAGAGTGCCCGTGTACTCGGGATACATCGTAATGTCGCCGCGCTTTAGGGCCTCCCAAACAATCCCGGTTGCCCCCATTCCCTGCTTGTGCTCGACCTGGAGGCCGGCATCGAGCATCAGCTTCCTCGCCATTTCGCCGAGCACGTAGGACTCGGTGAACTTCTTCGAGCCGACGACGACCTGCTGTGCAGGGGCCGCTGACGCAAGCAGAATCCCAGTCAGGACCGCGACCATCCTGGTCACAAAGCGAGCTAGAAGCTCGCGATCCAGGGTCATATCGCCACCAGGCTCCTTTGGGCGCTCAGGAACTGGCTTACGAATTCGCTAGCAGGTTTTGTCTTGAAGTCTTCCAACCTGCCCTCCTGGATCACCGTGCCTTCCCGAAGCAGAACGATCGAGTCGCCAAGGTAGGCCGCCTCACCCATGTCATGAGTCACCAGCACGACCGTCTTGCGCAGCGTGGCGAAGATGTCCTTCAGCTCAGTTTGCAATTCGTTCCTTACAATGGGATCGAGCGCGCCGAGCGGTTCGTCGAGAAGGAGGATCTGTGGGTCGAGGGCAAGAGCTCGCATCAGGCCGACTCGCTGGCGTTGCCCGCCGCTTAGCTCGCCTGGGTATTTGGATAGGGCGTCCTCCGGAAAGCGAGTGAGCCTGGCGAGCTCACCCACGCGTCGGACGCAGTCCCGCATTTCTCCTCCGATGTGGCGCAGCATGAGCCAGACGTTTTGCTCCGCCGTCATGTGCGGAAACAGCCCGCCCTCCTGGATCACGTAACCCATCTCGCGTCGCATCGGGAGCAAGGTGTCGGGCGTTAGCTTGTTCCCGTTTATGAGAATCTCGCCTTCGTCGGGCTCAATCAGTCCGACGATGAGCCGCAGGATGGTCGACTTTCCACAGCCGCTCGGGCCGATCAGGGCCGTCGTCTGGCCATCTCGGAATTTCAGGCTAGTAGGTGCGAGAGCCTGGAGGTTCCCGTAGGTCTTGCCGACTCTTCGCAACTCGATCATGGTTCCTTGTGGGCGCAAGCCCGCGCTACTACGATGGGACGATTATGCATCCGCGAACGATGACCGATTGTCGTTCATGATCAATCGATGGGTTTGCAGTCGGAGGCCGACATCCTCGCCCTCGTGAATCAGTTCGAAGAACTTACGCTTCCCAAGGAGCGCTGGACCCACTCTGCCCATTTGACGGTGGCGGCCGTTTATGTCGAAGCCCATGGAGGCGAAGCGGTCGCTTGGATCCGAGACGGCATCCAAAGGCTGAACGCTCACTTCGGAGTCAACCAAACCGCCACAAGCGGCTATCACGAGACGCTCACGATCGCGTGGACGCGCTTGATCTCGGATCACTTAGCGAACTTGCCGGCCGAGACCCGGCTTGCGGACCGAGTGGCCTCAGTGATTGAGCGATTCACGGACCGGAGCGTGATCCTCAACTACTATTCCCGCGATCGAATCATGTCGACGGAGGCGCGATACGGGTGGGTTGCGCCAGATTTGGCAGAATTGCCGGACGGTTGATGGCTTGTGTTCGCCCAATTCGTCGTTCGATCTATCTGGCACGTCTCTTGTAACATACAGGTAATGCCAGAGCGGCTCGCAGGAAGTTTGAGCTTTTTGTTAGGTTTGCCCTAAAGAAATTCCAAGGGCGGCCGATACAAAGATCAGGCTCGAAAGAGTCGACGACAGAAAAATGGCACGACGGAGGCGACTCCGATCACGCAAAGCCTAGGATCTCTCACCGAAAATGGAGAGAAAGCCGGGTTGCCTGTCTGAAAAAGCTGGAGGAATGGAAGCCATGCGAATTTCAGACAACGAAGTAAAGAAGGTTTTAAGCGGCGAATACTCGATCGCCAACGAGATCACCAAGATCGGTGAAGAGAGCGATGCCGCCCGGCACGAAGCCGATCAGGTCCTTGTCAAGCAGGTCACCCGCGAGGTGATCGAGATGTCCGACCGCGAAGAGATGATCGCGAACCTCAAGGCGCGCATCGAGGCCGGCGAATACAATCCCAGCGGCGACGAGATCGCCGATACGATGATCCGACGCTCGATCGCCGACCGCATCCGATAAGTCTTAGGCTCCAATCACTTGGTGTCGAGAGGGGTGTCTCACTTTCCGTGAGACGCCCCCTTTCCTTGTGAGAGATGGCGTTGTAGCGATGTACGAGTCCGTGAGGTAGGTCCTAAAAACCCACTGGGACCGGGACTGCTCGCGGTGGCAAGAAACACACTCGGCGCTGTCCGCGTTTTGGATCTGCATATCTTTGTTCAAAACATAGAACTCCCAGTTACCGGTCTTCGGATTCCATCCTGACCTGTGCTTTCTCATCACCGTTCGCGCTACCAAACCGGTATCGGGTCCGATCATCTTCTCCTTCACGAGAATCGAGCCTGGAGGAAACGCGCCACCCCTCATCAGCGGTCTCTGCGCCGGAGGGTTGGCGTAGACGCGCAGGTAGCCATTTGAGTGAGGATTCTCGCGATTGAACTCGTCCATGGCCTTCTGTTGCGCCGGCGTCGGAGCTACACACAGCAACCACAGCATCGGGGTCATTTGCATGGGGTGCTTCGTTGCCTGGGTCCAGTGCCTGTATCCGGATACCGCGGCGACAGCAGGATCGACCGCCGGAGGATGTGAGCTTTGAGCCAGCCTTACGCTGGCAAACAACACGCCCAGCGCAATCAAAATCTGCTTCATTCGACGATATAGAGTAACACTTCGATTGGGCGGCTCGCTCCCGAGTCAGTTCTTGACAACCTGCAGGATCGAGGATTGGGTTGCGATGTAGAGGTGACCGTCGGGAGACATCGCGACGTCGATCGCCCCTCCGAGTCCAGAAAGCAGGACAGACTCGGAAACGACACGCCCGGGACTCGTGTCGTCGATCGCAAGCCGGCGCAGCGTTCCTTCCACGTATGTCGTCATGAGAAGATCGCCGCTCAGGCTGGGATAAAGGGGCCCCGTATAAAAGCAAATGCCGGTGGGAGCGATGATCCTGGAGTAACGCCTGACCGGCTGGACGTAATTCGGGTCCGTATCCCCGCAGGGTTGGTTCGGCCTCCAACCGTAATTGTCGCCGGCGACGAGCCGATTGATCTCGTCGTCGCAACTGGGGCCGTTTTCGGAAACGTAAGGCGTGCCTGTGCCGGGATAAGTGGCGAGCCCGAAGCAGTTGCGGTGCCCCAGAGTGAAGATTGGGCTGCCCGCAATCGGATTGTCGGCCGGAATGGTGCCGTCCGGATTATATCGGAGGACTTTGCCGGCGAGGTTGGCCGTGGTCTGCGCGTTGGCAGGATCGCCGTTTTCCCCTACGGTCGCGTATAGCTTGCCATCCAGCCCGAAGGCCAGCCGGCCGGAGTTGTGGATGATTCCCTCCGGAAGATTGTCGACGATCACGGTCAAGTTAGTCCCGGTGTTGCTCGAATCGGTGAAGCGGACGATTCGCTGGACGGCAGGCGAGGCGGCGCTGTAGAAAGCGTAAACGTAGTGGTTGACCGCGTAGCCCGGATCGAAGCAGAGTCCGAGCAAGCCCTGCTCGTCGTTGGTCCCGACCGGCAGCGTCGCGAAAGGTTGGGCAAGGAGCAAACCGCCCTGAACGATCCGAATGTTGCCGGTGTTCTTTTCGGTGAAGAACATTCGTCCGTCCGGCGCAAACCGAATGCAGGTTGGAAACGCGGCATTGGCAATGAACGTGATCGTCGAAAAGCCTGAACCGCCGTTCGAGCCTCCGCCACACCCAAACAAGAGGGTGAGAAGGGCAACGGGGGCCAGAGATTGCAGTAAGTGGGAGATTCGCCGCATCGTTGGATTGTATGACACGGATTACCACGAGTAGTTCTCGTTAGCGACCCGGATCAAACTACAGCTCCAGTCATCTGAAGCGAAAGCCGAGACGCGCGAGGTTTGGAACGAAGGACCCCGGATACCGTGGATTGATCCGGGGTCCTTCGGCGTCACGGGGCGCCTTCAGGATGACTTGGGTCGCCTTCGCAAGAGGGCGGCGAGTCCGATTCCGATAGCCGCGAGGCTGGCCGGCTCGGGTACGGCCGATCCTCGAACCGCAACTTGGTCGAATCTCCAGTTGCCGGAGGTGTTGTTGTAGGTGCCGCCCGAGGCACCCGAGTAGGTCGTCCCACCCGAGTTGTTTGGGTCGTAGGCTGACACCAGCCGAATGCCGAAGTTGGCGTTGTTCGCAACTCCGCTAATTGAGTTGGCGGCGAAGTCGATCGTGTTCGATGTGACGTTGGCGGCACGCGTGTTCCAGTCATTACCGGTGGCGATCAGCTCAGTGTCGAGCGATGCATCATGCTCAGTCGCGACGTTGCCTCCGAAAACTCCCCTGAAATTCGTCCAGCCGGAGCCGGCGTTGTACTGGACCTGGAGGTCGCGAATCCCTTGGGTGGTGCAGAAGAAATCAAACGTTAAAACGATGTTCGAGAAGCCAACCGTGCTAACGTCGAACTCCGCGCCCTGGGTGTACTGCGGCGCGGCGAGCGCCCAGCCGTTGTTTCCGGTCGGCGTTTGCGCTCCCCGTACTCGCCAAGCGTTATTGCCGGCAGTGATTCCCAGTGGATCGGGGTTCTGCTGGCTCGAACCCCCGACGGGAGCCACGTTGAGAACGTCGCAGCTGGCGGTATTTCCACCGTTAAAGCTGTTTGTCATCCCAAGCTGGGTGGCGGAGGCCGTCGTCAGATCGGTGGTCGGCGTCGGCGTGTTGTATGGAGCTCCGATGACGGTCGTAAAACTCCACCGCGCGATGTCAATCTGCGCCGAGGCTGAACCATAGAAAGCGAACGGAGCGCCCACCAGAACTCCGAATCGGGCAAGGCGACTATATGAACTCAACTTTATCCCCTCCAGGCATCGTCGGGTTGAACAAACCGGACGCAATCGGAACGAAGCTTTGACTCCGCGGGTTAAGGGATCACTAAGGCCAGATTAAGACAATTGCTTCCAGGTTTCTTTACCGGGGTTGTCCATGAAGAAAGGCGATTTTGGAACGGTCACCGAGCTTGGCGGAGTTCGTCTGCCAAAATCGCAAGGCTTGTTTGCCCTGAGCCGATTTGCTTGTCGACTTCGAATGCCTGACCGTTACAGTCGAGCCGCAATCGATTCGATCCCGACTTCAGGTTAACGATTGCGTCGTCCGACCCGAGATCGTTCATCGGCCTTGGCGACTCCAGCCCGCAACCGTGGGGCATTTGGACCACGACTGGGAAGCGTTCGTCAGAGCTTGCGCCGCACGAGGCGAGCCAGCCGCCGGCGGCGGTCATGACGGAAAAGAGAACGGTGAACGCGATTCCCTTGCTCATGGCTCCAGTTGGGAGATTCCATGATTGGAACGCAGAACCAGCTCGGGCCCTAAGCCGAGGTCCCAGGAGCCTGCCGCACAGCCTCTTCGAATGCTCCGTTCAGGTAGGCGACATGAACCCTTGTGGCGCGATGGTCTTGACAAAGCCGTTGCACCGCGATTTCCGCGGCTTCTGACTTCGTCACGGTTTTGGGATCCCAGCGTACTTCATCGTATCGAGGAAGGTCGTCGTGCCAGGTGAAGATGCAAGTGCCGATTTCGTCAAGTCGCCAGGCGTTCCTTGGAGTTGAATCGGCGCGGCGGCCCGCGGACTCGAATCTTCTAATCATCTTTGCTAAATCCGGCCAAGTTGGCGCAAGTTGAAAGCAAGGCTTCTTGCAGTCAACAAATAGTGTTGTATGAACTATTGTGGGAATCATCGGCCATCCAAATTGCTAGGTACATGGCGCAAATTGCTGTCTCTCTGATGGTTTCTTGTACTATTTGGGGCTTAATAGCCGGCCAGAGGACCCACCACAAAAAAGCATCCATGGCCCTGGGCCATGGATGCTTAGCCGATTAAGGCAGGCAATCGAGTGCTATCCGCCG
>CAZNUL010000083.1:0-12635 GCA_964576205.1 uncultured Fimbriimonadaceae bacterium | reverse complement strand
CCAACAACGGAACCTCACCGATCCATGATTTCGCGATGACGTCGAGCTTTCCGGTCGGTCCGTGGACCAGCTTATCCAGTAGCGGAGGCGGCCACAATGGACCCACTTTTGCGCCGGTAGTGAACGCCTACTGGGTTCCGAATACGGCCGCCGACACACTCACCTGGACAGGCACATCGGCATACAATCCTGCAGGAGGCGGTCTACAGTTCAGCGAGCTGCAGGTCGAGGGTGGAGCGACTGCCGACAACTTCAAGAACATGATCGCAGTACCGGAGCCGGCTTCGCTCCTGGTTCTCGCCGGTCTCATTCCAATCGTTCGGCGTCGGCGACGAGCCTGAGGGGGACGCGCATAACGATGGCCGGCGGCTGATCCGGGAAGCAGTAAGCGGTAAGCGGCCCTGCAGGCGTGATCGAGGCCAGTAGTCTCCCGGTGGGGGTATCCTCTTCCGGGTCTCCGGCAAGTGAATCGCTATCTCGTCCTGAGCGACGGAACCGTCTACCAAGGCAAGCCCCTCGGCGCCGACGGAGAAGCTATTGGCGAAGTCGTCTTTAACACCGGAATGACCGGCTACCAGGAGATCCTCACCGATCCCAGCTACGCGGGCCAGATCGTCCTTCTCACCTATCCTCTTATCGGCAACTACGGCATCAACGAGGACGATTTCGAATCGGATAGGCTGCAACCCTCGGGATTCATCGTCAAGGAGGCATGCGAAGTCCCATCGAACTGGCGAGCCACAAAATCTCTGCATCAGCTGCTGGTCGAGCGGGGAATGGTCGCGATCCAGGGCGTCGACACGCGTGCGATCACTAAGCACATCCGCAGCGGGGGAGTTTCCATGGGCGTCATCTGTTCCGACCCCGATGGCGGACGGGCGCACCTGGAGTCGGCGGCGAGCTACGACGACACCGATTTCGTCTACAAGGTCACGACCAGCGCGCCGTATAAGTGGGGGCCGGAGGGCAGGGAAGACATCGAGGAAAGCGACCCCGACGATGGCCGTAAGCGCCTGGTCGTGATCGACTGCGGCCTGAAGTACAACATTCTGCGCCGTTTCTGGGCGTCTGGGTGCAGGCCGATCGTCCTGCCCGCGACTGCTTCGGTGGACGAGGTCATGGCTTTTCGTCCGGACGGCATCCTGCTCAGCCCAGGCCCTGGCGATCCGGCCCGGCTCGGTCCGGTGGTCGAGACCGTTCGGTCATTGCTTGGGAAGAAGCCCTTGTTCGGGATTTGCCTCGGCAATCAGCTCCTATGCCAGGCGGTCGGCGGCACGACGTTCAAGCTCAAATTTGGGCACCGAGGAAGCAATCACCCGGTGAAGGACCTTTCCACGGGGCGTGTCACCATCACCTCCCAGAACCATGGCTACGCCGTCATGCCCGACTCTCTCGCCGGTACTGGAGCCGAGGTCACCCAGCTCAACCTCAACGACGGCACCGTCGAGGGCATTCGCGTCAAGGGGATGAGAGCCGCGAGCATTCAGTACCATCCGGAAGCGGCTCCCGGCCCTTGGGATTCCCGGCCTTACTTCGGCGAATTTGTCGACCAGATGTAGGCCGGGCGGCACGTCGCCGAAATAATGCAGCCTCGGCGAAGTTTTTTCACAAAATTGCTGGTACCTGATATATCATCAGTGGGAATAGCGCGAAGAAACAATCCTACAACTTAAGTTCAATAGCATCAGATGGGGCGGAAGGCTCGCCTCCTTTCAACTTGCGACATGACCGTGGGGTACCAGGGATTTTTGCTTGGCGCGATGGAGAGGGGATAAGTGTTTGGTTCTACGATTCTTGAGGTTGGCGCGGGCGTCGTCTTCGTTTACTTCGTGCTCAGCATCATTTGCACGTCGCTCAACGAGACGATCGCCCAACTGATCGGCCTTCGGTCGGAGAACCTTTATGAATCGATCCACGGCCTTTTTTCCGGTCCGGACAGGCACCGGATCGCCGACGACCTGTACAACCACCCGACGATCCAGAGCCTCAGGCGGAAGACTCTCGGGCAGGCCAAATTAGGCGCGAATCCAGCATCGATCGCGCCGTCGGCTTTCTCGCTGGCTCTTATGAGCCTGCTCGGAGTGAAGGAGCCGGACGGCGCCCAGACCGACAGCAGCGGCCAGTTGGCCGACGTCTTCACCAATCCGAAATATGACGCCGAGGTCATGAGCGTCATTCAGCCTCTTATCAATTCGGCGAACGGGAACCTGGACAAGGCGCGACGGAATATCGAGACCTGGTTTGAACACGCGATGAACCGGTCAAGCGATTGGTACAAGCGCAAGGCGCAGATCATGACGCTGGTCGTCGCGACGGCCTTGGTCACGATCTCGAACGCCGATACGATTATGATCATGGACCGGCTGTGGGCGAACCCCGTCCAGCGGGCCCAGATCGAGAACGCGAGCAAGAACCAGAAGGACGCGAGCGCGGTATCGAAGGTGGCCCGCGACGCGACCCTCAGCCTGATCGGCTGGTCGGAAAAGACGGCCGCCCGGAAGAAGGGGGCGCCGTACGATCGCCGGACGATTCCCGTGCTGTGGGACGACTGGATGGCGAAGATCATGGGCCTGATGATCACGATCTTCGCGGTTTCGCTGGGCGCGCCATTCTGGTTCGACAAGCTTAGCCTGATCATGAACATCCGGGCGGGAGGGAAGCCATCGGAGGCGCCGGCCGGCCCCGGGCAACCACCCGGTGGCACGGGAACGCCGAATCAGCAAACGGCGCGAATCCCATCATCGGATGCGGGGGTGAATCCATGAGCGACGTGAGTACCGGCGGGGTCGCACCAAAAGGCAACGGCTCGAGTTTGCCTCCGAACGTCGACGATTTGAGGAAGAAAGCAAATTTGGCTTTCAACCTTCACTGGGCAAAACAAACGGCCAAGAAATACTCGCTGGCGGCGGTGGGGACGGCCGCGGTCGTCATGGGAACGAACGGCGCGGCTGTTTCGAACGTGCCTCCGGCTCGCGCCTCGGTCGATGCGGCAAGCTTCGCCGACGATGGTCCGTTCGACGCCACGAAGACTCACCAGCGTTGGCCGATCAAGACCGCGGTCACGACCAATCCCGATCTGTTGACTCCAAAGGTTCTCAACGTGGCCGATCTCGCGCACTTCCCGGCAGAGCCTGGAACGCCCCAAGAGTTTGACAGCACGTTCATCCCGAGTCAGCCGCAGCCAGGCTTGCAGGAAGGCCAGATCGTCCAGGTGGAAGGATATATCCACTTAGTGGCGTTTGAAAAGACCGACGACTCGGACTACCACGTCCAGATCAACGACAAGGCGACCAACGCGGTCTCTGATCTGAATCCTTGTCTGATCGTCGAAGTGCCTCATCCGGAGGCGGCGGCGACGCCGGACCTCGCGGATCAGTTTGCGGCGGCGAGGAAGCTGCTGAGGGACAACTGTTTCAGCGGCGGGGTGCCGACCGGGACGGTGACGACTCCGCTCCATGTGCGGGTTACCGGCCAGCTGTTCTATGACCTCTCGCACAGCGGCAGCAGCGATCCCGGCGGCGGGCGCGGCAAGAAGGTCAACGGGACGGTCATGCATGCCACGACGATCTGGGAGATCCACCCGGTGACGAAGATCGAGCTCCTGGACTCGCAACCTGACTAGCTATTGGCGTCGCGGGAGGGGCGCCGGCCGATCTCGCTCGCGCAGGCAGGAGAACCACATAATGAACCAAGCGATTATGCGAACGCCGCCGCCGCAGGCCATCCCAATGAAGGCGACACCTCCCGTGGTGATGTTGCCGAGAGCACTGGCGGCGCGTTCCCGGAGGGGTCACCGCATCAATCGCTATTATGTGGTCGTGTCCCCGAACAGGGAGACCTTGAGACTCGGGAAGATAGGGGAGTCCCGTTCCTCTGCTCCTTCACTTACTATCAGGATATGCGCGTCTTGTTAAATGCGCTCGGGGTCGGTGTCATCAGCCTCCAAGAGTTTGAGCATGTACTCAATCGCCAGAGAATGATGGAGGACCATCTTGATGGTCAAGTAGTGGATATCGCCATGTTCGATGACCTTACTGACGCGAGCCGCATTGAGTGCCTTTTGGAGGTTCTCCGAGTCCTGCCGGATGCTGCGTAGCAACCCTTGACGCAAATCTCGACTGTACTTACGATCCACCGCTCCGCCATCAATCATTCGGCGGGCTTTCTCTTCGTCGAAGTTATCCACGCGCCAATTCTATCGCCTCACCCCAAGCCCAGACTCCGGCTCAGCCGATGGTGTGCCCGGGGCGTCAGGCGTTTGCTGAGTGGCGTACACTAGACCTAAGCCCCGTATCCTCACGGGGCGCAGCCCGATCTACCGGGCGGGGAAGTGGAAGTGATGACCGACAGCCGACAGACAGGCGCTCGACACTTTTAGGGAAGCCCGCGTTTCCAGCACGGGCCTCCTGACGACCGGAACCTACACAGGAGGCTCCGAAATGGATTACAGAGAATTCATCCAAGGCGTAGACAAAATCCACGCCGACCTCGAACTAAATCGCTCGCCGCACCTCAATGCGGCGAACGCCGAACAAAGAGAGATATGCAACGAGCTAACTGCCAAGATGAACTTGTGCACGAAAGCCCTAAAAGTCTCTCCAAACCTAGGGGAATACATGCTCAAGTGGAATGCGCTCCAAGCGGACCTGTTCTTTGTTGAGGCCAACGATGGCGAAACAGAACAGCATGCTGCTCGGTAGTTAGCTGACCCAAGTCAATCTCGCCGCGCTTCCACTTGGATTGGGCTTCGGACATCTCGTCCATTTGGGCCTTGAAGAGTTGAGGGGCTGCGGCGAGTTCTTCCGTCGTGTAGTCACCTCGCCTGCGTCTTGCTCTGGCTTCGGGGCTCCAATCCGGCTCGAAGTCTGTCTCTCGCCAACGGCCAACGGCCAACGGCTGACCGCCAACGAATGGGGTCTCTTGCTTGTCGCGACCACATAATAGATATTATCAGAACGGCAATGCGGAGCGCATTGCGCCTTCTCTGTTCCGTAATCGGCGATCCAGTCAGCGACCGATGTCGGAGATGTCGACGCCGTGAACGATCAGCTCCCGGAAGTCTCCCGTATTGCTAATGGCCGCACGGTAGAGGCCGTTCTTCTTCGGATAAACCACCACGCTCAAGTGCGATCGGCCGGAGAACGTCGCGGCTTGGGTAGTGCCGTCCGGGGCTTGGGTTTGGACCGAGCCGTTACCGGCAAAACCTCCTCCGCGTCCCACGCTCTCGACCGAGAAATCCACAAGGTACGGGACGCCACGCTTAGCCCGATGGAAAACGACGGCAAGGCCGTTTGCCGGCGGGAGGATGATCTCGTCGTCTTCCGGCGCTACAACTGAAGCCTGGTACGCGATCAGGAAGTCCCCTTCGCTCTCATACATGTGCTTCGCCCCAAGGCGCACATGGGTCGCAATCGATTCGCCCTTGGCGCCGGATTTGTGAAGGTCGTCGAGCACTTTGTCGTCAGGTCGAGTGTCGACGTCGTGTCCCCGACGAGGCTTGGGCGACTCCGGATTTGCGTCGCGGGCGACGTGGGTTTGCCGACCGGCAGTGGCTTGGTAAAGGCCCGCGCATGCGAAGACAGCGAGAGATCCGGCCGCGACAAGCATGAGGCGTTTCATTAACCGCCATTGTACAGGGAGTCACTTTCGCAAGGGATGCATCTCGATGGAGTCGACGCTGAAGGACTTGTTGCCTCTGACCTGGACTTCTCCAAGAGCCGGATCGGCATTTACCACCACAGCGCAATGCACCTCGCCATTACAGTGAAATACCGCCTCCGCCTGAGTCTGCACGATTGAAATTGTCGTTGGGGTAGTGCACCAACCGTTAACCACCATCAGATAGTTTCTCTGCGTGACGCCGCCACCCCATATGACGGAGATGTAGGAGGCCTGCCTGAAACTGGAAACCGTAAATCCGGAAGTCGGGTAAAGGCTTCCGTTCGCCAAGTAGAGGAGGAATTCGCCGGCCTGCGTGTGAGTGCCGTCCAGCACGACCGAGGCGCCCGGACCGGCGGCCGTGAAGCCGGCCCCACGAACCATTCCCATTAACTTCCCTCGAGGAAGAGTCTGTGCATGGTTTTGCGGCCCAACGTGAGGGGGCAATTTCGCCGTGGATGGGCTCATAACCCCTAGTTGAGGCAAGCCTGCTAGGATCGCGCAAGCGGAGAGGATCAAAGCCGAAGGTGCAAGCATGGCCGGACTATATCCGAATCGTGCGTGATAAGCTAACTTATGGCACTCAAGGCCTCTTGTCTCGTCCTCGCCTCCATGCTCCTGCTTGGGATCGGAGGCGGTGTCCAAAGGAACGCGTCGCAGAAGAATCTGCCACTCGGAGACGGGCGCTCCAAGCCACCTGTGATTAAGCCGCTCACGCCGGCCGCCAGGGAACGCATATACGAACAGAACGGCGTCATCCCGCTCAAAGCAATCCCGGTCAGGTACTACGAAGTGCAGCACCCGATCGACACCTTCGGCCAACTGTATTTCGCCAATGCCCCGCAGGTTGATTTCGCCGAGAAGTTCGTCGAGCTCAGAAAGGACTCCGGCCAGGCCACTTCGTATTTCATACCCATCGCCGCCCACAAGAAGCATCTCACCACGTTCACGATTGCCGTGTTCAGTAGTGGCACAGCCTCTCTGGAGGCGCGGGCGGACGACGGCTCGTGGAAGGGGCCTACGGAAACCGTTCCCGTCGCGAACGGCGCGAACTACGTATCCATAGTTTTCGAGCCGAAGTCGGCGACTCTCGCCGGAGTGACCCTCCGGGTCGCCAACACCCCCTTCTACTTCTATAACGTGACCACGGAACTGGTGAAGGCCAAGCCATGAGGGGGCTGACCGATGGAGTGTCGGACCGCTTAATGGGCGCCCTTAATCGTTGATCCGTTGAACGGTGATCTTCTTGAAGTAGATCCCGTTTTGGGCCACAAACGCGTCGGTCTGCACGACAGGCCCCGAGCAGAAGCTAAAGCCGTACCCTCCAGGGCTCTCCGATTTCGCAGGAACCGTGACAAAGACTGGAAGCGAGGATTGTCGAACCCCACGGCCGGATCTGCCCCAGCCGCCTGTCCGGAAATTGGTTGAAGGACCGTAGAAGACATTTCCCATCGGGCCCGCCGTATAAAAGACAACGAGATATGACGCCTTCTTTGGCTGAGGTGTAAAGTCCAACTGGATATTGTAGGTGCCGCGGGGAGCGCTTACATAAACGCAGGGAAATGGCATGCCCAATATCTGCGTCTCTCCCGGCTCTCCCGGGGGACCGTTAACAATAAACAAAGTGGCATGAACCTCGTCCGAGGCTAGATGTCCGATGTCGAAGGTGACGAGTTTGCCCTCCGAATCCGCAGGCAAGGTCTTTTTCCCTCGCTTGACGAAGTCGCTCTTTTGGGCAGGGGTCAAATCCCGGCCCGGCCCTTTAGGCACCCTGCGTTCCTGGACGGCCGCATCCAAATCGATTCTTGCGGGGACTGAACTGTGACTGAGCACGGCGATTAGCAAGGGAGTAATCATATCGGGCCTCGATCTATTTGGCTGGCAGGGTCTTTGCCAAGCATAGCACCGGCGCGCGAAGCCTTCAACCACAGCATTCGGCTAAAGGTTTTAGGGGAGCTCCCGCGTGTTATGCTGTCTTATGGCACGACAGAGTTCGTATCGCTGGGCACTAGTTCTCGTCGCCGTTCCTCTGTTCTCAGTCGGGATCGGGCAAACCGGCAAGCGGGCCGTTCCTTCGGGCCAGGACCGTCCGAAGGCGCAAATCCGTCGAGCCCCTCACTTTCGCATGATCACTGCGGCCGCCAAATCGCATATCGCGAAGACCCACGGCATCATGCTCGACCTTTCGAGCACCGTGCTGACCTATGACGTGCTGCACGCCGGCGACACTTCCGGCTCGCTGATGTTCATCCATCCGAACATGATCAACTTCAAGGGCGGCGAGGCGCTTCTTGACTCGACTTCGGGCGCAAGCATGGTATCCCTTCAGTTCACCCCTCTCGCTGTCGGTACGCTCCATCTGGTGATCTTCACGATCACCGTAGGAAGCGGCTCGGTGCTCGTTTCCTCGCAGGTGGGCGGGGCGCCTCCGACGACTCAGACCCTCTTTGGCGGTACCAACTATGTGCCCCTGCTCGTTCAGCCGACGACGACTGCGCAGGCCTCGGTAAGCCTCAGCGCTTCGACCGGTAACTTCTGGTTCAACCAGGTGACGGTGGAGTTGGCGAAGTAGGCGTTGAGCCTACTGAAGACACCGCCATTCCGAGCTAGAATCTCAAAGTCGTGAGGAATGGTCTGGATGGCGAGGAGCCTGAGCGATGGGCCAGAAACCTCGCCTCAGGTGAATGGTGGTGAGTAACGAACCGGGCGAGGGGGATTCCGTATCATCTTCAAAGCGCTTTCCGGACAGGGACATAGCGTTCGATCTTGCCAAGGGCGTCGGCATCGTTGCCGTCGTCGCTCTTCACCTAACGAGCCGCTCCGCTTCCCTGTTCCACAAGCCGTTCGACGCCGCCTGGTGGAGTCTGCGGTGGATTAACTTCTTCGTCAACTTCTGCGTCCCGCTCTTTCTGCTGGTATCGGCCATCCTGCTCGCTCGCAGCCTGTCCTCGACACGCGATGGAATCACTGCAGCGCGCTGGAAGCGGTTCGCCTGGCGGCGCACCCGGTCGGTGGTGTTTCCCCTGGTGATTTGGTCTGCGATCTACTGGATGCTGCGCGCCTTCGTCCAGCATCAGACTTCCCTACTGAAGCCGACTTATTGGGCGGACATCAAGGATCGCGGCCTGGAACTGGTCTTCGGCAAAGCCGAATTCCACCTCTACTTCCTGTCCGTACTTGCCCAGTTTTGTATAGTTCTGCCGCTTGTAGTTGCTCTTTTAAGGCGAGTTCGCTCGCCAAAGCAGTATTCCGGCACGCCGGCGCCGGCATTCTTCATCGTCCTCGTCATCGCCATCGCCTTGCAGGCCGGCGCCTTTGCCTTGCAGAAAGTCGTCCGCTTCCCGTGGCCTGGATCTACCGTGTTTTGGTATCTGTCCACGTTGATCCCGGGCGTTTGGGTCGGAATGAACTGGGACGATTGGCCGGCAATCCGGAGAAGAACATGGCCGGTTTGGATCGCCTTCGCGGCCGTGGGATTTGCCATCTTCGGCTACAACTCGAGCCTCGACCTGCAACACCAGCAAACCAACGGCACCGTGACCAATTCGGCCAGTGCCGCCTACGCGCTCGGGATGCCCTTCATGATTCTTGCCCTCCTGTCGATGTTGAGCGACGCCCCTCGCGGATGGGTGGGGGCAACGAGGGCCGTCTTGCGAAGAATGGGCGAGCTGTCGATTCAAATTTATCTGATGCACCCGATCCTCCTCCAGTGGCTCGGGACATCGTGGCGGCTGACCTTGTTCCGCTCACTTCCCTTGCCCGGTTTGTGGCTCTTTTCGCTGACGCTTTTCGGCACGTACGGGATCGCGTTGCTTCTCGATCGGCTGCCCCATGTGAATCAGCTGTTGTTCGGGAAGGCATGGGAGCGGCGTTAACGATTGGCCGGTGCGCTGCCCGGAGCGAGGGCTAGAGTCTCAAGACGGGTTCCGCCGGGTATAACGCTTCCGCGCGCCAATCGATGGGCGACGGGCGCCGGAGGGATTTTGCCGCTCAAGCTATCGAAGGATGTGGGCTTCTATAGGCTGCTCGAGGCGCAGGCCCGGGTTGCCGTCCGCGCCGCTCAGGAATTCCATGCCCTGAGCCAGAACTTTACCGATCTCGCCGGTCGAGCGGCGGTCATGGAGGACATCGAACACGAGGGCGACCAGCTCACCCATGAGCTTCAAAACAAGGTCGCGGCGACATTCATCACTCCGATCGACAAGGAGGACCTTCGGGAGCTCTCCCAGGCTCTCGACGACGTCACCGACTTCATCGAGGCGGCTGCGGCAAGGGCTCTCCTCTACAATCTGAAGGAGCCTCGTCCGGACCTAGCCGACATTAGCGAGATCCTTGTGCGCGCGACCGAGAAGACCGCTGATGCGATCGCCGAGCTGCAGCTCGGATTTCAACGCGAGACGATCAAGGAGAAGCTTAAGGAGATCCACACCCTGGAGAACGAAAGCGACTATGCTTTTCGGGCTTCCCTTGCGAAACTTTTCGCGGAACCCGAGGTCGACGCGCTATACGCGATCAAATGGAAGGAGATGTACGACCGTATCGAAACGGCTGTCGACAAGTGTGAGGACATTGCCAAGACGCTCGGGACGATGCTGGTCAAGTACACGTAGGGCGGATGCGGACTGTTGCTTGCAGCTTGTAGCTTGATCTTAATAAGACGTTAGCAACTCCAACTAGAAATGGACCTCTTCCTCGTCCTCGTGATCGTGTCGGCGTTGGCGTTCGATTACATCAACGGCTTTCACGACACGGCGAATGCGATTGCAACCGTCGTCTCGACTCGAGTGCTCGCTCCGGCTGCGGCGATCATCATGGCGGCTGTGCTCAATTTCGCGGGTGCGATGATCGCGACAAACGTCGCGAAGACGATCGCCGGAGGGATCATCGCTAAGCAGGCCGCGGGAGCGCCCGTGTTTGCGACGGAATCGGTCGTGCTTGCCGCGATCATTGGCGCCATCACTTGGAACCTGATTACTTGGCGTTTCGGAATCCCCAGCAGCTCCTCTCATGCGCTGATCGGCGGGCTGGTCGGAGCCGCAATCGCTCGTGGCCTTTCGATCGGCGAATCCGTGCCCCACGGAACTTTCGGGATCGTCGATTGGAACGGGGTGATGAACAAGGTGATCTACCCCCTTGTCGCTTCCCCACTCGCGGGCCTCGTCATCGGGTTCCTTCTGATGTCGCTCATCACCGCGGTCTTCGCGAACTGGCATCCGAAGGGGGTTGGGACCGCATTCAAGCGTCTGCAGCTTGTGTCATCTGCCGCGATGGCCTTCGCACATGGCAACAACGACGCGCAAAAGAGCATGGGGGTGATCACGCTCGCTTTGTTGGGGCACGGAACGAAGATCGCCCTCGACCACCACGGTGATCCGGTCATCCCACTCTGGGTGATTCTGAGCTGCGCGACCATGATGGCCCTCGGGACGTCGGCCGGCGGCTGGCGGATCATCAAGACGATGGGCCACCGAATCATCCGGCTCGAGCCGGTCAATGGATTCGCGGCCGAGACTTCCGGCGCGGCGGTCATTCTGACCGCGAGCCACTTCAAGATGCCCGTCAGCACGACTCACGTCATCGCCGGCAGCATCTTTGGGGTTGGGGCTGCGAAGCGATTGTCGGCAGTTCGCTGGCAGGTCGCGATCAACATGGTGATTGCCTGGTTCGTGACGATCCCGGCTGCCGCTCTCGTGAGCGGGATCGCCTACGGATTGATCTCGCTGGTCCAGAGATAGGGGCCTGGGGCGTTAGGCCTTGAGGCGGCGTTGGGCCTTGGGGCGTTAGGGCCTTGGAGTGTTGCGCCTAACGGCACGCCCATAATCGAACGTGTTTGAACTTGCCGACTGGCTGTCTCTGGCTCTAGACGAGGAGGACCGCGAGATCGTGCGGAGTTTCTATCGGCTCCGTCCGGAGTGGCTAGCGTTCAGCGATCCCTCCTCGTTCCGGCTTGCCAACTTCGAACCGGTTTGCGAAGGCGTCGAGCGCCTCGAGGTCGACCTTGAGGAGTGCTGTCTTTTCTGGGGAGGATGGCATGAACACTACGTGGGCTGGGCGGGAACGGTCCAAGATGCCATCGACGCCGTGGAAGCGATCTTCGACGAGAGAGCAGTGCGGGTGGTAGAGCTCGATCGGAGTGGTAAGGTGGTTGGCGCCACCTTGTGCCGCCCTGAGACGGTCGACACATGCAAGCTGACTGTTCGGTACGGGATCCCGGCGACGATCGATGGCGAAGAACCAAGTAGCCCGAGGGATGTCACTTATCGCACCGTCACGTCGTGGTGCGGGACGTACAACCGTTCGGTCGGTTAGCGCGCTGAGGCGTTGGCAAAGTACTCCGCTGAACGGTAGAGGTGAAAGGCGGACAAGTCCGCGCACTCCAAAATGGAAAAGCCCCCGCGTTCGCGGAGGCTTCAAATTATATCTATCCGGGCAACGCGCTTATCTCCCGGGACCCTGCGGACCAAGTACTTCCGCCGCTGAGGAGCTTAACTGCCGTGTTCGGGATGGGAACGGGTGTATCCTCCTCGCCATGGTCACCCGAATAGAAACCGTAGGCGGTTAGCGGTTGGCGGTTGGCAGTTGCCTCAGCCGACCAGCTAACGGCGCACTCTGAACTTGCGAAACCGCTAACAGCTAACCGCCAACGGCTAACGCACTCGAAGAGTGCTTTGATAGTTGCACATGCAGAAGTAAAAGCTGGGCGTTGCGGCCTTGAGGCGTTGGGGCCCTGGATTGCTCCAACGCCGTAACGCCGTGACGCCTTAACGCCTTCTCTATCGAGCACTCGATAAAGCCTGGGTCATTAAGCCCTCGACCACTTAGTATCGCTCACCTTAACGCATTGCTGCGCTTACAGACGCGACCTATCAATCCCCTAGTCTTGGGGGGGTCTTACTCGTTTGATGGGAAATCTTATCTTGAGGTGTGCTTGGCGCTTAGATGCTTTCAGCGCTTATCACTGCCCGACGTGGCTACCC
>CAZNUL010000082.1:4245-13501 GCA_964576205.1 uncultured Fimbriimonadaceae bacterium | reverse complement strand
GGCCGAATCCGGGGATGCTGGCCATTACCAGGCGGGGATTGCGCGCGGAGAGCGAGGACTCGAACGCATGTCCAAATTGCCCAGGGCGGAGATCGTCGATTTCGGGGCAGGTGAACTGACTTCGATCCGACGAATAGGGCCAGGTCGCATCGGCCCACCTGTCCGCCAAAGGCAAGAGGTCGTCGTTGTCGATCGAATAGATCAGTGCTCCAACCGCCGTTTCTTTCAGGTGGCCCATACAAGTCTCCGGATCCATTGCCTTTCGAACGATGGGGACAGCCATCCAACCGGCGCAAGCGACGACGTTCAACATCAACCATGGAATTCGTCGAGCCTCCTTCTTGCCCTTTGGATCAGGGATCACACCGCTAGTGTATGGCGAATCCTTTCGTTTGGAAGGGTTTATCCAGACAACGCGACGACCGAAGTCGCAACCCGCTTGATAAAGGCTTGGTCGTGAGAGGTGAACAGTATTGCGCCAGTGAATTGATGCAGCGCTTCCTCGAGCGCTTCCAGCGAGTCTATATCGAGGTGGTTTGTGGGCTCGTCCAGCAGGAGCACGTTCGCCTCGGTCATCAGGATCGCCGTTAGTTCGACCTTCGTCCGCTCGCCCACCGATAACACTCGCATCGGCTTATCCACCGCGTCGCCTCGCATGCGAAGGCGAGCAAGAAGAGTTCTCGCAAAGTGCTCCTCGGCGGCGTTGGTCGGTCCAAGAGTCTCCAAGACGGTGGCACCGAGGCCAAGCAGGGCTCTCTCCTGCGACAGGTAAGCGGGAACCGAATCGTCGGACCATCGGATGTCTCCCTGGTAGGTTCGTGAATCCGCAGTTCCGGTGGAGAGTCGCTCAGTATCAAGTCCCGTCGAACAACTGAAGGTTCGCTTGGGCGTGCCGGAGGCGCCTCGCACATCAAGACAGAGCCGAAACAGCGTCGTCTTGCCGGCTCCATTCGGGCCGACCACAGCGACCCGCTCTCCAGGGCCAACCGTAAGCGAGAGCTTGTCCACCAAAACCGTCCGAGCCAAAACCAACCGCAGGTCTCGAATGCTGAGTGCGTCGCTGTGCCGCAAGGGGCGAGTGTGAAACGAGATTGCGATGGCTTCGTCCGTGAAAGGCTTTTCGACGCGCTCGGCGACCGCGTGCGTAACTCTCGTCTTGATTCCCTTGGCGCGCGCCTGTAGTCTTGCTTCCTTAGCTCGATAGAATGCCTTGGCCTTCGGATCGTACGTCCGGCTTCTGGGCCTTTTGGACATTCGAGCCGCATGTTCGGCGACTTTCCGCGCGGCTTGGGCAATCCGCTGCTCTTCTTCGCGTTGCCGCTCGTATTCTCCAAGCTGTCGAGCATGGGCACTTCGGCGAGCGGAGACGAGATCGTCGTATCCGCCGGCGAAGTCGGTCAGGCTGCCCTCCGAGAGGAGGAGGGTTCGCGCAGCAACCTCGTTGATGACGGCGCGATCGTGAGACACCATGAGGCAGGCTTGCCGGGTCTTCCCAAGAAAATCCGCGAACCATCGGCGCCCATCGATATCGAGGTGGTTCGTCGGTTCGTCGAGGAGCAGCAAGGTTGGCTCGTCGAGCAGCATGCGGGCGAGGCAGGCTCGTACTCGCTCGCCAACGCTGAGAAGACGGTATTCCCGGTCAAGGCAACCCGGATCGAGGCCGATCCGGGCACAGGCTCGCCGATGCCGGCTGACCTCCGATGAATCACCGTCGTAGGAAGGGGGCATGCAACTCGCCAGGAATTCGGCCAAGGAACCTTGAAAGTCGAAGTCGACATCCTGCGACAGATAGCCGATGCGGCAAAGACCATCGAAAACGACCTGCCCGGCGCCTGGTTGGACGATGCCGGCGAGGATCTCGAGCAGTTTGGTCTTGCCGGTTCCGTTGTTGCCGACGAGGGCAACCTTTTCGCCGGCGAGAATCGAGAGCGAAACGTTGTCGAAGAGCTTGCCCGCGATGGGCGACGGCTCGTATGAAAGGCCATGGGCCTGAAGCATGAGAAACACTCCTGTAAGGCAGGAAAGGGCAACCGGGCGGCTGCAATGGACGAACCGGGGTTAGTCGATGTTTCTCATAACGTCGCCGAAGCGACATCGCAATTCTATCTCATTTCGGCGAATCCACACTCGTGATGAAGCTGTAGAGCTCCGATTGCGCCTTGCATCTGGCATGGCTATCGAGAAATGCCATGCAATTTAACCCGTCCGGATGCCTGCCCTTTGGTGGCAACAGCCGCAAGGCGCCGTTTGCATTCCACGATAGGTCAGTCGAATCGAAGATCTCGGGAGTGTTCTCAGGTTTTTGGAAGCCGCTAAGCTGCTTCAGACTTAGGGGTCGCCAAAAAGCGTATCCATGCCCGCCCAACTGCGGAGTCGTCAATCCAGGGCAGTCGAAGATCATCGGATTCTTTACATAGGGTTCGACTATGTCCATCCAGCGAGCGGCCCGAGGCAATCGATCGTCGAAGTCGGTGTTGTACAAAACCACTCCCAAAGCCAATTGCTTGAGGTTGCCTAGGCACCTTCTTTGGAGATAATGGCCAGAGGGTTCGCCGTGGCTGACAGGCAGGTAGATGGCGCAAATTACGAGGACGATCGCTAGGATGACCACCCATTCCAAAACCGTAATACCGCGACGCATGGCCGGCCGCTCGTTCCTCGCCACCCAGCTCCGCTGCGCCACGCTTCAGTGTAACGCGACTCCGTCAGAACGAAACGAGCCTACGTTTGAAGGTTCAGGCGCTTGCGCGTGCGCCGATTGATCCATTCGCGTGCGCGCACGAAGAGCGAATCGCGCTTGCGAGGGGTGTAAACGATACAGTCGATCAGTTCCGGGCACTGTTCGAGTACGTCAAGTAGGCCCTCCTCGACGGACCAGGCGTCGTGATCGAACTCCCCGTGCCATCGGCAGACGAAACATTCGAGGTTCATCTTCGAATTGACCGTCCCGCAAAGGGGGCATCGCATCAGGTTCTCGACTGCGATCTTTTGGCTGGGAAGGACGCCGTCCGGTCGGGGAAAGAGGTTATGCATCGCTACCTTTTCAGGTATCGGCATTAGTACGGTCCTTCTGCATCAAATTGACGTCCTTTTTTGAGTCGAGCGCGCCAGAAGATTTCGGGGCCGTGAGCGTCCTCTCCAGACGAGAGAACGAGGGAATCACCGCACTCGGCCGATCTCGCCAACCAAATAGAACGATCCGGTAACGACGACGACGTCCTCCGGGCCTGCTTGAGACAGGGCTTGGCGGTAGCCATCGATTCCCGACGCAGCCGTGTGCACGTCCGGAACGAACGGGCGCAAAGCCGACTTAATCTCGTCCGCGTCCAGGGACCGGTGGAAGTCGATCGGGACCGCAAACGCTCGAGCCGCGACCCCTTCGAAGAGTCTGTAAAACGCCGCCGGGTCATGCCCCGCCACCATGCCGGTCACCAGGATCACCCTCCGGCTTCGGATCTCGGATTCGATCAGGAAGTTCCGCAAGGACTCGACCAGAACTTTGGCGGCATCTGGGTTGTGGGCGCCGTCGAAGATCACCGTCTTGCCTTCGACCTGCCGGATCTCGAACCGGCCGGGAATCGAAGCTCTTGCCGTTCCACGCTGGAGCCCGCCAAGCGTTCGAGTGGATCCGGCGGCGTCGCATGCGGCGACGGCGAGCGCCATGTTATGCGCCTGCATGGCGCCGTTGATTCCCAGGCGTAGTCCCGCGTGCCTTCCTCGCGGAGTCGTCACCGTCCAGGAATTGGCTCGCTCCTCCCATTCCAGATGGATTTCGCGCTCAAACATCCAGATGGGCGAATCGCATTCGTTCGCTTGACGCTGGACGGTCTTGCGTGCCTGATCGGGCATTTGTCCGACCACGACCGGAACCCCCGGCTTGACGATCCCCGCCTTTTCGTGGGCGATCAGTTCCACGGTGTCGCCCAAGATGTTCGTGTGGTCGAGGCCGACGCTCACGATAATCGAGCAGTTCGGGGTCACGATATTGGTGGCATCGAGGCGGCCTCCGAGTCCGACCTCGAGCGCGACCCACTCGCATTTGAGCCGCTTGAAAAACAAAAAGGCCATGGCCGCCTTGAACTCGAATTCGCTGATCCCGCCGAACTCCGTTTCTGTGAATTCCTCCGCCACCGGAATCAGCATCGCGGTAAGGCCGGCAAAGATGCCTTCCGGGATCAGTTCGCGACCGAGCTGAATCCTCTCTCGAGGATCGTATACGTAGGGGCTGAAGAACGCGCCCGTTCGGTACCCGGTCTCGTGGAGGATGCTCTGCAGGTATGCGGTCGTACTTCCCTTGCCATTGGTTCCGGCGACGTGGATGAATTTGGGAGATTCAGTGTCGGCAGGGAGGGGTCTGCCAAGCGCATCGTCGAGGCCCGCGCGGCGGGCGAATTCGCCCATGCGGTCCAGACCCAGGCGCCAACCGCGCGGCGCGAGGCCATTGATATAGTCCAGCGCCTCCGCGTAAGTCACTCGCCCATTATTTCGGATTTCCGGCCGCCGGCGTGACCAGGCCTTCCCAGTCCAAAGCACGCCGCTGAAACGGTATCCTCAGGCCCATGAGCGAACTGCTCCAACTTGGCAGCCGAGGCGCTCGGCCGGCTGCTCCGAGCAAGGACGACTTGACTCTGCGGTTCAGCCAAAAGGCGATCGCCGAGTTGGAGGCGCTACAGACCCACTATCCGGAGGTCAAGGCCTGCATCCTGCCTGCTCTCTGGATCGCCCAGCGGGAATATGGCGGCTATCTTTCAGGCGAGGCGCTTGCCGAGGTTGCCTTTCGGCTTCAGCGCAGCTACGCCGAAATCGAAGGGGTCGCAACCTTTTACACGATGTACAACACGGCGCACAAGCCGGGCAAACACAAGATCGAAATCTGTACGTGCCTCTCGTGCCAGGTTTGCGGCGCGTATCGTTTGCGCGACTACATCCAGCAGAAGCTCGGCATTACAAACGGGGAAACGACGGAAGACGGAATGTTCACAATCGAAGAGGTCGAGTGTCTGGACGCTTGCGACCGGGCGCCGGTTCTTCAGGTCGGCGAAGAGTACTATGGCCCGGTCGACGATGCAAAGTTCGACGCCCTCTTGAAGAAGCTAAGGGAAACGTCGGAGTCGACCGTCGTTCAAATGGCGGACACGATCGTGCAGGTTCACCTCCGAGACACCGAGCGAAAATAGGGCTAAGCCTGGCAGCGTGTCAAGAAACTGCCAGTAGGACGAAATAGCCTGGTAACCCGAAACCAGGCCGCATAGGGCCGCAGACTCTATGCGGTCCGCTCGGTGGGCAGCCAAGACGAAGTCAGGATCGTCGTTGCATGCATCGGCGCGAACGGAGGTGCCTGGCGCTCACCAGGCCGAATAGTTCGACCGTCAGGAAAAATATATAGAAAATTTCTCGCAGAGCGTTGTGCTAGCCTGAATCTTGCATTACACTACTGTAATCGTTCCCGCGAGGGGGCGACCGCTATTCTTATCGGAGGATCTTATGCAAGTCAGACGAGCGTTCACGCTTATCGAACTCCTAGTCGTAATCGCCATCATTGCAATCTTAGCTGCAATCCTATTCCCAGTCTTCGCCCAGGCGAAGGAAGCTGCCAAGAAGACGTCTTGTCTCAGCGACAGCAAGCAAATCGGCATGGCCGAGCAGATCTATCTGGCCGACGTCGACGACACGTACCCGATTACTCGGCCGTACGACATCCCGTCGAACACCAACTACGCGATTAACTTCGTGTGGGCATCGGCTGACACCTTCACGACCCCGTCGCCCGTCACCCGCAGCATGTGGGCCAACGCGATGGCGCCGTACATGAAGAACCTTGGTATCTGGAGCTGCCCGTCCGGACAGGACGTCAACCTCTTTGGCGAGCCGGAGTCCGCGCTCGGTCAAGGTCGGTTCAGCTACGCGATCAACGGTTATGTCAACATGGCAAACGCGACCTCGATCGCGACTCCTGCCGAGACGACCGTGTTCTTCGAACTCTCGAAGACGAATCGCGCTCGCAAGTACTTCTGGTCCTTCCCGCTTCCTCAGCAGGATTCGTGGGATCCGGTTCCCTATAAGTGGGACACCAACGGAAACTACATCGTGGTCTTCACGATGGACATCTCGAACACCTGGTGGGACCATGCCCGCGGTCACAACAATCAGTATGCTGACGGCCACTCCAAGTTCGTGTCGGTGCCTGGTCACCTTTCCGACTGGAACCTGGTCAACTCCAACGGCGTGCCGGTCTTCTCGGCCTGCCCCAGCGGATGCGGCATCAACATCAAGGGCTATTACATCGGCGGCTTCTGGTTCGATCCGGAAGGCCTCGACGTTCACTAGTCACGAATCGCGAAACCCAGGTTCATCTGAACCTGGGTTTTCGTCTGTATGAGGGATATGAAAAATCTTCAATCATTCGCTCTCATCTGCTGCTTGGTTGCGGGCTTCGTGTTCGCGCTGAGCGGCTGCGGTTCAAAAGAGGATAACACTGGAGTGGTTCCGGCTAATGCCGCCACACCGACGACAGGTGGCGCAGCTGCGGCAGGTACTGCCAGCACGGCAGGAGGCACAGCGCCTCCCGGAACGATGTCTGGCGCGAATCCGGTTAAGCCACCGAACGGACCCAACGGCGGCCCTCCATAGGCTGCTGACTCGGTCTGAGAGTAAGAGGGCTCTGCCATCCCGGCAGAGCCCTCTTGTATTTACTCGACCCCTAGCTCCCTTGAACTCAAGTAGAATTCGCCTAATGGCCGAACGCAAGCTCCTGCTCGAACACGCTCACGATCCAGCCTATGCCACGCTCGCGGGCTATCAGAAGACGGGCGGCTACGAAGGTCTGAAAAAAGCTCTGAAAATGGAGCGCCAGGCAGTCATCGACCAGGTCAAGACATCCGGACTTCGAGGGCGAGGCGGAGCCGGCTTCCCAACCTGGATCAAGTGGAACGGTATCCCCAAAGACAAGAAGGGACCGAGCTACATGATTTGCAACGCCGACGAAGGCGAGCCCGGAACCTTCAAAGACAAGCAGCTGATGGAGGAAACTCCCTTCCTGCTTGTCGAGGGCATGACCATCGGAGGGTATGCGACCAACTCGGAGGCGGGCTACGTCTATATCCGCGGCGAGTTCATCGACGCCGCGAAGGCGATGCGCAGCGCGATCGATGAGGCTTACAAAGCCGGGCTCCTCGGCAAGAATATTCTGGGGAGCGGCTACAGCTTCGATCTTTACGTTCATATGGGCGCCGGATCCTACGAGTGCGGCGAAGAATCCGCCCTCATGTCCTCTCTGATGGGAGAGCGCGGAATGCCGCGGCTGAAGTTTCCGCATGCCCCGTTGCCGACGATCGCCGGCGCCTGGGACAAGCCAACGATCATCAACAACGTCGAGACTTATTGCTGCGCGCCGTTTATCGTCCAGAACGGCGGCGAGTGGTATGCCTCAATCGGCGCAACGACCAAGAACTCTCGGGGCACCAAGATCTTCTCGGTATCGGGCCACGTCAACAAGCCTGCTAACTACGAGATTGAGTTCGGAACCAGCCTGATGGAGCTACTCGAAATGGCCGGCGGGATAAAGGGCGGCAAACTCAAGGCCTGCGTTCCCGGCGGGAGCTCGGTGCCGATCATCGATGCCGAAATGTGCGATCGGGCGATCCTGGGCTACGAAGAGATGTCGGAGGTTAAGTCGATGGTCGGATCGGGAGGATGCATCTTTCTGAACGAGCACACTTGCATCGTCACCTTCATCTGGCGCACGGCTCTGTTCTATGCGCACGAGAGCTGCGGGAAGTGCACGCCATGCCGCGAGGGCACGCAATGGCTGTTTCAGGTCTTGGACCGCATCCGCACGGGAGGCGGCCGATCCGGGGACATCGACCTTTTGAACGACATCTGTTCGCAGATCGACGGCCGTTCTTTCTGCGGGCTCGGCGACGCCGCCGCTTGGCCGGTTGCCGCCGCTCTTCGGGTCTTTCCGCAAGAGTTCGAATACTTCATCGAGCACGGCAAGAGCATGGTCGATAGCGTCCCGATGCTCGCGATGGCGCCTTAGCCGGCTAGCCGCTGGCAAAGTTGCGTAAGTTGCCATTATCTGCTAAAACTAAAGCGCCAATCGGCTCGCCGATGCTTGCCGACGGTTCCATCTTCGCCATTGTTTGCCCTCCAGCTAGGAGATTTCCTTTGAGAAAACTTGCCTTTACTCTTATCGAGTTGTTGGTCGTGATCGCGATCATCGCGATTCTCGCCGCAATCCTCTTTCCGGTCTTCGCTCAAGCCAAGGCTGCGGCGAAGCTGACCTCGTGTCTTAGCAACGTCAAGAACCTGGGAATGGCACACCAGCTGTACCAGGGCGACGCCGACGATCGTTACATCACGGTCGAACGCAGCGTCAACGACTACTGCAACCCGGCTGCGGGAGATGCGGTCGTTCGGCTGAATCCATACGTCAAGAATCACGATATCTGGTTCTGCCCAGAGCGCTTCAACCGGACCAATCCCTATTACTCAACACCTTGTTCGTGGAACCCGCGAAACTATCTCTTGGGATACGGCACCAACTTCGGCGTTTGGAGCATCTCCGACGGAACCGGGATGTATCAGGCGTACGACTTCTCGAACTACTGGATGGCGCCCGGCTACACGACGTCGGAAGTCGAGAATCCGGCTCACTTTATCATCCAGGGTCAAACCAACGACTATCCGTACTACACGCTCTCCCTTTATTTCCAGGCGACCGAGGGCGTCGGGCAGCAATATGTTCGGCATAGCGGCCGTTGGCCGTACACCTTCTCGGATGGTCATGCGAAGCAGTTCTTCGTCGGTTCGTACGGGGTCACGGGAGCGACTTCTTGGACGATTCTGACTAAGAAGGAGGAGGACATGCAGGCCTTCTGTGTGAGTCTCACGAAGGTGTCGACCGACTACGGGATCACCTGTCAGGACCTCGTCCACCGAATCGTGCTGTACCGGTATCCGGTTCAATAGGATGAAATTCCTTATCATCACACTCGCGGTGGCTTTGTTGTCGGGCTGTTCGGGGCCGTCGATCGTGGCGTCTCCGGATTCGCCCTCGTCGACTCCTCCGCCTCCCGCGACCCCTCAGGTCCAACAGCTCAAAGGCGGCGCCGATCCCCACGGGTCGGGGCCACCTCCGCTTCCCGGCGGCCCAGCGCCGGGATAACTAGGGATTCGATCACCGGTATCATCCAAAGGAGAGCGGCTGTAGCTCAGTGGATAGAGCGTCCCGGCAGAGCCGGGAAAGCCGGTTGTT
>CAZNUL010000082.1:0-4145 GCA_964576205.1 uncultured Fimbriimonadaceae bacterium | reverse complement strand
TCCCTTCGCGAGTATCATCTTAGCCGGACGCGGCTGTAGCTCAGTGGATAGAGCGTCCCGGCAGAGCCGGGAAAGCCGGTTGTTCGAGTCCCTTCGCGAGTATCATCTTAGCCGGACGCGGCTGTAGCTCAGTGGATAGAGCGCTTCCCTCCGGAGGAAGAAGTCGGGGGTTCGAGTCCCTTCAGCCGCGCCAAACTCCATCCAGAGCCCGTGCGGAGATGTTCATCACGCGCACCGGGGGCTAAAGGGGTGATGAAGTTCTTAAGCCAGCGCGTACCTTGATTCTCGTCATCACTGGGTGGGGGGTGCTATAGAGTGATGACGAGACTTTGGCGTGGCCCTTGGGTTGAGCTTCGCAGCCCTTTAGGCTGAATAGCATCTTTGCGTCTACTGGGTGCCTGACGATCCATCCAACCAGAGGCGTACCGGCCTAGACACCGTAACTATCGCGCGATCCTCTTGCGGCCCAAAGCCACCAGGCAGCCAAAGAACCGAAGCAGAGCACTGCTGGCAAGGTTTGGTCCTGCGACGCAAGGAATATTCCGCCGACGAGCAGCAGAACCCACAGCCCGAACAGGAGCCCAAAAGTCGACGCTGCCCCACAGAATTTGAATAGCCCTTTCAATTCGGATGCCCCTTACCCTTTCATTATCCGCCTGGAACGCCGCTCCGAGCCACTTGTTATCGTCCCCGAACCAGCCCGACTCCCTTACGCTCAGTTCGGGTAGTACCTCGCAGCCCTGAAGCGAATAGTCTCTCTACGTCTACCGCTTTTCAGTAGACCATTCTCTCACGAGTGAGAGGTAGTGGCATTCGGTAACGTTCCCCGGTGCAGTCGATCGACGCGCGGCAGCCAGAGCTCTCTGTAATCTCCTGTCCCCTCGCTCTCTGCGGCCCTCAGCGTAATCAAGAGCTATCAACGCTCTGCGGGCTGTCGGGAAGAAATGTGGCGCACATTTCCCGACCTGGCGTAGAAGTGCCCTTGCCTTCTCACTGTCGCCGCGTCGCCCGGCGAAGTACGCCGCGCCTTCAAGCAGCAGGTCAACCATGGTGTCGGAGCGAAGAATTGAGATTTGTCGGGCGTACTTGAGCCCGGCATCGAGGTACTTCTCCGCGTCATCGAGTCGCCCCGAATCCAGGTGATGGTGGAACACGACCCGGTACGCCCAAACATCGAATTCAGGTGGCCCGGGCGGTGTTGACAGAACGCGAATCGCCGCGGCATCCCAGCTGCGCGGTTGATCCGTCCCCTTACTCTCTATCAACTTTGCGGCGTCATGCACTTGCATCTTGTCCAGGATTCGCGCCAAGAGCACTCGATCCGGGTCGTGACCCGCAACCTGGCTTTTGCTGAGTATTGCCAGGAAGGCGACGCCATTGCAGAATGCCTGCATGAGGATAAGGACACGGGCGTCAGACACCTTTGGCAGCCACTCAAGCCTCCATATTAGGCACAAGACAGCCGCTACCAAACTTGCTGCCGGCCCTCCGGCGACAAAAAGCGCCTGTTGGAGTCGGCTCGGAGTTCGCCCTGGCACGAGTTCCATTAGCATCAACCCGTGGAAACGGTACCGGTCGAATTTATACTCGATGCATCCTTCGGACCTGATCCACGAGAAGGCTCCAACCACCACCCCCTTGAAGCGGTATCCAACGGCTCGGCCCGCTAAGTAATGTCCACCCTCGTGGATCGCGACCGGGAGCAAGTGGAAGAAGGCCACGATTGCGAAAGGCATGAGAAAGATGGCCGGAACGCCGAGCAAGACAATATACTTGCCGGTGCTTACGGCCAGCCAGACAAGCGCTAGGCTGAAAACTCCTAGCGCACACCCCAAAATGCCAAGAAGTGCACGTTCTGACGGGGTCAACCGTGGCATGGCCACGAGAACAGTGTATCGGGCATCACGCCATGGTGTCGAGGTTCGAGCCGTTCCACAACTGAGTACGCCCAGCCCTGGGCGTACTTGTCAGTCGTTGAACCTACGAGGAGGTTGGGGTTCGAGTCCCTTCAGCCGCGCCATTTCATCCTGTACGTTCCGGAGACGTGGTCCACTGTAGTCCCAGTTTCTTCTCTAGCTAGGTGGTAATTACCCCCGCTTGCGCCCCTGCCGTCTGCCAGGTCCAGCCTGTCCTGTACTAATGTCGCGGATGACCGTGGAGAATAGAGAGAAGGCCCTTCTGGTTGTCTTCTCGATCGGTAACGGCACAGCCGTAGGTCTTATCATCGGTTGCGTGACGGGGAAGCACGGTCCGCTCGTTACAGCCGGGATGGGGGCAGCCTTGGGCGCCGTGTTCGGCACGTATCTCGCCTTCAGGGACCCCGACCTCGCGCACCGCCTATATGTGGATTTCACGGAGCGCATGCGGAATATGCCGCGCCTGTAGCGCCGAGCCGTGCGTAGCGCGCAACTCTTGGAAGCGATCACCTAGCCCGGATACGCCGATCGCGAGCTCATGCCAGCCCTTTTGGGACGCGGCGCCTACCTCGTTGAAGGCCAGAAGGTCGAGCAGGCAAGTCGGAACGTTATCGTCGAGGAGGATACTGACGCAAGAAGCTGTATCCCAGGTCCTTCGCTCCAAACCTCGCATAGCTCGGTTTTCGCCTCAGGATGACGGAGGGCGGCAGGCCCCGGTCATGCGTTCGTCGTGACAGGCATGGGAAAGTTGGCGCCAACCCAGGTCTGCCAGACCGAGTCTTCCCGGTTCGCGGTTTCCGCGGCTTGGGCCCCGTAAAAGAACAGCCGTATCGACAGGCAGGTCATTTCTCCCATCGGCATCGCGAACAGGTGGATCAGACCAGGAGACGGGCGATCTAGGACCACAAGGCATTCCGGGTGCTCTTCCGATCCGAGGTGATCCACCTCGCCGGCGAGTTCAGGCGCGCCTAATGGGGAGACTACGCGATCCCCCAAACCCGCTCCGGCCAGGCCGAGGGCCGTTGAGAGCTTCGACCAAGTCGCGGCTTGCGAATCGGCCGAGAAACCCATGAGCTGAATGGTCGAACCAGGCTGACCGTTGAATCTACCGAGAAACACTCGCAAATCGAGGAAGAACGCCCCCCAACCGAGCTCCGTGGATTCGTACTGGCTGTCCCACTCGTCGGTCTCGGCGAACCAACTATGAACGACCCTGACGAGGCAGGTTCCTCCAGAACGAGCCTCGACAGTCCATTCGGTCGCCATGGTGGGCGCACCCGGAGCAATCTCGGAACCTTGGGCGCTGAAACTTCTCGGAGGATCCCAAGCGGTGATGTCGCTGCCCGAGTCCATGCCGGGGCCAAACGAAAGAGCAATCTTTCCGCCAACTCTTTCCTCGATCTGGCACGGAACGAACCATGAGGACACTCCGGGGCCGGTGGCGATGGCTTTCCATACCTGCTCAGGCGTCCCTGGGACCTCAGCTTCCGACTGGACGGAGCGCCGTCCAGTCGCATCTACTCTTACGCTCATGATTCTTCCTTCTCCTGTGATAGCGGGTGGGATACGACGACCAGGCGATAGGCCCGGCTGCCGGGGGATTCGTCGTGATAACGGGAGGCCAAACCGGTCACCCACTGGGTCAGCTCCGCCGTAAAGGCGGCGCGATCTTCGGGGGATTGGAACCGGATCTCGGTATCGATCGACAGCGTCGCCAGGCCCTTGCCCGCCTCGCGGGCGCGACGAACGAGATCGCCAACCTCCTGAACCACTCGAGCGGCAAGCGCGATGAGATAGCTCGCCGAAAGCCGGTCCGCGTTCTTGTGCGGGCTCGAAGCAACCGCGCCCATCGCACTGGGCGCCACGACATAGGACGCCGCGCTGGCGACGAACAGGCGCTCGGTGATGCCGCCCCACTTTCGCTTCCCGGCCTCTTGGACGAGGCGATGGGATTCGAGGGTCTTTAGGTGGTACGTGGCCTTCTGGCGGGGGATTCCCAATCGGCCGGAGAGCATCGCGGCTGAGGCGGGCTTTGCCAGTTCGGAAAGTAAGCGGCTTCGAACCGGCTCGAGCGCAACCGTGGCCGCCGAAGGATCGTCGATCACTTCCAAATCCGTCATGATCACGATCATACACATTGACAAATCTTTTTGTCAATCGTTGGGAGTGGGCTTGGAGTGATGGAGAATTTGAAGGTGTTCGGTGTTAGGTGTTAGGTGTTAGGGAGGG
>CAZNUL010000081.1:533-13846 GCA_964576205.1 uncultured Fimbriimonadaceae bacterium | reverse complement strand
TCGTTGACGGACCGGCTCCGCCCAGAGCGGATCGAGCTCGATCTTGGCGGAGCGGGACCGATGGTTTATGTTGGGGATTCTTCCGACAGGTCCGGCTATGCGATCGAGAGGCCGATCGACACCGGGAGTGATTCGAAGAGCGTCTGTCGAATCCTGCGCAGGCACCGGTTCGACGAGGACGAGGTGGGGTTCGCAAACATGGCGACGGACCGCCTCGAGTCGGCACTTCGGATTATCAATCTGACCAGGGAGACAGTTGCCAAGGCGCGGCTGGAAGAGAACCTCGAGTTCGCAGACGAGCTTCACGACACCTATCTACAAACGCTGGCCGCGATCGACCTTCACACCGAGGGAGCGCGCCGATTGGTGGGACGCGATCGTAAGCTGATTCCCGATCTGGACGCGATCAGGCGGATCGTCCGCCTCGGGGCGCAGAAAGCGAGGGACTTCATTGCAATACAGGGCCCGATCTTGAGGATTGGTCCGGAAGCGTTGAAGGGGATCATTGAGGAGAGGTGGGAGGGCAAGAAATCCGTCCACATCCAGAGCGGCTTAACGTTGGACGACCGAACCTGGCAAGCGATCGATATGCTGGTTAGGGAAGGGCTAAACAATTCGAAGCGGCATTCCTCCCCTTCCATGATCGACTTCACGCTCTCTGATCGCGGTGGAATTGTCACCGCGACGATGACGAACGACGGCTGCAAGACTCAGAACACCTACGTGTTCGGGTATGGCCTTCATCGCTTGGACAAGGTAGTTCGAGGAGCGGGGGGGCTTCTCTTCGTGGTGTCCCCCGGAGGCGACAGAATGTCGGTAGTCGCCGTATTCAACAGACTGGGCGGGGTCAACGAACTCGATCGACGGGAAAGAATCGCCGAAGGAGCCGGCTAGACCTTTCGGTTGCGCCATTCGGCGGCAAGTTGAACCCGATCTCTCAGCCCCAGCTTGGAAAGAACCCGCCGAAAGTGCGTCTTCACGGTGTTCGTGCTGATGTTCAGCGCCGTCCCAACCTCTTCGTTGCTCATCCCCATTGAAACTAGGTGGGCGACCTTTTGCTCACGCGGGCTCAAGGGTTCGACTCGTCGCGAAGTGGATTTCTTCGATGAGAACAAACCGCAAACCACGTCGGCGATCTTCTCCGACGCCATCTCCTTGGTCAGGAACGCGTCAGCTCCTTGGTGGATCGCCTGATCCTTGGCCACGTTGCCATAAGCGGTAAGGACGATAATCTTTGATTCAGGGCAGATCTCGCGAAACTGGGAGACGATTTTGGTTTCGTCGGAATCGGGAAGCCGGAGGTCGAGAATGATTGCCTCAGGCATCGCGTATCGGCATAACTCCTGCCCCTCGGCGACCGTGCCAGCCGATCCGACGACAGCGACGCGGCCATCCAACTCGATAACACGCCTCAATCCGCGGATTACGATCTCGTGGTCATCCACGATGATGACTCGGGTCTTTCCGGCTTTTCCGGCCGTTCGGCCGGTTTTCGTAGTTCCTCTTGCCATCTTGCCCAGAATCATTCTGGCACAAGATTGAGCCTAGAGCAGGTGATTGACCCTGAGGTCGCCGACGACGTAAAGTGCGAGGTACGCGATCGCCCCAAACCGGACTGCAAAGGTCGCGAACTTACGGTTTTGGAACTTGAGATATTCGACTGCCAAAATGCCGGGAAGGAAGCTTGCCAGCTTAAAGGCCACAAACGCGGCAACGCTCTGGGCCAGAAAGAACGCCATGATCGGATTCGCCTCTTTTGCGAGCCCTTGGCGGCACATTAGCACCGTCCAAAAGGCGTCGACGACGCAAAGGAGGCTGAGCAGGACCGACTCCCATAAAACGGGAGACCTCATCATTTTCCGCGCGACACTCATGATTCAGTTAGTAGGATGTTCTACCACTTTAAAGTAGTAGACGCTAGCAAAGAATCTTCAATTATTCGAAAGATTAATGTCCGTAGTGGCTTTCGATGCTAGCCAGACCCCAGGCCTCCGCCCACAACAACGCGAAAGGTCTTCTTCTTCAGGGCGAAGATCGCATAGCCATCGCCTATCCTTCTCAGCACCATGCCGTTGTGAAGCTTTGCGCCCCTTGAGAGGAAAACGGTCTCCGAGCCGTCTTTGATCACAGCCATTGGGCCGCTTGGATCGGAGATGGTGCCCTTCAGTAGGAAGGACGACTCCGCTGCCGCGCCCGGAGCCACTGGGGTTAGATCCCCTTGGAGGGGCGGAAGCGGCCCCGGCCCGGTTGGCGGCGGTCCGGATCGCATCGCCGTAGGGCCTTGATTCATGTTGCGGCGACTCTGTTCAGCTAGTGCCTGGGCATCCTTGGCGCTTACTCCCTTGGTGTCTGAAAGCACCTTCTTGAACGGATTCTCGGCGGGCGGCTGCGTAACGACTCCGGGACCGGTAGCAAAGTTTTGCCCAGGTCCTGCCTTGACATCACCCGGCTTTGCCGCGGGGTTTGTCATTTGCGAGGGAGGGGTAGAGACCCCGGGCTGGGTGACTGGAGGCTGCGTTGTGGGCGCCGCAAGGTTCGGCGTCGTTGACGGAGGCGGGGCCTTGCTAGCGGTCGCCGTTGAGGGCGAGACGACCGTCGTCTCGTCGCCGGCCATCATTTTCTTTATCTGAAACCCGACAACCACGAGCACGACGACGATCGCAGCGACCAGGACTCCCGCCTTAGTGCGATCTGAGCTGTTCATACTCCCTTCTTAGGCGGATCTGCCTTGGATGGTTCCACAGGCTTCGCGTTGAACGGGTTCGGATTAGTGTCTCCGTCCTTCACGATGTGAGACGTGATGAAGACGAGCACCTCCTTACGGGACTTGTTGTGGGTCTTCGTTTGGAAGAGTTCGCCGATGATGGGAATCTGCGACAGGATTGGGATTCCCGAAACGATTCTCGAGTCCTCGTCGCGAATAAGTCCGCCAATCACGATGGTCTCGCCATCGTGAGTCACGATCGTCGTGTCCGCTTCCCGTTCGCTCGATTGGGGTAAGCCGTTCGCGCTTACGGACGTGATGCTGCTGACGACCGGATGAACCCGCATCGTGATGTTTCCGTCCGCGTTCACTCTTGGTCGAAGGACCATGATGATACCGATCGGAAACTCCTGAACCGTGACCGTCTGTGCGCCTAAGGCTCCAGCCTGGGGAATCGCCACCCGAAGCGTGTCTCCAACAAAGAACTGGGCCTGATCGTTGTCCGTCACCAGGATATTGGGATCGGCTAGGATCTTCGTTTCGTTCTTGTTGACCGAAGCGGTCAGCAGGGCTTGGAAGGACCAGGGAACTCGTGCAAACTGCCCGAAGCCCAACGGCCGACTATTCGAGTTGAAACCACTGGCGCTGGCACCCGGGTGGGTTTCCAGGAAGTTGAATTTGTCCCAGGTGTAGCCCAAACCAAGAGAGTCGGAGAACTGCGGGGTGGTATCGATTACCTTCACCTGAATGGCAACCTCGGCGGGCTTGACATCGAGTTGAGCGAGAAGGCTCATGGCGGAACTCACGAGGGATTCAGGTCCCCGGAGGACGATCGTCTTGGATCGGTCGTTCGGCTTGTAGGACTCCTGGGCGATGTCTCGAGGCTGATAACCGAGAGTTCCGCCGCCAGAGCCACCTGCGCCGCTTGCGCCCCCTCCTCCTCCGCCCGAGCCAGAGCCTCCACCCGCGCTCGATCCCGATGTTCCGGGAACGGAGGTGATCGGGTTAAAGTTAGGGGGAATGGGCGAGTAAGAAGCAGGCCCGGCGATGCATTCGACTTCCGGCACAGCACTTTTCAAGAAGTCGATGAGAACGGGCGCACTGCTGTATCTGATCTGGTACACACGATAGGCAAGGGCCTCGCCCCCGTGGGGCCCTGACTGCGTGTCTACTCCCGCAATGAGTCTCTTCGCATCGGCGATATCCGAGCTGTAACCAGAGAGAACCACTGAGCCAGGGCCCGAACTGGCGGATGTGGCCGCCACCGGAGTTGCCTGAACTCTTGGCAGCGCTGAAGTGATCATCGAAGTGACGGCCTTAGGATCGGCGTACCGGAGGTTGACGACCTCTGATTCCGGCGTTCCGGCTTCTGTGTAGGCAGCCACGATCCGTCGAGCAACCGCGAGATCCTCCATGACTCCGGTCATGTAAACCCGGTCACCCTCGGACTTGACGAGGGCGTCAGGCACGACTTCGGAGTGCTGCTCTACTGACTCCGTCGTCGTCACGCCGATCGTGGTCTTTACGGTCGTCGAAGACGAAACGATCGAGTAAGGGATTGCGGCCGAGATTTGAGCGGCTGCCTTCGCGGCGTTAGGACCTACATTGAATTCGGCATGGTACGAAAACGGAGTAAGCGCGGCTTGCATGTCATCGGAGACGACGAACGTCTTGCCGACCTTTCGGTATCGGAGACCTGCGGCGGCGGCGACGCTCTTGACAGCTTCCTCGATCGAATCGGTCTTGATGCTGATCGTGATCGCGTGCTCGCTGGAACTGGCAGCAGCACTGGCAGGCGCGGCAGCGGCCCCCTGACCCCCCGCTGCGGCCGCCGGCGCAGCCGCAGCCCTCTTGCTTACCGAGTAGACAATGCTGTAGCCAGTTTTCAGGCCGATGGCCTTCAACACTTCAGCTGCGTCGGTGTTCAGGAAGTTCAGGACGATCGGCGCTTCCTGCGCGACCGCGACCTGGCATACCAGCGCAACTGCTAATAGACACACTCTGATCATTTTCATCCTGTAGATCCTCCAGTCGTTCCGGTTGGGGCTGCCTGTCCTCCTGGATTGGCGCCGGCGCCGGGGCTAGAAACGTAGCGGGTCAATATCATAAAGAGCCTGGTTCCGTCCTTTTGCCCACGGTGCCACGAAACGTGGTCCATGTTCAAGAGACGGGGCGAAGCTTCGAGACGCATGACGAAGGCTCGAACGTTGTCGTAGGGGCCGAAAACCTCGAGGTCGCTCAGGATCTCCGTGAGGCCCTTCAATGCGGCTGGCTGCTTCTGGTTTGGAGTCGCCGTCCCCGATGCTCCGCCCGTTCCTGCGGGGCGGGAAGAGGAAGACCACTTCACGATCTGAATGCCTGACTCAGCTGCCGCCTGTCGCAGGCCAGTCAAGAACTGGGTGTCTTCCTGCGGCGTTTCCGGCACCGATGGGGTGTGGATGATGCCCTTGCTCGCTGCGGTGGCGGCGAGGCTCTGATCAAGGGTCTTCTCCTGATTCCTCGTAGTGACTAGGTCCGTCCGTGCATTGGTCAACCGCAAATACTGGTAAAGGACGGTGCCGATCGCCAAGAGCAGGCAGAAAATGGGCGCCGCGATCGAGAGCCATGAAGCTCCTTTCTTCTTCTCAGGGGTCATTGTGCCGCCACCGCCGGAGGGGTCCCAAATCGGCCCGTCGCTTCGATGATGAAGTTAAGTCCAACGGACCGTGACTCGGGGTCGACTTTCGTCATCGAAGAAACGTTGGACGTCTGAATGATTGGCTCAGCCTTGAGTTGGGCCGCTGCCGCGATTACGCTGTTTTCATCCTCTGCTTCGCCCGCCAAGTGGATTTTGCCGCTGCTGTCGGCCTGGATGTCGGTGAGGCCGATTGGTCCGCTGAGATCCCGAGACACGACGTCCACGATATTTCCAAGCGGCACTCCGCTCGCCTGGAGGAGGTCGTATTGTTGGCGAACTCGAACGTCTTCTTCCGAGGTCTTTTGAAGCTGGGCTTGCTTTTCAGCGACATCGGCCTTGGCATGGAAGAGTTCGTGGTCGGCCAGATTCGCTTTGAGTCCCACTGAAAAAGCGATGACGACCCCGAGCACGACGAGCAGAATCGAGGCTAGCAAAGACCAGGCCGTTCCTTTGCGCTCTTCCTCGATCGCGGCTGCAGTTCGGCCCTTGACGAACAGGTCCATGGATGGCGCCTTGTCGTCCGCGAGACCCCGCAAGGCCAAACCATAGGCGCCCAGATACTTCGCGCCGTTTGGCTTTTCCAGCTCAGTCTTGACCTTGGCAGATTCCGACGAAGCGCGGATCTCTTGGATCATTTCCACTGGCAGGCCGACTTGAGCCGATAGCCAGGGAACGAGCTCCTCCATGAAGGGCTCCGTCGTCACCAAAAGCAGCTTGTCGATCTCCTCGCCTTGATATTCGCGGTGGAAGTACTCGACCGACCGCTTGAATTCGATCGCCAATGTGTTTGCTGGCCCCGGGCTTACCTTTCTTGGATCGAGGTCGCCCGGGCTCTCCGGCGCCGCGAGGTTACTGGGGTTGAGGAACATGTCGTCGCCGGCATGTCTGACGAGGAGCGAGTTTGAGCCGAGGTCGACGCGGCGGTAGAGACAGACATCGCCTTTGACGTGCATCACGACGTCGGTACGCGTGTCGCTAATGGTTGCCACCATCAAGCTCTTGCCGTCGCTAATGTGGGGTCTCGACGCCCGGTACATCGCGAGGTTGATGGGTTCGAGCGAGTCGACCTCGAGTGCTGCACGCACCGCCATCTGGCGCAGAGCCGCGATCTCGCGGCCCTCCGCCCCAATGAGAAGAACGCTTAGTGAGGCGCCACCGTCGGTTCCGTGGGCGGCCGGCATCGGGTATGTCCCGTAAGTCGAGCCTTCCGTAGCGAGAATTCCGAAATGTTCCACTTCACCCGCGACGAGGCGGTCCATTTCGACTCCCGACGATGGTGGGATCGTCAGAGTTCGCAGAACCGTGCTTGCGGATGGAACGCCAATTACCGCCTCCGTGGAAGAAGCGCCCAGGTAATCGAGCAAGTGCCGCACGGCATTTCCCACATCGTCGGGTGAAATGATCGTTCCGCCAACAAGCGCGCCCGTAGGCATGGCGGCCTCGCCAGTTGCGATTACTACCGGTGAAGAACCGGTGGTCAGCTCGACGATGCGAATCGTTTGTTCTTGAAGCTCAATTCCGAGCCGTGATCGCTGAGTTCGCGCCATCCTTGCTAACCATCCCTAGTTGCCCTTCAAGTTCGTCTTGACCGGACTGTTCCGCAGCCTTACCAAAGTCGAGTATTGCGCTGAGCGTCCACTCGTGGTCGTCGAGGCCGTAATACGAATCGCCGCAAGACTTGGCAACTCAGCTGCCGTCGGCGCATGCGAATTAACGGTCGTAGTCAGACTTGAACTATTGTAGGTCGAAGACTTGTAGTATGTCAAGCTTAACGACGAAAGATTGAACAAAACGTTGGTATTCGTACTCCCGGATGTGCGTACGAGGTTCGTTCCGACCAAGTGGTATCGTACTGGGCTGCCCGTAGCTGTCGATCCGCTTGTGTAGTAGGTGATGTCGCTTACGGCGGCCGAGTCAATCACGGAACCCTGAACTCCACCGGTACAGCCGTTGGCAGATTGACAGGACTGAGCGTCGCGCAAGTGATCGCCCAAGGTGTCCAGTGGCTCCCGTGATTGCTGGATCGAGAAGGTGTCGTTGAAGACGAGCTCGTTCGCAGCTTGGTCGGCGCCGTAAAGGACGTACAGGGCGGCCAGCAGGAGGACGGCCGTGAAAATGGCCCAGACCAACTCGATTATGGTTATGCCGCTCCGGCTCCGAGACCTGCTCACCTTAGATTCCTGCCCTTGCCAAGTTCGTGCCAGTCGTGAAGAGAACCGCGTTTGTTCTGTAGTTGGTGACGACTATCTTTACGGCCCGGACGGCGTCCTCCGCGGGGCTTGTCGTGGTACCGGAGGTCTGCAGCTTGTCCGATGTTATCGTGGTAACGACCTTGTAAAGGGTGTTAGTGCCTGCGGTCGCATTCGGTCCGGATCCGTCGCGATTGTAGTAGCTGGTAGCGGCCCCCTCCGGCGCATTGTAGAAGCCCTTCAGGCGGACTTGCTCCAAGGCGTCGCGGGAAACGTTGTAAGCCTCAGAAGTGTCGGCGGTGCTGAGCGTGATGCCGTAGCCGAACCCGAAGACGCTGATCACCCCCATCGCTGCCGCAGCGATGATCACGGCGGCCACTAGCGACTCGATGAGCGAGATGCCAGCCCTTTTTGACCTAGCTGGATGTGCCATCCGAGAATGTAACTCCGCTTCCGCCGGGAACCTCTTTCCAGCCTCCCTTAATGCCGAACCAGAGCCAGCTTGTGTCGGAGCTGTTTCCAGTAGTCCCGCTCGGGAATTCGACCGTCGAATTACCCGAGATGGTGATATTGTTCGCGATGACGGCGCCGTATGTGAACGATCCACCCGTAATGGTGAACCCGCCATCTCCCGCCGCGGTCACGGAATAGAAGCCCCCTCCAGAGGCCGTGTTGCCGTCGATCTGGAAGCTTCCGGGGCTGTTGTCATAGAATCGGAACATTGCGGGATCGGCTGACGCGGAGGTGTAGCTAAACGGGTTGCTGATGACATCGCCACCAGATCCGTTCAGCCAAATCCTTACCAAGCCGGGTGTTCCCGTGCTTCCAACGCCTGATGTAGACAACCCCTGGTTGTCGACGATCAGCTGAGACGTCCCGTGAAGGTCGATGCTCGTGAAGTAGTAGTCGCCAGGAGGAAGGATTAGCACGCCATTCGACATCTTCACCTGGGTGGTAGCCGCAGAGATCTGCGTTGTGGTGCTGTTTAGGGCGGTAGAAGGAAATGAAGCCTTGCTATCCACGTAGGTGCGCGCGTTGGCGTTGTTGTTATGGCTTGCCAGCCACGTCCATCCGCTGGGCGGCCCAGGAAAAGTGTTCGTGATGATCTGGTCGACAGTGGGCCAGTAGATCGGGTCTGGATTAGTCGTCACGTTCGAACCAGTTACGCCACTCGCGCCCGGCCCGTTTAGTGCGATGGTCCCCGTAACCGCGCCAGAACCAGATGAGGAAGAGGAGACAGAGCCATTCGTGCCAACACTGCCGATCACCGAGCTCCCCGAACCATTAAACGTTACGCTGTTAGTTCCGTAAACGGCGTAGTTGTCGAACAGGCCGTCGCCGTGCTGACCTTGAGCCTGGATCTTCCGGGTGATGCCGTTCACGGTTCCCGTAGCCCACATCAGCATGTCGTTCCCGGATGTGGTGTTCCAAGCGCTGCCGTCGTTCTTGGTAACCCAGACAGTGAAGGTGCCCGGCACGCCCGTCACGGACCCGGTATCAGGATTGGCTGATCCGTGGACGACGAATCCGGCTTGAAACTGGTTTTGACTGATGTATCGCAGCTCGTAGTTGATGCCCGCGTCCGCAAGCTGGATCGCGGCTGCGTTGTCCGATTCCCGCACAGCCAGTGAGTAATGGCCGTAGGCGTATACGACGACTCCCGCCATCAATGTCGCGAAGATCGCGCTAAAGACGATGGCGGTGATAAGCGCCGCTCCGTTGTCTCGCTTCCGCATGTTCTTATTGACCATCGCATGCACACCCTTATCCCCACTCAATTATAAAACCGATCTGCCCTTTCCGTAACCTTCAGTGAATATTCAGACTTGAATTTTGCGGCAAGGTTCGTAATTTGTGCAGTCCGGAGCACTTTTGATGCTCCGGACTGGTTGGTGTAGGCAAGAGCCCAGAGGGGAGACTGGGCCCAAGCCAACGCTCAAGAACTAGGGAGGAGGCACGCCAAGGATGTAGTCGCCATGGTTCGTGCAGTTAACTTTGAACGTCGAGTTGACGGGAGTTCCCGTGCCAACGATCGAGTAGGTACCGGCGGTCGGACAGGTCGGAACCGTCTGGAGGTCCGGCTCGTTCGCCGAGCTCGGAGCGCCAACCGCAAACGCGTAGTCGGCAGCCTTGGTCTCGACTCTAGCAGCCTGGACCGCGTTGGCGATCGTCTGCATGTTGGCCTGGCAGGTTCGCGTCTGGCTGTTCGCAACCGCGCTCAGATAGAGGGGAAGGGCGATCGCCGTCAGGATCGCGAGGATCAGAATGACGACGAGCAGTTCGATGAGGGTAAAGCCGCGTTTCGCGCGGCGCGCTCCAATTTTATTCATTTCTGGAAGTGGTCTCCTTGGATTGCGTTTGCGCGTTTGGCAAGAGCAACCCGCTCTTCTTACGTTTATCGCGAAGTTCGGGGTGACTCTATCACGCCTTTCCGCTTGATATCAATGTAACACAAAAATCATTCCAAAGGGTGATAGAAGGAGCGAAAATTGCCAAAAACCCGCTAGAATCATCCCCTCGGATGATGGCAAAGATACTTAACACCACTTAAGGAGGCGGGACGCCAAGGGAGTAAGCGCCATGTTTCGTGCACAGAACCTTGAACGTATTGTTTGCCTTGCCGATGCCACCATCGGAAATCGTATAGGTTCCACCAGATGGGCAAACAGGAAGCGTTTGAAGGTCCGGCTCGTTGGCGGTTGAGACAGATCCCATCGCGAAGCCATAGTCCGGCTTCATAAACTTGACTCGAGCCGCTTGGACGGAATTGGCGATGCTTTCCATGTTGGACTGACAGACCCTTTTCTCGCCGTCCAATCTGGCCTGAAGATACAGGGGCAGCGCTATGGCGGTAAGGACCGCCAAGATGAGGACGACGACGAGCAATTCGATAAGTGTGAACGCCGAACGACGTCCCCGTCGCTTGCCCGGTTTCTTCCTCACATCCTTCATCAAACCTTATAGTCCACGAGACTGACGACTGTCCAGAGTGTTTGGTTCTACTCTAATCCTGGCGAGTGATGTAAACGTCGCCGAAAAGCAACGGATGTTGCGACCGATTCCGCATTCTTCGTAGCGCTAAGGCGGCGGGACACCCAGCACAAAGTCACCGTGAACGGTGCACATGACTTTGAACATTGAATTCGAGGGGACGCCGGTGCCGATGATCGTGTAAGAGCCACCAGACGGGCAGCTCGGCACGGCCTGCATGTCGGGTTCCTTTGCGGGGTCGGGGACGCCGACGGCAAAAGCATAGTCAGGAGCTTTGGTTTCAACCCTGGCAGACTGAACGGCCTTTGCGATCGCAGACATGTTCGACTGACAAACACGCTTCTCGCTGTTCGCCTGTGTCTGGAGATAAATGGGAAGGGCAATCGCAGTGAGGATGGCAAGGATAAGAACTACAACCATCAACTCGATCAAAGAGAAACCGCTTAGCGTCTGACCTGCACGGCGCGCGCCTACATGGGCGGCTGGTACTCGATTGGTTGCAGGTTGGTATAAAGTTCTCTTCATCGGATGACTTCCGTGTTTATTGGGGCCCCGGGGTTTTACGGAGCGGCCCAGTCTCCTCATGAGACGGGCCGCTCGCAGGGGAGGTCTTTGGATTAAGAGTGGGGGCCGCCTTACACGGCCCTTACGAAACTAGGGAGGAGGAACGCCGAGCACGTAGTCGCCGTGCTTCGTGCAGTTCACCTTGAACGTCGAGTTGACCGGGGTGCCCGTTCCTACGATCGAGTACGCACCAGCAGTCGGACAAATCGGGACCGTCTGCAGGTCGGGCTCGGTAGCCGCGCTGGGGGCGCCAACCGCGAACGCATAGTCGGCGGCCTTGGTCTCAACCCTGGCGGCCTGAACGGCGTTAGCGATCGTCTGCATGTTCGCCTGGCATGTGCGAGTCTGCGCGTTGCCGACAGCACTGAGATAGAGAGGTAGAGCAATCGCCGTCAAGATCGCGAGGATCAGGATGACGACGAGTAGCTCGATGAGAGTGAAGCCGCGCATCGAGCGGGCTCTTCGCTTTCTGTTGATCATGTTGTCATTCACCTAAGCTAGTCGTTATTTCTTCAGGTCTTATTTTCGGACTTGGCGATGATTTGAGTCCATTGCCGTGGCCTCAGACCGGATAGCAATCAATGTATTACAACTCTCTTGCCATTCGCAACATTTCGCCGAAAAAATCACCCTTTCGGATTACTTCTCCTGTAGTATAACACAAGCTTTTGCCAGCGCAACCACTTTTGAAGAATTGCGGACAATTGAGCCCGCCCGAACCACGTTCGAGGAGGACGGGGCAGTTAGGGGGCCGAGCCGGGGACAAAGTCGCCGTGCTTCGTGCAACGGACTTTGAACGAGGAGTTTACGGGCGTAGCGCCACCGTCGACGATGGAGTAAGTTCCCGCGCTGGGGCATGTGGGGACTGATGGAAGGTCGGGCTCGTTTGTGGCGTTGATCGGGTTGCCGACCGCGAACGAATAATCTGTGGCGTGAAGGCGGGTTCTTTCGGTCATGACGGCAGCTGCGATCACTGACATGTTGGCCCTGCACGTTCCCTTTTTCGAGTTCGAGACCGCAGTCAAGTAGAGGGGCACGACGATCGCCAGCACGATCGCGAGCACCACCACCACAACCAGCAGCTCGATGCCAGTGAATCCGGTTGACCGAATCTTCGTCGCTTGGCGCTTCATTTCTTGATAACGTGAGTGAGGTTGAAGACCGGCCAATACAGGGAAAGGAGGACGAAGAGCACGAGGCCACCAACGACGATGGTCATGACCGGCTCGAGCAGACGGGTCAGCTTTTCAACTGCGTACTCGATGTCCCTTTCGTAGAAGTGGGTCATTTCCTCGAGCATGGTGGGCAAGCTGCCGGATTTTTCGCCAGCCGCGATCATGCGAATTACGATAGGTGGGAATTCGCCGGTCGCGTCGAGGGGAGGCGCCAACGGCGTTCCTTCCTGAACCCGCGTTGCGACGGTCATGACGGCGCCCTTGATAATCTCGTTGCCTGAGGTGTTCGCGGAAACAGCCAGAGCCCTGAGGATGGGGATTCCGCCGTTCATGGCGCTCCCGAACGTTTGGGTGAACCGGGAGATCGCGATCTTACGGGCCAGGTTGCCGGTAAGAGGCAACTTCATGACGAGCCGGTCGATGGCCACCTTTCCGCCGGGGGATTTGCGGTAAGACCTGAACGCATAAACGATCAGAACAATTGCGATAATCGCCAGAAAGCCGTAATGAAGGGCGATGTCGCTCATGAGGATCAAGAGTCTGGTGATCGCAGGCAATTCGGCGTGAAACTGCTCGTATACCGACTTAAAGACGGGGACGATGATCAGGATCATGAATAAGACGACACCACAGCACGCGAAAACAACCAGCTTCGGATAGGTCATCGCGCCTTTGACCTTCTGCCTGAGAGTCGACTCTTTGTCGAACTGGGTCGCCGCAATTTCAAGCGTCTGGTCGAGCACTCCTCCTACTTCGCCCGCTTCAACTAAGGCGCAATAGAGATCCGAAAAAACCTTTGGATGTCTTCGGAAGGCATCGGCCAGGCTCGAACCGCCCACAACGTCCAGTCGAACGTCCCTCAGGGCCTCGGCCATGGTCGGGTTCTCGGATTGTGAGGAGATCGTCCCGAGCGCCTCAACGATCGGGAGGCCGGCCCGAACAAGCGTAGCAAGCTGACGGCTCATGACGACCATGTCGTCGAGCTTCACTCGGCGCGAGGTGAAAAGCGACGT
>CAZNUL010000081.1:0-523 GCA_964576205.1 uncultured Fimbriimonadaceae bacterium | reverse complement strand
GGGCCCTCGGCCTTGTCGGGGTCCTGGGATGGTGAGGAGACCGTCCCGACCCCTTCAACGATCGGAAGGCCGGCCCAAAAAGGCGTAGAAAGCTGCGGGTTAATAACGCCATTTTGGCGAAGCTCAACTCGCGCGGAGTGAAAAGCGAATTTCGGTTTCTAAGAGAGCTTGTCCTTTTGCCGTTGAAAATTGGTAAGGAATAGGCCTTTTGTCCGAAGATGTTCCTCAGTTCTGCATCGCTATCTGCGAATAGCATTCCCGTCGTCGTTTCACCGGTGCGATTTTTGGCCGTATAGGTGTAATCGGGCATTCCTTAGTCCTCTCGAGCCAGCACTCGGGTCATCTCCTCAGGCGACACATCCAGGCTAAGCACCTTCTTGAGTCCGGCCTGGAGCATCGTGGTCATCCCGTCCTTGACTGCCTCTTCTTCGATCTGCGTCCTAGCTGAGTGTTTGAGAACGTGAGGCCTAATTGCCTATCTCATCCGCATCACCTCGTAAAATGCCGAACGACCCCTCATGCC
>CAZNUL010000080.1:0-14484 GCA_964576205.1 uncultured Fimbriimonadaceae bacterium | reverse complement strand
CTACTACTTCTATCTCAACGGCTCGTTGACTTCGGGCTATATCGGAACGAGCTTCGCGAGCCCCGTGTTTGCGGGCCAACTCGGTATCGCGGAACAGAGCATCATCGCCCAAGGCGGCTTGCCACCTAACGGATCGGGCAAGCAGCGATTCGGCCGGATTCAAGACATCTTTTACGCCCAGAACGGACGTTCGGATGTGTGGTTCGACATCACCTCTGGAAACAACGGCACGTTGCCTAATGGATCCTCCTCGAATGCCGGCCCCGGCTGGGACTTCGTGACGGGCTGGGGAGCCATCAACTTCAATGCCTTCGTGGCAACCCAGGTACCTAATTTGGCCGACTTTACCGTTTCGGCGACCCCTTCCTCACAGACGGTCACGCAAGGCAACGGTACGTCTTACTCGGTCGGAACGACGTCGCTCAACGGGTTCTCGGGATCGATCACCCTGTCTGTCAGCGGTTTGCCTAGCGGCGCGGGCGGGTCCTTCAGTCCGAACCCGGTTGCCGCCGGGTCGGGATCGACCCTGACCGTGACCACTTCGCCTTCGACGCCGGCGGGTTCGTATCCGTTGACGATCAAGGGCACCAGCGGCAGTCTTGTTCATTCGACGACGGTGACCTTGGTGGTCAATGCTGCCGTGGTTCCCGACTTCGGGATTTCGGCATCGCCCCCGTCACAGACCGTGGTTCAGGGCTCCGGCACCTCCTATTCGGTGAGCACCTCCGTGACCAACGGGTTCTCGGGGAGCGTTACCTTATCGGTAACGGGCTTGCCGAGCGGCGCCGGCGGATCATTCGACACCAATCCGGTTGCTGCTGGATCTGGGGCGAACCTGTCGGTGACGACGTCTCCGTCGACGCCCACCGGTTCATACGTGCTCACGATCACGGGAACGAGTGGCTCGCTAGTCCATTCAACCACCGTTACTTTGGTTGTGAATCCGGTTAACCCGCCCGACTTCACGATCTCGGCGACACCCTCGAGCCAGACCGTCCTTCGCGGAACGAGTGCCGATTACACGGTAACCATCACCCCGATTAACGGTTTCACGGGAACCGTATCGCTAAGTCAAACGGGCGCACCGTCCGCGGTGACGTTTACACCAGCCTCGATCACGGGCTCAGGTTCTTCGGTCATGACCGCGAAAACCAGAAGGCAACGGGGCACGTTCGTCATTACGATAACAGGAACGAGCGGCGGCTTGTCTCATTCGACAACCGTCACCTTGATCGTCCAATAGCCTGTCGCCGGCTCGCGGTTTACAGCGAGCCGGCTCAAATCGCGGACTGAGTTGAAAAGCCATGGCTTGACCCACATAATGGGTCAAGCCATGCAGCTTGTCGGCCTGAGAGGCATCCATGCGACGCAATCGATTCCGCTTGCCGGCGCCGAGCTCACCCTTGGCCGTGACTCCGGCAACACGATCGTTTGCAGCGGCGATTCGAGCGTAAGCCGGCGCCACGCTCGAATCATCGTGTCTGGGTCGACCGGGCAGATCGAGGATCTGGGCAGCTCGAACGGCACCTACGTAAACGGGAACCGGATTACCTCGCCGACGGCTTTGAACCAAGGGGATGAAATCGCCATTGGATCCCAGGCCTTTCGGTTCGAGGCCGAGGCGCCGCAGACGTTTGCCTCGCCAATTCAGGGAGCAACGACTCCGAAGGAAGTGAGCCGAGGCGAGCCGTCACGTACCGGGTGGGTCAGGCCGGCGGAAAGTAGCCGCGTTCCAAACACCGATTACCTGCGCGGTTGCGCCGTTCCCCAGCTCAATCTGCCTGATTCGAGCGGCTGCTTGCGTCTCTTGATTTTTTTGCTCCTCGCCCTCGCAATCGTGGTGCTTCTCGGAGGGCTGCTGATGCTTGGCGGTATGGGACTCGCTGCTATCGGAAATGGTCTGGGCCACCACGGCCCCGCGAATTCCTCGACCGGCGGCGGAGGAGCGCCGCCTTCCAATGGTGGCTCAACCGGTGGAGGAGCACAGGAGGAGCATGGCGAACCGGGGATAAGGATCCGCGAGGTTCGCGTCGAAGCGACCTGGCATTCGAACCTTAATCGGGCTGCTCCACGCATCCTGGTCACCTGGGACAACGTAGGGGACAAGCCAGTTCGCAGGATCGTAGCGACGGTCACGACCGAGGACGCATCGCACAACCCAATCGTCACGACGAAAAACGTCGTGATCTATGACGGCAAGGCGGTCGAGACGGGCGGCTCGCACCGGGACACGGCCGAAGCCGGGGACGGATTCGATCCGCCCGCGGGTGGAAACCCGTCGGGAGCAAGGGTCGAGGTCACGAGTTGGGAATGAAGGTCTTCATCTCGGTGGACATCGAGGGCGCGACGGGGATCGCGTCCTTTTCGCAATGCGGCCGAGCCGATGGCCAGCACTACGACTACGGATACGCCCGCCGCATGTTGACCGGGGACGTCAACGCGGCCATACGTGGCGCACGCTCGGCAGGCGCGACCGAAGTCGTTGTCAAAGATGCTCACGGAAACTGCAAGAACCTGCTTGTCGACGAGCTAGAGGCGGGGACGCAGCTCATATCGGGCTTCTACCCGCGCAATGACTACATGATGGATGGCCTGGACGAGTCTTTTGGAGCCGCCATCCTCATCGGGTACCACGCGATGGCTGGCGGCTTGCACGGGATGATGGAGCACGCCCTTTCTGGCGGCGTTCACCGCTTCTGGGTTAACGGCAAACGATCCGGCGAGATTCTCGTCAGCGCAGCACTTGCCGGCTCCTACGGGGTGCCGCTGGTTCTCGTGACCAGTGATGACGCCGGCTGCGCCGAGGCTTCAGCCGCAATTCCTGGCGGCCGAACTTACTCGACGAAGGAAGGCTTCGGTAAATACATGGGCCGGATGCTGCATCCTTCCGAAACCTGGCCCGCGATCGAGAGCGCGGCACGATCCGCAGTTGACTCCGCGAGTACGACGGAGCCGTTTTGCATCGATGGGCCGGTGTCTATGCGGTCCGAGTTCCGAAACAGCGAGGAAGCCGATTACGCATCGATGTTGCCCGATTGCGAGCGAATCGGCGCTTACGCGATCGAACTGACCCGCCCTACCTTTCGCCTGGCCCACAGCGCGATGCTCGCTGTGTTCCAGCTTGCGATGCGGGGAAGGGCTTCCGGCGACTGATCACTTGAGCCTTACACAACGAAATCCTTCCCCGTAGGTTGCGTTAATCCGTTGTGCGTCTTTGATCGCGAGGTCTTCGACCATGTTTGTGACCATTTCCAGCCGGTCGCCGTGGAATTGACTCGCGTGGATTTGAAGAAGCTTTTGCTGAGAGTCCCAATCGTTGCTGATATCGCAAATCCAGTTTGGAGCGTGGGTCGAGAACCTCATGAGCCAGCGCACGCTGGGCGCCCCGATCGCGGCTTCGGCGGCGGCCTCCCCGGAACGCCGGTGATCTTGGTGGCTCATCCGCGGCGGATAATCTCCGTCGAAGCAGATCACGTACTCGGGTTGGATCTCGTCGATTCTGCGTCTGATCCGTTTGACGAGGGCATCGTCGGCCCTCAGCCGGCCGTCAGGCTTGCCCAAAAAGAGCACGTCCTGCCCGCTCCAAGCATGCATTTCTTCGATTGCCTCGTTCCGCCTAACCTTGCGAAGGCTCTCGGGCTCTGCAAAAATCCAGTAATAGGCTTTGTCTCCGTCCGTGCAAATGATCTGATGGATCTCCGCGCCTGACTTGCCCAGTTGAGTCAGGAAGCCTCCGATATAGAATGCCGAGTCGTCGGGATGGGCGGTGACGACGAGCACCTTAGTTCCCGGGCTGAAAAGATGCCCTGTATCCGGATCGATGGGCGGATTTGGGTTCGGCTGATGGGGGATCAGGTCGATTTCATAGGGCTGCCAAATCCAGAAGGCATAGATGGTCAGAAGCAGGCTGCCATAAACAATGATTCGTCGCCTTCGATGCTTGCGCCTTAAGGCGAGTTTCTGCTCGGGAGTTAGCTGCCGTTTTGTTCTCATCGATGACGCAAGCTTGAGTCTAATTCAACGCGCGGCATCTTCTTCTCGGCGACAGGAATGGGCCAAACGGCCTCGAAGCTCAAGGCTAGAGGCCCAACCGTCGAGCCAGCTCAGACGTGAACAGTCCCTCCGGATCAAGCGCTCCCTTTAGGTCTCGATACCTTGCGAGCGCGTCTGGCCCCATGTAGGCGCGAACATCCGAGGGTCGAAGAGTCGAGTCCTTCGCAAAGTAGAATCTCCCGCCCACCCCCAGGACGAGGTCGTTCATTTCGTGGCAGAGAGCTAATAGCCGACGGCGGTTTCGCCGGGTCACTTTGAAGTCGAGGGCCAGCGAATACCCATCAACCGCATGTGAGAACAGGAACCGATCCGGGCGATGCCGCTTCATCACGCCCAAGAACGCCTCGAGCCGCGCCGCCTGCTGCATCTCGATCTGTCGGGCGAACACTTCGCGTGCCCGCTCTTTGGGCACAAAGGATTGGTATTGAATAAAGCCGTGCGGGAGGTAGGCGTTCCGCCAATTCGGTACGTAATCGAGCAAGAACGAGAAGCCGACTAGGCTCTGCGTGTGTTGCTTGCCCTTACCGAGCGTCTTCGAGCTTTTGTATTTGGCCCAGTTTAGAAAGTGCATTCCCGTGCGGTTGCAAAGCATCTTCAGAACGCGCCAGACCGACGATTTGGGCACGAGCCCCATAATCGTGTCGGGCAAGTCCTGGTGCTCTGGCCGCAGCGTGGGATCGAATCCCGACTTGCCGCTGGCCCGGTCGTCCGAAGGGCTGACGTACCACGCCGCATGGAAGAGGCCGCGCCCACTCTTGGCGCCGCGACCGAAGCAGTCTAGCCAGCTCACCATGTAGTCGGCCGTGCCTTCCAACTCCTCAAACGCCTTGAACTGGTCGTCCCAGCTTGCCACCGAAATCGGTAATACGTTAAGGTCCCCGCTCTGAACCGGCTTCATTTTCAGTTTGACTCGCGTGATGATTCCGAGGGAGCCGAAACTCGAGATCACAGCGAAAAAGAGGTCGTCTTTCGAGGTTAGAGTCAAGAGGTCGCCTTTCGCCGTCAAGACATCGATTTCCACGACGTGCTCACCGAGAGTGCCCGCGCAGAAGTTGTTCTTGCCATGGATGTTCATCGCGAGCGCCCCACCCAGCGTCGGAAACATCGTGCCGCTTACCACCGGCGGCCAATAGCCATCCTCGAGAACGTGCCGCCAGAGGCCTTCGATCGTCACGCCGGCCTCACAATCGATCAATCCGCTTGCAGGGTCCCACGACAGGATTTGACGCATTCGGCTCGTATCGATGACGACGCATTCGGCGCCTACGTTGGCGTCGCCATAGCTTCGGCCGGCTCCGCGAAGGGCGACCTGCCGGCCCGCGGCGCGAGCCAAGTTCAGAATCTCACGGATCTCGTCAACCGAGGTCGGACGATAGAGGTAACCGTCGGCGGCTGTAGTGAAGCCAAAACCCGACTGACGGGCAATTCGCTCAGGCGGAAGGAGGGGTGTGCGCTGGGGGATGGCGATATCGCGATGGTGACTGACTGGATCGGTCATAGATGCAGCCTGCGAAAGATCGGACTGGGGATGCGCTTGAGAACGTAGAAGATCGCCCGGTGTGAGAGCTTGATGTAGTGTTCGCCCGTCTTCCCAGCCTTCTTCAGGATGATCCTTGCCACTCGCTCCGCATCCATCGCGCCGTGCAAGTGCAAGTCGGCGGTCATCTCCGTATTCGTCGGCCCCGGTTTTATCGTAACCACCTTAACGCCGTGGCGGGCGATCCGATTCCTGATAGCCTCCATATAGGTTGCGACAGCCGCCTTAGACGTGTTGTAAACCGGTTGGCCGCTCCGTCCGCGATCCCCGGCCACGCTGCCGATCGCAACCATCGAGCCAGACTTCGTGTTCTCGAACCGCGTCGCGGCTTGGTTCATCCAGGCGATGCAACCCAGGAGGTTCACGTCGATCATCTGTCGATCGGTCTCGAAGCAAAACTCGTGGGCGCCGACAGCGGGCATGACGCCAGCCGAGTAAACGATGAGGTCGAGCCCGCCAAGCTGCTTCGTGATTTCCTGAAACAGCGCCGGGACCTCGTCGTACTGGGTGACATCGTGCTTGAAAGGAATGACGTTTTGCAAACCGTCTAGCCGTTCTGCTCGTCGCGCGACTGCGGCAACCTTGCATCCCGAGCTCGATAGCAACTTGACTAGTTCCAGCCCGATTCCCGATGATGCGCCGATGATGATCGCGTGCTTGTATTCCAACCCTGACTCCAGCCCTACGACCTACTCCAGTAAGGGAATCTTGAATCCGCTCATGGCAAGTACGGCGGTTGCGAGGAACATGACGATGCTGAACACCATATGCGGGTCCTTGAACAAGAGGGTTTCGGGTTCCCCGCCCTCATCCTGGCCAAAGACGATCAGGACGTATCGGCAGATCCCATAGAAGACGAAAACCGTGGTGAGGATCAGCGCCGGGAATTGATGCGCGGTTGGGCTTTGAACGGCATAGACGCCGTAGCATAGAGCGGCGCCGCATGCGAACATGATGACCAGCGCGTCTAGCGCACCCCTGCTGTAAGCGCCGAGACTCTCGCGCACGTCAGCGCGACGGTCTCCGAGCAGGATGTATTCGCTGCGTCTTTTGGCGAAGCCCAGCATTAAGGCAAGAGCGCCGGTACAGAACAGGAGCCAAGTCGAGATCGTCACCGAGATCGCGGCCGCCCCGAGCGCGGCCCGGAGAATGAATCCAAGGCTGATGAGGAATACGTCGGCAACGGCGACTCGTTTGAGTCCAAAGTTGTAGAGGATTTGAAGCAAAACGTAGGTCGCAAGGACCACCATGCTCGTGTGGCTCAGGGTCGACGCCAGTCCAGCCGAAGCCGTGAGCGCGACGAGCCCGAGGCCGGCTGCCAGCGGTACGGAAACGGCGCCGCTCGCGATCGGCCGGGTCCTTTTCCGCGGGTGCAGCCGGTCGCGTTCGACGTCGAGGATATCGTTGAGAATATAGATGAATGAGCTGGCCAGGCAGATTGCGGTGAAAGCGGCAATCACCTGACGGATCCGTTCCGGATCGTGGAAGCTGGCTGTGAAGATGAACGCCGCGAATACAAGCAGGTTCTTCGACCATTGCTTCGGCCGCAAAAGTAGCGCGAGGTTGACCACCAGCGATTTGTGACGCGTACCGTCACCCGCATTGTCCGCCGGCGGCACGAAGTGCGCGACGGCAGACGAGGGAGCCGGAGGGTCGGTGTTCGGAGGCATCACGTTGAATCGGGTCGCTCTCTAGAATCGTTGGTTGGGGACGGTGGAAATCTTTCCGCTTGCACGCCCTCGATTCTAGACGTTGCCGCGAAGTCCTTCGCCGTCGCAGAGATTGAACACCGTCCAGCGGCAATCGTTCCCTCAATCCCTTTCATGCAAGAATCCTGGTCGTGGGTGAACGCAGGCCCTTGTTTCTGGATCGGGACGGAGTTCTGAACCGCGACCTTAAGCCCTACATCACGACCGCCGAGGAGCTAGAAGTCTTCCCCTGGACGGTAGAAGCCCTCACCCTGCTCGATCAGGCGGGTTTCGATTTCTATGTCGTTTCGAATCAGCAAGGAGTGGGTAAAGGACTGATATCTCCGCTCGAGTTGGAAAGGCAAACCGAGAAGATCGAGCGCCACCTGGCCGACGCCGGTCTTTCGATCAAGCGCTTTTATTACTGTACGGCGATCTCCGACGAGGGTCATCCGTGGCGAAAACCAGAGCCGGGCATGATCGAGGCGGCCCGCGAAGAATTTGGCATCGATCCGAACGGGGCATTTTTGATCGGCGATCGTTGGAGCGATATAGAGGCGGGCGCGCGCGCCGGGTGCCGGCCCCTCCTCGTCCTCACGGGCGGAACCGACAGAGGCGAGTGGGAGGAATGGACCCACCAGCCCGAACGGGTGTTCCCAACTTTGCTCGAGGCAGCTCAGTGGGTTGTCAGGGGGTGACTTCAGGTGGCTTCCAGCTTCAGGCGCGAGGATCTCCTGATTGCCCATCTAAGATGGGCGCCACTTGGCGACCGCGGCGTCGATCTCCTCTCGATACGCCTGCCTAAATACGTCCACGTCATACAGATTGGCGTGCTCTCGGAGGGATCGCTCATCGAAATCGCGGGATTCGAATTCGCCAACGGCCCTGACCAACTCGGCAATCGATAACTCGTTCATCTGAACTCCGTACTCGGGCGTCACCGTCTCGCCCGAGCCACCCTTACCGAATGCAATGACCGGCAGCCCGGCCGCCATTGCCTCGACCGGAATGATCCCGAAGTCCTCGTAACAGGGAAAGAGCACGGCCCGGGACCGGGAAATGACGGAGGCGAGATCGTCGTCAGACAGTCGGCCCAGGAAAGTGATGTTCGAAACGCCGGCCGCTCTCTGTTTCAGGCTCTCCTCAAGCGGCCCGGAGCCCGCGATGTTCAACTTAAAGCCGTGCGATTTGGCGGCGTCGATCGCGAGGTCGAATCGCTTGTAAGCGATGAATCGGCCCCACATCAGATACCCCTCATCCTCGGAAACTCTGGGTATCGCGAGGAACTTGGCGGTGTGCACCGGAGGGTAAATCACCCTTTGGACTTTCCGGCCATAAAACCTCTCGACCCGCTCAGCAGTGGTTTTCGAATTCGCAAAGATCACGTCCGGCCGCTTCGAGAACTCCAAATCCCTGGTCCTCAGCACGTTAGCGATCCGCGAGCGGAGAAATCCTTTTGCCCGATCGTCGATTTCCGGAGTCCAAAGCGGTCGTGCCGGCGCGTGATAGTAGTTGATGTGAAGGGCATCGGGGCGCCTGATCACCCCGTGCGCGAACGAGTGGCTGTCGGAAAGAACAAGGTCGAACTCGCGCAAATCGAACTTGGGATAGATGTAAGTGAGGAGCGGACTGTACAAGTAATGCTTCGTCTTCGCGAGGGGCATTCTTTGGAGGTAGCTGGTTCGAACGTCGACGCCGTCGAGCCATCGATAGCGCTCCTTGTCGCACATGGCCGTGAGGAGCACACCCGGATAGAGATTGAGGGCTTCCTTGAGGACCTCCTCTGAGCCGCCCGGTACGGTCACCCAGTCGTGTACGAGCGCGACGCGCATGTCGTGGAGAATGATGGCTGATTCGCCTGCCAATGGCCGGGCGGCTACCTTTAGGCGGCCCCACGCTGGAGCAGGATCGCCAGGAATGTGCGGCAAAGGATTAAAAAGTCGTAGCGCAGTGACGCCTTTCTGCAATACAGGAGGTCGAAGCGGATTCGCTCCTCGTAGGTCAGATCGCTTCTGCCGCTGCATTGCCAAAGCCCAGCGCAACCGGGCTTCATGTAAAGGTAGATGTTCTGGTCTTCCCCAAACTTCTCTAGCTCCGGCGGGACGACCGGCCGCGGGCCGACAAGGCTCATGTCGCCTCTGATTACGTTGAACAGCTGAGGAAGCTCGTCAAGCGTGCTCATTCGAAGTACGTGGCCGATGCGGGAAACTCTCGGATCGTTCGCAATCTTGTATGTCCGCCGATACTCTTCCAGCAGCTCGGGCCGATCGCGAAGAACCTCCTCGGCATTCTTCACCATCGTGCGGAACTTGTAAATCTTGAAGAGCTTGCCGTTGCGGCCGACACGGGTCTGCTTATAGACGATGGGAAAGCCGCCCGAGAACAATACGAGGATCGAAACAATTAGGAATATCGGAGACAAAGCTACGAGCGCGACTACCGAAACGACGATGTCGAACAGTCGCTTGCCAACCTGGTAGTGGGGCCTCGCGTACTGAGCGCATGGACTCGTCTTGTCTTTGCCGTCCAACTTGACGTCGCTCAGGGTTGGCGTCCCGATTCGGGCAACGGAAGGCGCTCCCTTAGCCTTGTCGTAAGACACCATTTCGATATCCGATCCCCGAGACGTAACCTCTCAAACCAATCCGCCCGAGCAACGGCTCAGGGCAACAGGGCCAACCATGATTGTTGGCCGAACCTGAAGTATACAATACAGTCTCTCTCCGATCTGGTCGCATTGCGACTAGAAAGTCAAGCACTTATAACAGTAACCATTTGAAGGGTTCTGACTTCGAAATGGTTCAATCGCTTCTTACATGGGTTCTCGCACATCGCTCAAAAAGTTGGGGTTTCGAGTACCAGGTTCCGGGCGGCCCGTCGAAGCGACTTGCGACCTGACGTCCCTCCACTACCGTTCTCACCGGCGCATCCCTTGTACAATCCCCTTATGTGTGGCATCGCCGGATATGTAGGGCCCAAGCAGGCGGTCGACATCGTATTCGATCAGCTCAAGCGGCTCGAATACCGTGGCTACGATAGCGCCGGCATCGCCTACCTCGAAGGCGACCACATCAGCGTCATGAAACGCGCGGGCAAGCTGAGCGAGCTTGGCCGCCTCGTTCATGATCACCACTCTCAAAGCCATCTTGCGATCGCACACAGCCGTTGGGCAACCCATGGAGGGCCCACCGATGAAAACGCCCACCCGCATTACGATGCCTACGAGCAGATCGCGATCATCCATAACGGCATCATCGAAAACTACATGGACCTAAAGGAAGAGCTTGCGAGCAGGGGTCACACGTTCCGGTCGCAGACCGACACCGAGGTTGCGGCCCACGTCATCGGCGAGGAGTATTCGAAGTGGGGCGAGCTTGAGGAGGCGGTTCGGCATGGCGCGAAAAGGCTCAGGGGAGCGTTCGCGCTCGTCGTTATCTCCAAGACCGAACCCAACACGATCATTTGCGTTCGAAACGCGTCGCCACTCGTGATCGGCCTCGGTGAAGGCGAAAACCTGCTTGCCAGCGATATTCCCGCCCTCCTTCCTTACACACGCGAGGTCGTCGTTCTCGAAGAGAACACGATGGCCATCATCACCGACGGTGATGTGCGAATCACCGATTCCGACGGCCGCGATCTCGCCGTCAAGCCGATGCACATCGACTGGGAACTGGATGTCGCCGAGCGCGGCGGCTACGAGCATTTCATGCTCAAGGAGATCCATGAGCAGCCCGCCGTTATCCGTAACGCGCTGGCCGGCCGGATCGACGAGAAGGGTCGCGTCCGCCTCGAGCAGGTATTCGGGGAGCATGTTTGGACGGAGATAGACCGCGTCAACATCATCGCCTGTGGTACCGCGTACCACGCGGGACTGATGGGGAAGCATCTATTCGAAAAGCTGCTCCGGCTCCCCACCGACGTTTACTACTCGAGTGAATTCCGTTACGGCGATCCGGTTCTCTCGCCAAAGTCCCTGGCCATCTTCATCAGTCAAAGCGGTGAAACCGCGGATACGCTGGCGGCTCTCCGCCTCTGCAAGCACCGCCGTATCCGCACGCTTGGGATAGTCAACGTCGTCGGTTCTTCCATAGCCCGAGAGTGCGACCGAACGATCATGACCCAAGCAGGGCCGGAGATTTCCGTTGCTTCAACCAAGGCCTACACGGCGCAAGTCATCGTGCTGACCCTCCTGGCTCTCCACATCGCTCAGGTCCAGGAGGTCCCCGGAATCCGCGTCGACGAATGGGTGCGAGCCCTTTACGATATGCCCGCGAAGGCTACCGAAGCCCTAGAGCTGGAGGACGAGGTCGTCGACGTGGCGGTTAAGGTGGGCAACATGCCGCTTTGCTTTTTCCTTGGGCGCGGCGCGGACGCTTACGTGGCTATGGAAGCGGCGCTGAAGCTCAAAGAAGTCGCCTATATCCCGACCCAGGAATACCCGGCCGGGGAGATGAAGCACGGCGCCTTAGCGCTTGTCCAGCCTGGCGTCGTTGCGGTGGTCGGCGCGACCGATCCCGCGACGGCGGACAAGGTCACGAGCAATATCAAGGAGGTCCAGGCGCGGGGTGGTTCGGTGGTCGCCATTACGACGACCGAAGACCAGATCGTTCACAAGGCGTCGGAGATGACGATCCGTCTGCCGAACACGTCATTCGACTTTCTGAACGCGCTGCTTTCGATCATTCCCCTGCAGCTGTTCGCGTACCACACGGCCCGAATTGCGGGGTGCGAGATTGATCAGCCGAGGAATTTGGCAAAGTCGGTGACTGTCGAATAGCATCGTCGAAGCTCTAGCATTGGGAAGCTGAAGTAGAGGCGGGTTTTGCGGCTCCCGTTAAGGGAAAGCCTACGCGAGATCTGGGAGTCGCCGAAAACCGAACCGGACTCAGCGGCAAAGGTCACAACTCGCGGAGCCGGTTGCCATACAATAGCTTCATGGGTCGGTTTCAGCGCAGCATTGCTCTTGCCAAACAGAGCTTCGGGGTCCTTCACTCTAACCCCCAGCTATTGTGGTTTCCGATCGTTTCCTCGATCTTCTCGATCGCGGTTTCCATCTCATTCATGCTTCCGATGTACTTCACCGCCGGTGGAATCCAAGGCATGGAGCGCACCAAACACCTGCCGCCGGGTCACTACGTGGTGCTTGGACTTTTTTACTTCTGCACTTCGTTCGTCGTGATCTTTTTCAACGCTGGGCTTGTGAGTTGCGCTTACGCGGGCCTGAGAGGCGAACGCATGACCTTCGGTGAGGGCGTCGCCGAAGCTGCCAAGCGAATCCCCGCCATTTTCGGCTGGACTTTGATCTCGGCGACCGTCGGCCTCGTGCTTCAGATGATTTCCGAAAGGGTCGGCATCATCGGCAAGATCGTCGTCGCCATCCTCGGCGGCGCCTGGAGCCTGATCACGTTCTTCGTCATCCCCGTGATGGTCGTTGAACACGGCAGCCCGATCGCAGCTATCAAGAAGTCGGGCTCGCTGTTGAAGCGCACCTGGGGCGAGAATCTGATCGGTTCGGCCGGCCTGGGGCTGATCTTTTTCCTCTATGCCCTCGTTCCCGTAGTCGCGATCGTGCTTTCCGCCTTTACGGGCAATCTGTACCTCATTCTCATCTCGGTCGCCTTGTCAGTCGTGTACTGGATCATCCTCGCAACGGTCGCGGCAAGCCTGAATGGGATCTTCCGCACTGCCCTCTATCTGTACGCGGAAACCGGTCAGGTCCCACAAGCCTACACCGCCGAGATGCTGCAGTTTGCATTCAGCCAGGGCAAGCCGAACATGGTTAATCGCTTGCGGAATCGGTAACCGCTCTGTGATCGAATCTTTCCTCCTGAAACCGTGGAGAAACGAATTCGATTCAGAGTCCGCTGACTCGCGAGTACAAAGCGCGAGCGACCCTAACTGCCGCCCTCGACGCGACGTCGAAGCCATGCTTCTTTAGGTAGTAGTCAGTGCTCCGGCGGAACTGTTCTTTCTGGGACTTGCTCGTCTGCGCACTCGCTCCGCCGACATGGACAATCGTCGCCTCGGTTTCGCGGACGACCTTGAGGCCGCGATCCGCGTAGCGTTTGCAGAGGTCCACGTCCTCGAGATACATAAACAGATTCTCGTCGAATCCGCCGAGGTCGAGGAAGTCCTTCCGGCGGACCATCATCGCCGCGCCCGAAACCCAGTCCGGCTCGCCCGTCCCAATGGATTTGGCGGCGGCTCGGGAGAGGATGCGGGCCGGCGTTGGGAAGACGCCGTGGACGTTGGGCTGCGGTTCGCCGGACGGAAGGTCGATACCCGCACCGACGACGCCGACCGCTGGATTGCTGAGCCGGGGCGGCAACTTGCCTAGACCCCCGGGCCGAAGAGTTGCGTCGCTATTGAGGAAGAACAGGAATTCAGACGTCGCCGCTCGTGCACCTAGGTTATTCCCGCCCCCAAATCCAAGATTCTTCGTGGAGACAAGTACCTCCGCCTTCGTCCCGCGAAGTTCATCGGTCAACCAATCAGCAGAATCGTCTTCCGAGCCGTTCTCGACGACGATCACCTGATGGGTTTCGGGTTCATCGACAACCGATCGAACCGCACCGAGCGTGAGCTCTTTAGTCCGGAAGTTAACGATGATGGTGTCGACCAAACCAATCATTACTCTCTTTTCTTGTCATCCCGAGGCATGAGGGATCTAACCTGGACTTACAACCGAGATTCCTCGTAAGCTCGGAATGACAAACCTGGAAGTCTCGAGTGCCGTCAGGGTACCGGGTGCCTTCGCTATGGCAATAGCACTCCACTCGAGTCTCCCAACACAAGCTGGATCGTCTTGGGTACGCCCTTGGACCGTCCAACTTTGACTCCCCTGCCGATCAGGGAGCCCTCGATACGCGAGGGGATATGGTTGAGGCGGCAATCAGAAAGCACGATGGAGTACTCGATCTCGGTATGAATGAGCGTCGAGTTCGAGTCGATCGCCGTGAAGGGACCGATGAAGCTGTCCTCGATCGTGCAGTTCTCGCCGATAATCACCGGTCCCCGGATCGTGCTGTTCAAGATCCGGGACCCCTTGCCGATCGAGACTCGCCCTTCGATCCGTGAGCCATCGCACTCTGCATGGTTGCAAGGCTCGACGTCCTCTAAGATCAGCCGGTTGGCATCGAGCATCGCCTCGACAGTCCCCGTGTCCTTCCACCAACCTTCGACGATGTGCGACCGGACGGTGAGGCC
>CAZNUL010000079.1:0-14931 GCA_964576205.1 uncultured Fimbriimonadaceae bacterium | reverse complement strand
CCCAACTCTCGCTACGTCTACGGGGTTAGCTGTCGGGTTCGGGCCAAGAGTTACCCTAGCGAGCCTTTTCAGACTCTCATTCACCCCAAAGTTACGGTTCCCCCGTTCCGGTCGCCCGGATTCAACGGTTGGCTTTGCAGCCACGGAGATAGTGTAGCACAAGCCTAGTTCCGAATCAAGTCTCGGTTGCCTCAGACCCTTATCACGCCTCCGGAGTCGCCTGCTCGTCGTCCCATAGACGAACATCCTTCCGCTCCCGGATGAAGAAACCGCCGATCAGTGCCGTAAGAAGCGCGATACAGATCGGATACACGAGGCCCCCATAGACAAAGCCAAAGTAGTTGGGAAACTTAGGTTCGAGCCACTTGCCGACAAAGGGTACAAGGCCGCCAAAGACGCCGTTGCCGATATGGTAAGGCAAGCTCATCGAAGTGTATCGGATTCTTGTTGGGAAGAGTTCGACCAGGAAGGCGGCGATCGGGCCATAGACCATCGTCACAAACAGCACCTGAACCAGCACGAGCAGGCTAAGTACCATCATCAGCGGCCCGCCGGGGGCAATCTCCATCTTTCGGTCGACGGCGGGCATCGCCTGGCCCGCTTTAATCTTGGGATGCATCGTGCCGCTCTCGGTAACCGTTCCCTCTTCGTACTGGGTGATCAGCGTCGTCGTGACCACCGGCTCGCCCTTCTCCATCTTCTTCTCCGTCTTCTTCACCATCGCGTTGTCGGCAACGTGGAAGTTGTCAATGTTTGTCATCCGGCTGAGACCGGCGTAAATCGGAAGATATAGGACGGCGGCCAGAACACAGCCCCAGACGATCAGCTTCTTGCGGCCAATTCTGTCCGATAGGTTTCCAAAGAAGATAAAGAAGGGCGTTCCGAGCAGCAGCGCGATCGCGATTACGAAATAGCTGCTCGTCATGCTGACATGCAGCACGGTCTGAAGATAATAGAGGGCGTAAAACTGGCCCGTATACCAGACCACTCCTTGACCCGCGGTCGCCCCGAAAAGGGCGAGGATCACGAGCTTCCGGTTTGCCGGATTCCCGAAGCTTTCCTTCAGCGGATTCCTGGAGACCTTTCCCTCAGACTTGAGGCGGGCAAAAAGAGGCGACTCCGCCATCTTGCGACGGATGAAATAGCTGAATACGACGAGGGCCGCGCTCAGCAAGAAGGGCACGCGCCAGCCCCAATCGGCGAATTCGTCTGCAGTTGTAAAGGCGCGGACTCCAAGGAGAACTCCCAAAGCGAAAAACAGGCCCAGCGTTGCCGTTGTCTGAATGAACGACGTGTAGAACCCGCGCCTGCCATCGGGAGCGTGCTCCGCGACGTAGGTTGCGGCGCCGCCATACTCGCCCCCAAGAGCCAGGCCCTGCAGAAGCCGAAGGGCGAGCAAGAGCATGGGCGCTAGGAATCCGGCTTGCGCAAAAGAAGGTAGGAGACCGATGGCGAACGTCGAGCCGCCCATGAGAACGAGAGTCAACAGGAACGTGTATTTCCGACCAATCAAGTCACCAAGGCGGCCGAAAAGCACCGCGCCGAACGGCCGCACGATAAACCCTGCCGCGAATGTGCCCAACACCGTGAGAAGGCCATCTCCGTTTTTCGGAAAGAATACGGCAGCGAGCGTCGTGGCCAGGATGCCGAAAATGTAAAAGTCGTACCATTCGATCATCGTTCCCGCCGAGCTGGCGGTGATGACCTTCCAAATACTCCCTCGATCGATCGTCGGATTCTCGTTAGCGTCCTGCATGTGTTAACCCTTCACACGAGCCAGTCTTGCGGAACGGCTCGCTTTTCTGCGACTCCGTAGTATCGCAGTTTTGCTTCCTGTAGCATAGGGGGGTGTCCGGATCAGTTCACGGCGGAGCCTTCTGGGAGGTAGTTGAGGATGACCTCCCGCGGCTGGACTCGGTGGTTCGAGCCGACGTCCTCGACGCGTGGTTCCCTCCCGCGCCGGCTGTGCTAGAGGCGATGGCCGAGTTCCGGGTCGAAATGTGTAGGACTACGCCTGAAGCGGAATGCCGTCCCTTGCGAGCGGCATTGTCACGGGCTCGAGAGATTCCGGAGGACTGCATCCTTTGCGGAGCAGGCTCGTCAGCCCTGATTTATCTGGCTTTGCCGGCTTTAGCTCGATCTGCGAAAAGCGCCCGGATCCTCGACCCAATGTACGGCGAATATCGACACCTGCTCGAAGGGCTCGGGACGACTCTCGTTCGCATGCTGAGGCTAGAACGTGGGGACGACTATCGCCTTGACCCGCGGCGGCTTCTCGGATGCGATGATGAACTCGTGGTCCCCGTTAATCCGAACAGCCCGACCGGCCAACACGTCCAGCGACGAATTCTCCTGCCAATAATCGAGGAGCTTGCGCGCGATAGGGTCCTTTGGATTGATGAAACCTACATCGACTACGCCGGTCCGGGAGAGTCCTTGGAGGACTTCGCAGCAAGAAATCGAAACATCATCCTTTGCAAATCGATGTCGAAGGTCTATTCCCTGAGCGGCCTTCGAGTTGCCTATCTGGTGTCCCACCCATCAAGACTCGCCGAGTTTTCCGGAATGATGCCGCCGTGGGCGGTCAGCCTACCTGCCCAAGTTTGCGGCGCCCTGGCTGTCCGCGAGTGCGGCTATTATTCGGGGCGCTACGCGCAAACCGCCTCGCTGAGGCAGTCGCTCACAGCCGGATTAAGCGGACTCGGGCTCGCGGTCACCGACGGCGTGATCAACTGTGTTCTGGTCCACCTGCCTCCAGACGGTCCCACGGCTGATGAAGTGCGCGAATCGTGCCGCAAAGATGGAGTGTACATCCGGAACGCCGGATCGATGGGTTCCTCGATGGGCACTCATACGTTGCGGATTTCGGTGCGTGGCTGCGAAGACAACGAGCGCGTGGTCCACGCGATGGCGGAAGCGCTAGCCTGAGATCCAGCGCCTCTACTTAACTTCCTGCTTCAGCTTCCCTTCCGTGGCGGCCTGGGCCTCTGAGCGGATGTCGATCTTCCACTCCGTCAACCTGGCCGCGAGACGGACGTTTTGTCCGCCCTTGCCGATCGCCAGCGAGAGTTGGTTATCGGGAACGACCACGTAGGCACTTCGCTCTTCCTGGTTCAGTTTGATCTGATTCACTTTCGCGGGATTCAAGGCATTCGTTATGAACGCGTACGGATCTTCGCTGAACTGGACGATGTCGATCTTCTCGTCGTACAGCTCGTCCACGATGGCTTGAACCCTCGCGCCGCGGGGGCCCACGCATGCTCCAAGGGCGTCGACTCGCTCATCGGTCGAGAAGACCGCGATCTTGCTCCGTTGGCCAGGTTCACGGGCGACACTCTTGATGACCACGGTGCCATCGGCAATCTCCGGAACTTCAAGCTCAAACAGCTTGCGCAGCAGATTGGGATGAGTCCTTGAAACGATGACTTGAAGCCGCTTGCGGGTGTCGTCGACTTTGTAGACATAGACACGGAGCCGGTCGTTGGGCCGGTACGGTTCCGTGGGGACCTGCTCGCGCTTAGGCAGCTCGCATTCGATCTTGTTAACCTGGATGTAGATGCTCTGGCCCTCTCGGCGGCTCACCGTGCCGGATACGATCTCGCCCATCTTCTCGTGGAAGACTTCATGGATTTGGCGCTGTTCGGCCTCGCGCAGCTTCTGGTTAAGCACTTGCTTAAAGGTTTGCGCGGCGATCCGGCCAAATCGGTTCGGGTCGACTTCGGTTGCAATAAAGTCGCCAACCTCGGCGTCCGGCTTACGCTTCCTCGCCTCGAGCAGGGACATCTGGAAGCTGGGCTCCGAGACGATACCGACGACTTCTTTCTCGAGAAAGGCAGTCCATCCTTTCTTCGGGTCGATGTGGACCTGCACTTCGCCAGTCGCTCCGACGAATTTCTTGTAGGCCACCGCAAGCGACTCCTCGATCTCCCGAATGAGATCGCCAACCGGGATGTCTCGCTCCGTAGCGATTTGGTTGAGCTGCTGCATGATGTCCATCGACCTGTTTCCTCCTAGATTCGCCTACAAAAAAAGGCGGCTGCAAAGCCACCTTTTGGCGCTCTTCAATTACCGCGATTATAGCACATCCGGTCCTGACCGGACGGGCTGCTAGGATCGACGCACCCCTGCTCGGACGCCCAAGCACAGGCAACTTGCGGTGACTCGGTCCTCGCGACCACGAGCGGCTTTGCCGGTTCGACGCTAGAATGAGAACGATGTCCCTACGTCCGCGAATCGGTCTATTCCTGTGCCTCGCCTTGGCGAGCGTCGAGTATGCGGCTTTTTCGCGGCCCGCGAGTGACGCCTACACAGAGGGGCTGGCGGTTTGGCGGAAGCCCGATAAGTTAGGCAGAGCCTGCGCATCGTGCCATAGCGCAGATGGCATCGAGCTGGCTGCCTACGGATACGATGACCGGACGATCGTGAGGCGTGCCACGCCGCACCAAGGGGCAGTAGCCGCCCAAATAATTGCCCGGTACATCAGGGAACTGCGCCGGCGACTTGGCATCAAGCACCTCCTCAACCCCATGTCCGACCGCCCGATGCAGCCAGGCGGCCGAGCTTTGCCCGGCCCAACTCCGGAGGCGCGAGACAAGGCGTTCTGCATGACCCTGAGCCAGATCCTGCCAAGGCTTGCCGGCCGTCGGATCGAAACGAGTGCCTCCGCTCGCACAGCTCTGAACGAGGTCCTGGCGATAGATCCGGCCCAGGTCAAAGTCGGCATTGTGATGAATCGGCTCAGTGAAGACAAGTTTCACGGAAACGAGCACGCGAGCCTGGCGCACTGGATACCCGACGAAGCGCCCATCGCGTTCACCGCAGACGTGGTGCGGTCTCAAGACAGATATCTGGCCGATCCCAATGCCGCGAACCTCCAAGTGCTCGACTCATTGCTTACCCGTGCCTGGAGCCTCACGCTCCCTCCCAGCCGAGCAATTGCATTGGCAAAGGCTCGTTCGCTCTTGCTCCTTCAGCATAGGCTTCGAACCGGCGTGCTTGTTTCGAAGCTTCCGCCCATCCCCGACCCGCGGCAGGCGCCGACGAACCCGTTCTGGGAAGTAGGCGAACTTGCAAGGGTCTATACCAACGCTCGAGCCGGGATGCTGTCGCTGCCGCCCGATGTTGCCGCCAACAAAAGTGTTGGACCTACTTTGGCCGCTCAGTTCCAGGACATGCGCGTGCCGTGGATGTGGCTCGGATGGATTGCCGACCCCGGACTTCAGCGCACGTCGTTCGACAGGCGCACGAGATATGCGGACTGGTTTTCCGAATTCCTCGTCGAGGACGGCCCGTACCCCGCTCACGCTGCCTTCATGCTCACGAAGAAGCTAGCCACCGAGGCATACGACAAGTCAGGATGGGGATCGACGTCACCGCAGCACATCGATCTGAATTTCAGCTGGCTAGTACGCAACGAAAATTGGCGATCGTTCGCCAAAGGCGACCCGGTCTACCGGAAGGCACTCTACCACTTCATGGCAAACAGCTTCAGGATGTTCGCCATGCTCCAGTCGGACGAAGTGAAAGGAACTGGTATCACCTATCTGCGAGAGCCGGTCGTCCAGCAGCTCATGGCGATGCGCGGCGCGGCCGCCGTCATGGAACCGGAATGGGCGAAAGAAGACGCGCCGATCTTCGATCAGGCGATCGCGGCCGTCAACGGCGCCAGGCTTGCAAAGTAGCGGCGAACTGGGGCCTCTCCGCCCTGCCCGACGAGGTCAAGAGTGCCGGAGTTGTATCTCGCACGAAAGGGCGATGATCGACTCCAAGATGTTGCGAACCCCTTCAGTATCGAGACCGGCCTCCTCGGCCCAGTTGGCTCGAGCCTGAAGCAGTCGCGCTTCGCGATCGGGATCAACGACTCCGCGACCCGCGGCTGCCTTGGCCCGTTGAGCGCGCCTCACCAGCTCGGCCCGACGGGTGAGAAGCTGAAGAATGTCTGCGTCGACCTCATCGATTCTCTCCCGGGTTTCCGAAAGCTCCGGGATATGGACAGGCGCGGTGATCGAAAGGTCTGCCTCCTCTGGTGTTCCGGGATGCGAAACATGGGCCTCATTCAGTTTCCTATCAAGCCCGCTAAGCACGCTCAGGAGTCGCCTCCGGTACTCGGCAGCGAAGGGATTTTCTCGATGGAGAGTCGTGATCAGGTGTCCGGCGTCTCCTCTTACCGACTCGATCGTTCGCGCCATCGCTTGGAACGAAGGAGGTGCGGCAGGTGAATCTGTCGGAACCTCGGCATCCAGCATGCCCTTGGCAATAAAGAACGCCATCGCATGGGTTTGCGCCATGATTCGATCGTGCGCTTCGGGGTCTAGCTCAATGACTCGGCAACCGATCGATTCGTAAACGGCCGTGATCTCGGTGACCGCTTCCTTTTGCCTCGCGTTAGGACAGACAACCACTCTCAGGCCGGTCTCGGCGCGAGCAAGGCTCACCGGGCCAAAGAGGGGATGGCTCGCCACCCAGCGATGTTCTCCACCGAAAGTCTCGGTCATTACCCGGAAGGGCGCCAACTTGACGCTTCCGACGTCGACCACGACATGGTCCGGCCCGACAAGCGGCGCGACCTCGCGAAATGTCTCCGGCATCGACGAAACTGGCACTGCCACAAAGATCAGCTGGCAAGTTCCAACCAATTCCTCGAGTGAAGGCGCTGCGAGCTCCTTGGGCACGACCGGTTCGGGATCGAAGGCCCGAACGCGATAGCCATGCTCGATAAAGATGTCCGACAGCGCGTGCCCGAACCGGCCATATCCGATGAAGCCGAGGGTCTTCATGCCTTCCATGAGTTTCGCCGAATTGGAGGAGCTAACTCAAGCTTCATCTCCAATGCAGGCGACAATCTGGCTTCCCAGCCATGCCGGCTAGCGTAAACTCGCCTTCGTGATCAACGAGGACAGGCTGGTCGCTCTTTTCAAGAGCCTATGCCTCATCAACGCCCCATCCCTCCAAGAAAAAGAGAGCGTCGCCTGGGTCCGCTCTTACCTGGAACGGATCCCCGGACTGAAGGTGTGGGAGGACAGCGGCGGTCAGATGATCGGAGGCAACGCCAACAACCTCATCGCGCTGCTTCCCGCCAACGTTGATGGCGCGGCTACGATCTTCCTCTCCGCCCACTTCGACACCGTGGAACCTACCGAGGGTCTCGTGATTGCAGAGCGCGACGGACACTTCTATTCCGACTCGGATACGATTCTCGGCGCCGACGATAAGGGCGGCATGGCGCCCGCGATTGAGGCAGTTCAGTGCATGGCCGAGTCGGGGGCGCCGCATGGCAACATATATCTCCTCTTTACATGCGCTGAAGAAATCGGGCTGCTGGGAGCGGGCGCGATCAAGATCGAAGATCTCGGGATCGACTACGGCTTCGTCTTAGACACGGGGCCGCCAGTCGGGTCCTTCGTGACGCGGACGGCGACCCACGACAAACTCGACATTCACATCATTGGCAAGCCTGCCCACGCAGGCAAAGATCCGGAAAAGGGGGTCAACGCGATCCAAGTCCTTGCGCGTGCGGTCGACGGTATGAGACTTGGACGGATCGGTCCTGAGACCACGGCCAATCTCGGAACCGTCACTGGGGGAACCGGCACCAACGTTGTCTGCGCGGAAGTGTTCGTCAAGGCGGAGGCTAGATCGACTAGCGTGGAAGAACTCGACCGCCAAGTCGACCACATGGTCCAACGATTTGAGCAGGCTGCCCGCGAGTACGGGGCCGAAGTTCGCATTGACCATCGTCGCCACTACCGCAGCTATGAGCTGTCGCCGGACGAGAAGGTCGTAAAAGTTGCCCAGCGAGCGTCCCGGGCACTTGGCTTCGATCCCGTACTCAGAACTACACTTGGCGGCTCGGATGCGAATATCTACAATGCGAAGGGATTGCCTTCGATCGTGGTCGCAACCGCCATGGACAAGATCCACACCCATGAAGAGTGCATTTCGATCCAGGGGCTGAAAGATACGGCGAAGCTGGCACTTAGGCTCTGTACGGAAGCAGCGCTAGGCCACTAGCCAACACCTAATCTTTGGCGTCTGAAAGGGACCCGGTGATGCCCTCGGCGATGCCCGACACCGTGCTCTCAAGGCTCTTGAGGCCGTCGGAGATTCGATTTCTCAGCGCCTCGACGTCTTCCTCGCGAAACATCGTCCGCGCGCGATCGGCGATTACCACGGCCATCACGCCTACAACAACCCCGAGAAGAAAAGAACTACCCGCTTTCACCGCTACCGCCGTTTTACCCCAAGCAACAAAAAAGGCCCCCTCGCTCCATGCGAGGGGGCCAGGTCACGAGGACCCCTTTATTGGTGAACGGTGACAACCGCGGCGATTTGCCTGCCGTTGTACTGTCCTGTTACGGTAACCGCGAGCGTCCGATTAACCCGTCCTACCGGAACGGCGACCACTGCCGAGGCCGTTTGACCCGCAAGGATCGTGATCGGCCCGGGGTTCAGTACAGTCGTATTCGACGACTGCAGGATCACCGTCGCGCCTCCGAGCGGCGCCGGAGCGTCGAGGGTTACCTGGACGTGGGTCACCGTTCCGCCCTTCACGTAGCTTGGCGTGAACACGAGGGTCGCAAGAGAGATTGCCCTTACTTGCAGGATCGTGTTTGCGTTCGCGCTCCCCGTCGATCCACTGATCGTTACGTTCTGAGTCACCGCGACTGCAGAGGTCGTAATCGGGAAGTTGGCAGATCGCTGCCCGGCAAGAACCACCACGTTGGCCGGCACAGCTGCCGCAGCAGGGTTGCTGCTGTTCAGGGTCACGGTAACGCCACCAACGGGAGCCGCAAGCGCGAGGGTAACCGTACCGGTACTGTTGAACGAACCGCCAATCACGCTGTTCGGGTTACAGGACATGGTGAAGGTGACGCCTCTCACGGTCAACGCCCTCGAGATGTCATTCCCTCCGCGGATCGCGTGGATGTGAACGACGGTGTCGACCGCCGTCGCAAACGTCTGCACCGGGAAGGATGCGGTCGTGCTGCCGGAAGGAACCGTTACGGTCCCGCCAACCGGCACGGTCGCTACCGCCGTGTTGTCGCTCGTCAAGTTGACGATAACGCCGCCGGCTTCTGCCGTGTTCGAGATCGTCACCGTTCCCGTCGAGATCGCACCTGCCGTGACGGTAGTCGGATTCAACGTGAAGTTCGTAAGGAAGTTCGCGTCGACGAAGAGCGTTCCCATCTTCGTCTCGTGCGAGTAAGTTCCCTGAAGCGGACGATCGGCGGTGATCACCTTCGAAGTGTTAACCGCTTCGGGGGCCGTGTTCACCTGGAACGTCAGCAAGTTGTCGTTTGGACCGAAGGCCAACATCGTCGGTACCAGCGAGTATCCCACTGGGTTCCCGTTGATGCCGAGATTCACGTTGAATCCGCTGGGACCGGGAAGGCCGTCAAGCCTGACCGTGCCCGTCGACGATGAGCCGCCGGCAATCCGTCCTGGAACGAACGAAACGCTCAGCAAGTTCGCCGGCAGAAGAGTCAATGTTTGAGTCTTTCCGACCGTGAGGGCAGATGCGCTGACCGTGAAGTTCGACTGCACATCCACACCCTTCGTCGCAATCGCGAAGTTCGTGAAGGTCTGTCCGGCCGGAACGGTAACCGTGTTGCCGCCCGGGAACAGGATGGTGCTAGCGTCGCTGGCGACCAACGTGCAATCGACGCCGCCCGCCGGGGCCGGGGCCGAGAGCGTGATCACGCCGGTGGAATTGTTGCCGCCGACCAGCGTGTTGGGTGCGAGCGTCATCTTCTGAAGCCACGGCACAACCGTTAGTCGTGCAGACTTGAAGTTGTCGAGGTATTCAGCCTTGACATCGACTTGGCTCGGGTCGGTAACGACGTTGGAATAAACGGCAAACGTACCCGTCGTTTGACCGGCGGGAATGTTCACGATTTCGGAAATGACTTCCGAAGACGGATCAAGCGACGCCGCGACCGCGTTGGACAGGGTCACCACGACGTCGACGCCACCGCCTGTAGCTGCGGTGTCGAGGGTGATCGTTCCCGTCGAGGAGGCTCCGAGGCCGCCCGGAATCGTCGATGGATTCAAGACGAGGGTCGTAATGATCGGGATCTGGAGCCGGTACCGCATGATGTAGCCATCACGCTGTCTCCCCGTGAGGATGTAGGCTCCAAGCCCACCCGAGTCACCGAACGGAGGCGGGACTGGATTAGCCCAGAAGCCGACCGCGCCGCCACCACCCCGAGGACCTTCGTCGAGAATCCCATAAGGCGTCGACACCTCGATCATGAACCTGGCATCGGCCAGCTCTCCGCTCGGCTTAAAGGCGAGGGGCGTCACAAACGGAAGAATATCGCCGGTTGTTGAACGATCATTGATGGTCGTCCCCGTTGAGTTAATGGTCTGAAAGGCCCTGACCGTGTCCGTATATCCCATCACCCAAACGTCGCCAAAGCGGTCGTTGTAAGGCGGGAAAATACCGTCGTCGTTGATGCCGCCGATATACGTTCCGTAGATCTCGTTCGTCGCCGTGTCGTCGAGTACAACCAGCCAGCCGTCCCACGACGGAACGTTCGGTGTGGCGGAATACGTGTAAGTCGGCCGGATCGCATCCGACGTCGTCGGTATTCCGCCTGGATTCGACGTCGCGCTCGACGGTTCATCCGGATCGCCGGGAGTAGCCGGCCACTGGGCGCCGTCGATAATCATGCCAGTGACAAAGGCAAATCCTCGGACGTCGACCGATATCCCCACGGGATACAGTTGGCCTCGCGACCCGATACTTTCTGAGCGATGAGTTCGCAGGTTTGTGCTATAGACGATCTGCGAGCCATCCTGATTGATCTTGGTCACCGTGACGTTCTGCTTCAGAGTGAACACCTGACCGAATGTCCCCGGTGTTCTCGGGAAGTCAAACGAACCCGCGACGCCTGTCAAGTACGCATTGCCAAGACTGTCGGTCGCTACTGCAACTCCGATATCGTTGTCGGCGCCGCCGACTAGGGCTCCAAAAACGACATTGCCTGAAACGTCGATCTTCTCGACGAACATGTCGTTATTTCTGAGAAGGCGTCCGTTCTGTCCCGCCGCGATGTTCAAGAAAACGCCGGGCGTAGTCGCAAACGCGGGATTGACGGCTACCGACGTGTCCTGGTTGCCGCTAAACAAAACCGTGCCACCGATGATTGTATTTTCATCCTTGTCGACGGCGAGCGCGTCCTGCGCCAACGTTGCCGTAAGGTTGTTGGCCTCCGTGTTGGTTGAACCAGAATTCAAGCCGCCCGCGATCGGACCGCCCATGAACGTGTTCATGCCTAGCGTTTGCTGCGCGGAACCCTGGATGTAGTGGCTCCAAACAACCGCCGTGCCGGTGTTATTCAAATGAGTGATATACGCATTTGCGGGTGAACCGGCCGTATAGGCATTGTTAGCTCCCGGGATGCCAGTACCCTTGGTGAGACCGGCTAGGAATAGGTCGCCCGAAATCGGGCCTACGCCGAAGCCATCGAGAGTGGCGCCGTTCGCGGCCACGGACGAATGGAAATACGTTGCATACGTGGGAGACAGGACAAGGTTCAGATCCTTGGTCCATTCCATCAGGAACGTAGCCGACGTTTGTCCGCCGAGAGTCGATTGAAACGAACCGGCAGTCACCATCGGGAACGACGCCGAACTTGTCACACCGGCGATCCAGACATGGTTCCCCGATGGATCGACGGCGATGTACTTTCCAGTGTCATTGCCCGGGCCACCAAAGTAGCTGGCGAAATTAATCGAATAAGCGTCGCCCTGGAACAGAGTCAAAAACGCGTCCGTGGGGCCGTTACGCGAGATGTACGGACCAAGGACCAAAGGAAAGTCGGCGGCGAACGTGCCGCCCGTCATGAAGACACCACCCGTCTCATCGGAAACCACGGCTCGGACTTCGTCCGCTCCGTTGTCGCCACCATAGTAGCTGCCGTAGATCTCCGGGTCGATGACCAGCTTCTGCGAATGGTCATAGCTGCCAAGCGCGAAGGTCACCGTGTCGCCATTGACAATCTTGAAGGCAGCCGGAACCTGTACCCTGCGTCCGGCGATTGTCTGATAGCAATACAATCCCTGCTCGCGGAGGTCGCCAATCGAAGTGCCGATCAGCAGGTCGCCCTTCTTATCGATCTTGAGCCCAGCGGCTCCCTTGACCTTCATCTTGATCTGGCTGGCATCCTTGCCTGGCGCCACGATAAGGTCGTAGCGAGGGGCTGCGCCTTCCTTATACACGTGCAAGTCGACGCCCGAGTAGAGATTGGAAACATCGACCGTCTTGAAGCTGTGTGCGTTGTACACCGGCTGATGGGGATGGACATACTGGCTGACGAACTTGGTTTGCTCCGTACCGTGAGCTGAAGCCGCCGGGGACGTTCCCGTGAAGCTCAGATCAATTCGGTCGCCGGCCTTCGTCGAGCCCAACCTGCTGTAGTAGTCCATGACCAAGCCGCGATCGGTAACCCATAGATCGAGGCCGGAGGCTCGTGCGAGAAACTTGGCCCTCTTGTTCCACTGGCCCTTGTTCTCCACGAAATCCGATGAGGCCCGCTTGAACTGCTCCATGCCCGCGGCGCGCGCCTTCGCGGATGGGGCCTTCTGAGCGAGGCTCGGAGGAATGCAGAGCGCGGCGACGGAAACTGCCAGGCTCGCTTTAAGAACGCTGTTCATACGGAAAACCAAAGTGCATTCACCTCACGTACATCAAAAACGGACAGGGAGGGGTCGGAAACAATTGCAACGTGAAACCCCCATCCACACGATTAAAGCCATTATAGTCGAACAGGGTCTAGCTGAAAAGCCCCCTGCAGCAATTTCACTGACGGCGCAAGCCATCGCAAAAGTGCGCAGCGGTCCTAACAATGCGCCGGAGAATCAAAGCGTGCATTAAGTGAGCACTAGATTCACGATTGCAATCTGTCGACCCGTTCGATCCACATTATAGTGGCGATCACACCTATTGTGACCACGCGTTTATTGCTGTTTCTTCGGCGAAGACCTCGTAAGGTCTATAGTGGGCTATACACCTCACATCCGACCGCTTTAGTGAGGTGATAAGGGGGTGTCTGGAAGGATTTTCAGCTTGCGTCATTTGTTCAAGAAACCCGCAGCCGATTCAAGGGGAAGAGGCGCCGAGCGGATTCGAACCGCTGAATAAGGGTTTTGCAGACCCTCCCCTTGGCCACTTGGGCACGGCGCCGAGCGAGTAGCTAGCTTACACGCTCAGTCGGCGCTCGCTAGACCGCACCGAGGCTTATGCCGGTTCGAGCCCTTGAGGTCTCAGCAAACCGCCATACTTAACCGATGAATCCCCGCTCTCGCATCGAAACTTTGCGAGAGAAAGGGGACGGTCTCTACCAGGCCTATCTCGATCGTTCGCGGCTGGTTCGCGTGTTTCGCAGCCGCGACTTCCGCCTTCTGTGGACGGGAGCGTTCTTGTCGTTTATCGGCAGCTGGGTACAAACGGTCGCCCAGGGTTTCCTCGTTTTCCAAATCACGGGGCGGAACGACCTTTTGGCGCTAGTACCGTTCCTTTCCAGCCTTCCCATATCCGTGTTCGGACCAGTTGCCGGTTCGCTGGCGGACACCTTCAATCGTCGCACTCTGCTCGTTATCTGCCAGGGCCTGTTTGCCACAGGTGCCTTCTACCTTGCCGTGGCAACCTACTATCGCTTCGTTACCTACTGGCAGATCGCCCTCGTGGCTTTGCTGCTCGGCATCGTCTCGGCGGTAGAGCAGCCGGTGCGACAATCGACCGTCAGTTCGAGTGTCGCTCCCGAAGACTTACCGGCTGCGATCCCTCTGAACGCGATGACCTTCAACATTTCGCGAATCATTGGTCCGGTGCTTGGTGCGGTGCTTTACGGGGCGATGGGGGCCGCAGCCTGTTACTTCGTCAACGGCCTCAGCTTCTTTGCCCTCATCTTCGCAGCCCTGGCTATCCGTGCGGACCTGACGGCAAAGGCACGCGAACCTCAACCGGTCAAAGACCTCCTCATGGAAGGGGCGCGCTACACGTTTCGAGACCAGCGCCTTCGCACCCTGTTCATTCTCGAAACGATCGTCTCGATGTGCGGCCTGATCTACATCACTCAGATTCCCGCAATGGTCAAGCAAATGCTCCATAAGGACTTTGGCGCCAACGCCTTCGCCTATCTTGCGGTCGGCGCCGGCGCCGTTAGCGCCTTGGCGATTGTGCTTCACCTTGCCGACCGGCCGTTCCGAGCGATTCTCATCCGCAGTGCAATGACTTTGCTTGGCGTTGCCTTGGTAGCCCTGAGCTTTGCCACGAATGAGCTCTTCGCTTTTCCAATGCTCGCCGTCCTAGGAATGTGTTCGATCACCCATTTCAACGTCACCAACACCCTCTTTCAGACGCTGGCGCCGATTAGGCTGAGGGGGCGAGTTCTTTCGATGCACATGTGGGCACTCTCGGGCCTGGGCCCGTTCGGCACACTCGCATTCGGGTACGTGGCTCAGAAAGCGGGCCTACCCTTCTCCTTGCGCTTGGGCGGGTTGCTCGTTCTGGTCGGCGCCACGTGGGCATGGCTTTGGAGAAAAAACCTCGCCGGTGTCGACGATCCCGACAGCTTCTACGGAGTGCCTGACTAAAACAAGGACAGGCTACGACGCGCCGATCGTAACCGACGTGATCCGGTCGCCCTTTTCGAGCCGGTCCACGACATCCTTCCCGGAGATCACGGCGCCGAAAACGGTGTAATTCCCATCCAAGAACCGGTTCCCATCGCCTAGCACGATGTAGAACTGGCTGTCCCCGGAATCGCGATCCTTCGATAGTAGGGCGGCGAGGCCAACCGCGTACTTTTCATTGCTGTGGCCAGAATCCTCGTATGGGATGCGAGCACCAGAACCCTTGCTCCCGATACTGGGATCCTCCGACCCGCGGCCCAACCCAGGATCGCCCCCCTTCGCGTTTTACCGTTG
>CAZNUL010000078.1:0-16012 GCA_964576205.1 uncultured Fimbriimonadaceae bacterium | reverse complement strand
TTGGAGGTCCGAGCGTAAAGCGTTAATTCGAAAGGAGCCGTCACTGGCGGGTCTGCCAACCTTGCCGAAGACCTTAGTCAGATCGCTCCACGGCGAGCCAGACTTCTCCCCGGCAATGGCGGTCGAAAGCAGAGCAACTGCGAGCATCAGGGTTCGCATCCTTCAAGTATGGATGTCGCGATATGTCCGCCGGGCGAATCTTGCGCGGCCGGCCTGCTGCGACCAATCCGCCCAGACCCCCCTCAACGACCGCGCCAGCGATGCCGATAATTCCGGTGTGATCGGCGAAGCCATTCATGTGGATGACCTGTGCGTCCGGTATCGGGCCAAGAGCGGAAAGTGGGTTGAGGCGGTTCGCGGACTTTCTTTTGCCGTCAAGCCCGGCGAAGTCGTTGGATTCCTTGGACCGAACGGAGCGGGAAAGAGCAGCACGCTCAAGGCGTTGATGGGCTTTGTCGAGCCTAAGAATGGCGCCTGTGAGGTGTTCGGACTCAAGGCGGGGAGCCTGGGGGCGAAGAGCCGGATCGGATATCTGCCCGAGGTCGCAATGTACTATCCGTTCCTCACGCCTTCGGAGACCTTGACCCTTTACGGCGAACTGCAAGGGCTAAGAGGGGCTTCACTCAAGCGAGAGTGCGACGACCTTCTCGAACTCGTCGGCCTGAAGGACGCGCGGAACAAGCTGAACAAGAACCTCAGTAAGGGCATGCTCCAGCGCGTGGGCATCGCGCAATCCCTGCTGGGTTCCCCGGAACTACTGATCCTCGACGAAGTCACGAGCGGGCTGGACCCTTTGGGGCGTAAGGAGCTTAGATCTCTCTTGAAGGATCGCCAAGAGCAGGGCGCGACCCTGTTCTTCTCCAGCCACGAGCTGAGCGAAGTCGACTTGCTTTGCGACCGGATCCTGATCATCAACAAAGGCGTCCTCGTCGAGGAGCGCGACATCGAGGGCCTCAAGGACGACTTACGTCGATATGTGCTCGTTTACCGGGGAGCACCGCCGCTGATCGGTTTGGCGGAGGGACTCTCCGAGTCCGAAACTGGCTCCATCTCGGCGAGCTTCGCGTCGAAAGCCGATCTTTTGGCCGGTTTGGAACGGGTGACGATGGCAGGCGGCCACGTCGACGATGTCATCGCGCATGAGGGCTCCCTCGAGGAGTACTTCATCGAGCGGATTAGGGAGGCAGCGTGATGTCGGGTGTCGGATGTCAGGTCTCGGACTTCGGATATGGCGCGGGGGCGTTTGCAAGTGTTCCTGAGATGCGTCGCTGCCGCGACGGCTACAGTTTTCCTGAGATGCGTCGCTGCCGCGACGGCTACAGTGTTCCCGAGATGCGTCGCTACAGCGACGGCTACAGTGTTCCTGAGATGCGTCGCTGCCGCGACGGCTACAGTCGCTGTGCGCCTAGGTACTTCGAACCCAATCTTCCGAGCAAGCTCGTCCGATTGCTTCTCAGAATGAAATGCCAAATGAAGCGTGTTGCTCCACTCAGGATGACTCCGCACGTGGTGGCGAGAGGAGTTGCCCATGCATAAACTCCGAATCTGGAAGGCTCTGGCCCGGGGCGTGCTCCTCGAGTCCTTGCGGCGCAAGGATCTTTGGGTCGTGGCGATCCTCGGATTCTTGATCATCTGCGCGGCGGGCGCGCTTGGATTCTTCGGAATCAGCGGCTTGCAGTCGTTCGCGAAAGACCTCGGAGTGACCGTGCTGGGTCTTTTCTCGACGATCATGGCGGTGCTGACGGCTTGCCGCCTCTTACCCGAGGAGATCAAGCAGAGGACGCTCTATCCTCTGCTCTCGAGGCCGATCAGCCGTTTCGACTTGCTGTTTGGAAAGTGGATCGGCTCAGTCATCGTAACCTGGATCGCCTTCCTATTGCTGGCGGGTCTAACCACGTTCGCATTGATGACTTTCAACGTCAAATTCGAGCCCATCATGCTCCAGTACCTGCTCGCGAAGATGATGGGCCTGGCTGTGGTATGCGCGGTCAGTCTGGCTATGGGGACATACATGACCCCTCAGGCGGCTGCGACGATGAGCTTCATTTTCGCCTTTGGCTCGAGCATGCTCGTCCGAGGGCTCTTGATGGCCTACGATGCGAGTAATCCGGTTCTCGGTTGGATCTTCAAGTGCATCAACGCGGTTCTCCCGCAATACAGCCTCTTCGATCTCGGAGGGCGCGCGGCTAATGCCGGCTGGGCGCCGGTTCCTCTGTGGGTGATGGGCTTCCTCTTCGCCTACATGGTGGTCTATTGCATGGGAATGCTGTTGCTGAGCTGGTCCAAGTTCCGGAGGCAGGCCATTTGATCGCCCGAACCATAGTCGCAGTGGGCGCGGCGATTACGGGAGTCGTCCTCGCGGGACTGAAGGTACAGGACGTCAAACCGATCGTCAACCCTGTGATTCCGGATCAGACGCTCGAAGTCGGCGAGAACAGCTCGACGGCATCGCTCGTGGGCCAGTTTCGAACCAATGTCTCTGCCTGGCTCTGGCTGCGAGCCGATCTCTACCTTCACAACGGAGTCGAAATGCGGCCGCTCAGCGAGGATGAACAAAAGCGCGGTGTGACCGTCGAGAACTCGCAGAGCGACGGCAACGAGAAGCTGCATGCCGAGAACGAGGTGACGGCCGTTCCGCCAAAGGATCGCGATTTTCGAGGCATCTTTGGTGACGTCGAGCGACAAGTCGCTTCCTACAAGGACATGCACGGGCACGGCCACAACAACCCTGAGGTTGCGATGCCGCTGTACCGGCTGATGACCTGGCTCGATCCGCAGTTCGTTCAGGGTTGGACCATGGGGGGAATGATTCTCGCTCGCAACCATAGCGGGGACGGTACGGCGAGAGCGCTCGCCTATCTGCGCGAAGGCTGGGCGGCGAATCCCGAGAGCGTCGACATTGTGAGCCAGATCGGCTACACCATCAAGTCAAGGGAGGGCGATCTCGGCGAAGCGATCCGCTATCTCGAAACGGCCCGACGCCTTGGCTATCCGAAGCGCAAGGCGCTCGAGGGTCAAGAGAGAGAAGGGTTGAGAACCGCCTACCACTTCCTCGCTCTTTGCTATCGCGATGCCGGCCGGCCGGCCGACGCAAGATCGACCATCGCCGAGGGAATAAGCGTCTTCCCCGACGATCTGCTGCTTCCGAAGCTATTGGACGAAGCCGGGATCAAGCGCTGAGCTAGGGCGATTGGCCAACAGCGCCGCGTGTTAAGGCTTCTCCCTGGGAAAAACCTGGGAAACAGGTTACAATGGCTTTGCGGAAGCTTCAAATGAGCCTAACGCAAACCAGTAGACATGTATCTACAAATTGCGCCTACAAACGCAAAAATTGCGCAGTTTCTCGTAAAAACCAACAAAAACTCTTGCTATTTTGAGAGTTTTCCCATGATAATCCCAATCAGGTGGATGGAACGGACCAAGACGATCAGGTCCATCTTCCTGAGGCGGGGCGGGGTGCTCATCCTCGATTTCTGAGAGGCGACCAAGCACGGAAGCGAGGTCGCCCCTCGCTATCTCAAACGCAATGAAGTTCGTGTGGCTATGGCTCAACCGGCAAGCAACTCGCTCAAGCCACTCATCGGCACCGATGAGGCCACTATCGACGACAAGGGCCGGATTTTAGTCGGCAAGAAAAAGCGCGAGAGACTCGGCGAACCCTTTGCGATGGCGGTCGGCGAGGTCGGCTGTCTAGTTGCCTATCCCGAAGAGATGTGGCAACAAAAGGTCGCCGAAATGCTGGGCTACGACAGCCTCAACCAGGGGCGCCAGCAATATACGAGGCTCTTTCTCGGATACGCGGACGACGAACTGAAATTCGATCAGCAGGGCCGCGTGGTTGTTCCTCAGAAGCTTCGCGATATCGCGAAGCTGAGCGATAAGGTTCTCCTGGTCGGCTGCGGCGACCGGTTGGAGATTTGGGCGAAGGACGAATACGAGCGATTTCAGGAAGACACGGAAGGTTACGGGGCGAAGCGCCGGGAAGCGCTCGCCAAAGCCTATGGACAAATGGTGGGCAAATCATGAAAACGCGCATAGATCCTTCGTCATCGCCTCTGCGTGAGAGGACCTGGTCCGAAAAAATGATCGACTTCCTCCTCGGGCCGTCATCGGGCTCGGGGACGAGAGGTCAGGTCGAATCCTATTCGGCCCAAATCTCTCTAGCTGCGGCCGGACTCAGTTCCTATTCCGCCTCGGATCGAAGCTCGAGGGGCCAGAGTGGTCGTCGCTGAAAGATCGCCGGGAAGCGCCGATCGCGGCCGTCGGGCATGCAGGCGCAACGGGGATCGCGCTGCAGCCGCGTTGCCCGCGCATAGCCTCGGCAAGGGACGATTTGAGCAAATGAGCGGAAACTCGAAAACAGCTCGAAAGGAAGGCGGTCCTGCCCACGACCCAGTGATGCTGCGCGAGGTCTCGGAAGTTCTACCGTTGAGGCCGGGAGCGGTCGTCGTCGACGGAACTCTTGGGCTCGGCGGGCATTCGGCGGAATTCCTAAAGAGAATCTCACCGGATGGGATTCTCTTTGGATTCGACTGGGACGAGTCGATGCTCGAAATCGCGAGGCAGCGATTGGGCGCCGGCGAAAGGCCTGAAAGCAAGAAGCTCAGGCTTATTCATGACGACTTTCGGAATATCGCGAAGCATCTAGATCGCGAGGCGGACGCCATCCTCTTCGATCTGGGCTTGAACAGCGCGCAGGTTGACGACCCCGAGCGGGGAATCAGTTTCAGGGAAGAAGGACCGCTCGACATGCGCATGGACCGGAGCAAAGGGGAGCCGGCCAGCGCGCTGCTCAATCGCTGGTCATTACACGAGATCGAGCAAGTGCTCTGGGAATACGGGGATGAACGCTGGGCGCGAAACATCGCGCGCAAGATTATCGAGATCAGAAAGACCAAGCCTCTGCGCACCACTAACGATTTAGTAGACGCAATTCTAGCTGCTATTCCGGTCGGCGCAAGAGATAAGAGAATTCACCCGGCAACACGCTCCTTTCAAGCTATTCGAATCGTCGTTAACGGTGAACTTGAACGGCTAGGGGAGGCTCTTCACAGTTCGGCTTCCTGTTTGGCGTCAGGCGGCGTGTTTGCTGTTCTCAGCTACCACTCTGGCGAGGATCGGATCGTCAAAAACACGTTCCGGGACCTCGCAAAGGGAGGGCAGTTCGAGAACTTAACCCGCAAGCCCCTTACGCCGACCCAGGAAGAGTTGGCGGGCAATCCGCGGAGCCGGAGTGCAAAGCTGCGAGCGATTCGGAAACAGTTTGGAGTTTAGAGTTTGAGATTTGGATTCAAGCAAGGGAGTTTCGAATAAGCGTTCGTCCATGGATGGACAGCGCCCAGGAGAACAAGACTCAGGATGAGTGCAGTACCGCTAAAACCGATTATCGTCCCCCGGCCAAAGGTAGATCCAAGGCCTGAGCTTCGCGTCGAGCAAGGAAACCGGGTTTCCACCGTCCCACGGGCCATCGCTCAAGCGGCCGTCTACAGTGTTCTGACCCTCAGCGTTTACTTTTCAAGCAGCCTGACCGGCCAGGTGATGGTTGAGAAGGCGCGTCGCGAAGGCATCCGCGCCGTCGAAAGGAATAAGGACGCGGCAAAGGAAGTCGCACTGCTAAGGGACAAAGTGCAAGCTATGACCCGCTCTTCCGCTATCGACAGCTGGGCTGAGATCAATCACTTCGTCGCCCCGGAATCGATGGTTGCTCAAACGGCACCCGCGATTCAACTCGTCCGAAAGCACCTGCGTCCGGACGAGGGTCTGGTTGCCGACAATTCGGAGGAGATGTCGAGCGGCAGTCCGGCAGGCCAGCCTTCCGGCGATTTTGGCGCCACCAACGCGAACGCGACAGCCGAACCGGCGGAGCGAGATGCCAAAGCCGCACAGTAATCGTGGCCGCCTCTATTACTTCACGTGGGGAGTCCTCGGCCTCTTCGGTTGCGCCGCGATCAGTCAAGCGAAGCTCCAGATCGTTGATCGCTCGTCGACCCTCGAGCGTGCCCGGGAAACCAAGCGCTTCACGCTGAGCAGACCCGAGTACGCGCGGCGCGGCGGCATTTATTCGGCCGACGACCGACCTCTAGCGATCGATCAGGACACGTACGAACTGAGCCTTAATTTCAAGCGCGTACCCCAAACCGACGCGTTTTTCCTCGATCTCAGCGCGGCGACCGGGATCCCGGCGACCGACTTCTCCCAGCTGGCTCTAAACGGCGAAGAACACAAGGTCTGGCGAGAATCCCTAAGCGCGTCCCAGAGGCGAGACGTTCAGGAAGTCAAGAGCCGATGGAAGGCCGATGGAATATCGATCGATCCGACCGGCAAGCGAACGTATCCGCTCGGCGTCGCCTCCGCCAATGTCGTCGGAGCGATGATGGACAGAACTCCTCTCGTTGGCCTAGAGCGCAGCCAAAACAAACTCCTTCAGGGCAAGAACGGAGTCACCATCGGTCAAACCGATCGGACCGGCGACTTCCTGCCGATGAGAATCGAAGCGGGATCGATCCCGAAGCAGGACGGCAAGAATATCACTCTCACCGTCGATAGCGAGCTCCAACAGGAAGCTGCTGCCCAAGTCAAGGCAGCCGTCGAAAAGAACCAGGCCGACAACGGGGTCGCGATCATCATGGAGCCGTCAACCGGCAACATCCTCGCGATGGCCAATTATCCGACCTTCGATCCGACCGGAGGCGACATTACGGCGCCGCCGGATACGCGCAAGTCGACCAAGAATCCAATCGTTCAGGATCGGCTCGAGCCAGGCTCGATGTTTAAGGTGATGACACTCGCCAAGGGACTGAACGACGGCAAGATCGATCCAAAATCGACGATCGATTGCCACGGAGAGCTGTCCGTGTGGGCTGGGCGCGCGATCCACTGCGACTCGCACCACGGCAATCGGGCCCACGGCATCGTCGATGCCGAGAAGGCCATCGCCAAAAGCTGCAACGTAAGCGCCGCGACATGGGCCCTTCGTATCGGCTACGAGCCGATGACACAGTATTTGAAGGACCTCGGCCTCCTCCGCCCGACCGGCGTCGGTTTGCCGTTCGAGGCCGCCGGCGGGTTCAATTTCGGGGAGTTCGCAAAGCCTCTCCAGCTCGCCACAGTTGGCTTTGGCCAGTCGCTGACAGTGACGCCGATGGCGATGTCCAGCGCTTTTTGCATGCTCGCAAACCACGGCATCCAAATGAAGCCACGGCTGATTGCAAAGATTGGGAATCAGGAAGTCCCGCCGGAGTCGACCGGACGGAGAGTATCGGCGAACGCCGCCGACAAGACTCTGGAAATCATGGAAGCGGTGATCCAGGACAAGTCCGGAACCGGCTTCAGCCTTCGCATCCCGGGCTACATCCTCGCCGGGAAGACCGGTACTGCCCAGAGAGTCAACAAGAAGGATGGCGGTGGCTATGTTTCCAACTTCGTTGGCTTCGTTCCGGCGCCGAATCCCAAAGCGATGATTCTTGTGATGATCAATCACCCTAAGGCCGGCGCCTACTACGGGGCGGCCGTTGCGGGCCCGGTTTGGGAGTCGCTCGCCAAGACGCTCATCCGCCGCTATCACATACCGCCAAACGATCCGGCGACCCTACACACGCAGGAAGAGGTCGTCGACAATTCGGCGGGTTCGACGGCACGAAAGACTTCGGAATCGCCAACTAAGATGGCACGATCTCATGCGAGCGCGGCACGCCACGGCGATCGCGTCGCGAAGCCTGAGGTGAACGTTCGAGTCAAGGGCGAGGCTCTCGACTAACTCCCGGCACGGTAAACTCGGTACTGGCATGCCAACCGTCGACGTCACTATCAGCGCGGGCAAGGAATCCGTCTCAACGCCTTGGATCAGCACCCTGTGCCGTGATTTCAATATCAAAGTCCGGATCGAGAAGGCGAATGTCGATACGGACTTCGGCTGGCTCCTCCTAAGGCTGGAGGGTCCGGTCGAAGAGGTCCAGCGGGCGATCGCCTGGCTGATGACGACCGGCATGCACGTCCAATCCGAGCAACGCGCAGTCGGCGTTTCGTGAGACCTCCCGAACCCTACGTGCCAGCCGGCTTCGACGATTTCTGGCAAGAGACCTGTGCGCTCGCCGAATCCGCTCCGTTCGACTACCAGGTCGGGTTTGATCCGGTGACGCCAAGTCCAAACCACGATGGCCAAACCGACCCCGGCACAATCTCGGCGGCTCACGAGGTCCGCCCCCTTACTTTCCGTGGGATTCAAGGCGAGATGCTAAGCGGATGGGTCGCGTCGCCGGAATCGCCGGACGATCCGGCAGGAAGCAGTTCAGGATTCTTATGGATCGCGCCCTATGGGCGTGAGTCGCTGATGCCGAACCAATACGGAACCCGGGAGGGCTTCGTCAGCCTCAGTTTCAACTTCTTCGGCCACGATGGTTTTCACCAGGAGAAGTACACGCCGACGCGGGGGTATTTCGCGGATGGTGTCCTCGACCGGCGAACCTGGGTCTTCCGAACCATGTTCCAGAACGCGGTCATCGCATTGAGGGTACTGAGCGATCTTCCCTCGGTCGATCCGGAACGAATCGGGACGATGGGAATGAGCCAAGGCGGCGGAATGTCCATCTGGCTGGGTGCCTGGAGCGACCGAGTCAAGGCGGTATGCGCGGACATGCCGTTCCTCGGCGCGATGCACGAAACGCTGATGAAGAACGTGTACCGTTATCCACTGAAGGAGCTCATGGATTTTTCCGCGGGAGCTCCGGACCGCCAAGAAAAAGTCATGGAAACCATCGCGTTTTTCGACACGCTCAACCAAGCGACGCGCTGCGACAAGCCGACTCTGGTCTCAGTCGGTCTCAAGGATCCGGCGGTGAAGCCGGTCCAGGTTCAAGCTATTTTCGATGCGCTGCCCGGAGCGAAAAAATTGATCACCTACGATTGGGGGCACGACTGGCATCCGGACATGCTCGAAAACAATCGGCGCTGGTTGACGGATCAGCTCGCGCATCGTAGCAACTAACACGGATATGGGAGACAAGCGAGTTCAGGTCACTGGTGGCACGTCCCACGGCCGCCACGTGTTTGCGTATTGTAATTGGTAGCGAAGATGAAACCTTTCCTCGCCCTGATCCTGATTCTGACCGCCAGTCTTGCGCTGGCAAAGGACGAGGCCGTGTGGTCGGCAAAGTTCGATCGGAGCGACCTGCGGGTCGGCGAGGCCGCCCGAGTCGTGATCAGCGCAAAACTCAAGGACGGTTGGCACACCTATTCCATTGTTCCGGTCGCGGAGGGTCCCTTCCCCACTACGATCCAGAAACCGGCTGGCCCTGGAATCGAGAGCCTTGGTCCCATCGAAGAGGCCAAGCCAAAGAGCGAATTCGACCAGAACTTCGGCAAGCAGGTCGGCCTGTTCGAAGGATCGGCGGAGTTCTATGCTCCGGTCAAGCTCACATCACCGGGTCCGGGCAAGCTGACGATCAAGCTAAAGTTCGAGGTCTGCAACGCCCAAACCTGCCTGCCCCCGGCCGACGTGAGCATTCCCGTCGATTACACCGTCGAGCCCGGCGCAGCGAGAGCCGAATATGCGAACCTGAAGCCGCTGGCCGGGGCCGGTTCTGCTGCAACTCCAAGCGCTGGTCCGACCGACGAGACTGCGCTGCGAATCAAGCATGCGCAGGACTCGGGGCTTTTGCCGTTCATCGTCTTTGCTTTCGGGATGGGATTGCTCTCCCTCCTGACCCCTTGTGTCTTCCCGATGATTCCCATCACCGTCAGCTTTTTCAGCAAGCAGAAGGGTGACGACGACAAGCTGAGCTTCGCCGGACCGATCGCTTACTGTCTGGGGATTATTGCCACCTTCACCGGGCTTGGCGTGATCGTGGGCTCGACGGGATTGAACAAGGTCGCTACGAACCTCTGGGTGAACATCGGGCTCTCGCTTCTGTTTATCGTTCTGGCGGCGAGCCTCTTCGGCGTCTTTGAAATCAGGCTCCCTGGCTGGCTCGTCAACAAAGCTGCGAGCAAGTCGCGCGCGGGAGGATTGATCGGGCCGCTTGTGATGGGCCTCACCTTCACGCTCACGAGCTTCACGTGCACGGTACCGTTTGTCGGCACGCTCCTCGTCACATCCGCCCAGAGTGGGCTGATGACTACGATCGTCGGAATGCTCGCTTATAGCACGGCCTTCGCGCTGCCGTTCTTTCTCCTTGCCCTCTTTCCTGGATACCTAAGCAAGTTGCCCCGGTCCGGAGCTTGGCTCGTTACGGTCAAGGCCTTCATGGGGTTCCTCGAGCTGATGGCGGCACTCAAGTTCCTCTCCAACGTCGACCTAGCACTGAATCTGGGATTGCTCGTCCGGCCGGTGTTTCTCGCCGTTTGGACCCTGACCGCGGCAATCGGCGGGCTCTATCTGCTTGGCTGGCTGAGACTGCCCAATGACGACGACGCCAAGATTGGCTGGATTCGCCGCGGCTTCGGGATCGCTACGGTGGGTCTGGCGCTCTATTGCCTCAACGGAATGCGCGGATCGAATCTCGGCCAGCTTGCCGCTTTCCTGCCTCCCGACCCGTATCCCGGCCAGGCCGGCAAGGAGCGAGGGAATCTGGCGTGGGAGACAACCTACGACTCCGCACTGGCAAAAGCAAAGGCCAGCGGCCGGAACGTTTTCATCGACTTCACCGGCATCTACTGTACGAATTGCCGCCTGATCGAGGAGAACGTCTTTCCGAAGCCCGAAGTCGAGCGAGAGCTGGGCAAGTTTGTCCTTGCCAAGCTGTTCACCGACCGGAGCACGCCCGAGACGGACGCGAATCAGCGCCTGGAGCAGCAGATGGCAAGTGTCAACACGCTGCCTCTTTACGTCGTCGTGTCTCCAGACGGCAAGGTGCTCAAAATCCACCAGCAGCAGCCCCCCCTGGACGACGCGAACCAGTTCCTGAGCGCGATCCGGCCGTACTCCAGGTCTGTCGTTGCCAGCCGGTAACAGCTTGCCATCGCTTGTGCTGCGGCAAACATGGGTCCGTGCCGCGCGAAATCCCAGTTCGACTCTGGCGGGCGACCCAAACTAGCGCTCCTGAGCGATCGGCTTGCCATCTCTCTATTCCGATAGCTCAGCGGGAATAGAACGCACTTCGCCTTTGTCCACTCGATGTGGAAGCACCCCGCCGTTCCGTGAACCCTGCCATCGCCTTCCTTGCCATAGCGACGTTGACCGCGATGCCCTTGTTGAGCCTCTCAACTCAGAAGGGCAAGTCCGCAAAGCCGAAGGCGCCGGTGGCCGATCCGGCAAAGGGACGCAACCTATTCGGTGCGAACTGCGCCGTGTGCCATGGCTCGACAGGCCAGGGCGACGAGGGCCCCCGCTTGCGGGGCATCAAGCTGAAGGAAGACAGGATCGTAGCAATCATCGGTACCGGGTTCGAAGGCCAGATGCCGTCATTCAAGAGGCTGAAGTTGGACGATCGCAAGGCGATCGCCGCTTACGTTAAGTCGCTGAAGTAGGCGACTTCGCGCGGTCCTGATCCGCCGCCGATATCATTTAGCGGTAGTGTCCGCAAACGTCCCGGCCCGGTTATTCCTGATTCCAGCACACGCGGCGCCGGTGTGCGTTGTGATACGGCGTAAGCCGCGCAAGCTATGGCACGTGATGCTCTGGCATACGGATAGCGACCAAATCGAGCACGGGTCTTGGTTCCGTGGCGAGTTCTATCCAGATCGATGCGACGTCTCGTGGGATGGAAAATGGATGATCTATGTGGCTGCAAGCACCCGAGGCGGATGGGAAGCTTGGACTGGCATATGCCGCCCGCCATGGTGCGCACGGTCCTGGACTGGGAAGACGTTGCAGTCTACGGTGGAGGCGGCTGCTTCGATCAAATCGGCAGATTGGAGCTTTCGGACTTTCAGCACTCGGAAGTTCCCGTGGCCAAAATAAGCCGAGAGCTTGATTGCGACATAAGAATCCGACGACCTGAGACCTCCGATTTTGGCTATGGGGTCCTCGCGAAACGGCTCGAGCGAGACGGCTGGCAGCGCGGGCTGTGGCGGCCATCACCCGAGCATCCCGAGTTGCGCTATTGGGAGTTTAGAGGAAAGTTCGAGTTCGAGTTGTTCACCCATCCTAAGCTCCTCAAGGGAGCCCAGTGGGCGACTTGGGATTCGCTCGGTCAACTGCTCGTGGCTCGAAAGGGATGGATCGAGCGGTACACGCTCCATGATCTCGCCGCACCCCAGCCGCTGCCTTCATTCAGCCTCGACTTGAATCCTCTGGAAAGGCCAGGAAAGATTCCTAATCCGCCTCTCATCGAGGGTGCCGCGAAGGAAGCACATCGAATGCTTTGGGGCTTCGACCGGCCGTGGCACTTCGCCGGAGGATGGGCGATCGACTTGTTTCTTGGGCGGATCCGCCGCGATCACAAGGACGCCGACATCGCGATCGACTACGAGGACCAAATGGCCTTTCGCGACAGGTTGTTCGGAAGACAGATGGACAAGGTGGTGAATCACGAATCCGTTCCCTGGAACGGTGAACGCCTCGATCCGCCTGCTTTCCAATTCTTCTGCGGAGTCCACATGGAGTTCCTGCTCGAAAAGCGCGAACCGGGAATGTGGCTCTACCGCCGAGATCCGTGGATCAGGATGCCGGCCGAACGGGCGTACCTCCAGACTCCGGAGGGCATCCCGTATCTGAATCCGGCGATCGTCCTTCTCTTTAAGTCGCAAAAGCCGAGCCCGTGGGATGAGGACGATTTCCGGGATGCCTCACCTCACCTACCGGAGTCAGACCGCAAGTGGTTAGCGGACGCGATCGCTAGGGCCGACCCGAGTCACCCTTGGCTGGCCAGCCTGCACTGATTCCTTATTGCGATGTCATTCCGAGCGGAGCGGCTAGCCTCGACAGCAACTTGGCATGTCATGTTGAGATGCATCCATCGGAGCTTGCTCCGTGGGATGATATCGAAACACCTACGCCTGGTGGTTGCTTGCCAACGAAGGCGATGCGATCCAAAGCGCGGGATCTGCAAAGTAGGTTCTTCGATCCCAGGCTCCCGAGCAGGCTCGTCTGCCGCTCTCACAAGGACATCCCAAAGCAGAGCCCAGGGTGCGAAGCCAACCCTGAGGTAAGGGCGCACCAATGACACCAACCCCCACGGGGTTGCGCATTAGCATGCCGGTACGATCCCGTTATGCCCCAATCCCTGGCCGTCGTTTATGTCCACACCATTTTCTCAACCAAGGATCGGCAACCATTTTTGACGGAATCGGACTATCGAAGAAGGGCGCACGCCTATATCGCGGAAGTTAGCAGCCGGCTGGAATGCCCTGCGATCGAAGTTGGAGGCGTCGCGGACCACGTACATGTCTTGGCGCGGCTGTCGCGTACGATCTCAATTGCCGACTGGATACGGGAAACGAAGAGGGTTTCGTCGAGCTTCATCAAGGAGACGATTCCGAGTTTCTCGTGGCAAGGCGGTTACGGCGTGTTTTCGGTTGACGCCGATCGGATGGAACTGGCCGCCGATTACATCCGGCGGCAGGAAGAGCATCATTTAACCACTACCTTCCAAAACGAGTTTCGGCGGCTTATGCGGGAGCACGATATCGCCTTGGATGAGCGCTACGTCTGGAATTGAGAAATGCGCAACCCTTTCAGGGTTGCCGTCCGATTGCATATGCTGACCCAGGGTCGCTTTGCACCCTGGGCTTAGGTGCGTGACCCCTTCAGGGTCGATGCCGCGAAGGTTCTTCCACTTCGCTTGTCCTCGCTCAGTTCGTGGATGACAAGGTGCGGTTATCCACTATCCCCGACAAAACCCCGGTTCTAACCTGGAAATCCAGTGGGTAACTGGTGGTCAAAATGTGGGCAGAAAACCGCAAAAAACCCAGCATCTTGTGTGCTACGATGTCCGTCACCACTAGATGTTGGGAATCGTAGGAAAGATATGCGCTGTCCGTTTTGCGGCTTCATAGACCAAAAGGTCCTCGACTCGCGGCCCGCCAGAGATGGCGAGGCGATCCGCCGCAGACGCGAGTGCCTCGGGTGTGGGCGAAGATTCACGACGTTCGAAGGACCGGAAAGGCCGCGCCTTTTTGTCGTTAAGCGAGGCGGAGCGCGCGAGGAGTTTTCGCGCGAGAAGTGCCTCAATTCGATGCTCATTGCCTGCCGCAAGCGCCCAGTTCCGATTGAGGCTCTCCGGCACGCGGTCGAACGGATCGAGCGCGATCTGTTCCAGGAGTTCGAGGAGGAAGTTCCGACGAGGGCCATCGGCGAGCGCGTGATGCGTGAGCTCCACGACCTCGACACCGTCGCCTACGTCCGCTTTGCCAGCGTGTACCGCGAGTTCGAGACGGTCCGCGACTTCGCGAGCATCGTCGAGGAGATGGAGGAAAGGGAGACGATGGGGGCTGGGAAGTGATAGAGTATAAGGTAGACGTAAGTCTGTATATACTAAATGCCTTGGCGTTTGGCGTTCGGCGTTCGGCGTTCGGCGTTGGGGAGGAGAAGCTAATGTCAACTCACTTACCCATGGAAGAGACTGAGGTTTTTGGGCGCTTTATAGATGTCGCCGACCTGGTTTGGGAGTCGGTCCAAAAATGGAACGCATTTGCCAAGAGTACAACCGGCAAGCAGCTCGTCCGCGCAACGGATAGCGTTGGCGCGAACCTGGTTGAGGGAGACGGGCGCTACAGCGACGCTGAGGCTATCCATTTCTTTGAAATCGCTCGCGGGTCTGCCCGTGAAGCAAAGTACTGGATCAACGTTGCAAAGAGGCGGCGACTTCTGACCGCGGATATTGCCCTCGGATACGCGCGCAGCCTCGACAGCGGCATGCAAATGCTCAATCGGCTGATTGCTTATCGCCGCAAAACGAAGAACGTCGGCATCGTTCGTGAGGAAATAGCGGCATACGGATCCACACCGAACGCCGAACGCCTGACGCCGAGCGCCGATGCTGATATGTCACGGAAGACCACTAACTCATGAAAATCAACCGCTACTTCACCACTGCCGGCCAGGACGCTTACGAAGGCATCGTCTTCGAACCTCGCAAGAGCGAGATTAGGAATCCAGACGGCTCCGCTGTTTTCTCCATGGAGAACGTCATGGTGCCCAGCCACTGGAGCCAGGTCGCGACCGACATCCTGGCGCAGAAGTATTTCCGGAAGGCGGGGGTCTGCGGAGCGGACGGCGTTAAGGCGTTAGGGCATTACGGCCTTGACTCGGGCGATGACAACGCCTCAACGCCGCAGGGCCACAACGCCCCTGCCGAAGACTTCGAATCCGATTCCCGCCAGGTCTTCCATCGCCTGGCGGGTTGCTGGACCGAATGGGGCAAGAAATTCGGTTACTTCGAGAGCGACGAAGACGCGTCGGCCTTCTACGACGAGCTATGCCGGATGCTCGCTCTCCAGATCGCGGCCCCGAACTCGCCGCAGTGGTTCAACACCGGCCTTCACTTCGCCTACGGCATTGAGGGATTACCGCAAGGGCACTATTACGTCGACCCGAAGACCAAGAAGCTCGAGCGAAGCAAAAACGCCTACGAGCGGCCGCAGCCGCACGCCTGCTTCATTCTCAGCGTGAAGGACGATCTCGTCAACGAGGGCGGCATCATGGACCTCTGGACGCGGGAGGCACGCATCTTCAAATACGGCTCGGGCGTCGGCACCAACTTCTCCAAGATCCGTGGCGCTAAGGAGAAGCTAAGCGGAGGCGGAAGTTCGAGCGGCCTCATGTCCTTCCTGAGAGTCGGCGATCGCGCCGCCGGCGCGATTAAGTCGGGCGGTACGACCCGGCGAGCGGCGAAGATGGTCTGCCTCGACATGGACCACCCCGACATCGAGGAGTTTATCGACTGGAAGGTGAAGGAAGAGCGCAAGGTCGCGGCGCTGGTCACCGGCAGCCAACTGAACGAGAAGCATCTGAATGCGGTCATCCGGGCTTGCCAAGCAAGCCCGGATGGCGTTGAGGCCTTGCGGCCCTACGGCCTTGAAGCTGAGCGCTCGAATACTTCTGACCCTAACGCCCCAACGCCTCAACGCCCCAAGG
>CAZNUL010000077.1:0-17068 GCA_964576205.1 uncultured Fimbriimonadaceae bacterium | reverse complement strand
GTCGTCGTCGATGTAGTCCTGGGGCTTGACGAGGTTTGGCAACCGTACATTTCCCGCGCCCGGCATCTGGGCGCTGTACGAGGTCATGGTTCCGTCGTTCTCACTCGCAACAAGCATGAGGTCAGACCCAAAATAATAAACTGCGGTCGGCGCACGAACCGGAATCTGGTTTAGCACGCTGAATGTTGTCAGGTCCACTATCGTTACAGCGTTAGCGTCCGTTCCGGCCACCCAGGCAAAAAGACTTCTTCGAAAATCCTGGTAGACGGCAATACCTCGAAGTGCACGTGCGCCGGGTAGCCATACGTGCCCGGGAATACCGAGTGGATGCGGTAGCGGCCGCTCGAGTCGGTGCGCAATACGGCCGCCAGGTGGAGCGGCCCGTCCTTGGTGAGCGTGTACCCGCCCTTCGAATCCGCCTGGTAGAACACGACCTTCGTGTTCCCGCTGTCGAACGCTAAGGCGACCGATATCGCCTCGCTCATGCAGCAGGCCTTTGGCCAGCGCACTGGCGTTACCAACAACCGGCCAACGACAACGAACCAGGCTGCTGGAAACCAGCGCCAGCAGGTTCCAAACCGTGGCGGCGGCGCGGGCACCAACGGTGGCAGCAATACGCGGCCGACCGGGCTCGGCGGGGACGTATCGCCCGACGATCCTAACAATCTGAACATCCCGGTCGACGAGAACGGGCAACTGATGACGTCGGTCGGAGTGCAACAAGGAGGTGGCTTCGGCCAAATCTTCCGGCCAGGCGGCGGAGGAGGCGGCTTCGGAGGCCAGCAGAATCAGCAAAATCAGCCGGAGATCGGACGCGACGCTCAGGGACATCCGATCAACCTTCGCGATCTTCAAAATCAGATCACGGTTATTCCCGATCCGAACACGAACAGCCTCATCGTCGTGACGACGCCGGACAACGTCCAACTCCTCCAGAACATCCTCGACCAACTCGACCGGATCCCGCCACAGGTGATGATCCAGACGATGATCATCGAAACCAACCTCGATGCGAGCAGCCAGTTCGGAGTCGAGTGGAAGCTCGCGACCGGAAAGCTACTCGGAATCAAGGGGAGCAGCGGATTAGGCACAAACGATTTCGGACTTCAGAATGCGAATCCTCCCGTCACCGGGTTCAAATACACGCTTTCGGCTGGCGATCTGGGTGCGTTCATGAACGCCCTTCAGACCGACACGAAGTTCCAGGTGCTCTCGACGCCTCGCATCTTTACATCGAACAACAGCCAGGCACAGATCAACATCAGCCAGTCGATTCCCTACATCTTGAGCACGACTACGAGCACGACAACCGGTGTTCAATCGTTCAACTATGCCTTCGAAGACGTCGGCATTATCTTGACGGTGACTCCCCACATCACGTCGAACGGCTTCGTAACGATGGATGTCGATCAGACCGCGAACGATCTCCAGGGCTTCACGAGCTTCAACGCCCCGATCGTAAATCAGCGCACCGCCTCGACCACGGTGAGCGTCAAAGACGGCGAGACGATCATTCTCGGCGGCATCATTCGCACCAACGTGACGAGCACGGTCAAGAAGATTCCGCTTCTCGGAGACATTCCCCTCTTGGGACAGCTCTTCCGGTCGACCTCGAAGGATAACCAAAAGACTGAATTGATGGTTTTCCTTACGCCTCGAGTCATTCGGAGCCCAGAGGATGCCAAGGGCCTTAGAGACGACCAAACCAAGAAGATGTCTCCGGAGCTTCAGAAGACTCTAAAGAACTCGATTCCACCCCCGATCGGCGATGGCCACAAGTCTCCGCCGCCTCCGGGGCCCTAAGTGATACGGAGGAAGGAACTACTCATGAAATTGGTAAGAAACATTGTTGTCATATGCGCGGCCGCTCTTTTGGCTTCGGCGGCTTTCGCGCAAGGCGGGCAAGGTGGCCGTGGCTTCGGACGCATGATGGGCGCCGATCCGACCGGTACCTTTCTGCTTCAGCGGCCCGACGTTCAGAAGGATCTGAATATCACCGATGACCAGAAGACAAAGCTCCAGGCTCTTCAGGAGAAGGCTCGCAGTGACATGACCGAAATCCGCCAGAACGCAAACGGCGACCCACAGGCGATGCGCGATGGCATGATGAAGTACATGGCTCAGATGCAGAAGGACGTAGCCGCGGTCCTGACTAAGGATCAAGCCACCCGTCTCAAGGAGATCAACATTCAGCTCGCCGGCACCACGGCGGCAACGTTCCCTGACGTGCAAAAGGATCTTGGCTTGAGCGCCGATCAGATTGCAAAGATTAAGGATCTCCAGTCCAAGCAGCAAGAAGCCAACATGGCCCTCTTTCAGAAGGTCCGCGATCAGGAGATCACGCGGGAAGAGATGCAAGCTTCGATGAAGAAGAACACCGACACGTTTAACGCGGAGGTCGGGAAGATCCTGACCGACGACCAGAAGGCGAAGCTGAAGACGATGGGCGGTAAAGAGTTCAAGCAGGACACGGGCGGCGGCGGCCTCTAGGCTGTACGTCCAATGTCGAGAAGGGCGAGCCTTGGGCTCGCCCTTTATTTTTGACGGAGGTCGGCGACCCCATCGCTCTTCGCCCGATCAGGTAATTCGCCTGGTGGTTGAAAACACTGTCAATCAGGCGGGCAAACGGCCGGGAAAGTCCATGGAATTCCCCGGCCATGAGACCGATCGCCCTTCTCCTCACCCTAGCGCTGGGCGTCAGCGCATTCGCCTCCAACGCACCCGATTGGCTCGTCGGCTCATACCGGCTCGAGCTCTCGTCCGAAGTTAAGACTACGGTCCAGAAGCTCGGCGCCCCCGAGCCATATGCGCGGATTATGCTCCGGCCGGACGGAACGTTCAGCTATGCAAGCAACGCCAGCGGCAACGTGACCGGCGCCAATGGCACGTTCGAGCTCAACGAGCGGAAGATCAGGCTCGTGGCAAACGACACCTTCCCCGCTCAGGGCGTGAAGACCCTGTCCGGCAAGGTCGAAGACAATGCTCTCGAAATCGACGGCCTGCGATACGTCAAGGCAGGATCTAGCCCTCAAAAGGCTTCGGCTTGCAGCTTGGACATCCTCGGAACTTGGAATGTCAGGACCGGAGACTTCGTCGACAAGTCGATCAAGATGGTCTTCAAAGACAACCACACCTTTGAGTTCTCCGGGATGGCAGCAACTTCCAAAGGAAAGTTCGAACTCGAAGGCGATCGTCTTACCCTGATCTGGACCGAAGTCGACGGTGAAGCCGTCGAACCGGGCTCGATGCGAAAGGCGATCCTCCTCCGCGACGATTACTTCTTCATCGACACCTACCGGTACGTGAAGAGCTAAGAGACTGGAGTGACGGAGTGGTGGAGTAGTGGACTCCAACACTCCAGTACTCCCTTCGCTTTCCTGCGGCTCTTGCCGCAATAACGCCCTGGCAATAATACGGGCTCTGTGGTGGTGCGTTCGATGGACTGAAAGGAATCCTATGAAGCACCTCAGAACAACTATCACTCTCGTTGTCCTGTCTGTGCTGGCCATGACGGCCACCGCGGACCAGACTCATAAGCACAAGTCCAAGAAAACCAAAGCGAGCCAGACGTTGGCCCTCGAGCCGGCCGCTCCCGAGCTCAGACCAATGGTCGGGACGTGGACCCTTCGAAACGGTGATAAGCCGCGGACGGATATCAAAATGTTCTTCCGGCCGAACGGTACGTTTGCCTTCGTCGGGCCGAACTGGAATTCCGCCGGAAAATACCGGATCCAGGAGCACAAGCTGGCCCTGGAATGGACCTCCGTCGACGGTTCGAAGGTCGCGCCGGGAACGATGAAGAAGTCCTATCCGATGGCGGAAGACGACAGCTCGTTTACCATCGATCAATACACCTACTACAAGCTGAATCGGTAGGCGGCTGGGAAGTTGGACCTGACCGCCAATTTGGTGACATTGCGACTATTTTCGCAATGTCACCCTCGCAGTTATGCTAGGGTCAAAACTCGGCGTTCAATGTGGTTGGAGAGGAGGTATTCCGATGCGAGTTTTTCGCTTACTCTACGCTACCTTGACGATAGCGGCGCTGACCGCTAGCAGCCTGGCTGGGCCCTCAGGCCGGCGCCATCGGGTCGCTGACGACAACGACCTTGCGCGGCCAACGATCGAGTCGATGGCGGGAACCTGGGTCGTCAGCAACCATGAGGGCTCCTACAAGGATGTGAGGGCTGTCCTCAGCTCGGATGGCGTCTTCCACTTCCGGGGCGCCGGTTGGAGCTCGGGTGGAACGTTTCGTATCCGGCACCACTCGATCTGCCTGGAGTGGACCGAAGTCGACAACGAGCCGGTCGAGCCCGGGACGATCAAGAAGGCTTTCGATATCGGCGACGACAACTGCTCGTTCACGATCGACACCTATCGATATCGCCGACTGAGGGACTAAGGAGTTCCACCCCTACCGCAGATTCGAGAACCTGAGCCATGGCGTTTCGCCATGGCTTTTTTGTGGCGATTCCTGACAAGGAAGCGAGGCAAAAAAGCTCCCCGAAAACTGACTGGCCCGAAGGGCAAAAGCCTCGAACTCGGGCCTCATTTCCCACTCAGCCAATAGGAAGTTAAAAAATCGGTCTTCGCAAGTAGACGAAACTTGACATACACTAGCGCAAGAATTACTTCGAGAGAAACGAGTATGGCTTGGCGTGAAAAGGAAGACCTCGGAACCCAGCTCGTGGCCCATGTCCACGAGTCGTTACGGATTCCCGACGACTACACGGTGGACGAGATCCGTGGCTTTGAGTGGTGGGCTTCGGATTACGGTCAAAGGGTTTGGAGCGACCTGGGCAACTTCCACAACGCCTCGTGCCTCTACCGGCTTCATGCGGAAATCGACATGTTCAGAGGTCAGGGGCATTCCGGCGATGCCGAGCTAGCGATCGGTCAGGCCATGACAGACGGCACCCTTAGCGGCATCGTTTACGACTCCGAGAAGGATCTATACAAGCTGCACTGCAGCGTCTATGCCCACTACGACAACGAGGCGTGGGTCAAGAAGGTCTTCAATGCGGCGGTCGCCCTGCAGGTCGCCGAAGCCCACCGGCTCGCGAACCAGTTCACGAGAGAATTCAAGATGGCTCACGCCATGACCGAGCATCCTCGGAAGGGCTCGCGGAAAACTCCCGATCAGATCTGCGAATTCGAGCAACGATTCTTCAAGCCGTACGGGGCGGCTGAGAGCAAATGGGTCGGCGTCGAGGAATGGGAAGATGGCCGTCAGGCATTAAGGCGGATCTCAAACGACTTGAAGACGGACTACAAGCTGTCCCTCGAGGCGAGCTTCGACTGGAGTTATGGGCAACGGGATATGGCTCTGGTCGTGAGCGCGGTCGATCCCCACTCGATCCTAGGCTCCGGCTTGATGTTCAACTTAAGCCTGCCCATCATGATGGAGGACTCCGTCAAAGGTCACGTGGCAATGCTGCTGAACGAGCATGAGCGCCTAGACTGGAATTGGTACAACGATATTGGGTCCTGGTGCATCAAGGGCGGAGAACTGACATTCACGTGCTTCGTTCCCAACATCTGCTATATCCAGGGAATTCTTGCCGACTTCTGCCACGACATGGGCCTACGAGCGAATTGGGTTCATGAGCAGTGGGGCCAGCTTGTCAAGCAAGCCTGGATGCTGAGCTGACGCAGCCCACCGCCAGCGTGCCCAAAACGGATCGAGCTAAGCGATCGCGGCCGCTGCGGAAAGTTCGGCGAAGGCTCGATCAACCAGCGCCCTCTCGTCGTCCGTAAGTTTCACGATCGGCAGCCTGACGTCCTCGCAGTCGAATCCACGCTTGCTCAGCGCATACTTAATCGGCGCGGGACTCGGGGCGGAAAACAGAGCCTTGAAGACGGGTGCGAGCCGCTGGTGGATTCGACGGGCCATTTCAGGATCTCGAGGAAAAGCTTCCACCATGTCTTTTATTTCAGCCCCGACGACATGCCCGGCCACGCTGATAATCCCGTGACCACCGACGCTTAGGATCGGAAGGGTAAGGCCGTCGTCACCGCTATAGACTCGAAAGCCCTCCGGCGCTTGGGCGCATACGTCGCTGATCTGGGGCACGCTGCCGCTTGCTTCCTTGACCGCGACGATGTTGGGAATCTGGGCGAGTTTGAGGAGGGTCGTCGTCTCGAGATTGATCGCAGATCGCGGTTGAATATTGTATAGAAGCACAGGGAGCTTGGTCTCGCGCGCAACCGTCGAGAAGTGCGAGTAAAGCCCGGCCTGCCCTGGGCGGTTATAGTACGGGTTGACGAGCATGATGCCATGAGCGCCGTGACGCTCGGCAAGCCTCGTCAGGTGGATCGATTCCTTGGTGCTGTAGGTCCCGGCGCCAAACAGGACTGACGCACGGTCACCCACCTCTTCCAAAACGGTGTCGAGCAGGGCGAATTTCTCGCCTTCCTCTAGGGTGGGAGATTCGCCGGTCGTTCCGTTAATAACGAGACCGTCGTTTTTCTGCTCATCGACGCAATATCGGGCGATCCTGGCGGCTTCGGCCAGGTTTACGTTTCCCGCCGCATCGAACGGCGTCAGCATCGCGGTCAGCAGTCTGCCCCACTCTCTCGGTCCGTAGAAAGCTCCCATGAGGGCAGTTTACCGGCGCTGGTGACCGCCTCAGAATGTCGTGCGCTTCGTGCGGGGCAAGCCGACCTCCATATCGCACTAGGGAGTTTTCGTCATTACTGGGTGGCTGGTCCCTATACGGTGATGACGACGGCCCGTACTTCAATCTCCCGATGCTAGTGCGAGCGCGTCCTATGAAATATCGCACAATGGGATTGTTCGAACCGGTCCAAGTGTTGGAGCAAGTAGGATGGTGATGTCGCCCCTCGTTCTTTTAATGGCCTTGTCCAGGCATCAGGTCTCAGCAGGCCAGGCACTCTTGGACAAGATGTCGGCCAAATTCAAGGCGGCTCAATCCGTTAGCCTGAGGGCAACAATGACGATGATGGGCCAGGACATCGCGTTGCAGTACAGCACCTTGCGCGGCGGGTACACGCACACGACGATGTCAATGCCTCAGATGGAGGAGTTCACGACACCGCAAGGTGGCTGGGCGGTATTAGCCGCCACAAGGCAATTCGTCAGGGAAAGCGCTGCTGAAGTCAAAGAACGCCAAGGCGTTGACCAGTTTTTCGGATTCGAGAATCAAACAGCGCTTTCGGCTCCGGATGCCGCAAAACTCGGTGGCCACGACTATCTCAAAGTCAAGCTCAAGTGGCCGAACAACGATATGTTCGACGCCGGATCACTATACGTAGATCCGCAAACCGATCTCCCTGCTCGAATCGAAGCGACCATGCACGGAAGCCCGATTGCGGTTTCTTACACGGACATCAAGCTCGATCCTGGACTTACGCCTAAGGACTTCGAGTGGATTCCGCCGGCCGGCTGGACGGAATTCAAGCCGTCAACCCAGGCCCCGAACTATGAAGCGAACCTGCTCAAGCTCAAGAGCAAGGCGCCGGCTTTTAAGCTGAGCAAGCCGACCGGCGGAACGACCACACTTGCCGCCCAACTCAAGGGTGCGAAAGCCGTCCTCGTCAACTTCTGGTTCTACGGGTGAGGTTCGTGCCAGGAGGAGCTTCCTCACCTGCGCGACCTGTACGGCCGCCTCAAAAAACAAGGATTCGGAATGATCTCGGTCAACGAGGGCGACGACAAGAAGACGATCAGCGACTATGCAAAGCAGAGCAAGTTCACGTTTCCGATCGTGATGAACCACACGGGCGGGCCCGACGTGGTGAAGATGTATCACGTGGATGCCTTCCCGACGAACTACCTGGTCGATGCAAAAGGAAAGATCATCGCCCGATTCGTAGGGTTCGACGAAGGCGAGATGAAGAAGGCTTTGCGCAAAGCCGGATTCAAGCTTTGACTTGCATGCCTCGGGGATTTGGCCGGTGGTTTCAGGTTACAGCCCTTCGGGCTACACGTCCCTTCGGCGTCGCTACCGCGACGGCTACAGCCCTTCGGGCTAAAGGCTACAGGCTACGGTCATTCGGCGTCGCTACCGCGATGGCTACAGCCCTTCGGGCTAATGGCTACGGCCATTCGGCGTCGCTACCGCGACGGCTAAAGGCTACAGGCTACGGCCCTCGGCGTCGCTACCGCGACGGCTACACGTCCCTTCGGGCTAAAGGCTACAGGCTACGGCCATTCGGCGTCGCTTCCGCGACGGCTACAGCCCTTCGGGCTAAAGGCTACTAGGCTAGCCATTCGGCGTCGCTACCGCGACGGCCACAGCCCTTCGGGCTAAAGGCTACTGTAATGCCATAATCCGCAGTCTGTGGACGACGCTACCCTTCGGGAAGAAATGTGCGCGGTCGGCGAAAGGCTGTGGCAACGCGGCCTCGTCGGAGCCACCGAGGGCAACATCTCCTTACGTCTGGGTCCGGACCGAATCCTGTGCACGCCGTCCGGGATCAGCAAGGGCCACATGCAGCCCGAGGACCTGGTCGTGATCGATGGGGACGGGAAGGGTGTTGAGGTATCGGGGTATCAGGGTATTGATTCCGGCCCGGCCAATACCCTGTCGCCTAGCTCAGAGATCAAACTCCACCTTAGAATCCTGCAGAAGCGGCCGGACTGCATGGCCGTGATCCATGCTCATCCGCCGATTGCGACAGGGTTTACGGTCGCCGGATATGAGATACCGAACAACGTCCTGCCGGAGTCGATTTATGTTTTGGGACCGGTCGCCACAGCCCCCTTTTGCATGCCCGGAACCGACGAGGTGCCCGACGCCCTCGATCCTTTCATTCCCGATCACAAGACCTTCCTGCTCAGCCATCACGGCGCCGCAACGATGGGTAAGGATCTCTGGGATGCCTGCCATCGAATGGAAACTCTCGAGCGGGTCGCTCGCGTTCTGTTGGTCGGACGCCTGATGGGTGGCGTGAATCCATTGCCTACGGCTGCGTTTGCCGAGTTAGCGAAGGCGCTGACCGGGGCGCTGTAGTTTGAAGGACCAATAAGCGTCCGATATAGCTGCCGCCGCCTACCTGAACCAATCCTCAATCCTCAATCCTTAATCCTGAATCCCTAATCCTAATCCCTCCGAGTGGCGAGCGAGTAACATCCGGGCATGCCTCAGATGCATGATTACCCGGTCGAGGTCGAATGGTCCGGCGGCCGGGATGGGAAAGGGAGTTTCAGCGCCAAGCACAGCGGCACGACGGTCGCGATCGCCGTCCCGCCGGAGTTTCAGGGCCCAGGCGGCGGCGCCAGCCCTGAAGAGCTTTTGACGAGCGCGATCGCAAGTTGCTACACGATGACTTTCGGCATCATCGCCGCGAACCGAAAGGTCCCGGTTGTAGACGTCAGGGCCGAAGTTGTCGGCGAAGTAGAGCAAAATGGTCCGAGCTTCAAGTTTGTCTCGGCGACCGTGCGGCCGCGAATCACCCTCGCGTCGGACGCGACCGAGGATCAAGTCAAACTGGCCGAAGATATGGCGCACAAGGCCGACGCCTACTGCATTGTGACCAACGCGGTACGTGGCAATGTTCATATCACGGTCGAACCCGAGGTTGTGCTTGCATGATTTCGACGTCTTTACGAATCCTCGACAAACGTTTACATTAGAAGAAGCAATGCGCACAAAGCTTGTCGCTGGGAATTGGAAGATGAACATGACGATCCGCGAAGCCGTGGCCGCGGTCGACTCGTTCATGAAAATCGTGGATGCCAAGCCCGACGTCGATGTGGTTATCTGCCCGTCGTTCCTGGCAATTCCCAAGGTGCGCGATCTACTCAAGAACACTCACATCAAGGTCGGAGCGCAGGATGTCTTTTGGGAAGAAAAGGGCGCGTTCACGAGCCAGGTAAGTCCGGCGATGCTCTTCGAAGCCGGCGTATCGTTCTGCATCGTGGGTCACTCGGAGACCCGTGGCCGCTTCGGAAAGGTCGAGACAGACCCGTCGACTCTGAACTACTTCTGCGAGAGCGAGCTCACGATCAATAAGAAGATTAAGAGCCTGCTTTACTATTCGATCACGCCGATCCTGTGCGTCGGCGAGACTGAGGACGAGCGCCAAGCCGGAAGGACCGACGAAGTGATCTCGACGCAGGTTGAAGGCGCCCTGCAGGGGCTCGACTCCGTCGAGCTTTACGGGCTCGTAGTCGCATACGAACCGGTTTGGGCGATCGGAACGGGAAACACTTGCGACTCGGCCGAGGCGGAGCGAGTCTGCGCCTCGATCCGGCATCGGCTAACCATGAGACTGGGTGCGGAGGAGGCGGAGACCATCAGAATCCTCTACGGCGGCAGCGTCAAGTCTTCTAACGCCCGCGAACTGTTTCATCAGCCGAATATCGACGGCGGCCTCGTTGGCGGCGCGAGCCTCGATCCCGAAGAGTTCAAAAAGATCGTAATGAGCGCCTGAAACGCTCAATCAGTGCCGGTCGTACAATCCCGAACTCTGCGCGGCGGATCGCTGCACGTCGGCACCACAACAAGAGGTTCCTTGTTAACGGGATGCGTCTCGCCATCGGCGAAAGACAGGTTCTACGCGGCCGATAATCGGATCGAGCAGATATGGTAGCCCGGACGGGACTTGAACCCGCGACCTCCGCCTTGAAAGGGCGGCATCCTAACCACTAGACGACCGGGCCGTGAGGCTAATAGTGTGGCATATCGATGGAACTGCCGGTGGGCTCCCAGCCCTCGCGCTTGCGCTCGTTAGGAAACGGTCGGCACAGTCTCCAGCAAGTTCTCCGCCAGAATCAGCCGGTCCAACTCGGCATCGGCGGCAGACCTGAACTCCCGCGCGATGCGGTCGCGCTCTTCGGTCTGCCTCGACCTGAGTTCGCGCCGCAATCTGCCTTCGAGAAACCGGATTTTGTCTTCCCGGGTGTCGCAAATCAGCCCCGGCACTTGTTTCGGCTTGAGATTCGCATCGAGATGAACCATCGTGACCCGCGCGGTGTTCGTGTGCCTCCTATGTCCCGTAAACAGGTTCTCCGCATAGACTTCTATCGTTGTCTCGAGGCTCGTTCGGCCGACGTAGGTGACGTGCCCAATAAGCGTTACGAGCTCGCCGACGTCGATCGGCTCATGGAAGTCGACCCGGTCGAAGGATGCCGTCACGCAGAGCCCGCCCGCAAACCGGGAGGAGCAGGCATAGGCGCAGAGGTCGATCAAACTAAGGATGGTTCCGCCGAAGACTTTCCCGACCAAGTTGGCGGCGTCGGGCTGCATCACCTGCGACATTTCCGCGCGGCTCGCGGATACCGATTTGGGTTCCGACACGCGGTGATTATGATGCAGGACGTGACCGGATGACTGGATGACAGGATGACCGGATGACCGGATGATTGGATGACAGGATGATTGGATGATTGGATTACCGGATGATTGGATGACAAGATGACCGGATGATTGGACAGGATGACCGGATGACCGGATGATTGGATGATTGGATGATTGGGTTATTGGATAATCTGTCGATGCTCATCCGTAGCTTTCTGGACTTGACCGCCTATCAGCGAGCCCATAGCATGGCCATGCAGATCTTCGAGCTGAGTAAGGCATTCCCGAACGAGGAACGATACTCGCTAACTGATCAAATTCGCAGGTCTTCCCGATCTGTAGCTACTAACATCGCCGAGGCATGGGGTAAGCGACGGTACCCTGCGGCGTTTGTCAACAAGCTAACGGACTCCGAGGCAGAGTGCTTCGAAACACAAGCATGGCTCAGATTCGCGATCGACTGTAAATACCTTGACTCCAAACCTGGGCAAGACCTGATGCGGCAGTATGAGGATTCGATCAAGGCAATCGTGTATATGTCAAACCGACCTCAAGACTGGTGCTTTGTCAAGGGGCTGGACAAGCTGCCGGGAGAAAGGCGAGAATGATCCAACCGTCGGGTCTTCCAGGCATCATTTCATCCAATCATCCTGTCATCCAATCATCCCAAAACGGGTCTTCCCGAAAACCCTGGCTCGGGCGTGAACATCAGCCATTCGACCTCGGGCACCTCGGCCGCAAGCCGGTTCCGGAGGACTACCGAGCCCGGATGCTCAGTCGCATAGTGTCCGGCGGCGACGATCGCGAATCCCTCTTCGGCCGCCTCTAAACCGACATGCTGCTTAACCTCACCCGTGAGCAGCGCGTCTGCTCCCGCTTCGCGAGCGTTTCGCCATTCGCCGTCAGCCGCGCCGCCGACAACAGCCAACCTCTTGATCTTTCGGCCAGGTTCGCCCCAGGCCCAGGACGCGGTTTCGAGCCGCACGTTCGAAAGGGCCACGACCTCGCGCAGCGACATCGCTAAAGGGAGCGAGCCGACCCGGCCGGCCGGCTGCTCAGCAAGGGTGGCGAGTCGAAAGAAGTCGAATGCCGGCTCCTCGTAGGGATGAACCCGAAGAATGGCTCGCTCGACGGCTCGCGCTCGTTCCTCCGGAAGAACCATCTCAATCCGGACCTCGTCGGCGCTCTCGATCCGCCCCGCTTGCCCAACCGTTGGCCGCGAGGACGCGTTTCCAAGAAAGGTTCCAGTGCCGGGGCTGGTGAACGCGCATCGCGAGTAATTGCCGATCATCCCCGCGCCCGCTTCGGTGGCCGCATCGATCACCTTGTCGATGGCGTCGGGAGGACAAAAGACCACAAGCTTGAGACTCGTTGTCTCGGCGGCGGAGCCAAAGTCCCTGACATCGGTCAATCCCAACAGCTCGGCAAGAGCGTCGTTAATGCCTCCCCGCGCGGAATCCCAATTAGTGTGCGCAGCGGCGAAGGCGATCCCGTTGTGCGCCAACTCCAGGATCGTCCGGCCCACATGCGAGGTCTGGAGGACGGCTCCGATTGGCTCGAAGATGAGTGGATGATGGCAGACGAGCAGCTGCGCATCCTTCTCTGCCGCAAATCCCACCGCGCCGAAAGAGCGGTCCATCGAGACCACGCCGCGTCGTAGCTCCGCCGCTGGATCGCCAACCTGGAGTCCGACTCTATCGAATGCAAAAGCGAATCGTTTCGGCGCAATGCGCTCGAGAGCTTCCATCGCATCGCGGATTTTCACGCGAGCACTCCACGAATGAGATCGGCTCGCTCAATACCCAGCTTCTCTGGATCGCGGTGGGCGGCGGGTTCCAGCATGGTGAGGAGGCGGTCGGCGACGCGCGGCGACGGAGGGCAGCCCGGAATGCCATATAGGGAGGCCCAACGGAGCCAGGCGAGGATGCGCAAAGCGTCGGCGAGCGAAAGCGTTTGGGCGTCCACGGCGAAATCGAGGACGCGCATCGCCTTTTCCTGCAGGGCGGCCCGGCCAACTTCGTGGCGGCAGTCTCGCTCTTCGCGCAACAGGTACTCGCACGCTCCGGTGAAATCGTGGCGCGAGCCGCCGATCACGCTAACCTGCACGAAAGCCCCGACCGCGCGGCTCGCCTCGCCGAAGAGTCCTCGCGCGGCGATTCCGCGCTCTCCTAGAGCTCTGAGGACCGACGGAAGGCGCTTTGCTTGGGCGAGGCCGATGAGATGGAACATCGCGGAAAGACGCCGGCCTCGCCCTGCATTGAAAGGCGACGCGGACAGGTACCCGAAATGCGGAGAATAGGCGAATTCGAGCTTGTCCTGCAATGCCTGGAGGCAGCTTTTCGACAAACTGTTCGCGGTACCCGGCGACCACCCCGCGGTTACGGCCTGCAGCCGCAGATGGTCCTCTTCATGGATCATCAGGGAGATCGACCTCTCGGCATTGACGAGCAGGGCTCGACCCGGTCCCGACCACTCGAAGTGGTGCGAGGCGAGGCGGCAAGCGACCAGGTATTCGCGCTCGGCGTTCGAAATCTGGAGAAAGGCCTCGAGTCCAAGCCCCTCGGCCGCTGCCTGGATGTGGCGCGAGATTACGACGAGTTCTTGTGGACTGCACGCGTGGGTGAACTTATGGCCGCGCAAGTTGCGCATGACCCGGGCACGGGTGCTGAGCACGACGTCGACCTGCGGAGCATCGAGCGAAAGCCAGGCCGGTTGCGGCATCGACCGCAGCACCATGCGCTTCCAGGCTTCAGCCTCGTTTAGCGCATCGTGCATCGGATGAGATTATAGCTGCGAGCGTTGAGCTTTGACCGAGCTTGGGCTCGCTAGGCACGAATCGCACCGCGATCGTCTCCACGCATCCACAGCCAGCTGTGGACGCCTCGCCGCCCGTACTCCAAGCCGCCGCTCTTCCTCCGCGTGGCCCATCTGAAGATGGACTCCACGGTAGAGAACCTCACAAACCGCTTCAACAATCCGAGGCGAGGAGCCTAAAGAAGCCGCTCCAGACGCCGATACCTCTACTGATAGCCCCGAGTGCGCGTCGAACCGATTCGCATGAAGGCAACAGGACAAGGTCTACGTGTCGGAAATTCTCTCCCAGTCAGAAATCGAGGCGCTGCTCAATTCGCTGAGTTCGGACAGCGAAGCCACCTCGATGACGGTCGGATCCTCGTCCGGTAAATCCACCCCGCCCCGCTCGACACCGACGTCAACCAACCCAACTCACAAGAGACACGGCCTTAGTCAAACGATCTCCTACGAGGTCTACGATTTCAGACGACCCGACAAATTCAGCAAGGACCAGCTGCGAACGCTGCAGATGCTGCACGAGACATTTGCGAGAATGGCGGGCTCCGCCTTGTCGGCTTACCTTCGAGCGCCGGTCACAATAGACCTCATTTCGCTCGAGCAGGTTCCCTACGAGGAGTATCTGCGAAGCATTCAGCAATCGGTCTTCGCGATCATGTCTCTGCCCCCGTTAACCGGCCAAGCCGTGCTGGAGATCGAGTTCGGGCTGGTCTTCACCATGATCGACCGTCTCCTCGGCGGCCCTGGAAAGGCGATCGGCAGGACCGTGCTCACCGACATCGAGCGGCCGCTCGTCAGGCAGACGATCGAAAAGATGTTCCACGCACTCAAGAGCGCCTGGGAGGGCGTCGTCATCGTCAATCCGGGAATCGAAGGGATCGAGACAAGCGCTCAATTTGTGCAGATCGCTCCCCCGAACGACATCGTCGTCACCATCCTGTTCGAGGTCAAGATCGGGCAGCAGCGCAGCGCCATGAGCCTGTGCATTCCGTACCTCGTTCTCAAGCCGATTACCACGAAACTTTCCGCTCAAAAGTGGTTCGCCAGCGGCAATCGCCGGCACAGCGCAGCGTCGCGACGCATGCTGAGCCACCAGGTTTCTCAATCGATCGTCGAGTGCACGGTTTGCCTCGGCGGCACAAGGCTCAAAGTTCAAGATTTCCTCTCCCTCCAACCGGGCGACATTCTGCGCCTCGATCGCAAGACCGACGAGGAGCTCACGCTCATGGTCGGCGATGTGCCGAAATTCGAGGGCAAGCCCGCGATGAACGGCAAAAAGGTCGTCTTCTCAGTTTCTGAAGCCATTCAAGAATAGCCATGTCCACGATCCCCCACGAGATAGTCACCAAGTTTTCCGATCTGCAGTCGCAGATCTGGCAGACGGTATCGCTAAAGGCAAGCGAAGCGGTCGGTCAGTCCGTCACCTTTGCTTCGCCCTTAACGGTCAGCACCCGGACAGCGGACCTTTATTCCGAACTTGGCTCGCCGATGATGGTGGTTCAGTTCGCGTTTGCGGGTCTGCCGGAAAATTCGCAGGTCGTGCTCGTCCCCCAGGACACCATTCTTACGCTGGCAACTTCGCTACGCGGCGAGGACGTTCAAGAAGTCGACGATAACGTCGTGACCGACTTGCGTCCGGTCTGGGAAGCGGTCGTTCAGGGCATCTGCCTTTCGATCGGCACGATCCGTAACGACACGATCGTCGCCTCGGGATTGAGCATCCGATTTCAGCTCTTTAGCTTTCCGCCTAACCTTCAAAAGGCGATCGAAGTGCTTCGCACTCAGATCGCGATCACGACGAACGAGGTGAACGGAACCGCGATTTGGCTCGTCGACAACGACAGCGTCCACGCGATGCTCAACCTGACACTCGACGATCCCGACGAGGAAGAAGCATTTCCGAGAGTGGAAGAGGGCGGACAAGCCGGTCCCCGAGTGCAGGCCGCTCCTGAATCCGATGGATTGAACCTTCTGCTCGACATCCCGCTGGAGCTCAGCGTCGAACTTGGCCGCGTGAAGATGCTCGTAAAGGACGTTGTGGAGCTTGGCACGGGATCGATCGTCGAAATCGACAAGGCGGCAGGCGAGCCGGTCGACGTGATGGTAAACGGCCGCCTCGTGGCGCGGGGTGAAGTAGTAGTCATCGAGGATAACTTCGGAGTGCGTCTGACCGAGATTTTGAATCCGCAAGAGCGGCTCAACCGACTCGGCGAAGTCGCCTAATCGAGTTTGGAGTTTGGAGTTTGGAGTTTGGAGTGATGGATTGGATTACGGGATGTCATCCTGAGCAGAAAGCCAAGCCTCAGGCGAGGCTTGGAGTCCAAGGATCTCCGCACCCCCTCCCGACCCCTCGCAAACTCGAGGCCACCCTCCCCCGCTCCGCTGGAGAGGGACCGATACGAGCTGTTCTAATTGCGATTCTCGGCATGCTGGCACCGACCGCATTTGCCGGCGACGGATTCCTCGGAACCAAGGCATCGCCGACGGTCACGCCGATGCAGGCAGACACGGGCGGGGTCGGCTTTATGTCGTTCCTGCAGATGATGGTCGCGCTCGGGATCGTGTTCGTCCTGTTGAAATTCATCATGCCGAAGCTCGCCACGAAGCTGAACAAGCGAATCGTGACGAAGGTGGGCAGTCAGATACAGATCGAGGAGACGGCGGCGATCGCGGGCGGTTCGCTCTACATCGTTAAGGCGAGATCGAAGACTCTCTTGCTCAGCGCCACAGCCCAGGGCGTCTCCTGTCTCGCGGATATCTCCGACCCGGCACCATCTCGAGAACCGGAGTCATTTCAGGACATCGTAGACCGGGAGATCGAGGGACCTCTACAACCATTCGCGGTTGTCGAGGACACTGCGGAGCATCGGCAAGCGGATCAGGCGGCGGACGCGGCGGCCGCCTTGGAAAGGCTCAAGCGGCTGGCCGGTTAAGGATCAAAGACGGATGCCGCAAACCTCACTTAACCTGCGCCTGATCCTGGTGTTTTTACT
>CAZNUL010000076.1:0-17120 GCA_964576205.1 uncultured Fimbriimonadaceae bacterium | reverse complement strand
GCTGATGACGTGGTTGGTGTGCATCAACACTCCCTCATCTCCTGGATGAGCAACTGAGGTGTCAGGAGTGATGTACCCGTAGTTTTGGGCGAAGGATTGGCCCCCACCGCGGAGCGACATCGGTTCCGTTCCCCCTGTCGCCCCACCGGAGCCTCCGCACCCGGCAACGCAAAGTCCGATCAGTGAAACGCCGATCAACGAATGGGTTTTTGGTCTCAAGTGTTACCTCCCCTTGTCAAACCGCAGGTCTCTGCAGCTCGACAACTGCATTATAAGGCAGAGAACCAGCCGATGCAAAGAATAGTATTCAGGGGTATGTGAAAAAGGTCAAAGGGCCCCCTGCCCGTACGGCAGAGAGCCCTCGTGTTAACGCGTAACGGCTCTAGCTAGAAGCCGCTCGTTCCGTTTGGGCTGCCGACTCCCGTTGGGAAGTCGTAGCCTGCGGCGGCGCTGAAGCTGCCTGCCGATCCGCTGGTAACGTCGTAGAAGCCCGATCCGCCAAGTCCCGCATAAATGTGGGCATTCTCGGCCGGTCCGCTGCCTCGGTTGCTTCCAGAGAGATTCACGATTCCCGCAGTCATCGGGCAGGCAACGCTCGTCCCTCCGAACACATACCAGCCGCCGTTCCAGTGAACGGCAACTCCCGTGTTCGGGTCGGCAACCGCCGACACATCGGCGATGCCTCGCGAAGAGCCTACGATGCCGGACACGACATTCTGGAACGAAGGTCGGGACTCATAGGAGCTCGGACCACAGCCGGAGCCGCTCCAAGCCGTTTCGCTCGTTCGATGGCCGCTGCCATCGACAAACAGCGAAGTGCCGCCAACCGCAACAACGTTCGGCGATGCAGGAGGATATCCTCGTGAACCGCCGGTGTCGCCGGACGAGAAGAAGTAGCACACACCCGCGTGGTTGAAGTGGGAATCGCTCGAGGACTCGCCCGAGGACTCGCCGCCGCTCCAGCTGTTCGAACACTGCTGGGCGCCCGCGATCGTGGCTGCGACATCGTCGGCGCCATACAGATTGTTGTTGCTGTTATTGGCCGCCTCTACAAGAACGATCTTGGCGTTCGGCGCCATGGCATGCGCCCACTCGATATCAAGGCTCTCCTCTTGGCTCCAGCCACTGTTGTTGCGTGGCTTGCTACCCTGGGCATAGACGACTTGAAACACCTTGTTCGTGGAGGCAGTCACGTTCGTGGACGTCTCCTGGGGCAGTCCAAATTGGGCTGCGAATGCGTTAAAGTCGGCCAACGCATAGATGTCGTTATAGGCATCGACGATAACAATGGTGCCAGATCCGCCCGTCGAGGCAAGTCCGTACGCACTTCGAATCGTCTGCGGCGAAAAGCCGGACGGGGTGACCATGGGCTTCGCGCCGTTGACCAGGCTGATCACATGGTTCGTGTGCATGACGTTGCCGGCATCTCCTGGATGCTCGATCGACGTGTCAGGCGTGATGTGCCCGTAGTTCTGGGCAAGTGGGTGGCTTCCGCCAATATTGGACATGGGTGCAACGCCGGCAGCCGAGCCGTTACCGCCGCAACCAGAGAGCGACAGCGCGGCGAGCAAGGCGCCGGAAGCCGCAAAGCCGAATTTGTTCAATGTCATTTACCTCCGCGATGCATGGGGTGCAAAAAACGGTCCATTTAGAATGGACCGCGTGCCATCGCCCCCTCCTGCGATAGCATTGCACTGCATTATAAGATCGAATTCGGCTGGATGCCAAGGAGAATTTTCCGGTTGAAGCTGAACGTTGTGTCAGCAAAGTTGCATTGGTCAACAACGCTGCCTGAATAAAAAACGGGCCCCGGACCATCAGGGCCGGGGCCACGTGTCTTAGTGGACGATCTAGTTAGCCACCGGTGGTAGCGCCAGCGCCACCTGCAGTAGCGGCCGGAGCGCCAGCAGTGCCTGCGGTTCCCGCAGTTCCACCGGCAGTGCCAGCGGTGCCGCCAGCCGGAGCCGCGCCCGCATCGTCACTCTTGCTGCATCCTGCCAAAACAAATCCGAGCGCACTAACTGCGACCAAGATCGCTAAAACCTTCTTCATTCTTCAAAACACCTCCAAGTGTTGAGCTTAGTTTATGCATAAACTTACGAGAACTGGCCCCGCAGTCACTTTTATACCCGGCATAGGCTTGCTTGCAACCTCGCCAGATGATGTTTGAGACGAGCCGAAAACCGCATACGTTGCATTTGGACCTTCAATTGGGCCCTTCCGTCCCCTATGCACATACGGAAGGGCCAAACTGCCGAACCTACTCCCTCTCCTTTGAACTGTTCAACTGATCGAGCAGCCGCTGTATGTTCTCCGCCATCGACTGGTTCGACTCCTTGAGCGCTCGTCCCCGTGCCTCTATCAGCAGTTCCCGCAGCGATTTATTTGCCGCAGGGTAAGGAGCAGTCAACGCGATGGGAGCACGCTTCCCGTCCAGCGCCAGGGCTCTGACCTTCATGGTTTCGGAAAGCACTCTCGTTGCGGCGTCCGGCGGGCCGTTGCTCCTCAACCAGAAGACCCGGTCCCTGTTGTTTGGGTCTTTGGCCTCCGGGGTCGTGAGATATACCCATCCGTTCCCTCCGGCGCCGGGAACCGTTGGTTGAGTGAGCATGGGTGCGTCCGCGTGTGGCACTGCCATCATCGGTTCTGTACCCGGGCGGAGCGCGCCGGGCGGCAGCGCCTGCATCGGAATCGGCGTGACGTTGCGTTCTGCAGGAGCCGGTCTCTCCCCCGGCTCAGGAGCCTCGGGAGCCGGTGCGCTTCTCCAGAGAATTTCAGGCTTGTCAGGCGTGATGAAGATCCGCTGATTGTCGCCATGCACTCTGCCTCCCTGGACCCCAGGTTCTGGCCGTTCGATGAAGACGCGCGCCTGAGGAGCCTCGGCAGGCCCGGGTTGCACTCGATACCACTTGGTGGAGTTCCTTGGGACGGTATCTTGCTCGACCCCGACTTCCTGCGGTTCGTCGATCGACGAAGAACCGGAACCGAACCGGAACGTCCTCGATTCGCTCGAGTTGGTTGTGACCTTGATCGTGACCGGTTTCTTTCTCGTAGGGTGCAGAACGTAAGTCTTGTTGCCTTGCTTGATCGTGACGGTCGAGCTTTGGGCATGAGTAATTTGCACGCCCGCAGCGACGACGCACAATGCAAGCGCTCCTGAGTTGAACATTGTCATAGATGACCTCGATACGCGTACAGCGACTTTGCGCTTGGGGTCTAAGAGCCCCGAGACTCTCTGCTCTAGCCTCCAGCGAGGGAGGAGCAGTCCCGACGTAGCGGGATACATGACGGCGGTGGGCACGTGCTGCGCCACTTGAAGCAAGGTCTTGGCGAAACTGGGTCCCGAACTCGTTAACAGGACGAAGTTGTCGCAAACCTCCTCGCGGGCCCTCGAGAGCTCTCGTCCCAGCAGGTGCACGAGGGGGTTCGGCCAGAACAGAATCTGCGCCAAACGCTGTCCCAGCGCGAGCAGGGAATGTCCCTGCTCGACATGTGCGAGCTCATGGGCCAGGACGTCTTGGAGTTGGGACAGGGACAGCTCAGACGCGATCGTCTGTGGAATGAGAATGCGCGGCCTCGGCCAACCCATCGCGAATGGACCAGTCAGCATCTCAGATTCGAGAATAGGGGGAAGCCGGTTGAGGCCGAGCCTCCTTTTCAACATGCGAGTAGCTTCCTCGAGCGGCCCTGAATAGGAGGGAATCGCGTTCCTCGCCACGGTCCGCATTCGTACGAATCCAGCCCCTAACTTCGCGAGGGCGAGCAACGCGCCAAGAACCCATACGCCAAGAACGACGGCGAACCAGTTGACGTGGAATGCGTCGGCCGGCGCCGCGCCGACAATGGATTGTGCGGAAGGGCGGTAGGGTCCACCCGAGACGGTTGTGCGAGGCACTGCCAGTGCAGTAACGCCTGGGTTCGAAGTGGCGGCTAAGGCCGGGATCTGGAGAGTTACCCCGCCCGAACGGTTCACAACCCACGCCGTGAGCGGGCTCAGCAAGACTGCGATGATCGCGGCCGAGCTGATCGCGTAACGAACGGCCGCGTTGCGCCGAAAGCAGGCACGAGCGAGCAATAGAGCGGCCGCGCAAGCGGCTGTAACTTGCAGTCCAACAGCGATCAGAAGACTCATCGTCCCTCCCTCCCTTCCTCTGCGCGGGTCTCAGCCAATTCGATCAGCTTGCGAATGCGGTCTGCTTCTTCCTTGCTCAGTTCGTGGCCGTCCAGGAGCGCCATCATCAAACCTTCGGTTGAGCCTTCGAACGCCACGTCGACGAGTCTCCGGGCCGCCGCCTTCATGGCAGATGCTTTCGGCGCCGCCGCTCGGTAATGGAACACCTTTCCCTCCGCCCGATACTCGAGCCAGCCCTTTTCGACCAGTCGTGAAAGTAATGTCTGCACCGTGTTTCGGGCAACCTCGCGTTTGGCCGCGAGGTCCCTCCAAACGTCGCCGAGCGTGGCTTCGCCATGCTCCCAGATCGACACCATAATCTCGGTTTGCGCCTCCGATAGGGGCGGCAGCTTGTCAGGCTTCTTCACAGGTCAGCTTCCTTTAATCAACTATACCGACGGATGTAGGTATATGTTACCAACACTTGTAGGTGAAGGCTAAAAAACTTCCTGACAGTAAAATGACAGCCATGTCCGAGTATCAACGGATCAAGGCTCTCGACGATCAATACGTGATGCACACCTACAAGCGCATGGACGGGCTGTTCGTCCGTGGACAGGGCTGCTCGATGTGGGACAGCGAAGGAAACGAGTATCTCGACTTCCTTGCCGGCATCGCGGTGTGCCAGCTTGGGCATTGTCATCCTGCCGTGGTCTCCGCAATCTCAAACCAGGCGAACACCCTCATGCACACCTCGAACTATCTGCTCAACGAGCCGATGGCTCGGTTGGCGGAAAAGCTGTGCAAGTTGAGCGGAATGGACAAGACTTTCTTCGTCGTGGACGGAACCGTCGCCAACGAGACTGCATTGAAGATCGCCAAGCGACACGGCCTGATGAAATGCCCGAGTGGGGATTACGAAATCATCTCGCTCATGAACAGCTTTCATGGTCGCTCCCTCGGGAGCCTGACTGCGACCGCTCAATCGAAGTACCAGGATCAGTTCAGACCCTTACTTCCGGGCTTTCGGCACATACCGATCAACGATGTCGACGCTTTGCGCGCGGCCTTTTCCGAGAAGACGGCAGCCATCGTGTTCGAGCCAATCCAAGGAGAAGGAGGCGTTATGCCCGTTACCGAGGAGTTCGCTCGCGAAGCGAGGGCCCTCTGTGATCGGTTCAATGCCTTCCTGATCATCGACGAAGTTCAAACCGGCATCGGGCGGACTGGCAAATGGTTTGCCTTTCAGCATCTGGGAGTCGTTCCCGACGTGCTGTGCCTTGCCAAGGCTCTCGGCAGCGGCATGCCCATCGGAGCTTGCCTTGCGCGCGGTGAAGCAAGCCAGGTATTCGTTGCCGGAGACCACGGAAGCACTTTCGGGGGCAGCCCACTGAGTTGCGCGGCGGGTCTAGCGGTGCTGGAAACGATCGAGAAAGAGGACCTGATCGGCAACGCGGAGAGAATGGGAGCGCTTTTAAGCGAGCGCATGCGGAACCTGGGCGACCCTGTGGCTGAAGTCCGGGGAAAGGGGCTTATGGTTGGCGCGAGGTTGAATCAGCCGATTGCCCGGCAGGTCGTCTCAAACTGCCTTGAGAAGAGGCTCATCACGAATGCGACCGACGACTTTATGCTGCGTCTCGTTCCACCCCTCATCGTTAACGCCGATCAGATCGAAAGGGCTGTCGGCATCTTCGCAGAGGTTTTGGGCGCGTTGAATCCCAGCGTCGCGGCAGCCGTGTAGGGGAAAGATGGAGCGGAGACGACTGGACGAGAGCGAGATTGCCATTCGGCTTGAAAGCGCCTTGGGCTGGAGGGTCATCGACGGAAAACTCAGCAAAGCCTATGAGTTCGGCGACTACGCCTCGGGCGTGCTGTTCGCCTCGTCCGTTGCCTATCAGGCAGATCGAATGGACCACCATCCCGACATCGCGATCGGCTACAGAAAGGTTTCGTTAGCCGTTAACACCCACGACGTTGGTGGTATTTCGCCGTTCGATTTCGAACTTGCCCGTATCGCGGACCTCGTGTTCGAAGGTTCCTTTTAGGGGCTAGTAACCCGTCGACATGGTAAGATAAGCTCATACCCAGTCGTTCCTGTGCCCGCCTTCGTGCGTGAGCATGCCAGGAAAAAGGAAGGATTTCACAAGACAATGTCGTCAGTTGCAGATAAACCAACGATCCTTGATCTCGCTCCCGATTCGGAAGTTTTTTACAATCTAAGCCCCGCCGCCCTCGTCGAGCATTCCATCCGGAACGATGAGGGAGTCCTCGCCTCGAACGGCGCCCTGGTCGCAAGAACAGGGAAGTACACGGGCCGCACGCCAAAGGATAAGTACGTAGTCCGCGATCCCGAGACCGAGGGTTCGGTCTGGTGGGGGAACAACGCGGAGATGTCTCCCGAGGTGTTTCAGAACCTCTTTGCCAAGGCCAACGAATACGTCCGGGGCCGACGACTCTACGTCGTCGACACCTACGGCGGCGCCGACCCGGCACACCGAATCTCAGCCCGATTTATTGTGCAGAAGGCTTGGCATGCCCTTTTCATCAAGCAGCTTTTGATTCGTCCGACTGCGGAACAGCTCAAGACTTACACGCCGGATTGGACGATTCTCGACGTTTGCGACCTGGCTGCCGATCCTGAGGTTGACAAGACTCGAAGCGAGGCGGTCATCGCGCTGAACTTCACCGAGAAGAAGGTCCTCATCATGGGCACCCAATACGCGGGCGAGATGAAAAAGAGCGTGTTCACGATCAAGAACTACCTCCTCCCGAGGAAGGGCATCATGAGCATGCACTGCTCGGCCAACGTCGGCGACGACGGCGACGCGGCCTTGTTCTTCGGCCTATCTGGTACCGGAAAAACCACGTTGAGCGCAGACCCGAAACGCCGCCTGATCGGAGACGACGAGCATGGCTGGAGCGACACGGGAATCTTCAATGTGGAAGGCGGGTGCTACGCCAAATGCATCAAGCTGAGCCGCGAAGGTGAGCCCCAGATTTGGAATGCGGTCAGGTTCGGTTCCGTGCTCGAGAACGTGACCCTCGATTCAAGCCGGACTCCCGACTACGACGACTCGTCACTGACCGAAAACACCCGCTGCGCATACCCGCTGGAATACATCGACAACGCCGTGCTGCCGAGCATAGGCGGTCATCCCAAGAACGTCCTCTTCCTCACTGCCGACGCCTTCGGAGTACTCCCGCCTGTTAGCCGCTTGTCACCCGATCAGGCCATGTATCACTTCTTGAATGGGTACACGGCCAAGGTTGCCGGCACCGAGGCTGGCGTGACCGAGCCCCAGGCCACGTTCTCGACTTGCTTTGGCGCGCCGTTCCTCCCGTTGCCCCCGAAGGTTTATGCGGATCTATTAGGTGAAAAGATTGCCAAGCACAAGGCGTCGGTATGGCTTGTAAACACGGGCTGGACCGGCGGACCGTATGGCGTGGGTTCCCGAATGAAACTCGCGCATACGCGCGCGATCGTAAATGCGATTCTCGACGGGAGCCTGAACAATGCCAAGTACGTGAAGGACCCCATCTTCGGTCTGGACGTTTGCGCGGAATGCCCCGAGGTTCCTGCCTCGGTCCTAATCCCACGCGACACGTGGGCCGACAAGGCAGCCTACGATAAAAAGGCGCGCGAGCTGTTCGAGATGTTTGAGAACAACTACAAGCGCTTCGTAAGTTAGCCGCTTAGTCGCCGTAGAGGATCTGGCTCTCGACGTCGCCTTCGGCGATCGCCCTTCCGCCGATCACGGAATGTCTTATCGTGCCCTTGGCAACGACGCGAGCTCCGGGCAGGATCACGCTGTCCACGATTTCGTGGCAATCCACCTCGGCGCCGTCGCCGATCACGGTCGATTGGCCAACTTTGCCGCTTACAAGGGCTTGGCCGATCAGCGGCTTGCCCCCGGTGAGAAATCGGCTCGTATCGAGAAAGGAATCGAGGGTCCCCGTATCGAACCATTCGCCCTCGTAGATGCCCGCGAGCACGGTCTCGCCCCCATCGATCAGCATCTGGATCGCGTCCGTGATCTCGTATTCGCCCCTCGCGCTTGGCTTCAGATCGTCTAGCACTTCCCAAATTTGGGGCCCAAAAAAGTACATTCCCGCCATCGCAAGGTTGGATTCGGGCGCCTTCGGTTTCTCGACCAGCTTGGTTATCCTATCGCCCTCGACATTTGCCACGCCGAAACGGCTCGGATCGGGAACCGGCTTCACGATGTTCAGGTTTGCGCAGCCCGTTTCCTTGAATCGTTTGGCGTATTCGTTGAAGCTTGATCCGTATACGGCGTCGCCAAGATAGAGGACGAAGTCGCTTCCGCCCACAAAATCTTCCGCAAAGCCCACCGCGTGGGCCAGGCCATGAGGATCGGTCTGCCTTACATAGTGGAGGCGAACGTCGTACTCCGAGCCCCTTCCGAGGGCAGCCCGCATCTGGCTCTCCATCTCGCCCACGACCACACAGATGTCGTCCACCCCCATTTCCTTGAGGCGGTCGAAAGCATATTCGATGGTGGGCCGATTGGCCAACGGGAGCAGCGGTTTGGGAATGTTCTGGGTGGCAGGGTACAGCCTCGTGCCCTTTCCTGCAGCAAGAATCACTCCTTTCAAAAAATGGCTCTCCTTTTCGGGGTCCCGGACCGTTCAAAGAGCATAGCACTTCCACTTGGCCGCGGTACCATGGGTCAAGCGGAGGATCAGGCCATGGATAGGCGCAAGATCTTAACTTTTCTAGTTGCGGCCGGCGTTTGCGCGGGTTGTCACAACGGCGCTGTGCCTGAGTTTCCTGACTGGGCGGGACACATGGCTCTCGCATCCACCGCAAGAGATCCCTCGAACGCCTTTACCGCCTATGCTCGTGCCGCCGAGGAAGCCGAACGAGACGGCGGCAAATACCTCGACATGGTTTCGTTCTATCCAGGCCAACGAAAGGCGGCGATGGAGAAGACGGCCGGCGCAGTGCGAACACTTATCGGGGGCACAGCCAGAAAGTGCGACTTTGAATTTGAGCCTCGAGGTCCCTTTCGCCCGCCCCCTTACCAGCGTGGCTGGCGTCTCCTCGGCCGGGATCTCGTGTGGATGATCGGAGACGCGATTCAAAAGCAGGATTATGGGGCGGCGGTCCAGGCAGCCGGCGCGGCAACAAAGTTCGGTTTCGACATCAGCGGGGGCTCGGCGACGGACGCCTCGCTTGGCCTGGCGATCGTCGATGAAGCGCGACGAGCGATTGCCCCCGCTCTCGATCGTATGGACGCGTCTCACCTATCGTCGCTAGCTGCCGAGATCTCGGCCACCATAGAATCCAAGCCCTCGCTCGTCGTGACGATCGATCACGAGCACGAGAACATGCTGATGGGTGTTCAAGCCGTTCAAGATGCCTATCGCTCGAACAACTTCGATGAGATTACGAGGGAACTGGGCCAGGACACACGCAGCGCAATCGACTTCCTCGACTCCCTTCATCGCAAAGACGCTACAAAGCGGCCCCAATACTTTTCGGCGTTCGCGGCCGAAGCCGATAGCGAAGCGAACTGGATCAAGTCGGTGGCCGAGCTTCCCGTCGCCAAACGAGGATCGACCCCCGAGCCTCGCGGGAAAGCTGATCGGCCTTGGCGCAAGTTCGCGAAGCAGTTCTTCGGCACCCTGGGTCCCCTCCTTCAGATGCACGACGAGGCGATCGCGAGGACTCGCCTGCTGGTTCTCGAGAGCTCGATCTTGAGTCAGGTTAAGCAGACAGGTTCTGCCCCCAAGGATTTGTCTGGCTTCAAGGACGAGGTCAAGATCGATCCGTACTCAGGCAAGCAATTCGTTTACGGCGCCGACGGCGCCGACTACCACGTGTACAGCGTTGGAGCCGACCTGCGCGACGATGGCGGTGAGACGGATGAGACCTATACGCAGCCTGACCTGAAATTGGAGCGCGGAATCTAGAAGTCTGGGCCCGCGTCTTGATCGGATTCCGCCATCGCGCCGAGCAATTCGCGTGCGTCCACCGGCTTTACCACTGGCCGGTCGCTCACAACCTTCCCATCGCGAAACCGCACGATGCGCTTGCAGTGGTGGGCGATGTCTTTTTCGTGGGTAACGATCACGATCGTCTTGCCCTCGCGGTTTAGTTCCTGAAAGAGGGCCATGATCTCGATGGATGTGCGGGAATCGAGGTTGCCGGTGGGCTCGTCGGCAAGAATCAAAAGGGGTTGGTTTACGATGGCCCTCGCGATGGCGAGCCTCTGCTGTTGCCCGCCCGACATTTCGTTGGGTCGATGGTTAGATCTCTCAGACAGGCCGACCGCTTCTAGAGCTTCGCGTGCCCTGCCCTTGTGATCTCGCCGTTGAGAGTAGAGAAGAGGCAACTCCACGTTGCGGATGGCGGACGCGCGGGGAAGCAGGTTGAAAGTTTGAAACACGAACCCGAGCAGCTCGTTGCGAACCACGGCGAGTTCGTTGTCGCTCAGGTCGTTGGTCTGCCTGCCATTGAGCGCGTAAGTCCCTGAAGACGGCCGGTCTAAGCACCCGATGACGTTCATGAAGGTCGATTTGCCGGAGCCCGATGGGCCCATGATGGCGACGAACTCGCCTTCTTCCACCGTCAGGGAGACGCCTTGAAGCGCCCGCACGACCGCATCGCCGACCGTGTAGTTCTTCGTGATTTCCTTGGCCTCGATCGTTGGCACGGGGCTCACGCTCTAGCGCCAGATAAGTTCGGGTCGCACGACGATCGTCTCATCGCGTTCCGGACCGATGCTGACAACCGCGACGGGCACCCCCGTCCGATCGGCAATGAAGTCCAGATACCGCCTGCAGGTCGCCGGCAAATCTTCATAGTTACGTGTGCCCCTGAGGGGTTCGTCCCAACCCGGCATTTCCTCGTAAATCGGGCAAGCTTCGGCGTAGACGTCGGTTCCCGCGGGAACCGTGTCGGTCAAGGCGCCATGGATGCGGTAGGAGGTGGCCACCTTAAGGCTTGGCAGTCCGCTAAGGACATCGAGCCTTGTCACGACGAGGCCGCTCAGAGAGTTAAGTCGACAGCTGTATCGCAACGAAACGAGGTCGAGCCATCCGCATCGGCGCGAGCGGCCCGTGATCGTGCCAAACTCCTTGCCCTTCTGACGGATCGCCTCACCGATGTCGTCATGCAGTTCGGTTGGCAACGGGCCTGATCCCACGCGAGTTGAATAGGCCTTGCAAACTCCAAGTACCGAGCGAATTGCAAGTGGTCCGATTCCCGTGCCCAGGCATGCGCCACCGGCGATTGGGTGGCTGCTCGTCACATAAGGGTAAGTTCCCGCGTCGAGGTCGAGCAAGGCGCCTTGCGCACCTTCGAAGAGCACCTTCCGGTTTTCCTCAACCGCCTCCTGAACGAGCCGGTCGGTGTCGGTGACATACGGCGCGATCTGCTCCGCGTAAGCCGCGTATTCGGCGTGGAGCTCGTCAAAGGCGAGGGGCTTCTCGCCGAACATCTGAAGCAGCCTGTTCTTGTAGGAGAGCACCTCTTGGAAGCGGTGCCGAAACATCTGAGGCTGGATGAACTCCCCCATGCGGATGCCGATGCGGGCGACCTTGTCCTGGTAAGCGGGCCCAATACCGCGGGAGGTCGTTCCAATCTTGTTCTCGCCCCGCGCCTCTTCCTCGAGTCGATCGAGCATCAGATGGTAGGGAAACACTACGTGCGCGGAGCTGCTCACTCGAAGGGTCCCCAGACTCGCTCCCTGAGCACGGGTTCGCTCGAGCTCCTCGATCAGGCCCTTCGGGCAGACGACCATGCCGCTGCCAATAATCGCGGTTACATGCGGATGCAGGATGCCGGCGGGGATGAGCTGAAAGCGATACTCCTGCTTCCCGACGATTACCGTGTGGCCGGCATTGTTCCCGCCGCTGTAGCGAACGACCATGTCCGCTTGCTCGCCGAGAACGTCTACCAGTTTGCCCTTGGCCTCATCGCCCCATTGGGCGCCGACGATCACCAGAGTAGACATAGCGCTAAGCCCCTTCAAACACAAGCAAACCCGGCGCACGATCCACCGTGCCCCAGGCTTGTAACAAACCTAATTATACCTTTGGTCTCATAGCCGGTGGCCGAGCTTACGCTTCTTGGTTTCCAGATACTTTTGGCGCTCAGCCGCCGGGCTCACGATGAGAGGGACGTGCTCCACGATCTCCAACCCGTAGCCGTGCAGGCCGGCAACCTTGGCCGGGTTGTTCGTGATCAAGCGCATCTTCCGAATGCCGAGATCGGCCAGAACCTGAGCTCCCAGGCCGTAATCTCGCAAGTCTGCCTTGAAACCAAGGGCGTGATTCGCCTCCACCGTATCGAGGCCATCGTCCTGGAGTTCGTAGGCCCGCAGCTTGTTCAAGAGCCCGATCCCCCGACCCTCCTGGGCGATGTAGAGGACAACCCCCTGTTCTTCCTTCTCGATCATCTCGAGAGCCATGGCCAGCTGGTCGCCGCAGTCGCATCGCAACGAGCCGAGGAGGTCGCCAGTGGCGCAGCTCGAGTGGACGCGAACAAGGACCGGCTCCTCGGAGCAGACGTCTCCCTTGACGATCGCGAGGTAAGGGTGGGGCTCGACCGTCGTTTCGTAGCCGTAAAGTTGAAAGTGGCCGTACTTGGTGGGGAAGTCGATTGGCCCTGCCGCTCGGCGCACGAGCTTTTCGTTCTTGCGCCGATAAGCGATCAGGTCCGCAATCGTGATCATTTTGAGGCTGTGGCGCTTCACGAATGCCCGAAGCTCGTCCAGGTGGGCCATCCTGCCATCCTCTCCAACCACCTCGCAAAGCACCCCCACCGGCTTGAAGCCGGCAAGAACGGCGAGGTCGACGGTGGCCTCCGTGTGGCCAGCTCGGCGTAACACGCCGCCCTTCTCGGCTTTGAGCGGGATGATGTGCCCGGGCCTGGCGAGGTCTTCTGCGGTGGCGAGGTCGTCGCAAAACACCTCTACCGTTCTCGCGCGGTCAAAAGCAGATACACCGGTCGTGGTGCCATGAACCGCGTCGACGGTTTCTCCCATCGCGGTGCCAAGCTTGGCCGTGTTTTGCTTGGTCATCATGGGGATCTTGAGATGCTCGAGTCGCTCGGCGGTTGTGGGGATGCACGGTACTCCACGTCCATATCGGATCATGAAGTTCATCGCTTCCGGAGTGCAGGTTTCGCCGGCCATGATGAGGTCGCCTTCGTTCTCGCGGTCAGGATCGTCGACGACGACGATCATCTTTCCCCGCTTGAGGTCCTCGATGGCATCTGGAATCGTGGCGAAAGGCATCCTCTAATTGTACGCGCATGCCTCGCTGCCGGTCTTAATCCGAACTCGGGCTAAAGCAAAGTGGCGGATGATCGCTGGGTACCGGCGAGTTCCTCAGTCCCGTCCAGGAGCGCCGCGAGGATTTGAGTCAGGTGGCTCCACGTGGGCATCTCGGCGAGCTCGATTCTGGTTTTTGGACCGCAAGATTCTCGAACCAGAGCGAGGACTGTGTCGGGAACAGGTTTCAGGTCCCCGACGAGGGAACCCGAAGCGAAAACGTAAAGGTCCTCCCGGATCATCGTTCTGAGAACGCGCCGCTCGGTCCATGTGAGTTTGCGTGCCAGGAGGTTCCGATAGGCAGCCACCCCGTCGTCGATCCTTCCCATCAGTAGGTGTGCGCGAGCGCGGGAGCAGTGCGCCTCGAACTCGAAAAGGGAGCTGAAATCGCGGATGCCAAAGTCGATGAGTTCCGCCATAAGGGCGATAACATCTTCGTATCGACATTCCGCGAACGCCTGGCTGCGCCCTTCGAAGAGGACACATGCGACATCAAATGGATCCCCGATCAGGACGCGGGATTCATCCCGGATGGACGCATTGAGCTTCTGCCAAGTTTGCATCTGCTGCAAGGTTGGCGGTCGACCCATCCGGCTCCGATAGAGCTCTACCGCTAGCTGCCCGATTTCCATTCAAGCTGATCCGAAGAAGCTCTGCTCGAAGGCTCGACACAAAGCCGCAACCCCCTTTTACGCGACGCCTCACCGCCATGACAGGGTCACTCGTCCTAATGATGTAAAGGCCCACATCCAGGGCAGCTTAATTCGCATTCAGCATGTGACCGCCGGTCCCGTTTGCCGGATAAATGGCCAGTCTGTGGGAGCGGCTAAGCGAGAGGTAAAACGTTAGGCCTATGTTGGATCGCAACCTCCTTCGAAACTCGCCGGAAATCGTGAAGGCAGCCATTGCCCGAAAGGGGCTAAGCGCGCCCATCGACGAGTTCGTGGAGTCGTACGAGACACTGCACGAACTCAAGCTCGATCTCGAAAAGAAGCGAGCCGACATGAATCGGATCAGCAAGTCGATTGGGATGCTGATGTCTCAGGGGAAGAAGGAGGAGGCGGAGCAAGCCAAGGCAGAAACGGCATCGCTCAAATCGGCCCTAGCGGAAGGTGAACCTCGCGAGCGCGATCTCGAAGTGAGGTTGCGCGACCTCGAGTTGGCGATCCCCAACCTTCCTCACGAGTCGGTCCCGAGCGGCATGGTGGCTGACGACAATGTCGTCGTGCGGGAATGGGGAAGTCAGCCCAAGTTCGACAAAGCGCCGGAAGCGCACTGGGACATCGCGGAGCGCTTGGGGCTCCTGGACCTTACTCGGGCCTCGAAGATTTCCGGCAGTGGCTTCGCCCTTTACACCGGTTGGGGGGCGAGGCTGCAGCGCGCGCTGTTCAACTTCATGGCCGATCATCAGACTCAGAAGAACGGTTACCGGGAGATCTACCCGCCATTCATCGTGAACTCGGCCAGTCTGTTCGGCACCGGTCAATTGCCCAAGTTCGAGGAGGACCTGTACAAGGTTGACGAGGATCTCTATCTGATCCCGACGGCCGAGGTTCCGATCACCAACATCTATCGGGACGAGATCCTTGATGGCGCCGACCTCACGATCAAGATGGCGGGTTTCAGCGGATGCTTCCGGAAGGAAGCCGGGTCCGCCGGCAAAGACACCCGTGGGATTCAGCGCATCCATCAGTTCGACAAAGTCGAATGCGTGAAGATCACCAAACCTGAGGACAGCTACCACGAACTCGAGACGCTTACTGCAGACGCAGAGAGCGTGCTCCAGATTCTTGGACTTCACTACCGTGTCGTGCTTGTGTGCGGAGGCGAGATGAGCTTCTCCAACTCCAAGCAGTACGATCTCGAAGTCTGGTCGCCCGGCATCGGCCGCTACCTTGAGATTTCGAGTTGCAGCAACTTCGAAGCGTTCCAAGCCCGCAGGGCGAACATCCGATTCCGACGCGCTCAAGGCGAGAAGCCTGAGTTTGTCCACGTGCTGAACGGGAGCGGCCTTGCAACGCCCAGGCTTTTTTCGGCAATTCTCGAGTCGGGGCAACGCCCGGATGGGAGCGTGGCCATCCCCGAGCCGCTCCGCTCGTACGTTGGAACCGATGCATTGACGCCCCTACCCTAAGACCCTTCCCCGCAATTTCACCGTTTCGGAACCCAGCTTTCGGGGCCGATAAATGAAATGGTGTGTGGGGCAGCTAAGGGTAGGTAGGGATCTTGCGTCAAGGTATTCGGCAAACTCAGCGGCAAGAAGTTGGCCTTCGAGTCGACCCCAAGCTAATTCTCGCAAGTCAAATCCTCCAGCTGACGCAGCTGGAGCTCGAGCAGGCGATCGATGTCGAGCTTTCCGAGAACCCTGCCCTCGAGAGGCTTCAGGACGATCATGAGCCGCTTCACGAGGAACTGATCCTCCGTACCGTCGCCCCTCACGAGTTACGGCCCGACAGCGAGGATTTCGAATACCGGCGGAGCCTTCCAAACGACGACTTCGGACGACCGGACTGGACCGACCTTGCCGCCACGACAACGTCCCTCTCCGACCACCTGAGGGCGCAGCTCCTCGCAACGTTGCCCTGTGAGCTCGGTCTCATCGGCGAATATGTCGGGGACTGCGTCGATGAAAAGGGGTATCTCAAGATGCCCGCCGAGGAGATTGCGCTCGCTACCGGGGCCTCGCTCGACTCCGTCGACCACGTGATAGCTGCATTGAGGTCCTGCGAGCCGGCCGGCGTCGGCGCGACGTCAGTCCAGGACTGTCTGCTCCTCCAGCTACGCGATCTTGACCGCGTTGAAGTGCGGCTTGCGAGAGCCATCCTGCGAAACCACATGGAAGAGTTCTTGGCCAGACGCGCGGACCGAATCGGCCGACGTTACCGAGTCGCGCCTGAAGTTGTCCAGCTGGCATTCGACGAGATTCTCAGCCTCAACCCGTATCCGGGTGAGTCGCACTCCGTCGGCTCCAGCGGTAACGGCAGCGCTGTTCGATCGGCCTCCGTGATTCCTGACGTTGTCCTCACCCTGACCGAAAACGGTTGGACTGTGGAGCCGAAAGGCGCCGACCCTTCCTCTTTCGGAATCAACCGCTCTTATCGCAAACGGTTTATCGAGCTCACCCGAAGCGAGACGGCGCCAAAGGCGGAGAAGCGTCACGTCACCGAATACGTCCAAAGGGCCACCGACTTTATCCAGAGCATCAATCAGAGGCGGAGAACTCTTAGAGCGATCGGCCAGTACCTGGTTGATCGACAGCCTGGCTTCGTCTCGACCGGCCGGTATCAGTTCCTCCAGCCTCTGACCAAAACTCAGATGGCGAGGGATTTGGGGATCCACGAGAGCACGGTGAGCCGGGCGACGCTCGGCAAGTTCGTTCAAATCGAGAACGGGGAAACCGTACCGTTTGAGGTCTTCTTCAAGCCCGCCCTCAGGATTCAGCGGATGATCGAAGAGATCCTCGAAACCGAGAATCCCCGTCACCCCTTGTCGGACGAGCGAATCGCCGAGATCCTCGAGCAGAAGGGCGTGGTAGTCGCCAGGCGAACCGTCAACAAGTATCGCGACAAAACCAGACTTCTCTCTTCGCGCAAACGCAGGTCGGCGTAGCTCGTACGGCGGGTATCTTCTCGCAATGAGGCGATTTGGTCAAGGCCTGGTCCTGGCCCTGGCCCTAATCTGCGGCGTTGGCGCCCAGAATCCGTCGAAAG
>CAZNUL010000075.1:0-18415 GCA_964576205.1 uncultured Fimbriimonadaceae bacterium | reverse complement strand
GGCACATCGGTCAACGAGGCGATTGGCCTGATCGCCGACTGGGTCAAGGCCGGCTTCCTTTTCCCGTTCTTCCGGAATCACTCGGCAAAGGGAACCCGAGAGCAAGAGCCTTGGCAATTCAAGGCATCGACCAATAAGGTGCTGGCCCACTACATCCGGCTCCGTTATAAGCTGCTTCCTTACCTGTACAACCTATTCATCGATCAGGAGGAGCTTGGAGAGCCCATCCTTCTCCCCCTGTTCTATCATTACGACGAACCCGGTCTCGAGGCAATCGATGATCAGTTCATGGTGGGGCCTTCGATCTTGCAAGCACCCCATGTCGACGAAGCTGGCCTGCGTAACCTCGTTTTGCCGGGCGGCCAGCCGTGGTTCGACGCCTCATCCGGTCATTGGCTCGAGCCCGGTCACCATCACCGCGCCCGCACATCCATGTCCTCACCCCTGTTCATCGCAAATGGAGCGATCATCCCAATGCGTCCCGGTCTCCCCGTGGACAACCGCACCGACCTCAACGACATCGAGATTCACGTTTTTGCTTCCCCTGGCCATCCTGGCCTGACGGAGCTCACGTATCGGAGCGACGACGGAATCTCATTCGGATACAGAACGGGCACGCGAAGCGCTCTGAACATTTCAGTCGAATGGTGCGACGGCGATGTGCACGTGAATTGGGTTCAGAGCGAAGCCGGGTTCGGCGAGATCAAACCCCGGTTCGTCATTCACGGCCACCAGAACCGCGCCACCGTTAATGGCGCGAAGGTTTCGAAGCACCACCGGGTTCGACTCACTGGAGCCGTTCTTAGGGCTCTCGCAAACTAGAAGACTTACAACTTTGCGGTCGCCGGCTACATCCGTACCGTAGAACGCTGCTTCGCGGGATGAGTCATTTCGTGGCCCGATGATTCGTGGTTGACTTTGGCCGCTTCTTTACTCGCACATTCGTGCGAGTCTTGGGCGTTTTGACGACCCGATTCCTAACCTGAACCGTCACCGGCTTCGCAGGGCTTGTCAACCGGTATTGAACCTCGATCTTCGGGGCGACAATTTTTACGTTGGCGGGTTCCGTAAATGTGACTTGCCTCACGTTCGGCCCCGGGGCGGTCTGTGGTTCGGCTCGAACCGTCACCACCTGTGGCTGGTTTCTCAGAGGCTCCGCTAGGCGGTCGTCGACGATACGAGCCGCTGGGCGGGCCGCCGTGAACGTCACCGGCGTCTGATTTCCCTGCACCGTCACGGTCCTGAGCTCGTAGAGAACCCCGCCGCCGGCCGTGGTCGTCATCACAACTCGCTGGGTCACGGACTGGCTTGGAATAGCGGCCGTCACGAAGATGGGCTTCGATTCTTCGCGCTGAGTGACGACGAGCGATCTTTGTGGCGCGGAGTCGGGCACGGGAGTGAAGAGTGGCGCGCCACTCTTCGGGTTGTCCAGCACTACCGGAGCAAGGATTGCCCCCTCGGCGAGTCGAGGCGTTTCGGGCTGCCCTCCTTTCCCCGGCTGGGCCGGCTGGGGAGCCGCGGTGCCTGGCGTCGGGCGTGGGGAAGCCGACTTAGGGGCTGGAGCGGCCCAAGGCGACACCTGACCAGGTTGGGCGGGATCGGCCACTTTAGTTCGTCCGCGCGACCAGGGGGAAGCAGGCCCTTTGGACGTTGCCCTCCACGGCAGCGCTTGCTCTTGTGGGACAGAAGGAGCAAATGGGCTTCTCGACGGATCAGCGACAATGTACTTCTTCGACTTGGAATCCCAGAAGTAAACGGCCGGAGGTGGCGTTCCAAACACCTTCGCCGGAGGAGGTACCGGCGCGACCCCTTGCTTTGCCGGCGATGGAGTCGTAATCCACTGGGGCGGAGCCGTCGAGCTCTTTGGCAGGACACGCCAGTACGCTGGCGGCGTGGGTGCGCTCGGATCGACAACCCAGTTGCGAGGAGCGGCCGGCGGAGTCGTGACGATCCACGGTCCGCTATCCTTCACGGCCGAGCGCGGGATCAAGATCCAATCCTTCGAGTCCTTCAGAGTGCCCGGCGGCAATACGATCCAGTCCTGGGCGTTTCTCACACGGTTCGGAGGCACTGCGATCCAACCGGAGCCCTTCTTTCCCTTGCCTTTCGACTGCTTAAGTAGTACCCACCCCGAATCGGTGGTCACCACCTGGCCCTTGCGAACGGCTCGCCCCTTCTTGGGTTTGACTATTACTTGGGCCGGCCGGGTACGGGCGACTGGCGGCGCTTGCTGTATCACGACCTGGGGGGCGGCCGGCTCCTGAGGCTCCTGGGCACGCGCCACGAGGCTGTAACACGGCAGGAGGGCAACGATCGAGGCGAATGCCGCCCAGCGCAGAGCCAGTGGAGGACGCTCGGCAAACCGGCCCATCGCATCGAGCCGCTCGCGAAGAGATCTCACCGAACCGGCAACCGCGACAACACCTGGCATTGCCCGCAGCTTCTCCCCTGCCACGGTCGCCCTCAGCAACATGTCGCCGTACAGCTTGAGGCTTGCCCCGGTCATAAGAACCGCCCGCTGATCTGCCGCGGACTCCTGAGCGAGATGTGCCCGCGACGCGGACAACCAAACCATGGGATGAAAGAAAAAGACTCCTTTGACCATTGCCGCAAACACATTCCAAACAAGGTCGCGGTTGGCCAGATGGGCGACTTCGTGGGCAAGCATCAACCGGATGTCGCCTCGAGCCTGCTCCCCGACTGTAATGAAACCACTCGGTAGGACGATCGCCGGCCGCAAGCCCCAGGCCAGGAGCGCGCTTCTGACCTCATCCGATTGGAGAAGCCTCGGCCTCATCGGCCGCGTTTCTTTGCGCAGTAAATCTTCCAACTCTTCGCGGACCCAAAGGTCCGTGACCGGCCTCGCTCTGCGAATCATCAAGACGGTTCGACCCACGTTGAAAGCGGTGTATAGGAACAAGGCAATCACTCCCGCCAGCCAAAGGCCCACCCAAGGGCTCTGCGGATGGCTGGGGGCTGGCGGTTCGATTTCGGCAACCATCTGGGCCGAGGTATCGATAACCGCTGGCTCCATCGTATAGGTTTGCGCGACCGAGGGCTGGGCCGCCGGCAGCACATGCATGGGCACGTTGGCGAATCCGACGAAGCCCAAGGCAAACTTCAGAAAAACAAGACGCCACAGCCAAACCTTCGCGGCGGGAGGCATCGAAGGCATCAGAAGCACGAGCGCCCAGACCACGAGGGCAAGAAGCCCTCCTTGGATCGAAGTCGAAAACAAAGTCTCAATATTCATCGCTGCCATCTCCCAGCCGCTCGACGAGCGCCTTCAGCTCGCGAAGCTGTTTCTCATCCACATCCACCCGGTTTGTCAAATAGGCAACGAGCGGCGACACCGATCCGCCCAGTACGCCCTCGACGAAGTCGCTGACGAGGCCCTCCATGACCCGGGCTTTGCTTGCCACCGGTGCATACCGATACACGCCCTCGGCCTTGGTTCGCCTCAAAAACCCCTTCGCGCGCAGCCGCTCCATAACTGTCATAGCCGTATTCCGGCTCTGCCCCTTGGTCTTTGCGATGTGATCGGCGACATCGCCGACAGTCGCGCTCTGCTGGTCTACGATAAAGCGCAAGATATCGCTCTCGGCCTGTCCGATTCCGGGTTTTCTAGCCATCGATCCTCACTACAATTGTAGGCGTCATCATTCTATCACATATAACTACAAGTGTCGTTGGCATATTTGTTCCCGCCATGACGACTGCTTACAAGTGGTGAGCCCCAGGATGACCTTGGAGCTAGAGAAACTTACGGGCGTTCTCGATCGAGCGCGGCACCGCGGTCAATGGATCTTCCTCACCCTCGTATTCGACGCTTAGCCAACCGTCGAAACCGGCATCAGCCAAAGCCCCAATACAGTCGGCGAGACGAACGACACCCTCGCCGACCGCCGTCCCGATCAGAGGCTCGCCACGGATGGTCTTGTAAGAGAAGCCCTCCCAACCGTCCGGCGCCGGCGCGAAGTCTTTGAAATGGACCATGTAGGCGTACTTTGCGACCTGTTGGATCGCCTCGTGGCTTGCTTGGCCCACGATGAGGAAGTTGCCGGTGTCCGGATTCGCGCCCAGAGCGTCGTTACCGGCTCGAGCCCTAACGTCTTCGATGAGACCGCAGACCTGATCCCCTCGCCCGGCCAGAGTCCCATGGTTCTCGAGCGCCAGCCTAATACCGCGCTCGTGTGCGTAGACGGAAGCCTTAGCGAGCCCGTCGACAATGTATTCCCTAGCCTGATCGAACGTGACCGTCTCGCTGACGTCGCCCGCGAACACGCGGACGACCTTGGCGCCGAAGCCCAAGGCTTCGTCAACTCCGAACTGAATCTTCCGCAAGTCCTGCTCGCGCTCCGATGGATCGTGCTTCGCGAAGTTGTTGGCGACCGAAAAAATCGGGGTTGGCAGCCCAGTCTCTTCGAGCGCCGCTTTCGCGGCTTCCCGCTTAGCCGTCACCTGGTCGCCGGTAAAGAGTTGGATGCGATCCGCGCCCGCATCGTTGTAAAAGAAATCGAGCAGCTCGACTCCATCGGCGCCCGCTCTCTTGGCCTCGCGAATGAACGCCGGCACATCCAATCCGCCCTTTCTCCAGGTGTGGAAGTAGCTCCACATGCTAACGCCGATTTTCATGTTTCCAGTTCGTTGCGGCAGGACTTGCCCTGCCGTTTTCCTCTAATCCGTAGTCCCGCCTGCCTGTCAACTACCTCTGAGTTAGGAAATTCATCACGGGGGTGAGGAAGATGGCGGCTCCGACCACTCCCACGCTGCAAACTACGAGGGCCACCGCGAGGTCCGGACGAACCCGAGCCGACTGAGCCCTCTCAGATCCTTCCTCGGCGACGAAGGCCGAATAGGCTATCCCAAGATAGTAGTACACGCTGAGGATCGAGGTCGCGGCGAGGACGATCGCCAGAGGAACGAGGCCCGCGGTTAACGCGTCCGCGAAGATCAGAGCTTTCCCGAAGAATCCCGACAACGGCGGCACGCCGATCAGCGACGCCACGAACAGTACGAGGCAACCGCCGCAACCGGGGATCGTTGCCACAGTCCGTGGAGATCTCGAAGCCTCGTTCCCTCCTTCCCACCTTTCGCCACCAAAGAGATGACCGCAAACGAGCCGATCGTCATCAGCGAGTAGCTGAGCAGGTAATAGATCAGCGTCGAAAGGGACACATGCTCGGGGTTCTTGTAATGAGCCAACACCGCGACCAACATGTATCCGGCATGGGCGATAGACGAGTAGCCCAGGATCCGCTTGACGTCCTTTTGCACCAGCGCGATCAGGTTGCCGAAGACCATCGTCAGGATGGCGACCCAGAAAAGAGCCGGAATCCAATAGTTGGTCAAGTCGCCGACGGCAAACCCATCCAGCACGCGAATCAGAGCCCCGAAGGCCCCGATCTTCGAAACCGATGCCATAAATGTCGTCACGTTCGTCGGAGCCCCTTGGTAGACGTCAGGCGTCCATTGATGGAACGGCACAAACGAGGCCTTGAAAGAGAGCCCGATCAGCATCATGCCGAGGCCAAATAGGATTAGGGGCTGAGCGCCCGCCTCGTGATGATGCCAGGCGATCTTGATCGCGTCCAGGTCGAGCGACCCGGTCGCGCCGTAAGTCAAAGCGATCCCATACAATAGGAACGCACTTGCGAACGCCCCAAGCAGGAAGTACTTGAGCGCGGATTCCTCGGACTTTTCTTCGCTCCGGCTCATACCCGCCATCACGTATAGCGAGATCGACAGGATCTCGACGCCGAGAAAGATCATCAGCAGATTGGTCGTGGAGACCATGACCATTGCCCCGACCGCCGACCAGAGCGCCAGAGGATAGAACTCGCCGAACGCGATTCGCTTTTCGCGCAGATAGCTGTCGCTGAATAGCACGACCAGGAAAGTCGCTCCTACGATCAGCAGTTGCATGGTGAGAGCGAACTCGTCGCTGTAGACCATGTTGCCGAAAGTGGGACCTAAGGGGCTGCCGAATTGGCCGACGATGAATCCGCCCGAGACGACCAAGCCGACGAGGCTCACCACGACTATCCAGAAGTTGCTTCGCCTCGGCGCGATGATCTCAGGGAGAAGGGCCAGGATGCCGGTTCCCGCGACGATGAGCACGGGAAGGATCGACGGCCAGTCGATCTGAGGAGGATTGGCGTTATACAACCTGTGCCCCCAGAGTTTGGAGTTTGGAATCTGGGATTTGGAGTCCGGACTCCAAATATTGGGTTGGGCTGTCCACACCGAATCGCAATTCGATGTTGGCGTCCTCGGAATTGGTGGCAAGCGCGCCAGTTCTCATTTGGCGCATTTCCGCAGCAGTCACACCGGTGGCTAAGGAGTCCCAGGCGAATAGCTCGACGGGAAGATCGCTGACGAAGTCCAGGTAGGCGTCTTTCTCGCCTACGACAAAAACCATTCTGAATGCCGAGTCTACGATCTCGGCTAGGATCTCGCGATCTCGTTCGAGATAGTGGCCGCCATATTCCATGGGAGTGGTGTACTTCTCGCGGGCTCCGAATAGCAGGTAGAGGATGCCATCGGCGCCTTTGGAAAGGGCCGAATGGATCTCGTGGCGTGTTAAGTCGACCAGCCCTTGGAGTGTGCGCTCACCTGCATCCGGATCCTCCGACAACTCGTCCCGAACGAGGATGTCGTGTCGTAGAGCTTGCCCAAACGGGTTTCGAACAGGCACAAGCCTAAGCTTCGACGGATCGGCTTGGGAAAGCGCGGATAAATCCGCGCACTCCATAATGGCCGCGTCAGACTCGGGGCACGCCTTGGGCCAGCAAATGACCGGCTTGCGATCTACGTCGCTGCCGCGGGCCGCTGAAATCAGGCGTTCGCGGGAGGTCAATTGGTGCCCTCCACAGGCGGACCAAAATCGAATTTCATATCTCTGGACGATCCTATATTCCGCAGAGTAGAGAAACCAATCCGCGGAACTTGGTCATACGGTGGCTGTAGGGCGCCCGCGGCAGTTACCGCAGATTTTTCCGCCGGCACGCCACTCAGATCGAAATACAAACGGGCCGGACCAATGATCTTGTTGTTCGAGACAAGGTTCATGTTCTCGTCGATCTCTTGCCTCGGATCGGCCCAGGTCGGCCGGGTACCCGCTCCATCGATCGCCATCAGCCGCGCGGCCCCGATTGAGGCTTCCATGGGCTTGAGGAACGTGCTCGGATAGAGTCCACCCCAGATCGCGAAAACGACCAGGCACGAGACCATTGCGATCTCCCAAGGCTTGATGTCGCGCAGCCGTTTGTTCTCGGGGTTCTCGTTCTTTCCGTAGAAGACCTGTTGGAACATGTAAAGCAGATACACGGCGGCGAGAACGACGCCGAAGCCGGCGATCGAGATGAACCACATGTTCAGCCCGTTGAAGCCGGCATAGCAAGCCTTGAACGCGCCCAGCATCGCGAGGAACTCGCCGACAAAGCCGTTAAGCCCGGGCAGGCCGACGCTGCTGAGCATGACGATCAGGAAAAGCGCCGCGAAGATCGGCATCTGCGCCTTGAGGCCGCCGAAATCTTTGAACATGCGCGTGTGGCGCCGCTCGTAGATCAGTCCGACCATCAAGAACAGCGCGCCCGTGCTGATCCCGTGGTTTAGCTGCTGCAGCGAGCCCCCCATCATCCCGTCGTGGGTTAACGAGAAGATGCCCAGGAGCACGAATCCCATATGGGCGACCGACGAATAGGCGATGAGACGCTTCCAGTCGGGTTGCACCGCGCAAACAATCGCCCCGTAGATGATCCCGATGACGGCAAGGCCCATGATGTATGGGACCTGCTTGCCGATGGCATCGGGGAAGAACGGCAGGACGAACCGCAGGAAGCCATAGGTGCCCATTTTCAGCAAGACGCCCGCTAGAATGACGGAGCCCGCGGTTGGCGCTTCCGTGTGTGCGTCAGGCAGCCACGTGTGGAACGGAAAGGCGGGGCACTTGACCAAAAAGGCGACGGCGAACGACCAGAAGACGAGGGGTTGAAGCTGCATCGCCCCCGACCAAAGCTTGCCGTTGGCCACCTGCTCCTGGATGTCGACGATGTAGAAGCTGTAGTGGCCGCCGATGCCCTTGAACTGATAGGCCATGAAGATCATGCCGATCAGCATGAAGATCGAGCCTGCGAAGGTGTAAATGAAGAATTTCAGCGCGGCATAGTTCCGCTTTTCCCCGCCCCAGATCCAGATCAGCATCGCCATCGGGATCAGCGAAGCTTCGAAGAAGCAGTAGAAGAGGATCATGTCGAGCGACGTAAAGACGCCCAGCATGGCCGTCTCGAGGATCAGCATGAAGATGAAGTAGCTCTTCACGCGCTTGTCGACATAGAAGCTGAACCAGACCGAGATAACGGTCAGAAGGGTGGTCAAGAGGATTAGCCAGAGGCTGATGCCGTCAACCCCCATCCGATAGTGGATGCCAAGCTGCTGGATCCACGGAACGTACTCTTCGAGCTGGAAATGGAAGGTGCCGCTGTTGAACTTCGGCAGGATCATCAAGCTCGTTACGAAGGTGGCGATGCTGACTAGAAGCGCACCGTACTTGATCGCGGATGCCTTCGAATCGGGAACGAACGCGAGGATGAACGCGCCGATCAGCGGCAGAAATGTGACGATCGAAAGCAGGCCGGGACCCGTTGGCTCCGTCATCGGCTCGGCCTCCCTTTGAGCATAATAACGACGGCCGTCAGGATCGCGCATAGCAGGAGGAGGATCATCACAAGCTTCAGCATCTTGCGCCTCCCGCTCCCCTCGCGCTGAGCGCTGCGGCCGTCCACCTTACAACGCCGTGCCGGAGGAGCAAGCAGTCCTTCATCGTCCGCCTCCCGCGATGTGAGCCGCCCAAGCGAACCAACAAAGGACCGCGACTCCGCCGATCAACATGACGAGCGCGTAAAGACGCACGTATCCGGTCTGGATCCGGTGGAAAACACCCGCGAACCAGCCGGCCACGGCCGCGGATCCGTTGACGATCCCGTCCACAATCCCCGCGTCGAAGAAACGCCAAAGGAAACGCCCAATATCGTTGCCGCCCTCGACCGACGCGGTCATCATTGCCGGATCGTAGCCGAACTGGTCGCGCGCCAACCGCCGGAACGGATTCCACTTCGTCTCATCCCAGCCCTCCTTCTTCGGGAGACCGGAGGCGTACACAAACATGCCGAGGCACAACCCGCCAAACGCGGCAATCGCTGAGTACCAAGCAAGAGAGATGTTCCCCGGCAGATGCTCGACTTCGGTCACGATCTTCATTGCCGGGGCCGAGCTGGGCTTCAGCCACTCCTCAAACCGGTTGCCGGAAGCCAGGAACCATCCGCCGAGAACGCTCAGGGCCGCCAGGACGATCAGCGGGAGATGGATGCTCCAGAACCTCTCCTTCGGCACGAAGTCCGGACCGAGGTGCTCATGTTCATGCTCGTGATCGGCATGCTCCAGCGCGTGCTGCTCGTCGTGGGTCAGATAGAAATTGTGGATGTCCGGGCCGTGCTCGGCATGTCCTTCAGGTGGGGGCTCGACGGCCGGGTGATCTGCATCGCCGTGCTCGGCGTGAACGGGAGCCGTTCGCCAGCGCTCCTCCCTTCCGAAGAAGGTCAGCCAGGTCATCCGCGTCATATAGAAAGCCGTCAGAAGGGCGACGAATAGCGACAGCCAGCCCGCGTAATAGCCAAGGTTGATGTGGTTGATTGAAGCGAAGTCGTTGCCCAGAGCCGAGCCGATGATCGCCTCTTTCGAGTAGTAGCCCGCGAAGCCGAAAATGCCTGGAATCGACAGGCCGGCAATCGCGATGAATCCCGCGAACATGGTCCAGAACGTGATTGGGAGGTACTTGGCCAGGCGGCCGTAGTTCCGCATGTCCTGGTTGTGGGCCATCGCCATGATGACCGCGCCCGAACCAAGGAAAAGCAGCGCCTTGAAGAAGGCGTGAGTCGTGACATGGAACATCCCCACCCAGTACGCGCCGGCGCCACAGGCCACGAACATGAAGCCAAGCTGTGACACCGTGGAGTAGGCGAGCACCTTCTTGATATCCGTTTGGCCAAACGCGACGAGGGCCGCAAACAACGCCGTGAACGCGCCGACGCAGGCGACCACCGCGCTCGCTATCGGAGACGCCTCGAACACGACGTGCATCCGGTTTAGCAGCACGACGCCTGACGTCACCATCGTTGCGGCATGGATCAGCGCGGATACTGGGGTCGGGCCGGCCATCGCGTCCGGCAGCCAAAGATAGAGCGGGAACTGCGCCGACTTGCCGCAGGCGCCGACGAAAAGCAGGAGAGCAGCCGTAGTCGCGATGGCTTGATGGGCCGGATCGTGCAGCATCTTCGGGAGGATCTGGAGCATCGTGTCGTAGCTGAGCACGCGTCCCTCGGAAGCCGTGACGATGCCGGGGCGCGACCCAACCAGGACGGCCAACATGAAAATCCCCAGCGAGAAGCCCCAGTCGCCGATGCGGTTGACGATAAAGGCCTTGTTGGCCGCCTTGGCATTGGTGACGTCCTTGTACCAAAAACCGATCAGCAGATAAGAGCAAAGGCCGACCCCTTCCCAGCCAATGAACATCATCACCAGGTTGTTGCCCAAAACCAGGATGAGCATCGCCGCGATGAACAAATTCAGGTAGGTGAAGAACCGGCTGTAGTCCTTCTCCTCGTGCATGTAGCCCGTTGCGTATAGGTGGATCAGGCCGCCGACACCGGTGATGATCAATACCATTGTCATCGACAGGGGGTCGACCAGAAACTCGAATGGGATATTGAGCCCCGCGATCTCGATCCACGGGAACAGAGTCGTAGTCTGGGCACGGTGGGCGGCATCGAAGCCGGCCAGCTGGTTCGTCACGATGCAGCCGGCGACAAAGGCGATCGCGATCGGCGCGACCGCAAGAGCGCCCATGATTCGCCGCCCTTTTGCCGGGCCTTTGCTCTTGATGATCGTCCCACCTAAGAGCGCCTGGATCAGGAAGCCACCGATCGGCAGAAACAGAACCAACCAGATTAGGGAGACGTTAGCCATGACGCCACCCCAGTTTTAGGTTTTGGAATTTGGAATTTGGAATTCGGAGTATCGAGCCTGGAGCCGGCAACCGGAAATTCCCGGACCCAAGCAACGCCAAAGCTGCCCGATCCGTCGATTCCAAATTCCAAACTCTGAATTCCAAAGTCATCATCCCCGTAGCAGGTTCATCTCGTCGATGTCGACGTTGTTTCGAAGCCGGAAGATAGCCATGATGATTCCGAGCCCGACCGCGACTTCGGCAGCCGCGACCGCCATCACGAAGATCACCATCATCTGGCCGGACATCGTGGCCGCATGCAAGCCCCCAAAGCTTGCCTTGGCCGGCATATACCGGGCGAAGGCGAGGAAGGTTAAGTTGACCGAGTTCAACATCAGCTCGATCGACATAAAGATCACGATCGGGTTGCGGCGGATGATGACGCCGACCACGCCGGTCGTAAACATGAAGAGCCCAAGGCTCAGGTAAGCAACGAGCGGAACCCCATTCATTGGCAGGCTCCGTCGCCGGATCGCAGATCGGCCCAGAGACTTCGAGAGGTTGGCCCCGCTCCAAATCCCAAATCCCAAATTCCAAATTCCAAATTCACTGCATCCTCCTCTTCGCCAGAAGGATCGAGCCAACGATGCCGATCAAGAGCAGGATGCTGACGATCTCGAAAGGATACAGATAGTCGCTAAACAGGGTGAGACCGACCGACTGCGGCGAACCGAACGTCGCCGGGGCTCGCACCTGGTTGACATTTTGCAGCGGCGCGATGAGCTGAGTGCCGACGAGCGCAAGGAGCGCGAAGCCGAAAATGCCGCCGCCTACCCACTTGAGGTCACGCCGCTCGAATAGAGCCTTGGGGGCCCCGAGGTTCAAGAGCATGATCACGAACAGGAAGAGGACCATGATCGCGCCCGTATAGACCACGACCTGGCTGATTCCCAGCATTTCGCAGTTCAGCGTGAAGTACAGGAACGCGAGCATGAAGAAGTTGACCACCAGGCACAGCGCGGAGCGGACCGCGTTCGGAAAGGCGACGACGCCGACCGCGGCCAGGGCCGCGACACCACCGACGATCGCGAACAGGCCAAGGTCGGGTCCGTTGACCTGCGAGGCGTCCATCTAAGCGACTACCTCCGGCCCGGGAGTGGCGAGGCTTGCCGGCCTTGCGCCGGGATCGACAAGAGTGATCTCGCGACGCTCCAACTCGCGCTTCGTCTGACGCCCGGTTTGGAGCACAAGCCGGTAGAGGCCAAAGCCCAGCACCAATGCGACGAGGGATGATATCCACCCGGCTGCCGGACCATAGATCCGAGTGACCATGATCCAGATCGCGACCACGATGAAATTGCCGGTCGCGATGGGAAGCAACGACTTCCACCCGAGTGACATCAGTTGATCGTATCGAAGCCTGGGCAATGTTGCACGAATCCAGATGTAAACCGTGAGTCCCACCGCGCACTTGCCGAGGAAGACCATGGCGGCAACCAGGGAATTGTTGAAGAACGAGGCGACGCCCGAGAGCCCCAACGCTTCCCAACGAACGGGCAACGCGTTCCAACCGCCGAGGAAGACCGTCGCGAACACGCCGGAGAAGACGAGCATCGCCGCGTACTCACCCATGAAGAACACGGCGAACTTCATGGAGCTGTACTCCGTGTGATATCCGGCGATCAGCTCGTTCTCAGCCTCGGGCAAATCGAATGGCGCCCGGTTCGTTTCGGCAACCATGCAGATCAGAAAGACGCAGCCGGCGACAAACCCGAAGGGGGTGAAGAAAAACCAGTTCTGGACGTATTTGAGTACCGGCAGGTCGTTGCCCCAGGCCGGGCCGCTCTGCGCGGCGACCATGTCGGTCAGCCTCAGCGAGCCGTTGGCCAGGACGATGCACGCCAGCGAGACGCCCATCGCAAGCTCATAGCTGATGAGCTGTGCCGAGGCCCGCAGGCCGCCCATGAGCGAATACTTGTTGTTCGAAGCGTAACCGGCGAGGACCACGCCGTAAACTCCGAGCGAGGAGACCGCCAACATGTAGAGGACGCCGACGTTCACGTCCGCGATCGGCGTCAGATTGCGATTCGGCCCCCAAGGCAAGACTCCGCCCAGCGCGAAAGCTGGGAAAAGTGCCACCGCCGGAGCGAAGAAGTAGATCGTGCGGTCGATCGTCGCCGGCGTAATGTCTTCTTTGAAGAAAAGCTTGACTCCGTCCGCGATTGGCTGGAGCAGCCCTCGAAGATGCGTCTTCTTACCTCGCAGAAAGCCAGGTACGAGCCGATGAGTCTTGGACCAAGTGATGTTCCCGACTCGATTCGGGCCGATCCGATCCTGCATCCAGCTGAGGAATCGCCGCTCCCACCAGATACAACCGGGAACGAGCATCAGGATCGGTAGCAGAAAGATCAGCACCCGGCCAAGAGCGTTGAGCACGTCTTGGAGAACCGGATCCAGGTGGTGGTACCAACCCAACATGCTTGGAGGTCACTTTACCCCGCCCCAGTTGAACTTTGGGAGTCGGGAATGCCATTGCATTTCCCAATGGCGAAGCCTTCTAACCGGTGGCTCCGGCGACCCGCCGGGCATCCGAATCGAGCGGCTAAACCTTCGCGGTTTCCCGCGCACCCAGCAGAATGACACCCTCCGTCCCAGACAGAGCATCATAGTCGATGCCAGAAAAGGCGAAGACCTCCCGCGCAATCTCTTGCATGATCTCGCCAGGACCGAAGAACGGACGCTCGCCGCTCATTCGCAAGGCGAGCTCGCTGAAGACTCGCCATGCCGGTTTCGCCTCGCCCCGGGTCGGCAAGACCTGGTCCATCCTCTGGACCCGGCGCTCGAGATTGGTGTAGGTTCCCTCCATCTCCGCCGGCGCGCACATCGGCAAGACCACGCTCGCATAGTGGAAGGCTTCGTTTTCCGTATGCGAAAGCACGACCAGAAAGCCCACGTTCTCAATCGCTTTTTGAACTCGATCGCGCTCTGGATAGGCCGCGAAGGGATCCGCGCCGAGAAGCCATAAGCAATCGACTTTGGACTCGGCACAACCGCTTAAGATTTCTCGGGCGCCGCCCTCGCAGATCAGTCCCAGATCGTGAGCGCCTTGGTCGTTTGCCGACAAGCCATAAACGCTCAGATCGCCTGTCTTGGAAAGGACGGTCAATACGGCGGGCGCGTCCGCCGCGTTGTAGATCGATCGGGTGGTGATGATATCTGGTGTCAGACCGCGGATCTCGGCTTTCGCCCTGCTCAGGGCCTCCGCCGAAACGCCAGAACCTGTAGCGTCCCCGTTTCCGGCCAGCGCGTTGGCGACCACCAGCTCCGAACCCGGCTTGTACCTGAGAACGGCGGAAGCGAATTCGTCGGCGTCGGTTGGACGGTCGCAGGCCACGATGACCGTGACTCCCCGCTGGGCCCAAGCTTTTCGCACCCTCAGATAGAGAATCGGCTCCTCATCGGCCAGCGACGTCCCAAAGATCACGATCGCCTTGGCGTCCTCGTAGGATCGGATCGGCTTTTGCTTCAAGTTGAGAGCTTCGGTTTCTTTGACCGTAAGCGGATGGCTTTGGAAGCGATGGTCCGCCAGATCGCTGCCAAGCTGCTGCTTGAGCACGCGCTTGGCCATGAAGATGTCCTCGTTCGAGTTCTCGTTCCCACCAAGCAGGGCGACCTTCCTACCGGAAGAAGCCTTGAGGATCTCGTCGTAGGCTTCCGCCCAGCTTGCCTGAACCAGCGAGTCGCCGCGCCGGATCAAAGGCTTTGTAAGGCGCTTGTCTCCGTTGTAAAACTCGTGGCCAAACTTGCCCCGGTCGCAGGTCCACTCCTCATTGACCGCCTCATTCGTCCGGCCATTGATCCGGACCATCTTGTTGACGCGGTAATCGAACCATATATTGCATCCGTTAGAGCAGACCGTGCAGATCGCCGGTCTCGTTTCCAGGTCCCACGGCCGCGCTCTAAAGCGGTACTATGCATTCGTCAACGCGCCCACCGGGCAAATCTCAATGACGTTGCCCGAGAACTTCGAGTTAAAGTCGGTCATCTCGAAGGTGGAGGGCTGCATGGTGGCGCCCCGGAAGCGGAAGGCGAGCTGCGAATCGCCCGAGATTTCTTCGGTGAAGCGAACGCACCGGCCGCATTGGATGCACCTCTCTAGGTCGAGCGTGACGTATTTGGACAGCGGAAAGGCTTTGGGCAGATGCCGCTTCAGGTCGACGAATCGAGATGTCGACGGGCCATAGAAAAGCGTGTTGTTTTGGAGCGGGCACTCTCCGCCGCGGTCGCAGATCGGGCAATCGAGCGGGTGATTGATAAGCAGGAACTCGAGCACCCCGCGCCGGTCGGTGTGGACCATCTGAGTGTCGGTGTAGACGGCCATCCCTTCGCTCGCCGGCAGCGTGCATCCAGCCTGGGGCTTAGGCATCTTCTTGATCGTGCCGTCCGGACCCTTGAAACCAACTTCGACGAGGCACATCCGGCACATCCCGACCGGCTTCATCCGCGGGTGATAGCAGAAAATCGGAATTTCGAGGCCAAGCCGCTTCACCGATTCGACGATCAGCTCCCCCTTGGGAACCTGAAGCTCGATGTCGTTGATGAGGATGTTGACGAGCTGGGTATCGGCGGCCGCTGCCATAGCTGTGCGGCGAGTCTACCGGACACCGCACGACGATGGGGTGAACCGAGGTCGGCCGATCACACCCAACGCCCAAACGTCCAACGTCCAACGTCCAACGCCCCAATACCCCAATACCCCAATACCCCAACATCCCAATACCCGGCTCCCCCTTCTTTCCGGTACGCTCCGCCGGTGGCTGACCACGCGGAGGACATCGGATACGAGCTGAGCGGGGAGGAGCTGCGGCGAGTCATAGCCAAGCCGGCCGACCAACGCCTCACGTACTTTGTCGAGAACTGCGCCGAATCCGGCTTCGTTTGGTCGATCGGCGTCGACGAGGAGCTGATCGTCCTGGCCGACGACGACGATCAACAGTTTGTCGTCGCGTTCCCTCATCCTGATTTCGGGCAGGATTGGTTCACGACCACCGATCTGGAGGACGTCGACCTCGTTTCCGTACAGACCGAAGACTGGGCGAGGGAGATCCTGCCCGGACTCGAAGACGCCTCTGTCCAGGTCCTCGTCTTCCCAACATCGGAAAGCGAGGGCCTGTTGCTTGGGTCGCTAGAGCTCGCTAAGCTGCAATTGGCTAACCATGGCGCCGACGGCGCTTAACCGTTTGTCCTTCGCTGACAGAGCCGCCCTGGGACGGGCTTACCCCGTAAACCTCGAGGTTATCGTCGACTCCCGTTGTCAGCAGGAACTTCCCATCCGACGTGAAGCACAGTGGCGAGCCGACGGCGCCCTCGTTCTCTAGCGTGGCGACCGGTTCGAACGAATTGATGTCCCACACCTTGACAGTTCTATCGGACGAGCTCGTAGCCAACAGCTTGCCGTTCGGAGAGAATTCAGCTCGCACCACCCAGTCCCCATGGCCCCGGAACGAACCAATCTTCTTGAACGACTTCATATCCCACAGCACCGCGAGATCGTCCTTTGCCGCGGTGACCGCACGCGAGCCGTCCGAAGACCAGTTGCAGTCGAGCACCTCGTGGGCTTGGCCGGACGGGTTCGTGAAATTCAAGAAATTCATCACGTGCGCGCCGTCGTTACCGATACGGTAGGTCTTGGCGCCACCGGCGAGGGTTCCGACGAGGATCAGGTTGTCGAGCTTTGGGTCGAAGCATCCGCTGTAGAGGATCTGTCCCTTCCCAAGGATCTCCGCCACCTTTTTGCCGCTCGACACGTTCCAGACGTTCAAAACGTCGTCCGCTCCCGTACTCGCGAGCAGGGTGCGGCTGCTGTTGAAGCTGAGGCACTGGATTGGGCGGATGTGCCCGATGATCGTCTTCATCCGCTCTCCGGTTAGGGCATTCCAAATAAAGATGCGTGCCGAGTCGTCCCCGGTCGCGATGAACGTTCCATCCTTGCTCCATGCAATCGCGCGGGGCGGCTGTGGATGGCCGGAAAGGGTTCGGATCGTCTGCCTTGTCGCGGCATCGATGATCTTGACGTCGTTGTTTTCTAGCGTGACCGCGACTTTCGATCCGGAAGGGGCGGGGGCAAAGGCGAGATGTTGCAGGCCCCCCCGCTTCTTCAAAGGAGAAACCAAAATTATAGGTTTCGTTGAAGAGCCATGGAAGGCGACGACGAGTGCTGCGGCAGTAAGCATTTGGCCTAGGTTCCTCCGTGAACTTATAGTGGTTTTTACCGTATCCTTGCCGGTCTGACCTTATATAACGCCGATGACGCACGATGCGCGGCAATTGGCGCGAGATTAATCGGCCCGTCCCCAGGTCACATAATGACCGAGTGACCTTGTCGCGTCTCACAGTAATCGCCCTTTTTGCTCTCTTGTCGCTTGGCGGCGCCGCGAGCCAATCCGAAAGCGACCCTCCCAAGCACCTTGCGGATGCCCGCCTCCTGGTTAAGGACCTCGTCGGTGTCGAGGACAACCACTATTCGGGCGGGAACCGGCATATCGACTGGGACTCCGGACATGCAGCCGCGAGAACCGTCTGTTCGAGCTTCATGACCCTCCTCCTGCAGCACTCGTACGGCCTGACAAACGACGACTTCAAATCATGGATGGCCTCGACGAACCCGGAGGCCTTTCAGTACCACGATGCGATCGCCGCGAAGAAGGGGTTCAAGAAAATCATCCATGCCTCCGCCCTCCGTCCCGGCGACATCCTGGCCATCAAATACACCGACCATCACGTGAGCCGCAACGGGATCGAGGACACCGGGCACGTCATGCTGGTCGACGAGAGCCCACAGGCGGTAGCGTCGACGGAGCCGGTAATAACTGGAATGCGCCAATTCATGGTCTCGATCATCGACTCCAGCGCTTCCAGCCATGGACCAACCGATACCCGGCACGTCGGCAAAGGGAAGTTCACCGGCGGGGAGAGGCTCGGCACGATCGCATAGCACGCGGATGCCGGCGACCCGATTACGGACGACCGCTTGGACGATACGACAAACACCGGCTACCTCAGCGGGAACGCCCGCGCGATGCGTGCGGTGACCCCTTCGTCCCTGGCGCCGTTGTAGACGACGCAGACGCGATAACGGAGACCCGACGCGTCGTCAGCGAAGATGGAGCCCAGGCAGGCCTCCAGCGCGGCGTAGTTTCCAAGCGACCCGATCGAGATCGTCAGATCGTCCGGCGGCCTGACATCTGACCTCGATGCCGACGGGGGCGGCTCGGCGGCTTTGTCAAGCATGCGCGTCCGGACGCTGTCCACGGTCGCGGACGTCAGCAGTCAAGGCGTTCGACCAGAGCAGTTCGCTCGCGACGAACAGGGTGAGGGAGACCAGAAGCCGCGTGCCGAGTCCGAGGACCG
>CAZNUL010000074.1:0-19091 GCA_964576205.1 uncultured Fimbriimonadaceae bacterium | reverse complement strand
TACTCCCGCCGATCGACTCTCCCACCACTACGGCGTTCTTAACCTCGAGCGCATTCGCCTGTGGGATCCGAACTCCAACTAGGGCATCCCCAGGAATGCCATTGGGATACTTTTCGGTCGGCTCAATGTCCTCCATCCACTGGTTTTGCGCCCGATAGCCTGGCCAAGCCTGCTTTGCCCAGGACTGATCGGGATCGAGCGACTCGGCGTTGGGGGCCATGGCAATTCGCGCGTAGTAGTTGCTGTCGTCTTGCCGATAGGCGAACTCAGACAAGTATCTTTGTTGATCAGCGCTGAGTGAGCGGAAGGGCACCATATTTCCGGCCAAGAGCTGTCCCTTCATGCCCGGAGCAGTGCTCCCCCAAAAACGAAGCAGATACAGGTCCTTCTCACTTCGGCCACCCAGCTGCCACTCACCCAATCGACGCATAAGCTGAGTAATCATCGGGGCCTCGACCTGCCTGTCGGTGAGCCTCAAAGCGAGTTCGCCAACGAAGCCGAGAGTTTGTGGTTCCTTCGCGATTTGGTCTCGGATCTTGAAGAGGTCAGGCAGGGGTACGGTTCGAAGTCGAGCCAGCGCCCAGTTCTTTGCCCTGAACCGAGCCCAAGAACCATCGAACTGCCAGTCCGCGGACAGGTACTGAGCTGCCGCCGAGAAGGCGCCACGAGCCGTCGCTAACGGAAGCCCTCTCCCAAGAACCCAGGTGTTGAGGTCGTAGCAGTCGCTTATCAAGTTGATGTGTGCCGCTCTGGCGAGTTCGACGAGCGCGGCGGCTTCTCCTTTCGCCGGATACGCCTTTGATCCGGGTTTGAGAAACTCTATCAGGGCCTCGGTGCTAGATTTGAGACCAAACTGGGACTTGCCGCTCGTTGCGTTGGCGGACTTGAGCGAATCTTCCACGATTAATGGATCGTCAAGTCGATCCCTCGGCTTGTCGGCTGGCTTCGGTGGGGTTGGGCGAATCCGGTTTCGACCGCTGGCGTAAGCCTTACCGAGGAGCTTCCCGCCTGCCCCAACGATTGAAATCATGGGTTGAGGCTCTAGATCTCGGCCCTCCGGTGGAACCAACATGATGCGCCCGAGGCTGACGCGGAGGGTATGAACGTCGCTAGCGGAAAAGGGACTGAACGAGTCAAGCAACCAGTCGCGCTTGACTTCCATCTGGTCGTATAGAGTGGACGAGCCTGAATGCTTGGCGGTGAGATCAATCGCTTCGGGAACAAGGGTGCGGGCAGAAGCAGGGAGGGGCCGTTGAGTCGCAGTGGGCGCCGCCGAAAACACCAGTCGAGAGGTGCGATCCATTTCCGCAATATCGTTCTCGGTCAGCGATGCGACGACGTTCTGAAACAAGCGCCATGTGGGACTAAGGCGCTTGGCAAGCTCCAGCCGGTGCTGACTGTTGCTTTCGCTCTCCTTGACCCACTTCTCATGCAACTGCGGGTCTTTACCGAGGTACTCGGCGTCGTAGCGATTGTGTAGCTCCTGAAGTTTCTCGATGAGCCTGTCGTACTCTTCCCTATCGCGCTCTTCGCTTGCTTCCTTCATTCCCGCGACGACTCGATCTCGCCAGGGCGCGTAGGCGGCGGCAATCTCGTGGGTGACCGCCTTATCTTCATCGAGCTTCTGCCTCTGGGTCTGGAACAAGCGATAGCCATCCCGCCCACGTTCCCAGGTCCAGGAAAATTGGGCGCTTAGCGTTGACAGGACCTCCTTCGCGGGCGTGTTCTCCGCGTACAAAACGACGAGGTCGTCCCTGACTGCGGGCGCAGGGAAAAGAGGTTGACCGGTTTTTTTGGAGATGTCGGCGAGGAGGTCAGCGATCGTACCGGCTTCGCAACGGACGGTGATCGGCCTTGTGAAGACGGGATCAGAGTCGAAGACCGTGGCAGCCTGCCACATCGGAAGGGCGGAGACGAGAGCGAGAAGCATCGACGATCCTCCAACCAGATATTATCAAATCAGACGTCCGATGCGTTGAATTAATTCAGTGGACATCTCGCGCTACTTCGATAACGCCGCGACGACCCATGTTGACCCCCGCGTTCGCGAGGCTATGCTGCTCTTCCTCGACGACGCCTTCGGCAACGCCAACTCGATCCACACTTGGGGCTCGGAGGCTAACGAAGCGGTCGAGCGAGCGCGATCGCAAGTCGCCGAACTGGTCGACGCCGACGACCCAAGCCAGATCTACTTCACGAGCGGCGCTACGGAATCTAATAACTGGGTTCTGAACGCGGCCGACGAAAGCATCATCAGCCCTTTTGAGCACAGCTCGATGCGGGAACCGGCGTTAAGGAGGGGCGCCCTTATTCGGGGAGTACGCCGATCTCTTGGCGCCTTCAACGAATGCGGAGCGATCGAACTTGATGAAGAGGTCGACGCCGCCTCGAATGAAAAGCGCGAATGGCTTCGCGCACTCCCAAAGCTCATCAGCGTCATGGCGGTCAACAACGAGATCGGTACGACCTTGGATGCTCCTGACTACGCTCAACCCGGCGATCTCGTCCACAGCGACATCACTCAGGCTGTCGGCAAGATTCCCGTCACCGTCCACGGGCTCGACTTCGCCAGCTTCAGCGCACATAAGTTCTACGGCCCCAAGGGCGTCGGCGCCCTCTACTGCAAAGACCAACCCCCGCCTCCACTCATCCTTGGAGGCGAACAAGAGCATGGAGCCAGAGGAGGAACTCTCAACGTCCCGGGCATCGTAGGCATGGGGGCGGCGGCGGAGATCGCCCTCGGGGAGAGAGAGGCGGACTTCGCTCTAGCCGCGGAACTAAGGGAAATCCTCATCGATGGGCTAGTTGGCCTAGCCGATACCAGGTTCAACGGTGGGAATCGAACTTCTCCGTTCATCGTAAGCGTCAGCTTTCGGGGACTCGAAGGAGAGACCCTCGTTCTCGAGGCAGACCGGGCGGGCTTTGCTATTAGCGCGGGTGCGGCCTGTTCATCGAGAAGTACCGAGCCAAGCCACGTACTCACTGCCCTTGGTATCGAATCGGATTGGTTGAGAGGAACGGTAAGGATCAGTTTCGGCAGGTTCAATTCGAAGGAGTCGACCGCTGCACTCGCAAAAACACTGCGATCTACCGTCGAGAATTTACGTACTAGATAGAGGCGCGTCGTTCATGCAACGGAATGCACGATTTGCCACGTCTTAACATATTGATTAGCGGAAAGAGAATCTTCCTTAAAAGCAGCGAAGTTCCTCACAATTTTCAGGCGCGCGCGCTTGACTGGAACTACCCTTGCTTGACAGTGGTTTGAGCATCTGCTAATGTGGGCACGACAAGACCGAGTACCGGGTTTGGTGGGCCCTTAGACAGTTAGTTTTTTGTTCCCGGGCCGGTGCCATTCCTTCAGCGTAGAAGAGATGTCCGCTCGATACGCACGGACTCACAAGAGTCTTGGAGGTTACGACAACGAATATGCCAGTTGAAAATGGGTTGATCCAGCAGCCACGAAGGGGCCGCGCCATAACTGTCCGCACGCCGGGCCGGCACTCCTTCGTCGAGCCTGGAGCGAACCCTCTGCTGGACGATCCGCACGCGGAGCCGGTCGATGACGATCTGCTCGAGCTAGAGGCGGAGGACGAGAACGAAGAGGAAGGGGTAGTCGTCCATGACGACTCCGAAGAGCTCGAGATGTGGATGCGCCAAACTCGGCGCGCGCAGCTTCTGACCCCAGAGCAGGAAGTCGATCTCGCCCGGAAGGTCCAGCGTGGGGACATGTACGCCAAAAAGGTGCTCATCGAGAGCAACCTTCGCCTCGTCGTGTCCATCGCTAAGAAGTACAACGCTCGTGGGATCCCGCTTGCGGACCTAATCCAGGAAGGCAACCTCGGGCTTATCCGCGCGGTCGAAAAGTTCGATTGGCGCAAGGGGTTCCGGTTCAGCACGTACGCTACATGGTGGATCCGCCGGGCGATCGCCCGCGCGATCATCAACCAGGGCCGCACGATCCGGATTCCTGTCTACGTCGCGGAGTTGATCAACAAGGTCGTCAAGACCGCGTCCAGGCTCCAACAGGAACTGCAGCGCGAGGCGACGGAAGAGGAGATTAGCCGCGAAGTCGGGCTGTCGGTGGATCGCGTGCGCGAAATGATGCGGGTCGCGGTTGAGCCGATCTCGCTCGAGACGCCGGTTGGCGAGAAGGACAACTCTTCGATCGGTGACTTCGTCCAGTCGCAGAATATGCCCACGCCGGGCGACGTGACCTGGACGCTGATCCGCCGGGAAGAAATCGACGGAATCTTGGGGCGGTTGACGTCTCGCGAGCGCGACGTCGTTCGACTGCGGTTTGGCCTCGATGACGGCCGGTCTCGCACCTTGGAAGAGGTCGGAACCGAACTGAACGTCACCCGCGAGCGGGTACGGCAGATCGAGCTGCGCGCTATGAAGAAGCTCCGCCATATTGGCCAGGAGCTGACCTCGCAGGGCTTCACGATCACGCCCACGCCCGCCTAGCCGCAGGGCTTGCCTTGCGGCTCAAGCCCCGACTCGATTTAAGGTCGGGGCTTTCTCTTTCCTTTCCGCACGCCCCCGGCTCTACAATAGGAAGCTCTTTGCCATAGCCGGGGTCGGCAGGGCCCGGCGCAGAAAGTCACGAACTCCGCCGGGTTCCGTCCCGGTCAACTCAAAGACAGTCCGGCTCACGGTAGCGAGTAATCCCGCGGCGGTAGCAACCTCGAACGCGACAATCGTCAATGCCATGAAGTCCGGAGTTCCGGCGTCGACGAGGATCTCCTTCCTCATCTCTGGGCCGACGCGCACGTAGTCGACCTTGCGCCCGGAAATCTTGCTAGCCATTCCGGCAAGTTCCGAATAGCTCACCGCATCCGGCCCGGTAACATCCAGCGTTCGCTTTCCAATGAAGTCGGACGCGAGCGCCGCGGCGGCCGTCTGAGCGCAGTCCTCCCTTGAAACCCACGACACGTCGCCATCTCGTGCCGAAGCTGTAATGTGGCCGATCTCGATCGCGGCCGGCAAGAACTCGAGAATCGACTCCGCGTAGCAGTTGTTTCGCAGAACCGTCCAATCCAGGCTGCTGCTTCGAAGCCCGATCTCGGTCGAGTAGTGCTGCCCAAGGACATGGGGCTCGGGATAGGGCCCGGCCCCCATTCCGGACGTGTAAACCAGATGCTTTATTCCCACCGATTCGGCCGCGGCGATCGCGTTGAGTTGCCGTTTAACTCGCTCACCAGGTACCGCCAACGCGTTAGTGCTGACCAGGAGAAGACGATCAGCCCCATCAAAAGCGGTGATGAGGCTCGCCGGAGAATTGAAATCGGCATAGCGCACCTGGACTCCCTGTGCCGCCAGATCCCCAAGTTTCTCCGGGGTTCTTGTCGCAGCGATGATCGAGCCGGGATGGTTCTCGAGAAGGATTTCCACGACCCGGCGGCCGAGATGCCCCGAAGCTCCGGTTACGAGAAGGTTGGAATGCATAGCGTCTGCTCACCTATCACCTTCTTTGGCGCGCCGCTGCGGCGGATGTTCACTTGCCGGCGCGATAGATGAGCGAGCCAGGCACCTCGTCCAGGCGCTTGGTCCACGGCTTGCGCTCGCGCGGGGAGAGGACGATGCCCGAGGGTAGATCCGCCACCTTTAGAACCCTCTGGACAAGCTTGGCCGGCTCATCGCCCTTCTCGATCGCCTTCTTTCGGTGGAAGACGATCAGCGTGGGACGCTGCTCACCATTCGGCAAAACACGGGTTACGAGGTAACCGGCGTCGAGCTCCGGTACTGTGGCCAACCCCTTAAGTAAAGCGCCGAGCCTCTCGGCGGACAGGTCGTGGTGCACGAAATGATCGCCGAGTTCCACCGACCGCGCCACCGATTGAACCAGGTTCCGCTCGGTCATCCGATGGTGCGCCTCTTCCCGCAGGTCGAGCAGTTTTTCATGCTCGCCTAGGGACTGATGCAACTTCGCCAGCCCATTCAAGGCCGATTGAGTGAATTTTGGATTCCGCTCCATCGCCTTCCGAAGGTGCTCTTCTGCCGCTGGGTCATCCCTTTCGACCAGAATCTGGCCCAGCCAGAGGCGGGCCGTAGCATTGTCTGGGTAGCTGTCGACCAGCTTGCTGAAAATCGGTTCTGCGACATTGGCGCCTTCAAGCTTGTACCGAAAGTAAGCGATATCGACGGACTCGCTTTCCGTCAAGGGCGATGTCTCGCTCGCCTTGCTCAGGCGCTCGAATCCCTCTCGATACTTGGCGTACTCGGCGTGCCGCTTCTGCCACTGTACCCTCGTCGTCTCCGAGAACTTCTCGCTGAGTCGGTCGATCAGCCTTGCCAGGGTCGTGCCGAAGAACGCTTGAGCCGCGTTCTCCCCAATCGGTTCGGACAGTACCGCAACTCCATCGTCGAGCGATGCGGGCTTATTGCTTAAGGCCTCGAGCCGTTCGGAAAGACTCGGATGGGTGTCGTCGTAGCTTGTCTTGGCCGTAAGACGACCCTCGAGATGCCGTCGCATCTCAGAGGGTGGTGGAAGTTGTCGCACTGCGTCCGGCATTCCCACGAGCAGATTCGCAGGAGGCGCCGGGACGTCCTTAGCTTGCTCGTTCAGCCCAGCCCAAAAGCCCGACTGGAGGGCCGGCGCGATATAGCTCAGCCTCATCAAGGCTCGCGCCGCATTTGCGGCTCCCGCTACTTCCGCGGCGGCACGGTCCGCCTCGTATTCGTTCGCGCGGCGCAACACAAAGGTCGTAGCCGAGAATCTCGGCTGGAACCAGTGAACAAACCACGCGAATAGCCAAGCTCCTCGGGCCGCTCCGCCAGCGAACTGTGCCGCGAGTTGCTCCCAGGTCGCATCGACCCTATACGCCCAGGCGCCGAACTTGCCGTGCGCGCCGGAAAAGTGCCCAAACTCATGTGCGATCACTGACCGCATCTCGTCCGGAGAAAGGCTGAGCATTAGGGGAAGGCCGAGAAGCAATGTGTTTCGGTAGAAGCCGAATAGCCCGAGCCGGGGTACCTGAGAAGCGGCCGCGTTTGCGCGTACATCAATCCTGATCTCATCCGGGCGCGGGGCTTTGAGACGGTCAGCGATCCCGTCGACCTCCCTGTATAGCCGGTCGAAATCGCCCCGCCTCACAACCAGACCATCCGGCGGCTTCATCCTCACCCAAAGGGATCGAAACACCGCGACCACGAAGAGGAGGAGGAATATCAGCGGCCGTATCAAAAATGAGTTGCCATGGCTCACTTCGACCATCGAGTAGATGACCCCCACCAGCAGTGCTAAGGCAGCTAAGAGCACCCCGAAGATGTAACCGTACGCGAGGGCAACCAGCCCGTAAACTCTGAGCCGGTAGCCTTTGGGATCGCGGCTGGCGTGCCGCTCCTCCTTCTGGACCATTTCGATGAACTGCTCGCGCTGCCGCTTGGCTTTGTCCAGCCGGCGCTGCATCTCCTCAGCCGTCATCGTAGCCACAAACTCATTTTAGGCGACGGCCATTCCAATATTCCGTCACCTCACGTTCCTTCACTCATTCACGCCCATCACACCACCGGTACGCCTCTCCGACTGATCCGATGTCGAGTCCGTAGAATGGAGAAGTGGGAGGAGCGTTTCGCGCGCTGCGCTATCGCAATTACCGGCTCTTCTTCGCCGGGCAAACCCTTTCGCTCATCGGAAGCTGGATGGAAACGGTGGCGATGGGCTGGCTCGTCTGGCGCCTGACCGGCTCGGCGGTTCTCCTCGGAACGGTTGCTTTTTGCACCCAAATCCCGGCCTTCATCATGTCGCCCATCGCCGGCATCACCGCTGAAAAGTACGACAAGAGGAAGATTCTCTATGCGACTCAGAGCCTGATGGCACTCGAGGCGTTCATCCTGGCAGCCCTTACTCTAGCCAACGTGATCCAGCCGTGGCACATCGTCGTGATGGGCGTTTTCGTGGGGATGGTCAGCGCCTTCGACATGCCGACGCGCCAATCGTTCGTGATCACGATCGTCGAGGACAAAAGGGTTCTGGGCAACGCGATCGCCCTGAATTCGGCTCAGTTCAACATCGCGCGGATGGTTGGTCCGGCGATCGCCGGAATCACCGTTGCCGCGATCGGCGAGGGTTGGTGCTTTCTGATCAATGGTATTAGCTTCGCGGCGGTTCTCGGCGCGCTAGCCTCGATGCGGTTGCAGCCCCACATCATCCGGGCCGATCAATTCGATAGCCCGCACGAAAGGGTGAAGCAGGGCGCGGCCTACGCCTGGAACAACAAGCCGATCAGCTATCTCCTGCAACTCATGGCGATCACCAGCCTCGTGAGCGGCGCGTACTCGGTTCTCCTGCCGGTACTGACTTCCCAGGTGTTTAACGGCGGGTCAGCTATCTACGGCGCGATGTTTTCAGCGGTGGCCGTCGGCGCGCTGATCGCGGTGGCGATGCTTGCCGTTCGCCCCAGCGTAGTCGGACTTGGGCGATGGATCCTTTACGCTTCGGTCATTTTCAATCTCGGCCTCCTCGGCCTGGCATTGGCTCCTGCCCTCTGGGTCGCCTTCGCCGCTTTAGTCGTCATGGGCTTCGGCTCGATGAAGCATATGGCGGCGACCAACACGGTAATCCAGACCCTCGTCGACGATCGCATGCGCGGACGCGTCATGGCGTTTTACATGATGTCGTTCGTGGGCACGATGCCGATCGGCAGCTTCGTGGGCGGCGTCCTCACGCATCGCATCGGAGTGCAGAACACGATGATGCTCGCTGCCGCCGTTGGCCTCGTCGGTTCGGTCCACTACTACATCCGTTATCCGCACATGCGAAGGCTCATGAGGCCGATCTATGAGGAGATGGGGATTCTTCCTGCCATAGCTGATGGTGTGCGGACGTCTTGAGTGATGCCTTGACGGCGGCGCCCTTGATTCGGCGGCTACCGGACATGCAAGCAAGGAGTCCCAAAACCCAGCTCGCTCGCGGAGATCCTCAGATCCACAAGTCCACAATCCTCACGCCCTCAAGTTCAGCGGCTTCCCCACTCCCAAAGGCCATAGCTGACCTTGTCGGAGAGAGGAACGCCGAGTTGCCGGAGGATCAGCTCGGCTTGGCCCCGATGATGTGCCTCGTGGGCCAGAAGGTAGGCGACGAATCCGACCGCGTGCGGCTTGAAGCCCTTGATTCGACCCGAATCGAGACCATCGCCGATCATCGTAGCCATCCGGTCACCCGAAGCAACCAGCGCGGCGGCAAGTTCCACCTTAGACGCGCCTTCTTCGACCCGCTCCAACCGGTCAAGAAGATCGGGTGCGCTTGCCTTCAGCCACATCATACGAACGCTGTGGATGTGCGCGAATTGCGCCGCAGGAGCCTTGCCTTTGTTCGCCTTTGACCAAAGGACCGAATCGTCAATCGCCTCGACAAAGTAACCGTTAACGCGGCCGTTGATTGCCCAAGCTTCCAGCATCTGATCTTTCACTTCTCACTTCCCTCCAAGTAACCCCAGCCAGCGCCGATCTTGGCGAGCAGCCGGTCGGCCGCCCCGGCGAGCCTTTCCAGTCCAGCCAGAGCTTCCTCTCGTTCTTGCTGAGAAAGCTCCTCCAGCAAGCCATCGATCCGCTCGGGATCGAGAACGCTGTGCTCCTCGACGATCCTCCTTCCCTGCCCCGTGAGCGAAAGCTCGACTTTCCGGCGGTCGGTGCTCGACTCCACCCGGGCCACGTAGCCGAGGCCAACGAGACGATCGATCGAGACTGACATCGTCGCCGCCCTAACGCCCATGTGGCGGGCAAGCGGGTTGAGGCCGATGGCTCCGGTTGCCGCAAGATGATCGAGAATCTCGACTTGATTGCCGGTCAGAACGCGGTTCGTCTTCGGATCCCTGACATGCCGCACGTGGCAAGCAAGGAATATCCGTGGATAGGCATCGAGTAGGCGCTGGGTTAGCGTTGCCATATCATTAGCATACACGAATGATTAGTAGTCTCAATATAGTCGATCTTTCCGGTGACCTCCCGCCAAGCCGTCCGTCCAATTCCACGGAGGGAATATCACTGTGTTTCTTTTGAATGTGGCAATTACAGCGTTCACGATTGGCTTGCGAGGGGTGTCCGATACGACGTTTCAGCAGGGAGGCGCCCAGCGGATTTACGAGGGTAATGAGCTGCAGCAGGTTGAGCAGCGACTGGGTCTCTACCTCAACGGCGACATGCTCAAGAGTATTCTCACGCCAGGTGAGAACGTCGAGTGGCCGCTGGATCTGAAGGCGGGCCAAGTCGTTGTCGGGGAAGCGTCCAGCGAGTCGTTCGATCCCGCGATCGAAATCGTCGACGGTACCGGAAAGGTCGTGGCCTCGAACGACGATCGCTATCCCGGCGATCAAAGGCCCCTCGTCTTCTGGCGCTGCGGCCAGGAAGGCGCCTACACTTTTCGCGTCCGATCCTATCAGAACAAGGCGGGCGGGCAGGTCTTCGCTCGGTTCAAGACCTATGAGACGATCGATCTCGGTGCAGGACCGGTCGTCGAAGGCGTATTCGACGCGACGAAGCCATTCTTGGCGAGGGTGCCGATGAAAGCTGGCCAAGTGAAGGATTTCGTCTCGGAGAAGATGGGTGAAGGCAACTACATCACCTACCAGTTCAATGGGGTCATCTTTCCGAACGGCCTTCCGGAACGATCGCCGAGTCTCGCTCAGGGAATCAGCCCGGCGATTCGGGCCCTAGTCGCCCCTCTCGATGGCGATTACTACCTGATGTACAGCCCCTTTGGATATCGCGGGGGAAGCGGTAGGGTGCGACTTCGCACCCGCAACTTTGTTCCTACGAAGCCGGCCGCTCAAGGGAACACTTGGTCCGCTCAGGCTCCCGACAACACGCCGGCGCTCTTCGAAATGGACGTGAAGAAGGGCGACCTTCTCGAGGTTTCGACGCCCGAACTCAGCATCGGTACATCTCTCCGGATTTCCGAGGCGCCCGACTTCAAGGGCTTCGCGATCGATCCGAAGAAGCCAGAGTTGAATCCGTTTTTTCCCCACGTCAAGAACTTGCCTCAAGGCGACGACCCGGCATTCGATTCGCTTCCCGGCCGAGCCCGAGACAGCCGCGTCGCCGTCGTTCGAGCCAAGCGCAACGCAAAACTGTGGATCGCGTCCGACGGCTTGGGAGATGGCGGAAAATCGTTCACGATGCGTGTGCGCCCGGCGGCGGCGTCCTTCGTGGAAGACAGGCCCAACGCCGGCAAGCTCAAAGTTGCAAAGTACGACTATTGGAGCTTCGACGCCAAGGCGGGCGACGTCATGTCGTTCACGACGGCAACTCAAGGCTTCGACCAGGTGGTGATCGTCCGCGATCCTGATCTCAACGAAATACGCCGCTCGGAGTTACCCGTCGACCAAACCACCGACTCTTGGAAGATGGTTGTCCAGAAACCAGGCCCGTACCTAGTTCAGTTGTCGAGCATCGGGGATGGCGGTGGCGGCGACTACTCGCTCAACCGGAGCGTTCTCCATGCGGCCGAGTTCACGAGGGCAGCCCCCGCGAAAGGTGAGATCGGGAATGGCCAGGTACAAATTTGGCGATTCACGGCCACACCCAAGGAACCGGTGTTCGTTCACTGGTCGTCGACGAATTGGTCTTACGACGTTTCCATTTATGACGACAAGGGGCAAGCCGCGGACTTCCAGCGCCAGGAGATCGACGATCACACCCGGCTTGGCATTCTCAGGGTCACGGAGCCGAAAACTTTCATCATCGTCCTTGCCGGTGGCAAGGAGAAGGCAAAGTATTCGATCGAGTTGAACTCGATTCCCCTCGCACTCACCAAGGGGTAGGGGAGGGTGATGCCTGATGCCATCATTTCCCAATGCGTCGCATTCCCCTCTGTGATATCCGCCTCACCGATCGTTTCTGGTCCCAATGGCAGCGTGTCCTACGGGACGTGACGATCGAGGCGGAATATCCGCAGCTGGTGGAGACGAACTGGCTGCGAAATCTCGTGAACGCGGCTCGAGCGACCGGTAAGGGCGAAGAGGCGACAGCTGCGCTTTGCGATCAAACCCGGAGTCAGGTCGATGCCGGCCAAGGGGGATTTACCGGCTATTACTTCAACGACAGCGATGTCTACAAGTGGTGCGAGGCCGCGGCGTACGCAATGGCTGGAGCGGACCCGCAAGTCGCCAATCGCATTAAGGATCGAATCGACGAGGTCGTGGGACTCATCGAAGCCGCGCAGGAGCCGGGCGGCTACATCAATTCCTTCTTCCAAATCAAGCACCCGGACCTAAAATGGCGAAACCTCTGCTCGATGCATGAGATGTATTGCGGCGGGCATCTCATCGAGGCCGGCGTCGCGGTATTCGATGCCAGCGGCGACCGAAGGCTCTTGGATGCGGGAATCCGTTTCGCGGACCATGTGATGTCGATCTTCGGCCCCGGCAAACGCCGTGGTTACTGTGGACACGAGGAAATCGAGTTGGCATTGCTAAGGCTCGCCGCGGCCACGGGCCAGGCCAAGTACAAGGACTTTGCACGCTGGATGATCGAGGAACGCGGCAAGCGGCCGTCCGTTTTTGAGCCCGAGTTGGAGGACGCCGAAGCGATGGCGCTCTCGCCCTATGCCCCTCGCATGATGTGCCGGGAGGGCGACTACTCGGGAGAATACGCGCAGGATCACGCGCCGATCCGAGAGCACACGGAAATTGTAGGTCACGCGGTGCGGGCCATGTACTTATACAGCGCGGCGACCGAGCTGGCGCATGGCGATGAGGGCCTACAGCAAGCCCTCGAACGGATATGGCATAACCTGACGGGTAAGAGAATGTACATAACGGGAGGCATTGGACCGAGCGCCTCGAACGAAGGGTTCACTTCGGATTACGATCTACCCAATCTGACCGCCTACGCCGAGACTTGCGCCTCGATCGGCCTTGTTCTTTGGGGCCAGAAGCTGCTCGAGCTAACCGGGAACAGCGAGTACGCCGACGTGGTCGAGCGAGCCCTCTACAACGGAACGGTCAGCGGCATTTCGCTCTCCGGTGACCGTTTCTTCTACACGAATCCTTTGGAAAGTCGAGGAAGCCACGAGCGAGTCCCGTGGTTCGACTGCGCTTGCTGCCCTCCGAACATCGCCCGCCTCATCGGCTCTTTCGGCTGGTACGCCGTCTCGGTTAGTGATTCCAACCCTCCATCAATCCAACACTCCAACACTCCATCGTTTTGGATCCACATTCCGGCCGGGTTCGAGGTAACGACGAGCCTCGGCGGCGTGCGCGTCGAAATTAGTTGCGAGTCGGATTACCCGTGGTCAGGGAAATTCAAAGTGCGGGTCGATCCGGCGAGGCCTGTCGAATTCGAACTGCGCCTACGAATCCCAGGCTGGGCCGACGATGTCGATACCGACTTGCCGGGACTGGAAAGTCCCTGCGACTGGGAGCAGGGCTACGCCGTGTTCACGAAACTTTGGAAGGCCGGGGACGTCCTCACCGTCGATCTTGGGATGGAGCCTAGGTGGGTCGAATGCAATCCGAGGGTTCGAGACAATCTTGGCCGGATTGGCCTTACTCGCGGACCACTGGTGTATTGCGCGGAGGATCGGGACCTGGGATTTGCGCCCCAGCTGCTTGTGGCCGACACCGAGGTTCCTCTCCTAGTGCGCGACGAGCCTAAGCTCCTCGGCGGCGTGACCACCATCGAGGTGCAAGGCTTCCGCGACTCGGAAGACTTCGTTGACGATCTCTATGGCTCGGATGGAACCTCCGACAGCATCGAAGCGAAGGCGACCTTCATCCCTTATTTCGCGTGGTGTAATCGCGGGCCGGGATCCATGCAAGTTTGGACGAGAAGGGCGTAGAATAAACCGTGAATCGTCGAACGTGGAGCGTGTTTCGTGTGGTTCGGATCTTCCACGAGACACGAGACACGAGTTACGTCCCACGCCTTCCATGCTAAGAATCTTCAGCCGGAAAGAAATCAAAGAGGGCGAAATGGGGCCCCTTTATCCCCAGGTTCGAGTCGCCATGCTCGACGTTCAAGCCTACGCACGTTCCCACGGCGGGGAGATACATCTGTTGGGAGTGTCGAATGACGGCGACGTGTCGATCAAGCTCACGGGCGCCTGCAATGGCTGCCCAATGTCCGGTCTGACCTTGAAACACGGGATCGAAGAGCAACTCAAAACTCTCGTGCCGGGCGTGCGCAAAGTCGTTCAGCAGTGAGATGGCGACGACTTGGGGCGAGGACGATCCCCAGCACCTGTGGTTCGACTCTATCCCATGGTCGCGGAAGTGCCTACTTCTCCCTATTCTCGTCGGTGGAGGATTGTGCCTACTCTATGCGATTAGCTTGCCGGCTGGCCGGGTCTGGCTGACCGTCTGCTTGGTCGTACTCCCGTTAGTAAACCGGCTTGAGCTCAACCTCGCGGACGGGCGGTGGACATCCACGAAAGGAATCTGGCCATTTACGCTGCGCAGCCATGGCCATCTCCAGGATCTCTACGGCATCGAACTCAGGAAGGCCTCTAACTTTGGTCCGCCACGGTACTACGCCGATCTCCACTGGCAACCGGGCGGCCCTCCACGCAAAGCCCTCTACTCAACCCGATCGTTTGAGAGCGTTGCCCGACCGGCGATTGCATTGTCGGACCGACTCGGAATTCCTCTCGTGCTGGACCACAACATGGCGGCATTTTATGCAACCAGGCTGGATCGGATCAAGTCTGGGGTAGCGTACATCTCGCCGCTTCAATGACGGCGACCTCACCTTCTCACCTTCTCACCCCATCACCCCATTACTCCAACGCTCCAACCCTCCAACCCTCCACCACTCCACCACCGATCACCCCATCACCCCATCACCCCATTACTCCAACCCTCCAACCCTCCAATACTCCACCACTCCATCACTCCAACACTCCAACGCTCCATCACTCCATCCTCAAAAATGTACTCCCTCCTCAATCCCGGCGTCATCGGCGTTACCGCCCCCGATCTCGACTCCGCGATCGCGGCCGCCAAGTTTGGTGGATTCGACGGCGTCGAAGTGAACGGCAAGGAAATCGCCGATTCCGACCTGGGAAGGATCAAGGACAGGCTGGCGAAGGCCGGTATGAAAGCCGGCGCCTTCGGCTTGCCCACCGATTGGCGCGCCTCGGAGGAAGAGCTGACGTCTTCCCTTCCCGACTTGGGCCGGATCGCGAGGGCTTGCGCCTCGATCGGCTGCACGCGGACATTCACATGGATCATGCCTTGCTCCAACGATCGCGAGTATGCCGAGAACCGACGTTTTCATATCGGGAGGCTGACGCCTGTCGCCCGGGTTCTGGAGGATGCCGGATGCGCTTTTGGCCTCGAGTTCATCGGACCCAAGACCCTTCGCGATTCCCAGCGCTTCCCATTCATCTACCAAATGGGACCGATGCTGGAAATGGCGAGGGAGATCGGCCCCAACGTCGGCCTGATGCTTGACTGCTGGCATTGGTACACGTCCGGAGCGACGATTGCCGACATCGAGATGCTCGACGCCGGCGACGTCGTCGACGTGCACGTGAACGATGCGCCGAAGGGTGTCGATCGCGATGCCCAGATCGACAGCATCCGGTCGGTTCCCGCCTCGACGGGAGTCATCGACAGCCAAGGCTTTATGAGAGCCCTCCAGAAGATCGGCTACGACGGCCCGATCACTCCCGAGCCGTTCACTAGCGAACTTGCCGGGCTTGATTCAGACGAAGACCGGCTGAACGTTGTCGGCGAAGGGATGCGACGCCTCTTCTCGTTTGTGGGGTGACATACGGTTTCGTCATCCTGATGGCGAGCCGAAGGATCTCGGCTCGAACCGCCGCCCCAGATCTGGATTTATTGAGGACTCTGCCGACCGGGGATTCACAACCCAGCGACATGTGCGATGCCTAATAACGTAGCCCGTTTGCTGCGTTACTAAGCATGAAAACCGGTTTCGGGACGCCGGCGCGGGCCGGTATGGGGGTGGCCGGCTGAACCTACGAGGAGGCCAGTCCCGGACAGCTTGTCGAGCTGAATCTGGACGATCAGATCCGTGCAACCGAAGTCGTGATCCTTGAGGAGCGTGAAGCCATTGATCAGCGCGCGGCGCACGCCGCCCTGGCGCATGCCAACGATGGTGCTTGCGAAATCGTTAGGAAGGGCCGATGACTCGAGGATGACTGACGATGGGTTCTTCATCGTAAGCTCTGCATTGCGGCCGCTGAGGTACCACGCTTTCCGTTGGAACTCGGCCATCATCCCATCCGCCGCCACCTGCCCCGTTCCGATTCGAGTGTCGTGCCCGCTCCGCGGCGCCAGTGATGCGTTATGCAAAAGCCTCACCCTGTACTCGACGTCCGAGTTCGGCGGTACCTTGCCGGCGCCGACCGAGCCGAAGGCCATCGATGCAGGAACGATGATCCGCCGCTCGCCACCGGGTCTCATCCCGATCAAGCCCTGCCGCAAGCCTTCGCAGCACAGAGCACACTCTGGGTCAAGCCCGATCTCAGCGCATTGGAATCGTCCCTCATTCGTATCGAACACCGTGCCGTCCGGCAGCTTCCCCACATATTCGAAGACGCCCCGATCATTGGATGATAGGGGTGAAGCGTCGCTGAACTCGGTGCCCCTGCCAACGACGAGATCCTCGATTCTCAGTTTGTCGGTTAGCCGTCGCTCGCGCTTGTATGGAGCCGGATCTGCTATGTGTGGACTCAGTGAAGCAAAGAGGTGCGCCGCTTCCGAAACCCAGGGAAGCTTCGACCTACGCTGTTCGAGAGCAGCCGAAATGACTTCGCGATCCCGAACGAGCGCCCAATACCGTGCCACCATCGAAACTGACTCCTGCGCCACCTGCTCGATCTTCTCGTTGGGTTGGCGATGAATGCCGTCGAGCCACACGAGCGTTCCGAGCTTCTGAACCATGTTCTCGCCTCGCAGTGCGGCCAGAAGTTGGGATTTTGAGTAGGCAGGTGGTTCCGGTCCGATCCACAAACCTGACTTGTAACTCACTCGTTTCTCCCAGGCCGGCTCCTCTTCTTCGCCCAAGCGGATGCCGCCTCTAGACCGGCTTCGTGAGTACCATGCAGACGGGTGGTCGTCCATCCGAACGAGGACCGGCCGGCCGTTATCGAAGCCATAAACCAGTTGCTCCGACCCGCCGCCACTTCCGCCCACCGTCACCTCGACAAGGGGATCGGAAATGCCAGGAGTCGGCAGGAGCCTAGTGCGAACGGACATGCCGGGGCCGGCCGAAAAGGCCATCGCATTCTTCGGCTTGCCAAGCTCGTCGAACGTCGCGAAGGCCGCGTCGGCCCTGCCGTTGTAGAAGATGGTCGGATTGACTTGAAACACGTCAAAGCCTATCGGCGACTTCAGCACGTAAATCGGCGATCCCGGGTCCCTGAACCCCAAGTAGCTGTAATGCCCGTTGAAAGACTTCTTGATGTAGGCGGCAAGGTCCCTTGCGCCCTCCTTGTCCTTCGAGACTTCCTGGCCGGCGAAGTGCCGAAGAAGCTCGAGTCCGGAGGCGGAAGGCGTCTGCTGCAAGCCAAGCGACAATAGGATCGAAGCGACCATCCGGTTTCCCCCCTAGTGGTCCATTCTAGCTGGTAGACCGATGGCTCGAGCGGAATCGTTCTTGCCCACGCTCGCTTGTCCCGGCACCCAGGCTGTGGACACGGGGCGCAGCCGCTATACCCAATGGTGGGCGAGGAGGGACTCCCGTTCGACTCCCCTTCGCAGGCTCAGGGTTCGCTCAGGGCAGGCTTCTCGTCCCTCAAGCCACAAACCACAAGCCACAAACCACATCCGGGTGGTGGGCAAAGACGGACTCCCGTGGTCGGTGAAGCTGGAAACCAGGTCGCACTCGTGGTCGCGGTTTCAGGATTACACTGAATGGGATGTTTGCTCTTGCGCTGTTGACCGCGGTGTGCCTCAATCCCATCCGCCGCCAAGTGGAGGTCCCGGACAATCCACTCAAGCCGAAATCCGTAACGTGGACTTACGGGAGTGCGACCGAGTTCGACCTCAAATTCGAACTCGAATACGCGGACTCGTACAATGTGGACGGGACCCGATGTTCCAACTTCTGCAAGGGGAGTGAGAAGCATCACCGCCACGAAGACTGCGATCTAAGCTGCGACCAACCCTGCAAGAGTACTCACCAACTCGAAAGAGACCCGAGCGTGTGGGAAGAGATCACGCCTGCGGATCGCGACGCGGTCGTTCCGGCGTTGGAGAAGATCGGCAGTGACATCGCGCCGGAGTGGAAGCAAAAAAAGTGGAGCCTTAATTTCCAGGCAGGCGCCGAGGATTTCGTTGCCTCCGTTCTGAAGGACCCGAAGTACGCGGTGCACAAGCAGATCCCACATTGGAACTCCAAGCCCTGTATTTGGTCGACAAAGTCCATCCGAATCGACCGGTGGAAGGTTATGTGCAAGTGGCAGGTTTTTCGAATCGACACGGGGCCCGAAGGGCGCAAGATCCGGGTCGCCGGCCCTTCCGCCAGGATTCAGTGCGCCAAGCTGTTGGTTTGCTCGTTCGATCCCAATCAAAAGCCGGACGATTTCGAGTTCTGCCGCTGCAAGATCGTTTTGACTGACGAGGAGGCGGAGTTCAGGCAAATCGTCGAACAGATCGAAAAGCGAGCAGCGGACGAAAAGAAGAAACAGGAGGAGGATAAGAAGAAGCAGGAGGAAGAACATCAGGTCGTTCCCAAGACCGAAAAAATGTCACTTCCCGGCGTCGAAATCCAGCCGCTCGGGGCCTGTCTGGGGAACTCCGACCTAGAGAAACTCCACTTTAACGTCACCTGCGAGGACCTCAACACAGCCATTTGCACTGCCGAGAACCCGTGCCCCTACGCAATCGACTGTTGCATCAACCCTGGAGAAATCTGCCGGCCCGAAGACGATCAGTACCAGACGATGTGTTTCGTTATGCCATGTAAGCTCCATTTGCCGGCAAGAGGCAGAGTCGAGGTCCCGCTCGGGATCAGTCACGGGCCCTCGCTCCCGGCAACACAGGTTAGAGCCGAGGGTCGGATCGCCTGCATAGAAATGCATAAGAAGCAACCCAACCACGGAGTCGTCTATCACCTCGACGCAACTCCCGACCAGGGCATCGTGAATCTTGCAACGATGGTTCAAGACGAGTTTGCGATCG
>CAZNUL010000073.1:0-19829 GCA_964576205.1 uncultured Fimbriimonadaceae bacterium | reverse complement strand
GTTCCGTCGACGTCGAAAAGTACGGCATCGAAAGGCGCCAGTGAGAGCCCCTGCGGCATTACGATAGAGTATGGCAGAAACCGAAGTGACGGTTGCTCACTGAAGGGCGACTTTGCGATCCAGGGCAGGCCGTCACTTGGCCACGGGCGACCTCTCGGGCTCAACCCCCTAATTTTGCCGGCCCCGACCGCCAATCATGTTCATAGCAATGAATGTGAATGTGATGGCACTATGCCAGGCAGCGAGCCCTGAGCCGCCTCCGGCGGGTCCGGGAACGGCGGCCCGCGGGTTCGCGCAAGCGCTCGGGACGGCACAATCCGGCGCTCCGCCGGGAGCAAGTCCGCCGGCCACAGGCGCAAAGGTGGTGGAAGAGGTTGCGAGCCATGGGCCGAATGCCCAATCGCAGAATCCGGACTTCCCATCGCCAGATCCCATCGGAACCCTCGGGTCCACCGACCCAGCCGTCAATGACGCTGCCCCTGAGGCGACCAACCCAAAGCAGGGAAGCCGTTCTGCTACGGACTTATCGCCAGAGTTAGTCGCTATCCTGGCCGCTGGTGTAGGCGCCGTCCCGATCGTCAACCCATTTGTGGCGACGCCGGTTGTCCAACAGTCGGCGGTACCGGCCGGGAGTCCAACGATCTCAAACCTAGCGGTTAGCGCGGTTCCGACCTTGCAAGCCGCCCCATCCGTGAACTCGGGAATCGCGTCAAACGCGAAAACGGCTGCACCAGTGCCGGTCCAATCAGTCGCGGTCCAACCGGCCCAATCTGGGCCCGTCGCGCCTAAACAGCCGGTAGGGCCAGACCTGTCGTTGGGACGAGACGCCGTAGGCCTAGCACCGGCCTCGGCTACGGTGGAGTCTTCGGTCATGTCGCAGCTACCCCTCGGGGCCAACGTCGCCAATTTGACGGTAACTGGCGTGTCGGCGCCTGCTGTGGACACAACCGGAAATCAGACGCCGACAGCAACACCAGCAGGCGCTTCCACACTGGCCAGTGGCTCGGCAGCAGTGGCGGCTCAGGGTCCCCAATTGACCCCGGCGCCGCCAATTGCCAAAGTAAGCGGCAAGCAGACCTCTCGACCCCGGAGCGAATCGGACGCTCAGCTGGCGTCCCCCGACGTGAAAGATGCCGTGGTCGAAAGCGTCGTCGGCAAGGCCGACGTGAGCGCATCGGACAGCCACTCCTCTGAGACGCCCAAGCAGGCCGATGCGCGAGTCGCGGAAGCAGCAGTCACGCCCAAGGTTGACACGGCAGCGCAAGTGTCGACTTCAGACGCCGCAGCCCCGCTCAAGCCCGCCGAGGTTAGCCTAGTAGTGAGGCAAATCGCCGACCGGATACAGCTGATGGCGGCCACTCAGCCTAAGAGCGGGATCACCATTCAGCTTCAACCCGATAACTTAGGCAGCATCACGATGACCGTCAAATCGATGGCGGGCGCCGTTCAAGCTCACATCGCGGCAAGTAACGACAACGTTCGGTCCGCCTTGGAGCAGAACCGCTCGCTGCTCGGCCAGGCCATGTCCGACCGCGGCCTCAAGCTGGAAGCGGTGTCGATTGCGGCACAGACTCAGACGTCGACCTCAGCCCAGCGCCAGTCCGCGCAGCAGCAGCAAGCACAGGCCCAGGCACAGAAGCAAACTGCGGGTCAGCTCAGCGACCGAAGCCCTGAAAGCGATTCGTCAACAAGGACGCGACAAGCGCGCATGACCACAAGAAACGTCGACGGAGTCGACATCTGGATCTAAATATGTCAGTACCATCATCACTCGCCGCGACATCGAACTACGTCAATACGACGGTCATTCCGGCCGCCAAGAACACGATCGACATGTCCACCTTCTTGCGAATGCTGACCACCGAACTCGCAAACCAGGACCCGACCGCCCCGATGGACGATGCGTCGTTCTTTGGTCAGATCGCCCAAATGGGCACTGTCCAGGGTATGGACACAATGACAAAGGAAATGAAGGTTAGCGAGGCATCTTCGCTGCTAGGTAAGACGGTTACCGCCGTTGCCGACTCGACGGACACCATCCAGCCGAACGGCGGGCTAGTGACGGGAAAAGTGGTCGGACTAAGCGTTCAGAGCGGTGTCTATTACCTCAGTGTAGAAGAGGCGAACGGCGGCGTCGCCCAGGTTCAGATGGGGAACATCCAATCAGTGAGCAACTAAGAGGACAGTTATTAGCGCTGTTGTGGTAGCGACTATTGCTAAGCGCTCAACTAGCTGACCTTTACGCGATAGCACCTAACGATGAACATACAAAATACACGAATCCACGAGCTGATCCAGGGGACTCCGCCTGCGACGAAGGTTTCCACGCCAAACGTAGCCGGTCCGGGGCCGGATTTCAATTCGATTCTTCAGGATCAGCTTAAGGTGAGCGGCCACGCCAAGACTCGCCTGGAAAGCCGCAATATTCAGCTTGGACAGCAAGAATGGAATCGTGTTCTCGACGGAGTCAATCGAGCCGCTGCGAAGGGGGCGAAAGAATCGCTTGTCATGCTCGATAATGTCGCGCTCGTGGTGAGTGTGAAGAATCGGACTGTTATCACGGCTGTTGACCAGTCCAACCTAAAAGAGAATGTGTTTACGAACATCGACAGCGCGGTGATCGTTTAGATCCAACCCTGAAGTCGATTGCGAAGTTACTACCCTAATATCACTAGTAGGGTTTACCGACGAATAACATAGCGGTAAGGGAAACAAGAAAGGCTGGATCGGTCCGACGAAATCGGATTGAAAGCTTGAGCAAGGTCCGAGACACGGCAGCTCCATCTCCCAAAACCGCCGACCAAGCGGCGCAGATGAAGAATGTGCGCCACGCGGCAGGAGAGATAGGAGACAAATGCTACAAGCAATGCTCGCTGGCGTCGCCAGCATTAAGGCGCAGCAAACGCGAATGAACGTGATTGGCAACAACCTTGCCAACATCAACACGACCGCTTACAAGAGCAGCCGCGTCACGTTTCAGGACATGATCGCCCAGACGATCCGAGGCGCGACACGTCCCGCCGCAGGAACGGGCATCGGCGGTATCGACCCGACTCAGATCGGCCTTGGCGTCACGATCGGCGAGACCGGCGTGAATGACACTCAGGGCTCGTTGAATGCCACCAACAACCCCACCGACCTTGCCATTCAAGGCAACGGCTTCTTCATGATGAGCAACGGCAATTCGGTCAGCTACACGAGGGACGGCGCCTTTAACCTTGATGCAAAAGGCGATCTGGTCAGCAGCGCGACCGGCTATCGCGTATGCGGATGGCCGGCGAACGCACTGGGCGTCGTCGATGCTACCGCCCAGGTCGGCGCGAGCGACGGGATCAACATCCCGGTTGGAGTCCTGAAGTCCGTCCAGCAGACGACTCAGGCCTCGTTCTCGGGCAACCTTAACGCGAGCTCCGTTCCTTCGGACACGTTGGTCACCCAGGTGAACGTTTACGACAGTCTTGGCAACCCTCACCTCGTTTCCATCCAGTTCACGAACCACCAGGTGCCACCGGCTGGCGCCACTCCGCCGGCGGGGGCGACTTCGAGCTGGGATTGGACAGCTTGGGAGGGCCAGGTCGGTACCGGCACGCCGATCGGCGACAATACGACTGCCGGAAACAACCGGCTGTATTACGACGCCAACGGCGCGCTGATCACGCCGACAGGTTCTTTCAACGTCACCGTTCCTTCGTCCCAAGGCGCTGGCGCCTTGCCCATCTCCTTGGACTTTGCGTCAATTAGCCAGCTCAGCACTTCTTCGCAGGTGAACCCGACTGGCCAGAACGGTTTCCCTCCCGGATCGCTCACCTCGTTCAACATCGGCGAGGACGGCCTGATTACGGGCGACTTTTCGAACGGCCTGACCCGCATCCTCGGGCAAATCGCCCTAACGAACTTCCCGAACCCGGGCGGTCTCCAGCGTGTTGGGAACAACATGTGGGGCCAGACCGACAACAGCGGTCTGCCGGTAACCGGCCCCCCACGATCGGGCAGCAACGGCTCGATCACCGCCGGATTCCTGGAGCAGTCGAACGTCGACGTGGGCAACGAGTTCTCCGATCTCATCGTGACCCAGAGGGGCTTCCAGGCAAACACCAAGGTCGTCACGACGGTCGACCAGATGATGCAAGACCTCATCAATATGAAGCAGTAAGATCAGGGGTCAGGGCGCAGGGCGCAGGGGACGGTCTTGGATTCGGACTGGAGTTAATTCCGCTGAGCCCTGCGCCCTGAGCCCCTGCCTCCCTGCCCCCTGGGTAGCATTTGCGTGTGCAACGCGATGACCTATCCACCAACTTAGCTCCCGGAGCCATCGGGCCTTACAGCCAAGCGATCAAGGCTTCCGGGAGCTTTCTCTTTTGCAGCGGTCAGATTCCTCTGACGCCGGCCGGCGACGTCGTCCAGGGCGATGTGAAAGCGCAGGCCAAGCAGTGCATGGCGAACATCGAGGGGTTGCTTTCGGCCGCCGGACTCGGATTCGACAACGTCGTCAAGACGACGATCTTTCTGAGTTCCATGGACCACTTCGCCGCGGTCAACGAGGTCTACGGAGCCTGCTTCAGTTCGGCGCCACCAGCTCGATCGACGGTCGCCGTCGCCGGCCTTCCGAAATCTGTCGACGTCGAAATCGAAGTGATCGCCGTCTTCTGATTCCGGATTAAGGATTGCGGATAGCGGATCGCGGATTGCGGATCGTGGATCGGGTGCTAGCCGCAGGAAGGTTGTTGACAGGGAGTCACATTGTCGATCTCCGGCAAAAGATATAAGCTTGTTCTTCAATGACTCAAGGTGAATTCAGGGCCCGAACGAAGTCCTTTGCCGTCGAGGTGCTCAGGATATGCGACCAGATGCCGAGAAGGGTAAGTGGTCAGGTAGTGGCCAAACAGCTAGCCCGTTGTGGAACCTCTGTCGCCGCGAACTATCGGGCGAGAAGTAAGGTTGAGTGTGCTGCCAAGCTCGGGATTGTCGAAGAAGAGACAGACGGGTCAATGCTTTGGTCTGAGATCGCGGAGGAGGTTCACCTTCTTGCGCCCGGTCAATCGTTGACCTTGCAAAAGGAGGCCAACGAACTACTCGCAATGACAGTCGCTAGCATCAAGACGATCCACAGAAATCTGGCTGCGGAAAAAAACCGCAATCCGCAATCCGCAGTCAGTAATCGAGGCGACTCCGCGTCGAGCCTACGGAGCGACCCATGAAACACGTTGTCTCCGTCAGCTTGGGTTCGAGCAAGCGCAACAAGTCTCAAGAAGTTGACATCCTCGGCGAACATTTTCAGATCGAACGAACCGGGACCGACGGAGACATGGCCAAGTTCGGCCAGATGTTCAAGGATCTCGATGGCAAAGTCGATGCGCTTGGTGTTGGGGGCGCCGATATCTGGGTTGTCATCGACAAGAAGAAGTACGCGTTTCGACAAATCGTCAACCTTGTGAAATGGGCAACCAAGACACCGGTGGTTGATGGAAGCGGCCTGAAGCACACGCTCGAGCGGGAAACGATCAAGACTCTCCAGAAGGAAGGCATCGTCGATTTCAAGAAAGAAACGACCCTCCTGGTTTCGGCGGTCGACCGGTTCGGCATGGCGCAGGCGCTCGACGAAATCGGCGGCAAAGTTATCTATGGCGATCTGCTCTTCGGTCTGGGTCTCCCTTTCGAGCTGCACACCTACGGCGCTGTTCGGCGGATCGGCAAACTTAGCCTCCCGTTGATCACCAAGCTCCCGTTCAAATGGTTCTATCCAACGGGTGAAAAGCAGGACGAGCGCAAACCGAAGTTCGAGAAGGTCTGGGAGAAGGCTTCACTCATTGCCGGCGACACTCTGTATATTCGCCGATATGCTTCCGAAAACCTGAAGGATAAAACGATCCTCACCCAGACTGTGCGTAAGGCCGATCTCGACTGGCTGAAAAGCGCCGGCGTCAAAAGAGTGATCACGACGACTCCCGTCATGGGCGGCGAAACCTTTGCCACCAATGTGATGGAAGGCGTCATCGTCGCGCTGCTCGGGCGGAAGCCAAGCGAGATCAGTGAGCAGGATTACCTAGACATGCTGAAGCGCCTAGACTGGAAGCCGAATGTAATCGAGTTGAATGGGTAAAGTTTCAAAACCTGCAACGAGGCTCGTCCGTAGCTATAGGCGCGGCTAGGATTTGTACTGACCAAACTCTGAACTCCCAAACTGCACAGCTCAGGTGACGAGATTCGCTTTTATCATCCATCCGCTAAACGCGCGACATATCGCGCGCAAGTTTTGGATCGCCAAGTACCTGCCCGAATCCTGGGTTGAGAAGTTTGCCCGAACCAAGGGTCCCGTTGTTCTGAGTAAGGTTACGGGGATCGAATCGCCGACCGGCGCGCAGACCGAGGGCTGGTTCATCGGCCTGCCGATGACCCCGAACATGATGGTCAACACGGTGCCCATCGACGAGGTTTACGACAAGATTGCGAAATGTGGAGATGTCGCCGCCGATCTTGGCGCGGACATCATCGGTCTCGGCGCATTTACCAGCGTGGTTGGCGACGGCGGCATCTCGGTGGCCCAGCGCACGAAGATCAAGGCGGTGACGACCGGTAACTCGTACACGGTGGCGACCGCTATCGAAGGCACGCGGAAAGCCTGCCAAATGCTCGACGTTGATCCTTCAGGAGCGACTTTAGCCGTGGTCGGGGCGACCGGTTCGATTGGAAAGACCTGCGCCAAGGTGCTTGGCCGCTCCTTTGGCCACACAATCCTCATTGGACGGGATCTTGATCGGACACAGGCTGTAGCCGACGAGATTGGCAACGCTTCGGCCTCGGTCGATGTCGCCGATGTCGGCAGGGCCGATGCCATCGTCACCGTCAGCTCGGCTGGCAAAGAGCTGATTATGCCCGAGCACCTTCGCCCCGGCGCCGTCGTGTGCGACGTGGCCCGTCCAAGGGACGTCAGTGTCCGCGTCAGCAAAGAACGTCCGGATGTGCTCGTGATCGAGGGAGGGGTCGTCAAAGTCCCTGGGAACGTTGAGTTCAACTTCCACTTTGGATTTCCGGACAAGACGGCCTACGCATGCATGAGCGAGACGATGATGCTAGCGCTGGAGGATCGGCCCGAGAGTTTCACGCTTGGCAAGGACGTCACCGTCGAACAGGTCGACGAGATCAACCGGCTTGCCCATAAGCACGGATTCGAGCTAGACGGTTTCCGCTCATTCGAGCGAGCGGTGGACGACGAGGCGATTCAGCGCGCTAAGAACGCGAGGAGGGCCTCCGGGCCGACTTCGTTTCGACCCGTAGTGGCACACTGATGCCGCGGGGATGTGGGCTCAGGTGACGGAAGCCTCAAGCCGGGGCACCCTTCGAACCGCCCTATCCGGGATCGAAGGACTTCGATTCGTCTCGCCCTCGGAACGCGAGGAACAGGCCGTTTCAACCGGTTTTGAAGCCAAGAGCATCGAGGCGGATACGGTCGGCGGTGAGGAGTTTCGAGTCCTGGACGTCCCCCTCGTCGAGGAGAGCCGATTTACTCATTTCCTCGATGGCGCTCAGCGCTCGTGGCAGATCCTGTATCACCGGCTTTCCCCGGTCTATGCCGCCCACGTTTCGGCGGCCGTCCTGGAGCGAATCGACGGAGAACTCCAGCCCCCCAACGACGACAACTATGTGGGCGACCTGGAGGCCTTCGTTCCGGACAACCCAAGGTTGGCCGACGCTCTGCGACCCTACCTGAAGGTTGCGACGGTCACCGTGAAGGACACGCATCCAGGCGGGCTCGACGAGGTCGTCCGTCAAGCAATCTCAGATCGCCGCGACGATTTGGAACGTGAGCTCGCTCAGCGGTTCACCGATGGAAGGCTTCTGATCGACGGCGGACTCGGAAACGCGCTTCGTCACCAAGGAAAGCAGCCCTTCGTTATCGGGCTCGTAAAGAGCCATCGCAAGCAATACTTCCGCTCGGCAAAGCGGACCGACATGATCCTCGGCATGAGGCCCGGCCAGCGATCGACCGTGTTCGTCCGCCCTGCCGACCCTCAGCAGGGCGAGTCCGTCTATTCGTTCTATCTCCGGCTGAGGGAAGCCGACGACTCCGGGCCGTTGTACGGGATCGTGAGGGTCGAAATGCCCGGCGACGTCGAATTTGTCGAAATGGCTGACGAGATTTCCGGCTGGGTTCTCCACGAGCGCGCGCCCCTGAGTCTTCCAGATCCCCGGTTCGACCGGCTTCTGTATCCAATCCGTCTCGTCGAACAGAACCTCAAGGCGAGGCAGCCCAGCACGGCCGCGATCATGGGCCTGATCGGCTAGTCGCGAGAACTCTAATGGCTGATCGTTAGCCGCGAATCCTCGCGAACCGTCACCACCGCGCCATCTTTCGCTTTCAGCGAAGCCAGCCAGAATCCGTCCTGACTGAGGAAGTATCCACCGAACTTCACGCCAATATCGGCCGGTTGGGCGAAGGTCTTGTTCTTCTCATGGTGGGACCGTTCCCGATAGTACAGATCCATCAGCGCGCAGCGCTCCGCCCAATAGGGGTCCGGCAACACCGCGCGGGCGCTTTTCTGGAACTCCAGGAACCCCCAGGTTTCGGGCCGGTGCATGTTGATCGCCCATTGAGGCGACCAGACCCAGTTGTGTTCCGGCCGTCCCGAGATCTTATGAAACTTCCCGTCGACGACGTCGAGGTCCCATTCAACCCGCGAGAAGTTGATCCGCCACCGGTCGCCATCTCGCGGTGGCACCGGCTGCGAGGAAAGCATCTTGATCGAAGACCAGGGAATCGCAATCGTCGCCGACCATCCTTTACTGGGTCTCAACGGATCGTTTAGGAACCCGTCGACCTTCACTCCTGTCCGTAAGCCGGCCAGGTCGAATGCGTTGACTGCCGGCCCGCCGTCTCGATACGGCTTGGGCAACAGCAAATCCCAGACCGTGTTGAGAGCATTCATTTCGAGTTCGACGTACTGGTGGTTGTCGCCGTCGGGATCGAGAAAAACTTCGAAGTCGTGGTCGCGGAAGATCACCGCGTCGCGTTGAGTCATGGTCGCCCAAACCCGCGGCTCTTCCATCTGCGCTCCGATATACAGGCATTGCTCGTCCCAGAGCATCTTGGCCTGCGTCCGAAGCCACGGTTGAAGGTTGTGCTCCGGCCCTTCGATATCGAGGAAGTCTTCTGTCCACGGCGCCCTACGCCAGGCGGGACCCTCTACGTCGCCGTTCAACGCAGGCGGGTGGGGAGTAAACAGGCAGCCGTATCGGCGCGGCTGGGGAGGCACGAACGAAAGGGCGCTGACGGCGGGATCTTGCATAAGGCATACGGCAGCGAACAATACTGCGTGCACGCCTTGAATTGTAGCTAACGGCAGGCTGCTAGGCGATGCGGCGCAGCAGCCGCGCCGTTCCCTTCTGCTTTTCGACCAAGCAGCCGCCCTCGAGGTCGATCCGAATATTGCCGCACCCACAAACGATCGTGACCCTTGGAGTCGACTGGATCAACTCCCCGCAAATCGAGCAACGGTAATAGAGCCGGTCGCCTACCGGATACCGCAGTCCTTTGCTCAGTCGCAACATTCGGAACAGTGACATGATTCGCCCCGGGCCACCCAATGACTCAGATCGGGCAGCAGTCGAACGTCACTTACCGGTTAGCTCACCGGTTTCCGAAATTCCTATCAAAACTGCTTTGCCATGACGATCAGCGGATCTAGCTGCCCGCTCGGGGCTCAAATACGTAGGGTTTAGATCGTCCGTCCGGATGATTTGTTTGAGTATCTCGCCTTCAACTGGATCATCGGCGATGCATGCCCAGTCTAGTTAAATGCATAGCGCTACGTACACTACGTTGGCGCGGCGAGACAAATCATGAACAAGTGGATCCCTATTAGAGTTGCCGCGATCATCGCCTTGGCAGCCTTAGTGATCGCGGCCGTGACCGGTTGCGCTGGATCGAGCGGGATCGGATCGAACGGCAGCGGGCAGCTTGCTGTTCACATGTCCGACGGCGGTGGTCCCGGCATTACCGCTGTGAGCGTCACGATCACGAAGATCGAGGCCAATATCGACGGAAGCTGGCAGACCGTTTCTAACGCAACGCAAACCGTAAACCTCCTCGATTTGGTCACGAACGATACCGTCCTTGCATCCGCGACTTTGCCGGCCGGATCCTACACACAGATCAGGCTGATCGTAAGTTCGGGAACCGTTACCGATGCGAGCGGCACGCACAACTTGGTGATTCCAAGCGGGTTGCATACGGGAATCAAGGTGAATGTGAACTTCACGATCACTGCGAATGAGCTGATCGCGGTGCTGCTCGACTTCAACGTTGCGCAATCGATCGTACTTCAAGGCAACGGCACCTACCTACTCAAGCCGGTAATACCTGCCGTAATCCAAGTCCTCTCGGGAACTGCAACCGGCGTCGTCAGCGACGCATCTGGTCCTGTCGCGGGGGCCAGTGTGACGGCAACCTATGAGTCCGGTCCGAGCTTCGCGCCGGGAACCATAGTGAACACGACGACGACCATCGCCGGCGGCATATTCAAGGTTTGGGCACTCCTGCCGGGGACCTACACGTTCACGTTCTCGTTCAGGACGGCGTCGAACGTGGTAGAAACGGCAACCGTGAACAACGTCGTGATCACGGCCAATCAAAATACCGATCTTGGAGCCGTACTCCTGATGTAGTCGGGCCTCCGTCAAATCTTTAGGAGGAAGGAAACCGGGCGTGCATCGTCCGGGCGTGGCAACCCGGACAAAGCTTTCCTCCTATCCCTACGTCCCGACGCCCTTCGCCTGCAGGCGCTCCCGATTGCGCGCTGCGACGTCCGAGTGTCCGAGCAAATCCGCGACTTGAGCGAGGAACTCCCAAAGGCCCTGGCGCAGGATCATGCCGTTGAAGGTCCACTCGCGTTCGTAGTTATCGATCTCGCTCAGTTCCTCTAGCCTGAGGAGGGCCCGGTACACGCCCTCCAAGTTTGTGCGGCGCAGTTCGACCTGGGCGAGCGCCCACAGCATCGGCGGGCTCGCATCGAACCATTCCCAAGAGCGGGTAATGATCCGCTGTGTTCGTTCCGAATTCAAGTCCCGGCGCTTGACTTGGGAAAGCGCAGTGCCGAGAAGGTTGGCGGTAAACGGATCCGGCCGGTCGGTCGAGGCGATGACCCGATCGGTCAGCTCGTTGACAAACTCGGCGGCGCCCGGTTCGCGCAGGACGATCATCGTCTGCGCCAACTCCGACTCGTAATAAAGCTGCCCTGGGCGCACCTCGAGCTCTTTTCGGAGCAAAGCGATGTTCCTCCGGTGCTTCTCCTCCGAACTACCTCCAACAAAGCCGTCGTGCATGAAAGGGATGGGCACGCGGTAGAGTTTCCGCTTCCCTGCGGTTCTGGCGAGCATGCTTTCCGAGAAATACTCGTGGATGAAGCCTTCGAATCGAAGATGGGCATCCGACCTCCACATCCGAAGCAGCCAGCTTTCCGAGAAGCAGGTGTCGTCCGTCAAGTCTCTGCGGATGAGGTAGTAGCCGAGGGCTCCGTCTTCCGCCATGATCCGCCTGATTTCCGGGCCAGAGCCTGGCAGTAGCCACTCGTCCGTGTCGAGCCGAAGCGTCCATTCGCTCTGAACCTCCCTCATGGCGAGGTTCAACGCGTCGCTGAAAGACCCTGGCCACTCGATCTGGAAGACTCTTGCGCCCTGCGTCCGCGCGACTCCTGGGGACAGGTCCTTCGAACCGGTGTCGAAGACGACGATATCGTCGACGACCCCTTGGACCGACTGAAGCATCCGCAGCAGCTTTGGCGCCTGATCCCTGGTGATGCAAAGGAGGGTCAGGCCGGGACGCATGGCCGGAGGTTACCGGGAAGCGAGGGTGCCGACATTTGTAGGAACATTCTAGGAGGGGTGAGCAGTAATGCTCGGTGTGCGGAGGCAAGTGGTCATGTCCAGTCCAAAATCAAAGATCGTTTTCATCGTCGCGGCGCTGGTTGCCGCCTGTTTCACTCAAGCGCAGATCATGATCCGGGCTCATCCCGGACTCAACGTCCAGATTCTTCGTCAGAAGAACGTTCGAGAGGAGCTCAAGCTCGATGAAAAGGCGGGCAAGGCCGTCGACGACATCTTGGCCAAGATCGGCGAGCATTATCAGATCCGTATCGAAGGTGGCGGCGATCCAGACGAAATCCAGAAGCAGGTTCAAGATCAATTCGCGGCCGCCGACAAGGAGGCTCGCAAGGCTCTTCAAGGAGTCCTAACGGCGGATCAATCCCGGCGCTTCGAAGAGCTGAGCTTGCAATCTCTCGGCATCGGCGCCCTCCTCGCCGGTCACATCCAAACAGTCCTCGCCATGTCCGAGGAGCAGAAAAAGGCGGCCGAGGCGGAAAATGCGAAGGCCGACGAGTACATGGCGAGCTTGGCGACCACGACTAACGATGGTGGCGGCCAGGAAGTGAGAATCCAGCCAGACAAAGCCCAGCAAAAGAAGCTCCGGGAAATCAGGGACAAAGGCCTGACGGCCGTTACGGCCACGTTCTCCGAGGATCAGAAGAAGAAGTGGGCCGAGCTGGTCGGGAAGAAGTTCGACTTTGCGGAGGGGTAGGGAAGGGAGTCTCGACCCCCATACAATAAGGCTGCTAGGGTTTGCGCTTGAAAGTCATCTCGAATGCCTGGCTCTCGTTCCCTGGCGGCCCTAGCCGGCCCTTGCTTTCGACTAAGCTGCCGTCAGCGAGGTCGAATGTGCTCGTAAACGTGATGCCGAGCGGATCTTTGCCCTTGTGAGTTCCCGTCGCTTTGATTTCCGCTTCGAGCCGACGCGCGCCCAGATCGACCTTTAACACTTTCGTATTCCCTTTGAACTCCAGGTCGCCGCCTGACCAAGTCCAGGAACCGGACGCTCCGGCCGTCACCTTCTTGTCGAGCGTGCAACCCGCAACCATGCCGAAGAATCCGATAATGTTGAAGTTGCCGTCCTCCGCCTTAAAAGTCTCGGGCATGTTGTGAGCCGAGGTTTTGACGGTGACCCCGGTCGCGACGATCGTCGGCTGCTGCCCACCTTCCACTTTTACGTTTACGTTATCGAGATGGAAGGCGACTTCGGCGCGTCCGCTCGGGAGAACCTTATTGACTTCGAAGACCAAGTCGGCGGTCATGGAATTGTGGGCATCGCCCATGGTGGCGGAATAGGTCACCTTCTCGCCCGCCTTGTAGGTCCGGGCGAAATTCGCCTCGTCCTCGACACCGGGGTGCCCGGACAAGTGAACGAGGGCGACGAGACAGAGAGACGTTAGGATGGCAAACCTCCGACGATGGGCTCACATTACCACGGGGACGCTCGACCTGGTGGACCGAAACTAACAGGCCCGAAGGATCGAAATCCTTCGGGCCCATTTGAGTTCGCCAGGCTTCCTAGTTGTTCTTCGCTCGGTGCTCGCGGAGGAAGGCCGGGATGTCGAGGTCGGTCTCGTCGAAGACGTCCGACTGCGAGCCGTTGGCGGCTCGCGTCGCGGCCGGTGCGGCGTTGATCACTTCCGCATCGAGCTTAAGCTCGCTGGGAACTGTGACCGCATGGGTGGGCGTCGCCGAGTGGGGCGGGACCGACGAGGCCGTGCCATAGGTTCCCGCGTAGTTAGGCTTTTCGTTCTGGAATGTCTCCGTGGCAATCTTTCGACCCTCGGTGGTGTAAGGGTTAAACCCCGTGGCCAGAACGGTGACGCGGACGGTACCGTCCATCGAAGGATCGACGACGGTGCCGAAGAAGATATTCGCTTCCGACTGGTCGCATAGCTGAGCGATGTAGGCCATCGCTTCGTTCGCTTCGGCGAGGGTCAGATCCTCCCCGCTCGATAGGTTTACGAGAAGTCCGGTTGCGCCATGGATCGTCTGTTCCAGGAGCGGGCTGTTGATGGCCGACTGAGCCGCCTGGAGGGCTCGCTGGTCGCCGACGCCCTAGCCGATACCCCTCAGGGGGGGTCCCGCGTTACTCATCACCGCGCGCCCGCAGGCGAAATACACGTTGATCTGGCCGGGGATCGTGATGATGTCGGAAATGCCTTGAACGCCCTGCCGGAGCACGTCATCGGCGACCCGGAAGGCGTCGACAAGGGTGGTCTTCTTCTCGACGTGGTTGAGCAGGCGATCGTTGGGAATTGTGATGATGGTATCGACCCGGCCGAGAAGAGCCGTGACTCCGTTTTCAGCCATCTTGGCTCGCTTTGGTCCTTCGAATCCGAATGGCCGGGTCACGACGGCGACGGTCAACGCTCCAAGTTCGCGGGCGAGGTCCGCGATGACGGGAGCGGCGCCGGTACCGGTGCCTCCGCCCATGCCGGCGGTGATGAACACCATGTCCGCGCCTTCCAACACCTTGCGGATCTCATTCTTGCTTTCCTCGGCCGCGCTCTTGCCGACCTCCGGATTGCCGCCGGCGCCAAGTCCGCGGGTGATGTTCCCGCCGATCTGCACCTTCTGAGTAGCCGTCGCGAGATCCAGTACCTGGACGTCGCTGTTCATGACGATGAACTCGACGCCCTGAATGCCGCTCTCGATCATGCGGTTGACCGCATTCGAACCGCCCCCGCCGACGCCGATAACCTTGATGTTCGCCCTATTTGCCATTTTCTTTTCGAAAACCTTCCCGTTGACCTTAATCATGCCTTCCCACTCAGGAGTGACCAGAACGTCCTGACCCTTTCTTTCCAGCCGGCGCCGCCGGCAGGCCCAAGTTCATCGCCGAAGCATTGGATTGCGAATCGCGCCATTCCGAGAGATGCCGCCATCCCGGGCCGATCGGTCAATCCGTGTGCCGCGCCATTTACTTTAGGCTCAACAATCTCGACACGCAAGTGTTTCAGCGCATCTTGGAAAAGTTTTTGCGTGCCGTCGAGCATCGCCCCTCCGCCAGTGAGAACTACGCCGCCGGGGAGCGAGCCGCTCATGCCACTTTTCTCGACTTGCTGCTTCACCATCGTAGCCAGTTCGCGCATCCGGCTCTCGATGATCTCGCATAGTACCTTTCGTTGGAGAGGCCGCGGCGAGACATGTCCAATCTGGTGGACTTCTACTGTCTCTTTTTCGGCAATATTTTGAGCGGTCGCGGAGCCGTGCTCGATCTTCAGCTTTTCGGCTTCGTCGAGGCTGGTCTTGAGGAGCTTCGAAACGTCGCTTGTGACCAGGGCTCCACCGATCGGAATCGAGGCACTGAAAGCCACCGACCCGCCGCTGAATACGGCTACTTCGGTGACGCCGCCGCCGATATCGACCACGACCGCGCCGAGTTCGAGTTGATCCTGATTGAGGGCGCCAAGGCCGCTGCATAGCGGCTGGAGGACCATCTGCTCGACGCGGTGCCCGGTCATCGCGACTGCTTTATCGATGTTCTGCAGCTGTTCGCCCTGACCGGTTACGATGTATGTCACGCACTCGAGCTTGCTGCCGGTCATCCCGATCGGCTTGAGGATGTCTCGCTGGCCGTCGACCCGGAATTCGCGCGGCAGGGCCTGGATCATCTCCCGATCTGTGGGGAGGACGACTTGCCGGCTATGGTTGATGACTTGAAGAACGTCTTCGCGGGAGATCGAGCGGCTACGCGGGTAGATCGGCACGAAGCCTTGAGCGTTCATCCCATCGACGTGGGATCCGCCGACGCCAACGACGATTCCCGGAACGTCATGGCCGAGATCCGCTTTTAGCCTGCGGATCGCGTTGTCGATCGACTTCGCCGCTTCGTCAACGTCGACGATGAGTCCGCGCCTGATCCCCCGCGACTCCGAAACGGCTAGGCCCTCGACCCGGATGCCGTCTTCCTCGTCGGGCGCGGCGGCCAAACAGACTGTCTTGGTCGAGCCGAGATCGAGGACGGTGACGAGGTTGTTCATCGGACGATGTTAAGAACGGGTATTCATTCTGGCACTGCATCCCCCTGGTTGAGTAGGTGGACGTTTGTGGGTTGTTGGGAGGATTTACGGGGCCACCGAAGAACGGGGCAGAAGGACCTGCTGGTGCCGGGAGCGGGACTCGAACCCGCACGAGTTTTTGGCTCAACGGTTTTTGAGACCGCCGCGTCTACCATTCCGCCATCCCGGCATGTCGCGGAGCGAAGGTGAGGATACCTCCCGGGAAGTAAAATGCCGGTCGATGAAAGTTCTGGTGGCGGACAAATTTGAGAAGAGCGGATTGGCGGGGCTGAAGGCACTGGGATGCGAGGTCTTCAACGAACCCGACCTCGTCGACGATGCCCTGATGAACCGGCTGAGCGAAAGCGAAGCCGCCGTGCTCATCGTTCGCTCCACCAAGGTAACACGGGCGATGCTCGAGGCTTCAAAGCTTAGCCTGGTCGTCCGGGCCGGAGCCGGATACAACACGATCGACGTCGCTGCCGCCAGCGAGCGGGGAATCCTGGTTACGAATTGCCCCGGCAAGAATTCGCTCGCCGTCGCCGAGCTCGCCTTTGGATTGATGATCGCTTGCGACCGCCACATCCCGGACAATGTGATCCAGCTTCGCCAAGGCAAGTGGAACAAGAAGGGATTCAGCAAGGCGGCCGGCCTCTACGGACGAACCCTGGGTCTGATCGGAATGGGAAACATTGGTCAGGAAATGGTGACACGAGCCAAGGCGTTCGGCATGCACGTCGTGGCCTGCTCGCGCTGGATGACCCCAGACGTGGCCGCCGCGATGGGGATTGGACATGCGAAATCGACGGAGGAAATGGCGGGCCGCAGCGACTTCATCTCAGTCCACGTGGCGTTGACACCACAGACCAAGGGCTCGCTCGGAAAGAGCTTTTTCGACAAGATGAGGCCCGGGGCTGTGTTCGTGAACACGAGCCGTGGCGAAGTGGTCAATCAAGCCGCCCTCCTAGCGGCCGTCGAAAGCAAGGGGATCGTGGCCGGTTTGGACGTCTTCGAGGACGAGCCCGCCGGCGGGGAGGGAACCTACGATGGCCCCCTGAAGGATAGCCCCAATGTCTACGTGACGCATCATATCGGAGCCTCTACCGAGCAAGCCCAGGAGGCGGTAGCCGACGAAACGGTGCGTATCGTGCGTGAATTCATGCACACGGGGATCGCGCCGAATACGGTGAACGTCAAACAGGCCGACAAGGCGAGCCATGTGTTGGTGGTGCGGCACGTCGATCGTGTCGGCGTGCTTTCTCGCGTCCTGGACCTCCTGACGGAAGAGGGGCTCACGGTCCAAGAAATGGAGCATATCGTGCTCGCGGGCGCGAAGGCGGCAATCGCCCAGATGAGCGTCGATGAGGAGCCTTCTCAGGCGCTGCTGGAGAGGCTAAAGCATGCGCCCGACGTGTTCGACGCGAGCTGTCTGGCATTGGCGTAGGCCCTACCGCCCCATGCTATGTCACGGCGTTACCGTCTGCTGGCCCGCGGTTCCCGATGAGACGCCAGCGCCTCGGCTCGAGTCTTTTGTGCCAGCAGTTCCGAGCAGGTTACGAACCGGTATCCGCGTTTCCGAAGCTCTTGGATGACCTCGGGCAAGACATCCATGGTCTCAGGAATGCCGTCGTGAAGCAGCAGAATTCCGCCGTCCTTGAGCTGTCGATCGAGCCGGTCGACGAGAACCTTTGGATCGGGTTGGGCGAAGTCGCCGGGATCGTCCGTCCAAAGAACTGTCCAAAGGCCCTGATCGGCGGCTGCCTTCAGGACTTCAAGATCGAAACGTCCCCCGGGAGGGCGACAGAACTTCGGCCGCGTTCCCGTGGCGTGTTCGATGGCGTCGCTGCACCGCCTATACTCGAGGGCTACTTGCGGGCCGGTCAAATCATCTAAGTTGACGTGATCGTAGGTGTGGTTACCCACCTCGTGACCCTGCGACAGCTCCTCGCGAACCAGCTCGGGAAACTTGTCGACCATCTTTCCGACGACGAAGAAGGTCGCTTTCACGTCGAGCTGCCTAAGCAAGCCGAGGAGCCTGATCGTGCGATCGCCGTGAGGTCCATCGTCGAAGGTCACCGCAATCGTCTTGGGCTCGTAGGCGTGGCTGAGCAGGTTCAGCTGCTCGCCCTTCGAGGGACGCACGTCTCTCAGCTCCTGGCGCAAATCGACGCCGGGATCGTGCGAGAGCTGCGCCCTGACATGGGCGCCAGCCTGAATTGCGAGGGCGAGAGCGAGTCCGGTCATTGCTTATGCAGTCAACAACGTAGCATGCCCGCGGCGAGTGTCTGAAGTAGGACTATTGTCGCCTCCTTGCGCAGAGGATCGCAAGAAACGTGAAGACCTTGGAGCCCGTGCGGGCCGTGAGACCGCGCAAGGCGACAACTTCCTTAGTTGTGCCTTGGGGGATCCTTGCTTCACGAATCACGACCCCCACGTCCCACGTTACGTATCCGCCCAGCCCTTGTCCTTGGCCTCGTAGGCTGGGTATTCGATGAGGTCGTAAAGCTCGGCTCGGGTTCGCATGCGTTCGACGATGCCGGCTTGCGTGCCGGTCTGGACGATCTCTAAATAGGCCTCGTCGAGCGCCTTCAACATGACCCGAAAAGCGGTCATCGGGAAGATCACCATTTGGTAACCGATCTCGTTGAACTCTGAAGCTGTAATGATCGGCGTCTTGCCAAACTCGGTCATGTTTGCGAGAAGGGCGGTGTCGACGGCCTTGCGGATCAGTTCGAATTCGCGAAGGGTTTCGAGACCTTCCGGAAAGATGCCGTCGGCGCCGCAGTCCTTGTAGAGCTTCGCGCGTTCAACCACGCCGTCGAGACCCTCGACGCTTCGCGCGTCCGTCCGAGCAATGATCATAAAAGAGGGGTCGCGCTTCGATTCAACGGCGGCCCGGATCTTGGCGGCCATTGCACTTGGTTCGATCAGCGTTTTCCCGTCGAGATGGCCACATCGCTTTGGGCTGACCTGGTCTTCGATATGGATGCCGGCGAGGCCGGCTCGCTCCATTTCGATGACCGTCCGCATGACGTTGAGGGACTCGCCAAAGCCGGTATCGGCGTCCGAAATAACCGGCACTGGGGCAACTTGAGTCACGTTAGCGGCGATCTGCGCGAACTCCGTCTGGGTTGCCAAGGCGATGTCCGGGACGCCAAGGTTCGCGTTGGTGATGCCTGCGCCGCTCAGGTAGAGGGCTTTGGCGCCGGCCGCGTGTGCGGACACTGCGCTGATGGCGTTGAAGACCCCCGGCATTACCACGATCCCCTGACGCATCATCTCGCGGAGTCGCGCTCCAGGCGACGCGAGTGGGGGACGCAGCATGTCGCGAGAGTACCTCTGGCGGTTGCGGCCATAGGGAGGCAACGCGCGGCCTGATGCCTTAGCAATCAGGTGGGAACCGGTCGGGCCGGCTTACTCGGCTGCCGGAGCTTCGGCAACCTCAGCAGCCGCCGGAGCATCGGCTTCGCGCTGGGGCGGCGGACCGTCTTGTCTCGGCCCTCGATCGTAGCTTCGCTCACGCCTGGGACCATACTCGCGCCGATCTTGGCCCATTTCGGTGACCACGAACGGGAGGAGGGCCATCTCGCGAGCCTTGCGGATCGCGCTTGCGATCATCCGCTGTTGCTTCGCGGTGTTGCCGGTCTGACGGCTAGGAAGGATCTTGCCGCGATCGTTGAGGAAACGGCGGAGGATGTTGACCTCCTTGTAATCGACGGTCTCAATCTTGTTGATGGTGAGATAGCTGACCTTGCGGCGCCTCTTGCTTTTGAAGCGCGGTCCGCCTTCGCCCATCACGGCGTCTTTGTCCATTCGCCCGGGGCCACCGAATCCGCCTTGCGGTCTGCTTCCTTCTTCACTCATATCGCGAACGGAAACTATACCACACGGCTGGCACTCAGCCCGCGCGAGGGTAGTGGGTCAGTTTGGATGTGGCATCGCCTTCTAGGCGATGTGTGCCAGGAG
>CAZNUL010000072.1:0-20581 GCA_964576205.1 uncultured Fimbriimonadaceae bacterium | reverse complement strand
GTGCTTGGCCGCGTCGAGCCGCAGCAGCGTTCCTGCCGCCACCATCTGCTCGGTTACCGGGAATCGAGCCCTGATTTTTCGAGACTCGCGAACGTATGGCGTCATCGCGAAGCCGTCCTCGGTCCCGGTGATATCAGGGCGAAGATAGAGACCCGGGTAGCCGGCGCCTCCGTCATGGCGCGGGGCTTCCGTTTGGAGCCAGTAAAGGAGGCTAAGGCTGAGTTGCCTGGCGTCATTGAGGCGCTCCCGAACGACATCGTCCGGCTCGTCGATGACGTTGGCCACGAAGTAGTCGTTCTGTGGCCAGTTGACGATGGTCACCGGGTGGGCGTCGAGGGCGGACCCTTGCGGAACGAGTTCGAACTTCGACGGATCGACGATCTGGCGGTAAGGAAATAGGGCGTACCAGTCGTCGCTGAAGAGTGGCAGCTTTCGAGGCTCGCCGGTGTGGGCATGCAACACATCGAAGCCGAGCAACGGCCCCGGCCAAAAGTCTGGTTTGTAAGCCCGCCACCGATCATATTGATCCGGCATGTCGATGACCCTGTGGCTGCCCTCGTCGTAGGCCATTGCCATGCACCACGTGAGACCCTGAACGTTGGCCGGCTGAGCCGAACCCTTCACAGCTTTGGGTTCGCCCGTTTCCGCCCTGGATTCGGCGCCGGTGACATACTCGGTGTCGGTCAGGCGGAGGATGTCTCCAAGCTCGGTCGCATCGAGAACGTAGCTCGCGTGGATCTGTTCCGAGCCGCCTTCCGGCGTCGAAAAGAGGACGGAGAGCACTCGATCCTCGTGTCCCTCCCCAGCCAACGGCTTGCGACCTAGGCGGACGTCCAATTTGCCGCTCGCGATCACGGGAGCGAGCATCTGATTTAGCACTTGCCATCCGATCCGCGGTTCATGGCACAAGCGGCTGACCCAGCCGCCGCCCGGATTGAAGTGTGGGTCGTTCCGCACTTCGCGCCTTAGACGCGTGTGATCGCGATAGAAACCTCGGACTCCGTTTCGGTACCGGCGGTACCGAGCAGTGCAGCCGAATTCTTCAATCCACGGATGCTCGTCAGGAGGTACGGCCTGGGAAGTCAGCTGACCGCCGATCCAAGCCGATTCCTCGGTCAGGATGACCTCGAGGCCGAGGGAAGCGGCCGCCATCGCCGCAGCGACGCCGCCCGTCCCGCCCCCGGCGATCAGGATATCGCAGCGCAACTCCGGCATCGGCAGAGGCTACCATCCCTCCTCGTCCGTAAAGCCCAGAGACTATTTCTTCATCGGAAACTGGGCCACGGGCTTTCCATCCTCGCCATACGAGGTCATCTGACCGGCGACGTTCTCGCCGGACGCGAGAAATCGGGCGACTTTGTCGGCGCCTAGGATCTTGAACTGGGCGGTGTTCTTGTCGCTGAGATAGAAAGTCTCTCGCAGGTTTCCCAGCGAATCCAAGACGTCGAGGAACCCGCCGCCGTTATCGACACCGACATGGACGCGGTTGTTGCTGTCCGGGCCGTTAATGACGAACGAGCCACCGTTGTCGCCTTGCTGCAAGATCGCGCCGACGTGCTCCAGCTTGTCCGCCAAATGGAATTCCGCGCCTTTCTCGCCAATGAACAGGCTGGCCCGGCGCATACCCGCGGCATCGTACCAATCGCTGCATCCAGCGTTGTTGACAACGGAAGCGAAGTATCGGGCCTTGCCGTCCGCGCCGTTGAGCACGATGAGGCCGCCGTCCTTGTCCGACTGCAGCTGGACGAAGGCCCTGCCGGTCGCATCGACTACTTTGAGCGACTTGCAAGTGATGTCCTGGGCGAGCTGGGTCGGCGTGTGATCCGGGTGCTCTTGCGAAGTGCCTTGACGGCTCGGGTTGGCGACGCCAAGAGCAACCAGCGCGACCAAAGCGAGCCCTATCGAGCTCGGAGCTATCCAGCGCACGCGCTTAAGAGTCTTGACTTCTTGCCGAAGTTCGGCAAGTTCGAGGCGAAGGGCTTGAAGGTCGTCCATTGAACCAAGTATAGGCGCGGTTTATGGAAGGTTCATGAACGCGGACAGCGGTTCCAGCCGGCTGGAAGTCTCGTCCCCCGAAGCCTGCTATCGTTTCTCTACAGTGGCTGAAACCGCCAGACGTAACAGTGCGGGAGTCCTGCTTTACCGGCGAAAGGACAGCGAGCTCGAGGTTTTCCTCGCACATCCCGGCGGACCGTTCTGGGCGAACAAGGACGAGGGCGCCTGGACGATCCCGAAGGGCCTCGTCGAAGACGGTGAGGAAGACTTGAGCGCCGCCGTCAGAGAATTCGAGGAGGAAACGGGGATCGCGTTGACGGGTCCATTCCTCGATCTTGGGACGATCACCCAAAGGAATGGCAAGGTGGTGCACGCGTGGGCTTCCGAGGGCGAGGCCGATCCTGATCGCGTGACGAGCAACCGGATCCAGATTCGGTGGGCTGGCCGAATTGTCGAGGTTCCGGAGATCGACCACTGCGCCTGGTTCGATCTCGAAGCCGCGATGAAGAAGATCAATCCCGCGCAGGCCGAGCTGATCCTAAGACTCGTCGGCGCCCTTTAGCCGCCTCGGGCCGATTCCTTAGAAGGCCTGATACTCGCCGTACAGATCGTGACCCGGAAAAGGAGCCCGCGCACGGGAGAAGACACTCCACTTCGCGTGGCCGTCCGCGTAGGTCCCGTTCGAGCCCTTCGCGTGGCGAACGAAGGCCAAGGCGACCGGGTTGGCGAGGTCGCCGGGACCGGCGGGATTCTCCGTCTCTCCCATCCAGGGATGGTAGTGGACGTCGCAAAACGTCTCGCGTCGCTCGGAAATATAGATCGACCTGGCCGGCTCGTCAATCTGGCTTGTCGTCGCGCCGAACAGGTAGTAAGCGTTTAGCAAATAGCTGCTCAGAGGTCCTGGTGGCGGGGCGAGCGGGCTCGAGCCGATACAGTTTCCCGACGAATCGAGAAGCTTGAGACCGTGGGGGTCGGGATCGGTTGGGCAGATGTACAGCTGAGTCTTGCTCGAATCTTTGCTTGCGACGTACGGCAGGATCTTGTCAAATGGCGATCCGTAGTCGATCGACTCGAGTTGGCCGTTCGAATCGTCGACAACCGGATTCGAAGTGCTCGGGTGCTCCTGCGGGTACTTGTCGTCGTTGTCGGACAAGTACATGATGAGACCCATCCCGACCTGGCGTCCGTTGGACAGGCATTGGATTTTCTTGGCAGCTTCCTTAGCCTGGGCAAAGACCGGAAACAGGATAGCGGCCAAGATCGCGATGATCGCGATAACGACGAGAAGCTCGATGAGTGTAAAAGCGTTGCGATGCATGATTCCCCCAGGTTTCGGGATGATGGAGGTGATGAAATGGCGGAGTCGAGGCAACTCCATCCGCGACCCGGTCGGGCGCAAATAGGCCCGACAGAGCTACACCAGCGCTGGGGGGTGAAAGAAGTCGGTTCCCGAGACCGGGAAGGCAGGCCTGAAGGAATCGTCGCCCGCGGCGACGGGATCGAGTCGCGTGCCCGGATCGACGTTCTCAGCCTCCGCGACGAGGAAGACCTGTACTTTCGGAGCAGCGGCCACCAAGCGGGCCGGCGCCCTTTTCTCCGAACATCGGCACTGAAGGAATCCGGCTTCCCCTGGCTTCGGAGCCCGCTGTTCGTAACCGACGACGCTGCCGCAGCAGAGCTTAGCCGCCAGGATCGTTTGGACCGGCGCGGTTGGACATTGAACACCTTGCGGAGTGAATGAATACTGCCCGATGGAGCCCAATCCGACGAAGCAGACCATAACGGTCAGCACGATGATGCCGACGCTTGCCCTGGTTTGCCGGCCATGAGCCATGGATTTCATTTTACTATCGGACAATCAGTGCTCGGGCTTGTGCTCGTCGGTTGCACCGTAATGAACGGTGTCCGTGGGAGGCGTAAACTTGATCTCCTCGGCGGTGTTCTCCGAGAACTGGTGCTCTTCGATCGCGCTCGTTAGTTGACGCTTGCCCTCGTCGATTCCCTTCTTCAGCTCACCGACGCCCTTTCCTACGTTACGCATCAGCTCGGGCAGCTTGTCTCCGCCGAACAGCAGTAACACGATGATCGCGACGATAATGAGATGGCTGGGTTCAAAAAGGTTCATTCGATCGCTTCGGTAGATGCGGAGACTCTTCCCCCTTACTATGACTCCAATTCAGCGCATGACGAAGCTTGCAGCCAAGAATCCCGACCCGGCAACGGCAAGGCCGAGGGACATAACCCAAAACCACTTCTGTCGCATTAACGCGGCCATCGCGGAAAGGGCGATTGCGATCTGAAAGAAGGTCACGGAGAGAGCCGCCATCTCGTGATGCTTCAAACCCTCCTCGGACTCCTTGTTGGCTTTGGCGACCTCGCCCACCAGCTTGTCCGCCTCGGCCTTGATTTCCTTTTGGTCGGCATCGTATTTCGCGGCCGCCGCCTCTAGCTTTGGATCCGGGTGAACGATTGAGATCGAGTCGGCGAGATTCTTCTTGATCCCCTTTGCCTGGTAGTAGTTCCACTGATCGCTGGCCTTCGCTTGACTGAGGATGGCGTCGTTCTTTGCGAGAATGGCATCATTGGCGAGCGCGCCCGACCTCATCGATGCGATGGCCGCGAGCACGGCGATAATCGCAGTCGTAATCGCGAGATAGTGCGTCCAACCGCTCTTGTGCTCGGCAAGTTCGTCGAGCTTCTCTTTCGCCTCTAGCGGGTTTTCGTCTTCCATGTCTTGAAAATTATGACTATGACGAAAGGTGAGGGCAGGAGAAGGAGTATGGAAGCAAGCAAACCCGAGGCCCACGGAAGAACCCCAAATCGCACAGAATCTCAAGTGATGCTATGGTCAGTCGAAGTCCATGGTGGCGAAGTGCCGGTTATCGCCGACGACGACGGACCGGATACCGTCGTCGTCCTGGCGCACGGCGCCGGCAGCCACATGGAACAGAGCACGATCCTGTGGCTCTCCGACATCGTTCGCCAAGCGGGGGCGAGGGTCGTCCGCTTTAACTTTCTTTACCGGGCCCAAGGACGAGGGATGCCCGACCGCATGCCCGTTCTGATCGGCGCTTATTCCGCCGTAATCGATTCCGTGAGAAAAAAGCTGGCTCCGGCAAGGCTCATCATCGGCGGGCATTCGATGGGCGGCCGAGTTGCGTCCATGCTGCTCGCGCAGGAAAAAGCGGCCGACGGCCTTTTGCTGTTCGGATATCCGCTTCATCCTCCCGGGCAACCCGAGAAGCTTCGCGATGCGCATCTGGCTTCCATCCAGGTACCGACGATACAGTTCAACGGAACCGAGGACGCGTTTTGCACGCGCTCCCTGATGGAGAAGGTTGCCCTGCCGAAATCATGGACTCCGCATTGGATCGAGGGGGCCGATCATAGCTATGCCGTCCGGAAGAGCACCGGCCGGACCAGACTCCAAGTGGCGGACGAGCTGCGCCAAACGCTAAAGGATTGGGTGTCCGCCGAACGCTCGCGAAACTAGGAAAGCTGGGCAATGGGGCTGTGCCGGCCGCTCTTTGTCATCCCGAGGAACAAGGATCTAGTCACGCGGCCGCGATTGAGATTCCTCGCAGACTCGGAATGACAAAAAAGGATCGATGCGTCACGCGTCGCGATAGACGATATTGACTTCGCCATTGGGCTCAAAAACGGCGTATCGCAGTTCCTTGATCGAGGCACATTCCCGCTCCCGGATCGCCTCGATCACGTCAGTCTTCGTCATCCCCAACCTTTTCAAATTCTCTTCGACGAACCGGCCGTTGTGAACCAGCAGCAGGGGTCCGGATCCCACCAGGTGGCTGAACCGCTTCGACCTTTGCATCGCAAAGTTCAGCAGCCTGTTCATGAGCAAGAGAACGGCGGCGGAAACCAGGCCCGCTTTTAAAGAGGTGCTTGCGCGTACCATCGCCGTTTCCACCGCGCTGCCGAGCAGGATCAGGATGAGAAGATCGAGCGATGTGAGCTGCCCAAGCTGTCTACGGCCGGCAAGCCGGACGCCGAAAATCAGGAAGGAGTAAATGATCGCCGTGTTCATGGCGACGCCAAGATACAGTTGGGCTTGCTGGCTCATTCCCGGCCCCTTATCTTAGCTCCTTGCGAGCCGACGGGTCGTTGTCATATTAAGCGGGCGCGCGAGTCCCGTGGCACAATCTCTTATCCCATGAGTGAACGTTAATGAACGAGTGGCTCACGAAAGTGTTCGATCACCCCGATGCCGTGGGATCGCTGATCATCGCCGCCAAAACGCTCGTCGTCTACTTTTTCCTAATCCTTGGCTTGCGTTTTGTCGGCAAGCGTGAGCTTGGCCAGATGAACATCTACGATCTCGTCCTGATCGTGATCCTCGGCAACGCGGTTCAGAACGCGATGATGAACAACGATAACTCGCTGTGTGGAGGGCTCATCGCTGCTACCACTTTGCTTATCGCGAACCGATTGTTCAACGTACTGCTCCAAAAGTCGAAGAAAGCGGAGCGGTTGATGGTGGGTCAACCGGTACTCATTCTTAACGACGGCGTTCCGGTGGAAGAGAACATGAAACGCGAAGGCGTGACCCATGAACAGCTCATGGCCGCCTTGAGGGAGCACGGCCTCACCCAGCCCGAGCAGGCTCATATAGGCGTTCTGGAGGTCGACGGCTCGATCAGCGTAGTACCCGCCGAGGCCGCTGTCTTCAAGACCCGCCGCCACTTTAAGGCGCTGAGGTTGCCCTGATGACTGAAGTTTCGATTTTCGCCGCCAAGACGGCGGTGGTTCTCATTCTCTTGTTCTTGGCCTTCCGGGTTCTCGGGAAGCGCCAGGTTGGGCAGCTCAACATCTACGACCTGGCGATGATCATGGCGCTCGCAAACGCGGTTCAGAATGCAATGACGGCCGGCAGGGGCGACCTTTGGGTCGGGATTACTTCCTCCGCGACCTTGCTGACCGTAGGCTGGGCCATGACCCGGTTATTCCTAAAGTCCAAGCGCGCCGAACGCCTCTTGATCGGAATGCCGACCGTAATCCTGAACAAAGGCAAGGTGCTCCAGCATCGAATGCGACGCGAGCGAGTAACACGAGACGAGCTCCTGGCCGCGATCAGGCAGCACGGGCTGCAAAGTCCGGCACAGGTCAAGATGGCCGTCCTCGAGGTCGACGGCTCGATTAGTATCGTGCCGAAGAAGAATGAAGGCACGTGACCTTGCATAGGGTGCGCCGAAGCGGCAGGTATCCTCGTCATGCATTAGAAATGCGACGGATCGGTGCTAACGCCAGGAGTCAACGATGACCTCAAATCCCTTCGCAATCGCGCAGGCACAGCTGGATGAAGCTGCCGGCCTCCTCAACCTCGATCAAGACCTACACGAATTGCTTCGCCAACCCCTGGCGGAACACCAAGTCCGGATCCCGGTTCGGATGGACGACGGACGAGTGAAGGTCTTCACCGGCTTCCGGGTTCAATACAACGATGCGAGGGGGCCGTGCAAGGGCGGCATTCGTTTCCATCCGGAAGAGACGATCGATACCGTGCGAGCCCTTGCGGCTTGGATGACCTGGAAGACCGCTCTCGTCGACATCCCGCTCGGCGGCGGAAAAGGCGGCGTCATTTGTAATCCTAAGCTATTGACCGTCGGCGAGCTGGAGCGACTGTCCCGAGGCTACATGCGGAAGATCGGGCACTTGATCGGTCCGGATGTCGACGTTCCCGCGCCCGACGTTTATACAACGCCCGAGATCATGGCGTGGATGATGGACGAGTATGAGACGATGGTTGGCCATCACGCGGCTGGGGTGATCACTGGCAAGCCGCTGAACCTGGGCGGATCGGCCGGCCGGGGGGATGCGACGGCGAGAGGCGGAATGTACACCCTTCGCGAGGCTTCGCGAGAGCTCGAGATCGATCTCTCGCGGGCAACCGTCGCCATTCAGGGTTACGGCAATGCCGGAATGCACGCGCACCGTCTGATATATGAACTCTTTGGCTCGAAGGTCATCGCAGTCAGCGATTCCAGGGGCGGGATCTACCGCCGCGAGGGCCTCGATCCGGTCGCGGTCGAGCAGCACAAGATCAAGACCGGCAGTGTCGTAGACTTTCCCGGCAGCAAGCCGATTACGAACGAAGCCCTGCTCGAACTCGATGTCGACGTCCTTCTACCAAGCGCCCTCGAAAATGTAATCACGGCGGAAAACGCCGGCAAGGTGCGAGCCAAGATCGTCGGTGAGTTGGCCAACGGCCCAACGACTCCCGAAGCCGACGCGATCCTCCACAAGAACCACGTGTTCGTCATCCCAGACTTCCTTTGCAACGCAGGAGGTGTGACGGTGAGCTACTTCGAGCAGGTTCAGAACGCGAGCTTCGACCGCTGGAAGATCGATTACGTCCACCAGCTTTTGGATGAGACGATGACGGCCGCCTTTAACGCCGTTTTCGACATGCGCAGGGATATGAATGTGCACAGCCGCCTCGCGGCGTACCTGGTTGCGGTTAATCGGGTTGCCGATGCTTGCCGAACCCGGGGCTGGGCGATTACTGGCATGCCGAAGCTCGCTAAGGCGAAAGCCGCGACTCCGGTCGGATGAGAAGGGCTCAGGATCGCCGAGGAAGACTCATCTCAGTCTTCAATCCTCAAATCCTCAACTCTCAACCCTCAATCCTCAATCCTCAATCCTCAACCCTCAACCCTCATTCCTCAAACCTTGAACCTCACGGTCAGGGTCTGCTTTCCGACATTGACTTCGGATTGAATGCCTCGCTTGGCGAAAACGTCGGAGAGGGCCTTCAGGTCTTCAACGCGGTCGAGCCACACCTCGACCTCACCGTCGTCGGCATACGTCGCCACCAGTCTGTCGGCAAATCGCTCGAGGGACCTTTCCGTCAACCTACAGCTGCCTCCCGGGTGTTGCAACTCGCCGGGATGCCATGCGCCAAAAGGCGACGCTTCTCGCCAGTGCCAGAAACGCCTTTAGACCATGCGGAGCGAGCGCCCCGCATCAATGAGCTCATTGGGGACACGCTCGGGGGGATTGTTCCGCTTCGAAGGCGTCCCCGAACCCGGTCAACCGGCTAGGTTTACGCCGGGGTGAGCCTCGCGGCTGTTGCCGGATCATCGCCGTCGGACTCCTTGAGCCCGAGGCCAAGGGCGGTGAGAATCGGTCCCGTCATGAATGTCGTCGCGAAGGCCATGATCACGAGCATCGTGAATAACTTTGGAGAAAGAACACCGAGATCGAGGCCGAGATTCAGGGCGATGAGCTCGACCAGCCCGCGCGTGTTCATCATGATTCCGACCGCTGCGGAATCGCGCCACGTCATACCGACGACTCTCGAGGCGATCAATCCTCCTCCGAACTTGCCGACGATGGCGATCAAGAAGATCAAGCCGCAGGCTGCCCAATCGGATACGGTTCGAAGGGCGCCGATCTCCATACGGAGGCCCGTGAACGCAAAAAACACAGGCACGAGGACGAGCGCGCTCAGGTAGTAAAGCCGGTCGTGAAGGAACTTGCGAAGCTCCGCGTTGCGAGGGATGACGACTCCCGCGACAAATGCGCCAAAGAACGAATGGAGTCCGATAGCCTGGGTCGTCAGGGCGAACAGAAATGCCGTGACGATTGACGCAACCATGACGGTTGCGGTCCGTTGGCGGCCCTGGATCGGACCAGATATCAAGCGGGCCAGTAGCGGACGCACACCGCACATAGCGATAACGATGAAGAGCACGGCCAGGGAGAGGGTCCACAAGGCACGAAAGGGGCTATGTGCCTTCGCGACCGCCACGATGATTGCAAGGGCCGACCAGGCGGTTACATCATCGATCGCCGCGGACGCGATCACGATTGAGCCCAGGGGCGTTCCGACGAGACGCCTCTCCTCTAAGATTCGCGCAAGCACAGGAAACGCTGTGATGCTCATCGAAATCCCGATGAAGAGGGAGAAGGCGAGGAAGGTGGTATTCGTCCCTCGATAGGGATCGACTAGTACCAGTGCTCCAAGAAGTCCGAGGCCAAATGGGATCGCGATGCTCATGTGGCTGACTAGGATCGCGGACCTCGCCGTGTCCTTCAAAAGCCGGGTGTCCAGTTCCATTCCGACGCCAAACATGAACAGGAGGATTCCCATCTGACTCAGAGTCGAGAGGTTCCCGAAGCTCGACTTGGGGAACACGAAGTCCATAAATCCAGGCAAGATGGCCCCGATAACGGAGGGTCCAAGAGCAATGCCGGCCAGCATTTCGCCCACGACGGCGGGTTGGCCGAATCGGTGGAATAGCGCACCGACGAGCCTCGCCGCCAGGACAATCAGCACCAACTGCATCAGCACCTGGCCAATCGGATCGTGTAGGCCCTCCACGAGCCGCTGAGTCAGCGGGCGGCCAGGTGCGCTGGGAAGTACATCGGGTTCAACGTTGACCCACAGCGCGACAACAAGAGCCACCAGCAAGAATAGAAAGCTCAAGAAATAGGCTGCGGCGACTCTCTTCATTACCGACGTTAGGCACAGCCGGGGCCGAAAGCGGCGCAGTGGATGCTGCACTTGCGGCCCGAGGCATGCACCCTGAATTGTGCACTTTTGCCGGCTTCTAGTCGCCCCAGAACTGAGCCGAAGTAATCACAGGAACAACTTCGAAGTCGACGAGGTCGTTCCAATTGTCGATCCAGACGTCGAGGAGCTGCCTCGATTCCGCATCCATGACCTGAAAACAACGCAAGCTTTCAGGATCAACAAAACTCGCCACGTACGACACACCTTCCGGCATGAGCCGTCCGCGTTCGCGAAATCGGGCGCCGATCGGCCCCGTATTGCCGTCCTTGAACCGCTCGATGACCATGTAGAGCACGGGTGAAGTGTAGCCGGACATCCGAAGGCGGACGGCAGCGTGAGGCGTAAAGTCAGACAGACATGGGTGGCAGGGGCCTGGGGTCGCGAGCGGCAAGGGACAGAGCCGGAGCCAGCGCTAGCTGGCATTGAACGACAAATGCGTTCGCGGTTGCCCGGTCTCGGTAAGCCACCGGTACGGAGAATTCGGCGGCATCCGCGCCCGGAAGGCCGTCGACGATCCTCATCTCGCGCACGTGGAAGACCACCCGTGGGGGCGTCCAGAAGTTCCAGGTTGGGACTCGGAGGCTGACCCCCACCAAATCGCAAAGATCGATCGACCGTTGCTCCACCGGGAAGTTCTCATAGGCGGTCTCGACCGAGCCAAGAGCCGACATCTTGCGGAACCGGCGTGACCGGGTCGTCTCAATCACGACACGATCCTGCTCGAGTCGTATCAATCCGTGATCGACGTCCACCGTACACTCGGAGGCGCCCGTCCACTCAATTTGGGTGACCCGTTTTCGAAGGCGAAACGGAAGGATTGGAGCGGTTGTCATGGCTTCCCCGCCATCCATCTTACAGGCCCATCGCCGGCGGCTAGGTCCTTCGACGGGTCTAGGTGACTGCGAGTCGCGTTCTCAGGGTTGTGCGGGCTTCAGCCGGATTTCCGCCAGATTGACCGCTTTCCAATGTTCCGGCTCACTCGGACGCACCGCAACCGTGGATGTACCCGCCCTTCGGATGTCGATCGTGCCGCACGGTACCGTTCTGAACTCGGCCCATGAGGAGGTCTTCGCAATGGGAACCACCAACTTCTCGTCGCCAACCGAGACAACCACCTCGGATGGACCGCCTTGGGCGGCGAAATCCGCTTCGATGGAGTATCGCCCGGGTTTCGAGAACGCAACCTGCCACGAGACGTAAGCGGTCGCATCGTCCCAAAAGCCGATGTTCTGCCGGCCACCCTGAGACTCGACCTGAAGGCGCGGTCCATGGAGTTCAGCCGAAGCCGCGCCGAGGAGCCACGATCCGTCCTTCTTCTGCCTCACGCGATTGTCGAAGCCGACATCATGGAGACCGGTGATCTTGAACGCGAAGGCGTAGTCGCACGGTTTCTCGTGCGGCATTCTGATCGCAAGTCCGTCGGGACGCTGTTCGAACTTTAGCGCCCCGGTGTGGCCGAGAAGGGTCACGCCGGTGACGTGTCCGCCGATCTCTCCCTCGGCGCCAAGCGATTTGATGATTGCTTCAGATCCGGGCCAAGCCATGCAGATCGCGTATACGGTATCGCCATGCACCGTAAAGCGGAAGTCGTGGGCCGTGAAGGGCTTTCGCGTTGTGTCGGTGAACATGCCGCCGCCGACCTGAGTCGGACCCTCGCCGAAGACGCGGAACGGCCGGGTCCCAAAGACCGCTTCGCCATTGATCTTTAGCCACCTACCGATGTCGCGGAGCATTTGCTCCTCCGGTTCGGGGATTGTGCCGTCCGATTTGGGGCCGATGTTGAGAAGGAGGGCGCCGTTTTTCGAGACGATGTCGACAAGGTCCTGAACGATCGACTCCGAGGTCTTGTAGTCCTGATTCTCGACGTGCCCCCACGAGTTTTTCGAAACGGAGGTGTCGGTCTGCCAATAGGCCGTGCGGGTCGTGGAAAGCTGACCCCGCTCCAAATCGAGTACGGCGACCTTCGTAGGGAAGGAAGCGTTTTTGTAATTGATCGCAACGCCTTCCCGCCGCTTCGCCCCTTGGTTGTAGTAATAAGAGGCGAACTCCTGGAGGTATGGCCGGAACGCCGGCTGCTCGATCCACCAGTCGAACCAGACGAGCTGCGGGTGGTATTTGTCGACCAGCTCGGTGGTTCTTAGCAACCAATCGTCCAGATACTCCTTGTCGGGCTGGACGTTCTCCGGCTGAGCTGGACCGTAGAGCCCGGCGTACCGCCGATCGCGCACGTCCGAATCGAACTTGTTTCCCCCGTTGAAGAACCACCAATGCTCGGCCCGGTGGCTAGAAACGCCAAAGATCAACCCCTGCTTTCGGACCGCCTTCGACAGCTCGCCGACGACGTCGCGATGGGGGCCCATCTTGGCGGCCGACCAATCGGACCACCGGGTGTCGTACATGGCGAATCCGTCGTGATGCTCGGCGACCGGAACCACGAACTTGGCGCCCGCTTCCTTAAATAGGGCCGCCCAGTGATCGGGATCGAACTTCTCCGCCTTGAACAGCGGAATGAAATCCTTATATCCGAACTTCGACTGCGGGCCAAATGCGGCGACGTGATGCTTGAACTCGGCCGAGCCGTCTTGATAGATTTGGCGCGGATACCACTCGCTCCCGAAGGCGGGTACCGAATAGGCTCCCCAATGGATGAAAATGCCGAACTTCGCATCGAGATACCACTTTGGGACCTTGTAGCTTTCTAGCGACTCCCAATTCGGCTGAAACGGTCCCTGTTTGGAACCGGCGTCGACCTGATTGAGGGCAGCTTGAACGTCGGGAGTTTGCATGGCAATGAGCGTCGCGAAGATGAGGCTCGTCATCGGCTTCTCAAGAGATTATCCGAAAGCCTGCGCATGCTCCCCAGGGCCACAACTCGCCATCAGGACGACGAGGCTGTCGCCGAGTTCTCGCGAACTCGTCCGAAGTAGACCCAGAACAAAGCCCACGCGATGGCGCTGCACGAGGCGAAAACGATCTTAGCCGCGGCCGGAACATGGGGATTGAAACTGAAGAATCCCTCGATCGGGGCCGCGATGAACATCATGAGGGTGCCCGTAGTGAGCAGTACCAGCGCATCTTTGCCGGCCGCTTTTAGGGCTTCTCCGCGGCGGCGGCGGCCCGGATTGATCAGCGCAAGCCCCATCACTAGTCCCGCCGAACCGGAGATGATGGCGCCGCTGATCTCCGTGATGCCATGTGGCGATATCGAGATGAAAAGATGCCCGACCAAGCCGTTCGGCCGCATCTCGTGGGCAAGCGCCCCCAGCATCGCTCCGTTTTCGTACAAGTCGGCAACCGTCCCCAAGCCAAAGGTCGACGCAGCGATGGCTCCGCCGATGACTGAAACAAGCGGGTTATGGGACATGTAAAAGCCCGTCATCAGCGTCGACTCGCCGGAGTTGCGCTCATCGAACTTGCCCGATTTCCACTTCTCGAACTCCGGTTCGATGGCGGCAGGCACGAAGACTTCACGTGTCTGGGGCTGCCAATCCAGCATGAGGAACGAGAAAAAGCCGGAGCAGGTGAAAATGAGCACGCTCGCCAGAACGTAAAGGCCGCACTTACGGACGGTTTGGGCGCTCAGATTCAAGGCCTCGACAATGGTCTTGCCGAACGACCGCCGAGGGGACCGATAGAGAATCCCGTACGCGCGCGCCACGATGTCGTTCAGGAAATTGATGAGCTGAATGTTGTTCGAACGCGTCCGCGCCGTGGCAAGGTCGGCGGATGCCCGGCGGTAAAGGCGAATGAATTCGTGGAACTCCTCGGGGCGGAGTCTGGAGACGGATACGTCGGCCGAGTCGCATAGGTGCGTCAGCCTCGTCCAATCAGACTCCCGCTTTTTCACGAAAGCGACTTCGTTCATCGCGCTCCGTCATTGTACTGCCGACAGCGGGCCTTGTGGCCCCCTCCTCTTTCCTCGTTCATCGTTCCTCCTTTCTCTTTCTCTCCCGATTGTCCCGGGCGGGCGGTTTTGGTAGAATTGAGCCCTTCAAAGTCGAACTTTCTTAGCATTGGGGGCGTAAGGTTCGAACAGGGTTCGGGATTCGCACGTCTGCAATATCAGAGCAGCTATTGCCTGTGCGTGGTCTGGCACGGCAATTGCAACGTTCGATCGGGAGAAGCAGTCAAAAGGGTATGAGTCCTGCACCGTTTCGGGGCAGCCCATCGAATGAGCGCACATCCGCATCCGTCTGATCACGAAGAGGGGATACCGAGCTATCTCGGCCGCCTCACGCAATCCCCCTTGCTCACGGCCGAGGAGGAAGTCACTTTGACGCGTGCGATCCAACGAGGAGATAAGCGCGCGAAGCAGCGTCTCATCGAATCGAACATGCGTCTCGTGATCAATATCGCGAAGACTTACCGAAACCGCTCGATCCCACTGGAGGACCTCATCCAAGAGGGAGCCATCGGATTGATGCAGGCCGCCGAGCGCTTCGACCCCGACAAGGGCTTCCGGTTTTCCACTTACGCGACGCACTGGATCAAGCAGGCCATCGGCCGGGCGATCGACAATAAATCCAAGGCGATACGGCTTCCGGCTCATGTTTCTCAGTCTCTTCGCAAAGTCGAGAAAGAGAAGCTGAGGCTTTCGAGAGAGCTCGGCCAAGATCCCACACCCGAACAGCTCGCGTCCGCGATGGGGATTAGCTCGAAGAAGCTGTTGGCTTTACTCCAATCGTCGCAGGACCTCCTTTCTCTCGATATGACGGTCGGCGAAACCGGCGGCATGACTCTGGGAGGCCTGATCCGGGACACTGCGAATGGCGATCCCGAGACGATGATGCTGAGTCAGGAAATGGTTCAGGAGCTTCAGCGGATCATGCTCGAACTTAACGAGCGCGAGCAGCGCGTCATGCGCCTTAGATTCCGATTGGACGGCGCGGACACGCCCCAGCAGGAGGAGATCGCGAAGGAAATGAAACTCTCTCGCGAGCGGATCCGGCAAATCGAGGTTCAGGCGATCAAGAAGCTTCGAGCGCTTGCGCAGCGACGTCGTCTACGCGACATGCTATCGAAGTAGTGATCGGTGACTAGCAGCCGGCGGGCTGCCCAGGATTACCGATTCTCTAGCTTCGCAATTGCATCCCGGAGCTGCTGGCGATATTCGACCACCGCGCCGATCTCGTCTTTGGAAGGCTTCAGTCGCGGATGACCGGGAACGAACGGACCCATGAGACCCACGCACTGCTCGGCGTCGTCGAGACCCAGAAGATGGCCAAGCTCGTGGGAAACCACTTGCGTGATTTCGTCCTCGTCCAATTCGTGCCGGCCAGAAGTCCTGCGCACGAGCAGTGTCGCCTCGATCCTGTATCCGACCGACGATCCCCAGTGGAGCGAGCGAGTCGCTTCGACCTGGCCCTGAATATCGCCGTCCGACTCAATATCGTCGACGAACCTGACGATCACCATCGGCTTCTTACCGCGCGCTACCAGCTGGAACGGGCTGTCAGACAGCGCATTCGACCAAACCTTGATCGCTCGGTCGATCCCTTCAGTCTTCCAATTTGGGCCATCCGAAGGATCGAGCCCGACGGTCACCGCGTCCGTGAGCAGGTAGCTCTGTAAAGTCGCAAGCTGCTTGCCTTTCGCTCCACCCGATCTTCCGACGGTCGAATGAATGACACTCGCGGCTTCAGCGCTGATCAGGTCATTTGCCGAAACAGCCAGCGAGACGCAAAGAAGGCTGGCAGCCACAAGGGCTTTGAGAGATAGAGTAGGGGGCTTCATCCGAATGTTAGTCCGCTTGTGCCTGATCGGCTTGAAAACTTCTTACGCGATATTGCTGGTCACACCAAGTATTTTTCGCAGGGTTGCGCTCATTTGCGCAAGTTCATCGAACCTAGGCCAGAATCGGACGCCGCCGCACTCATGCGACGGCTTCGCAGAATTCTTTTCTAGCGACGAAGAATGGAGCTGGCCTGTAAGCCGGATTCTGTTTTTGTGTGGCGATTTATCTGAGCGGCCAACCCGGAGGGTCGGCGGGCAACGTCATCCCCTCCCTATTTGGCCTTGCTTCAGACGGGGTTTGCACGGCCGGCCCATTACTGGGACCGCCGGTGAGCTCTTACCTCACCATTTCACCCTTACTCGCCAGGGTGCGGGGAACGGGAATTAGGGCAGGTAGTCACCTCGTACCCTGCTCCCAGCGCCCTGCACCCTGAACGAGCGGACTGTTTCTGTTGCACTTTCCGTCGGATCGCTCCGCCCCGGCTTGTCCCTCGCGGGACTCGACCGGGCATCTTGCCCTATGAAGTCCGGACTTTCCTCCTCGACGAATCGGGGCCGCCACCCGGCCAACTCCAGCTTGATTGTACGCTTTATCCTCATTCGGCCAAATCGCTGCCACCGATAGACGAGCCTCTGCGTAGTTGTTAGGACGGCGCCAGTATGGCCCTGGAGGGGAGCAAACGATGGCTGAACACGGTCCGAGAAGCCGTCGAAGTAACATGAGGAGGAACTTAGAGCGGAGGTTTCGCTCGGAGTTGGCTCGGAGATTGGGGAGCTGATGCAGGCCGAACTTAATTCCGATGTCGCCTTGTTGGCGGCTAACGCGCTCCTCTCTCACCTTCGGAAGAATCCGGACGCGGCGGCAAAGCCGGCAGGGGAGCTTGCCGCAACTTTCGGCTTGGAGGAGTCGTTCGTGACTCAGGTGCTCCAGGGCATCCAATCCACGCGGCGCGTCGAGGTCCGGCCCGTTTCTACGAAGCCGAGCTCTCTTCAGGTTTTTGTGGACCTCTTGCGAAGGGTTTGGATGCGGGCGAGTGCGCGACCAACTCTTTTCGTCGTGGTCTCGTCGGTCGCCGCCGCACTAATGCTTTTCACCTTGGCTCGCTTCGGCGGCGCTTCCGGTAACGTGTTGTGGGGACTGTTGCTTGTCGCAGGCATCGTCGGAGCCACCCTGTTCCTCCACATGGCGGTTTACTTCCGCCACCGCCGAGCTAGAAATGCGGTTTGGGGTGCTCTCGTACTTTTCGGGGCGATGCTCCTACCCGCAAGCTATGCGATGCTTCGCGATCCGTCGAAGGTGGGTGGCCCGGGCGCTGCTTTCATTTTGCTGTTGATCGCCACCATGGGCATCCTCTTCATCGCTTGTGCTTACGCGGGATTTGGTTCTCTGGCGGCCGTGCTTGGTGGCTGGACAACGATCAAATTCCAGGAACGCGCGGAAGAATCGCTGTCAAGGCAAGACCTGCTCGAGCGCTACTTTGAATTGCAAAACCGCCTGCGCCTGAGCGTTTATCCCAGGTCGCAATCCCGCCGGCCGGGGATACTGTCGCACCGAAACATCGTGTGGTACCGGGATCATCAGTTCTGGCCGAACATCTTTATTGGGTTCGTGCTGACGGCTGTACAGCTGATCGCCTTCCACGCCACCGGCCTTAAGCCCGGCCAGACGCAGAGCGTTGGATCGCCGATTAGCCCTTGGTTCCCCTTCATCATGGCCGTGGGGATCGCCAGCATTCTATTTCGGGTCGGGCAAGGCTACGTGTCGAGATCGGGTTGGCAGGCCGCTCTCGGCGCCATCTGCTTAAACATCGGATCCTCGGCTGCGAAGCTTGCTCTCTATCAAGACTTGTCCTTTTCGGTCGTGACGGTGCCTGGATTCATCGGGAGCGAGCTCCTCGATACCCTGATGATGGTCGGCATCTCGTGTGCGGCATACCTCGGCTCGGTGGTTCAGCGGTGGGCAGCCCGTGAGGCGAGCCTCCAACAGAACGACCAAGCCGCCCTCCTCGCCGAAATGGTGCGAATCCAATGGAAGCTCTCAAACGAGGCCGCGGCGGTCTGCGTTTTGGTCGTCGACGCCGCCAAGAGCTCAGAAATGAAGGCGGCCGCGGATCCACTCGCAGTCGAATATACGTTCCGCGAGTACCAGGAATGGATTCAGCGGGTATGCGCCGCTCGGTCCGGGCGAGTGCTTTCGACCGCGGGCGACGGAGCCGTCGTCGCCTTTGACAGCTGCGACCAAGCCCTTTCCGCGGCCAGGCGAGTTCAGACCGACCTCTTTCAGTTCAACAAGGATGTCAACCGGCTCGCCCAGCCCTTCCGGCTCCGAATCGGATTGCACACCGGGGAAGTTGTCGGCGACATCAACGAAGTGCAGTTCACCGAGGTCATCGATATTGCGGCTCACATCGAGGCCGTATGCCCGGTCGGCGGCATCGCGGCAAGCCACGACGTCGCGCAGAGACTGCCGGACGAGAAGCTCTTGCCGCTCTCAACGGAGGTCGACGGCCACGGCATCTTTATCGTGGCCAACCCCTCGGAGTTTGAGTAGGGTGCCTGCAAAGAGGGCCCTTCTCTGCGATTTGGGCCATCGTTCCTACACCGAGACTTACGCAATCCAACTGCAGGTTGCGGACCGGGTAAAAGGCGGCGAACAGCCGGACACTCTCTTGTTCGTGGAGCACGATCCGGTTCTAACCCTCGGCGCGAGTTTCCATGAAGAAAACCTTCTCTTCACGGCAGAGCAGTACGGCGAGCGAGGTATCGAGGTCAGCAGGACGGATCGGGGCGGGGACGTCACCTATCACGGGCCGAATCAGCTTGTGATCTATCCGATCTTCGACGTCAGCCGGTTCGGCCGCGATCTTCACAGGTGGCTGCGCGACCTCGAGGAATCGATGATCGTCGTGCTCGCCGAGCTGGGGCTCGATGGCTACCGCTTTCCACCCAACACGGGGACCTGGGTCAATGACAAGAAGGTCGCGGCGATCGGCGTCAAGATTTCGCGCTGGGTTTCGATTCATGGCATTGCTTTGAACTGCGACAACGACCTCGATCCCTTTGGAATGATCGTTCCCTGCGGCATTCGCGGCCACGGAGTCACTTCATTGAGCGATGAGGCGGGCCGTCGGATTACGATAGAGGATGCGAAACCGATGGTCGCGAGAGCCTTTGAGCAGGTCTTCGACGTCATTTTGGAACGAGTCGAAGTCCAAAACGCCAAACCCAAATGAAGCCGCGCCGACTGAAGCACTTCCCCGACGCTGCCGGCCTGGACGAAGCCGGCCGCGGCCCGCTAGCGGGGCCGGTGGTGGCAGCCGCGGTCATTCTGCCGAGGGGTTTTCGCCATGTTGGAATCGACGACTCCAAGAAGCTCGACGCACGAAGGCGCTGTGAGCTTGAAGTGCGGATCAGGGCTAAGGCGATTTACGCTGTCGAGGTGGCGGAAGTCGACGAGATCGACCGGATCAACATCCTGTGGGCGAGCATGGCGGCGATGCGCCGCGCCTATGAACGTCTGGGGTGCTCCGCCGCCATCTATGTCGACGGCAACATCGTGCCGCCGGGGTTGAGCGGTACGGCGGTGATCGATGGCGACGCCAAGATCGTTTGCATTGCGGCCGCTTCCATCCTTGCCAAGACGGCTCGCGACCGAATCATGACGGCCTATGCCGAGCAGTATCCGGAGTACGGCTTCGAGCGCCACTTTGGGTATTCAACTCCCGAGCATTTTCGTGCTCTCGAGAAATTCGGCCCGTGCCCGATCCACCGGCGGTCTTTTGCGCCCTGCCGCCTCGATTTGCAGCCATGTCTGACGTTCGAAGGATAGGGACAGCCGCGGAGGATCGCGCCGCCGATTACCTGATCGAAAGAGGCTACACGATTGTGACAAGACGGTGGGCCACGCGTGGGGGCGAGCTAGATATTGTCGCTCTCGACGGAGACGTGCTCGTTTTCATCGAGGTCAAGCGACGGAGCGGCCGGTGGTCGACTCCCGAGGAGGCGATCGACGACGTGAAAATCGCCCGCTTTCTAACAGCGGTTAAGCGGTACGCCTTCGAGACCGACCAGCTGGATCGCGCCGCGAGATATGACGTCATCGCGATCGACGACAAGGGGCTGAGGCATTACGAGGACGCATTTCGGGCTTAGCGTCATCGACGATCAACTATCATCATTTCACGGGTCCCTATAGGGTGATGATAGTTGGTGAGACGTTTGCAGCCCAACGCCGCAACGCCTCAACGCCCCAACCCCCCAACGCCTCCACGCCACAACGCCCCAACGCCCCAACGCCCCCCGCCCCGAACACCCAGAGCC
>CAZNUL010000071.1:2501-20699 GCA_964576205.1 uncultured Fimbriimonadaceae bacterium | reverse complement strand
ACGCGGGTGCGCAGGCTCTTCCCGTACCGAATGTATCGCTGGGCGTTGGACAGTCAAAGGGCCAGGTCGACGTCGCCAGCTCGCTGCAGATCCTCGCTCTGTTGACCGTGTTGAGCCTGGCGCCGGCCCTGCTGATCCTAACGACTTCTTTCTCTCGGATCGTGATCATCTTCAGCTTTCTTCGGAGTGCGCTTGGCACTCCGACTATCCCGCCAAACCAGGTCGTTATCGGACTCAGCCTGTTTCTCACATTCTTCGTAATGGGGCCGACCTATAAGCAGATCAACGACAACTCGCTTCAGCCCTACATGAACAAGCAGATCGGCTGGGACCAGGCGATGGATCAGGCGCAAAGGCCGTTGCGCTCCTTCATGCTGAAGAACACTTACGATACCGATCTCAAACTGTTCCTGAACCTGCGTCATGAGAAGGTTCAAAAGCCGGACGACGTTGCCTTCACAACGCTCGTTCCCGCGTTCATCATCAGCGAGCTGAAGACGGCGTTCGTCATTGGTTTCTACATTTTCGTTCCGTTCCTGATCATCGACCTGATCGTGGCAAGCGCCCTTATGAGCATGGGAATGATGATGATGCCCCCAACGGTCGTGGCGCTTCCGGCAAAGCTGCTCGTCTTCGTGCTCGCAAACGGCTGGGGGACGCTCATCGCCGCCATCCTGACGGGGTACCGCTAGCATGGATAACACGTTCGTCCTCGATGTCGGCCGGCAGGGTCTTGAAGTGGCCCTGATGGTGGCTCTGCCAATCCTCGCCGTGACCCTGTTCCTCGGCATTCTGGTCAGCGTTTTCCAGGCGATCACGCAGGTTCAGGAAATGACGCTGACCTTCGTTCCGAAGTTGATCGGCGTTGGCCTCGTGCTCACGTTCATGGGAGGCTGGATGTTGGCGACCCTGGTGAAGTTCACAACCCTGTGCATTGGTCGCATCGCAATGGTGGGACACTAACTCGAGTCTTGGCGTGGCTGCGATCGCACGCTCAGTTCGGATTCTAAGATTCAAAGTCCAAACTCCAAACTCCAAATCCTTGTTCAATGAGCTTTGATTCCGCCCTGCTTTACGCTTTCCTGCTCGTCTTCGTCCGATGCAGCGCGATGCTGCTTGTTTCACCGATGTTCGGCGCCCAAAACTCGCCCTTGCAGGTACGTATCTTCACCACGCTAGCGATCGCGGGCGCGCTGACGTTCGCCCTGAAGCCGGCGATCGGTCCCGTTCCCACCCAGCTTTACGGGCTTGCCGGCGCGGTAACCAAAGAGGCCTTGGCAGGACTTCTCATCGGCATGTTCATGGCGTTCGTCCTGCAAGCCGCGCAGATGGGTGGTTCGATCATCGACATGCAAATGGGCCTGAGCATGAGCCAGGAGCTGAACCCTCTGACCGGCGTTCCCGTCACCGTGGTCTCCCAGTTCAAGTATCTACTTGCGCTGGTGATCTTCCTCTGCATGAACTGCCATCACCAGATGATCATCGCCTTCGCCCGGAGCTATGAGACAATGCCCGCCCTCAGCTACGACACGCTTCCCGCCCTGAGGACCGGGCTCGCGTCGTTGATTGGGAACCTGAGCCTGCTCGCCCTACAGATGGCAGCGCCCGTCATTGCGGTCTCGCTCATCGTCGATGCCGGCCTCGGCATCGTGAACAAGGCAGTTCCCCAGATCCAGGCGATGCTGGTCGGCCTTCCCGCCAAGGTCATCCTCGGCATGATCGCGTTGAGTCTCGGCCTTCCCGCGATGACTTCCGCGGTTTCGTCCGGCGTCAACGCCGCGTTTTTGGGCCTGGCCCATTCGACGGGGATGAAGTAAATGGCGGAGACGGCGCAGGAAAGGACAGAGGAAGCCACACCAAAGCGCCGGCTCGAGGCGCGTCGAAAGGGAACGGTAACCCGCTCGAACGACTTGAACGGCGCGCTTGTCCTGCTGGCCCTTATCTTGGTGTTCCCGGCCGCTCTTGGCCGGCTTGGAGCCGGGTTCATGACCTCCATGACGACCGGATTCTCGTCCATGCCGAAGGTCTTGACGGCGACGACCTTGGCGCCGTACTTTGGGTCAGTCATTCAGCCGGCGCTCGCGGGCCTGGCGCTGATTCTCGGAACCTGCATGATCGTGGGCCTCGTCTCGAACTTTGCCCAAGTCGGCTTCGTACTTAGCGCCGAGTCCTTGATGCCGAGCTTCGCGAAGCTGAATCCCGCCAACGGGATCAAGCGTCTGTTTTCTTTCTCCGCGGGCTTCGAAGGGTTCAAAGCGGCGCTGAAGGCATGCCTGTTCATGTACGTTGGATGGACGGCGATCCAATCCGCATGGCCCGAGATCGTCCACCTTTCCGCGATGCCTCCCGTTAGGTCTCTGGTCATGGTTGGAGAGATCCTTAAGTCGATCGCGATCCGGATCGCGTTCGTCTGGCTGAGTCTCGCCGCTCTGGACTACTTCTTTCAGAGGAAGCAAGTCAGCAAGCGCCTGCGGATGTCCAAGGAAGAGGTTAAGCGCGAGATGAAGGAGGCCGAGACCTCGCCGGAGCTAAAGCTTGCTCAGGCAATGCGCCGCCGAAAGCTGTCGAAGAGCCGCATGGCGCAGGCAGTACGGGGCGCGGACGTGGTCGTGACGAACCCGACCCACTACGCAGTGGCGATTAAGTACGAGCCCAATCGGAACCACGCGCCGGTCGTCGTCGCAAAGGGCGCCGACTTTCTCGCCGCCAAGATCAGGGAGGTTGCATTGGAAGGCAAGGTGCCGATCATTCCCAATCCGCCCTTGGCCCGGGCTCTTTATCGCAAATGCGAGATCGGTGACTTCGTGCCGAGAGAGCTGTTTCAGGCTGTCGCCGAGGTCCTAGCCTACGTGTACCGCACGATCAAGAAGGTTCGGAGCTAGGCGCATTGCCATGAGTTACCAGCGCATAATTCGGCGCTGACCTACTGGGTCGTGAAACTCGTGAAGTAGACGTTAAGCACGGGGCCTGCCGGACATTCCCATTCCTGCTTCGTCGCGTCTTTCTTTTGATCCGCCTGCTTTGGCTCTGGCTTGGCTGCTTTTTCGAAGGCCTCCTGGGCTTTCTTCTCTTCCTCGGTCATGTGGCTGACGAGAATCGCGTTAATGGCAGCGGCAATTTCGGTCTGGAGCGCATCGGTTTCGCCCGCCGCGACTTGGTTTAGAGTCTTGCTTCGGAAGATCTGGATCACAGCATCCTTGACGGCCGGCATGTTTGCGTCGAGGGCTTCCTTCTTGAAGTCGTCGCGAACCTCTAGCGAGATCTCTACCCTGAGGTAGTTGTTCGCGTTTCCCGCGAGGTTAATCAGGAATTCCTTGTCGAAGGGGATGGCAGCTTCGGCGGCTTTGACCACGACCTTTTTTGGGCCGCCGCCCTTCATTTTCAGACCGAAGAACCCGCCGCCCCCCAATAGGACGATGAGCATCAGGATAACCGGTAGCTTGCCTTTCTTCTTTACTTCGGGTGCTTCTTTTGACTCTTCCGACATGTGCCAGCCTCAAACGCGCGAAGCGTTCTCTAATGATTGTCGGCGGCTCGATGCGCCTGACGCAGGGCACGTGCATGCTGGGTAATCGCCTGATCCGGTAACCTTGCCCTTCGCCCATGGAATCTGTCGAAGCACTCCTACGAGAAGCGCTGGCGGCCGTCGCGAGTGCGGGCAGCACAGCCGAGCTTCGCGAACTGGAGATCCAGTATCTCGGCAAGTCTGGTCTGATCACCGGACTCACCCGTCAGATCGGGAGCTTGCCAACCGCAGACGAGAAGAAGGCGTTCGGAGCGGCCGTCAATGAAGCGAAGAACCAGGTTCAGGCCGCCATCGAAAGTCGCCAGACGACTCTCAAGGTCGGAGAGCGGGCTGAGCAATTCCAGCGCGAGCGGATCGACGTCACAATGCCTGGCGCCAAGCTGCGAATCGGGCAGGAGCACGTGCTCCAGCAGGCGGCAAACAAGATCAAGCGGGTCCTTGGCGGGATGGGATTCCAATATATGGAATCGCCGGAACTTGAAGAAGTTAAGTACAACTTCGGCGCACTAAATTATCCACCCGACCATCCTGCGATGGACGATCAGGACACGTTCTATGTCGACGACGAGCACGTTTTGAGGACTCAGACGACGGCCCTGCAGGGGCGGGTCTTCGAGACGATGAAGCCGCCTCTACGGGTCTTCACAGTTGGCAGAAACTACCGCAACGAAGCCGTCGACCGGACCCACAATCACACCTTCCATCAGGTCGATGCTTTCATGATCGACGAAGGGATTTCGATGGCCCATCTAAAGGGCACTCTGGGCGCTTTCGCGAGAGCGATGTTCGGCGAAGAGGTCAAGGTCCGTTTTCGGCCCGACTTCTTCCCTTTCGTCGAGCCTGGCGTGGACTATGCCATCTCCACGCCGAAGCTGTTCGATGGGAGATGGGTCGAACTGGGTGGCGCCGGACTGATCCACCCCAACATCTTGGAGAATTACGGAATGGATTCGAGGCGCTGGTCCGGATTTGCCTTCGGGCTGGGAGTCGAGCGCATCCCGATGATGGCGTACGGAGTCGACGACCTCCGGTTGTTCCTGGAGAACGATCTCAGGTTTTTGGAGCAGTTCCGGGACTAGAGGCGGCTCCGGGCGGCGCTCTGGGTTAGAAAAGCTTCGAGAACTGGTGCAGCCCGACCGCGGCTAGGTATGCGAGGCCGGTCATGTAGCTGAACATGAACAGCGCCCACTTCCAGGAGTTCGTCTCACGCTTAACGGTCGCCAAGGTTGCCATGCACTGAGCGCATAGCGCGAAGAAGATCATCAGGCCGAAGGCAGTCCAGCCGTTGAAGAGGGGTTTGCCGTCCGGCCAAGTAGCGGCGCCGAGTTGCTTGCGCAGGTCGGCCGATTGGTATTCCGTATCGCGCCCCAAGTTAAACATGATCCCAAGCGAAGGCACGACGTTCTCCCGGGCCGGGAAAGCGGCGAGGATCGACGTCGTGATACGCCAGTCGAAGCCGGCGGGAAGAAAGACGGGCTCGATCGTCTTCCCGAATCGGCCGAGGATCGAGTGGGCAAGCTGCTCTTGCTGAACGTAGCCGTCGATCTCGGCCGTCTGCGCCTGGGGATGAGACGCCACGTATCTAGCTTTGTATTGAGCCGCCGCTTCGTCCGACCGCGGGAAATAGCTGAGGGCCCAGATCAGGAAGGACATAGCGACGATGATCGTGCCCGCCGTCTGGACGAAGACCTTTCCCCGGAAATACATCGCGAGCCAAACGTCTCGACATTTCGGCCACTGGTAGGGCGGTAGCTCGAGGAGGAAGGGCAATCGCTTACCGCGGATGATCTTGCGGTTCAGCACCCATACGATCGGGATAGCGACGATCAGGCCGAGAAAGTGCATGGCGAAGAGCGTGAAACCTGCCCAAAATGCGCCGTAATGCGGCTGGATGAAGGCTCCTATCAAAAGCAGATACACGGGCAATCGCGCGCTACAAGACATCAGAGGTGCGACGAGAATGGTCGCAAGCCGGCTCTTGGGATCGGGCATAACTCGGGCCGACATGATGCCGGGAATGGCGCAGGCGAAGCTCGACAGCAAGGGAATGAAGGCGCGGCCGTTAAGCCCGCACCAGCCAAGAAGCCGGTCCATGAGAAAGGCGGCTCGTGCGAGATAACCGGTGCCTTCGAGAACGGCGATAAAGAAGAAGAGGATCAGGATCTGAGGTAGGAAGACGAGCATCGCGCCCACACCCCCGAAGATCCCATCCACGACCAGCGACTTAAGGACCGGGATCCCGTCGAGGTGGGGACCGACGAGCTTGCCCAGCCAATCGAAGACCGCCTGTATCCCGTTCATTAGCGGCTGAGCGAAGGTGTATATCGACTGGAAAACCAAATACATCAAGCCGATGAAGATCACCAGCCCGAAGACGCGGTGGACCAGGATTCCATCCAGTTTGTCGGTAAGCGATTTGGCCTTCGGGACATCGGATTCCCGAACCGCCGCACGCTGCACCATCGCGGACCACTGATAGCGGCTGCGAACGTCGGCGTGGCCAGGAGTAGCCATGCCGTGCGATCCTGAACTCGCAATCTGGTCTCGAGCCTCTTCGAAAGGCTCGCGCATTTCGGGAAAGTCGTCGAGGAACTTTTCGAACTCCGGCGACGGATCCAAAAGCGCTTCGCGCACTTCCGAGTTTGAAAAGTCAGCGCCGATTCTCGCCATCCGCTCGCGGAGCGATGCGATCTTGGTCTCCGTTGGATCCGGTCCGCCGAGAGCGAATACGGGAGGCTTCGCGTTGACGAGATTGCGTTCGATCGCCTCTTTGAGAGCGGTCAAGCGAGAGTCCTTATGCCCAACAACTGGAACCACTTCACATCCGAGGAGGTTCGAGAGCCGGGCGATATCGAGTTCCTTGCCCTCTTTTCGGACTCGATCTACCATCGTAAGGGCGACGACCATGGGACGTCCGACCTCGGCAACCTGCGTGTAAAGGTAGAGATTGCGCTCCAAGTTGCTCGAATCGATCACGCAAACGAGAAGATCGGGCTCCGCGATTCCCTTTGCCGCTCCGTGGATCACCTCCGCGGCGACCCGTTCGTCCTCCGAAACCGGAGTTAGGCTGTAAAGACCAGGCACGTCGATAACTTCGACTGAGTCGTCGCCGAGCTTGAGGTAGCCCGAAACCCGCTCAACCGTGACGCCCGGATAGTTGCCGACCTTCTGGTACGAGCCGGTCAATGAATTGAAAAGAGTCGTCTTGCCCGCGTTGGGGTTGCCGACGATCGCGACCAGCTTCTCACCGAGAGCTTTGCCCTGGCCGTTTACGTCGTTACCGGTTCGAGTTCGAAGTTCCGAGTCTCGTGTTTGCGAAGGCATAGCCTATATCCGCGCAGATCGATCTCGACCGGATCGCCGAATGGCGCTACTTTGACCACCTTGAACGACGTGCCGACCGTGAGCCCCATCTCCTGAAGCCGGGTGATATCGTCCGACATCCCGTTGATCGACACGACCCTCGCCATCATTCCCTTTCTAAGGTCAGCAAACGTCAATGTCTCTCCGGTTGGGGCCATAACATGAATCTACCCAAAAAAGTATTGTTTCCTACGCAGGCTTGCTAACTCGTATTCTCGGTTTGGGTCAGGATTGCGCATAGGCCCGCATTCCAGACGAAATCCGAACAAGAAGAGCGTCGTGCTTTGGGCTAGACGGCCCACTGGGCGGGATGGTTCACTGACGGCGCTACCGTCGGGCGTTCAGTCTCCTTGAGAGGCCCGGAGAATCTATTGTACGACCCGAAACAGGCCAGGATCGGGCTTGTCGTTGATCCTCAGGTCCACGTCCCAGACCAGATTGACCTCAGCCTGGATGCCGTTTCCAGACATCATCTGCGCGATCCCGTAACGCAGCAGTTTGCCATCATCGGTGACGATCATTTCGTAGTCGCCTGGCGCATAGGCAGGATCGCTAACTTGGTCGCCGTATTCACGCCACTTGCCCTTGATCAGGTTCGCTTCGACGCCGTTGAAGGTGACTTTGCCGCCCCACTGCATGGTCATCCAAGTCGCCTTATCGTGGCTCAGGTCCTCGATCCTACCGATGGCGATGTCGAGCGGAGTCGACCGATCTCCGAGCGATCCGACAGCGGCGACGGCGTAGATTTGACCCACTTCGTAGTCGCGATAGACCGGAATGGGATTTCCCTTGCTGTCGCGATCCACTTCGTTTGGAACCAGCTGTCTCACCTTCTCCTTGACGCGACCCGGTTGGGCTAGCGGCAAATTGTCGGGTGGGTCGTACGAGAAGGCCATACCGTCGCTCGTGACAAGCCACGTTTGGGGTTGACGGCCCCCTTTATCCTGTCGGATATAGAGCTTGGACGGCTTCTGGTATTGAAGCTTCGTCACGAGTTGGGCCTTGCCATTTTTGTCTGATGCGGTCAGGGTAATCGTCCCGGTCAAAGACTGAGCGCTTGCATAAAGCTGCAACATCTTCGAAACGAGCTTTCCAGCGGGGCTTTGCTGGGCAGGTGCGCCTCCGGTGAGCACGACTGAAACGGCCAGTGTCGCTAGCATCCTAATCTCCTGTATGTCGCCACTTCACATCCTGGACGCCTGCCAGACTGTTCGCAGTTCGGGCTGCGGTAAACAGCCAATCGGATAGACGGTTGATAAATATCAATGCTTCTGTCCCGACGGGCTCCTGCTCGTTGAGTTCAAGAATACTGCGCTCTGCTCGGCGGCATACGCACCGAGCGAAATGGAGCCGGCCGGCAGGCTCGCTACCGCCGGGAAGAATGAAGTTCCGCAGAGCCTCCAGGTGGTCCGACTGATTATCGATCGAGTCTTCGAGAGTCTTGATCTGCTTCGGTCCGATCGCTCGATACTGAAGGCGGTGCTCCGCCGGCGATGCAAGCTCCGCTCCCAAATCGAAGAGCCAATTTTGGATCAATTCGAGCTCGGACTCGAACTCAGCCGGCAGGCTGTGCTCGCGTCCGCGTGCCAGCCCGATCGCTGCATTTAGCTCATCTACGTCGCCGATCGCCGCCATTCGCACACTGTTCTTGGCGATGCGCCCGCCGCCGATAAGCCCCGTCGTTCCGTTATCGCCGGACTTGGTATAGATCTTCATTTCTCGGTAAGCAGTAAACGGTACGCGACTTCCGGTTCCCATCTGCGTCCACAGTTTACAGTTCACCGTTCACCGCTCAGACGTCAAGCATGACTCCCTTTCTTGTCCCTCATAACCATCACGACAAACCTTGGAAGGCTCTTCACTTTAGCGATCTTCTTGGGATTGAGCATGAGGCGCCAGACCCATTCGAGCTTCAGCTTCTGGACCAAGACGGGGGCGCGCTTCGTGCGGCCACTGAACACGTCGAAGGAGCCTCCGACGCCGATCGCGACCGGCGCGCGGATGATCGGCATCGTCGCTTTGATGAACTTCTCCTGCCGCGGGATGCCCATCGCCACGAAGAGGAAGTCGGGTTTCTCCTTTGCAACCTCTTCGGCAACCAGGTCATCGCTGTCGGATGGGAAATAGCCATGTCTGGCGCCGACGATGTTGCAGCCGGGGTGCCTAAGCCTCAGTTTCTCGGCGGCCAGCTCGGCAACTCCCGGAGAGGCGCCGAGAAGAAAAACGCGATAGCCCTTGTCCGCGCTCATCCGGCAAACGCGGTCCACGAGGTCGACGCCGGATACTCGTTCCGGCAGGGGCCGGCCGGCCCGCTTGGCTGCCCACATCACTCCCACCGAATCCGGAGTGACCAGATCGGCTTCCTGGATGATCCGTAGGTGCTCCGAATCGGATTGAGCTTGGACGAGTCCACTCGCATCCGCGGTGACGACCATATGCGGGCGACCGTCCTTGACAAATCCAGTTAGAATGTCAAGCGCCTCGGGCATCGTCACCCGATCGACTGACGCTCCCAAAACCGAGACGCGCTCAGGACGAAGCAATTCGGTGTTCGTGGTCACGGCTCTAGATAATGATGACGCCTAACCGGTGGGCTTAGATCTTGTTGAACTCCTGGGCGGCGCGTCGCCATGCTCTCTTTTGAAGAAAACGGGCTATCGGCAAACCAATCCAAAACAACCAGGATTGCGGTCCAGATGTTGAGATCACCTCCAGCGTGAGCCCATCCCGCGCCCGAATGAGGTTCGCGCGCCAGATCCCGCGACCGAAGTGCCTTTGGGTAGTCACGTATCCCAAGTAGCACGACTCCGTGGTCCTCGCGGCAACGAAGACTTCTGTCATCGCCCAAAGAGCGGGCCAAGCCGAGAACGGGAGTAGACGTGCGCACTGCAGGATCCGGTCGCCGGCCCGAATTTCGCGTCCCTCGTCGGTCCAGAGACCGAAGGATTCGATGACATCCCGAGGGTAATAGTGGCCAGTGAGCATCCGGTCGCTGATCTCGACGAATCTAAGCCCGTCCGGGTCTTCGCCGAGAGTCCAGGTTAGATGATCTTCCCAACAGATGGGCGGCTTCTTTCCTCCCGCGCCAGGATCCCAGGTTCTCGGCGCCGATTTGTATCGGTGGTATCTGGCAGTCCATCGATTAGGCATGGCGATCTCAGTGGGTTGTTGGTCGAAGTTTCGAATCTGGTGAGTCGGGATAAGGCCGCTGCCGAACCAACATCCGAGATCATAATGGCGGCAATGAAGGTTTTGATGCCCGGAGGCAGCGGGCACGTCGGGCAAGCAATTCGGCGGCACCTCGAACCTCTCGGCTGGAGGTTCATCGTTCTGAGCCGACGGCCGAAGGGTGATGGAGAGATCTTCTGGGATGGCAAGGGGCTTGGCCCGTGGGCAAGCGAGTTCGATAGCGCTGACCTTGTCATCAATCTGGCCGGCCGAAGCGTGAACTGCCGCTATACCCAGGCAAATCTCAGGGAGATGATGAATTCGCGCATCGACTCGGTTCGAGTCGTTGGGCAAGCGATCTCGCAGTCGAAGAACCCACCTAGGCTCTGGTTGCAAGCCAGCACGGCAACGATCTATGCGCACCGATTCGACGCCGCCAAGGACGAACCTTCCGGCTTGCTGGGTGGCGATGAACCAGGCGCACCCTATAAGTGGAACGCGAGCATTGCGATCGCCAAAAGCTGGGAAGCTGAGTTGGAACAGGCCAACACCCCCGGAACAAGGAAGATAGCGATGCGCTCGGCGATGACCATGAGTATCGACAAGGGCAGCGTCTTTGACGTGTTCGCTTCACTAGCCCGCCGGGGGCTCGGCGGCCAACAAGGCGATGGTCAACAGTTTGTCTCTTGGGTGCATGAACTCGACTTTACGAGAGCTATCCAGTTTCTTAGCGAGCGCGACGACCTTAGCGGGCCCATCAACATCTGCTCACCCAATCCTCTGCCCAATCGCGAGTTCATGCGGATTCTTCGGAAGTCGGTAGCCGCCAGAGTGGCCCTGCCCACCCCACCATGGCTCCTCGAGATCGGGGCCTTTTTCTTGCGGACCGAAACGGAACTCATCCTGAAGAGCAGACGCGTCATTCCCACGCGGTTGCTCGAGGCCGGATTTGAGTTTCGCTACCCGACTTGGGAAGAAGCGTCGCGTGATCTTGCCGCGGCGTCCCCTTAGTACACTCGCCTGTATGCCCGAGTCGATGCTTCTGATCGTAGACGGCGACAATCTTGCCCACCGCGCCTACCACTCGACACCGAAAACGGTGCTTGGCGCCGACGGCCGAACGATCAACGCGATCGTCGGCTTCTTCAGCATGTTGAGCCGTATCTGGCAGGAGGAACGGGAAGGGCGCGAGAAACCGCTCCGCATTTTCGTCGCCTGGGACACCCTCGGCGTCGACACCTACCGGAGCAAGCTCTGGCCGCCCTATCAAGGTGGAAGAGTCTTCGAGCCCGACATCGTGCGCCAACTCGACATGCTGCCGATACTGTGTGGGGCTTGCATGATCGGGTACGGCCGGGAAGCCGGGTACGAGGCCGACGATTTCATGGCATCCGCGTCGACGGCGGAAATCAACCGCGGCGGCGGGTGCTTGATCCTCACCACCGACAAAGATGCCTACCAGCTCGCTTCCGAGAATGTGACGATCCTTTCGCCGAAACGCGGGACCCGGGAGTTGGACCGGATCGGGCCGGAAGAGGTAGTTAAGCGGTTTGGCGTTCTGCCGGAACAAGTGCCCGATTTCAAGGCGCTCGCCGGCGACCCGTCCGACAAGATTCCGGGAGTTCGCGGTATCGGCCCCATCGCGGCTTCGAAGCTCCTGTTGACCCATGGCACGCTCGAGGGCGTGCTCGAGGCCTGGGGCGAACACCCCGAGACCGAGCGTGCGCTCATGTTTCGCGAGATCGCTCGAATGCGGCACGATGCAGCGGTTGACTTGCCGGAACATGCGCCCGACTGGCTTGCCGGGGCAAGCGCGCTGAGGGCGATCGGCGCCAATGCCCTAGCGGATCGGCTCGCGGCCCCACTTTGAACTGAGCCGCGGCAGGAGTTGTCAGGTTTGCAAGTAGGGTTTCAACGCGCGCTGCTTGCAGGAGGGGAGTAAGCTTCGTCGCACATGCGCGTCCTACTCTGCAAGTTCTGCGAATACGTGTGCAAGCTGGAGAACGGCCGCCACAATCTCGTCGGCGTCTTCGACGATATCCGCTCTAACGCCTTTCCGGTCGATCACCCGGCCTTTTTTCTGACATATCAGCTGGAGTTCGACAAGGAGGACATGGGGTCAAAGCTCGAAGTGGTAGCCAAATTTGTCGGCCCCGATAATAACGAGATCCTCCGCAGCGACCTGAAGGGCGACGTTCCCACGAACACCGAGCTGGACCAAGTCAGGATGTTCTTCTTTGCACCAGTCCAGCCGGTGCGGCTTCTCAAGCCGGGCAATTATCGGATTGTGATTACCAACCTCGGTGACATCATCCACATCGAGAACCTGCCCGTCTATCAGGTTAAGGCCGGCTAGGTTTAAGATGCTCGTCACTTCCAGGAAGGTAGTCAGACGCGCGTAGCAATCACCCAACAACCGAGATGCACACCGTCCTCATCAAGGGCCTCGAATTCTACGCTCATCACGGAGTGCCACCGGAAGAGCAAGTGGTCGGCCACCGCTACAAGGTCGATCTCGAGATCGAGGTCGATGGGGGAGCCGACGAGAACGACGACATCGCCGAGACCGTGGATTACGCGAAAATTGCGAACCAGGTCACCGCGATCGCCCTGGGCCACCGATACCGCACGGTCGAGCGACTGGCACGAGTCATCGGAGAGCGAATGGTCCGGGAGCATGCCTGCATCACGAGGGTGACGGTCACCCTCGTCAAACGACTGCCTCCTGCGCCGATGATTGCCGAGGAAGCAGGCGTCAGGTTGACCGTGGCCCGTTAGTGAACGCCCGCTAGAGCCTCGTGATGTTCGTAGTGCTCGCTCGCTGCCTGGGTAAGCGTCGTGAAGTGGGCGCCCTGGTCGCGGAAGTAGCGGATGGTTCGTTTGAGGTCGCTGACGCTGTCGAAGTAGTCGCGAACGCCAAGGCAGATCACTTCCCTTTCCAAGTTGGCCTCAAACAGCGGCATCAGCGCATCGAATCCGGCATCCAAGTAGCCGTGATGGCCATTGTGGGTTGCGATGGGGAGGTGTAGCATCTTGTTCGACCCCTCTTTCTTGAGGTCGTCGACGGCGCTATGATAAGGCTCGTGAGGAGCGCCGTGCCAGTCTACGAACATCTTGTAGTCGGCGTCCGGAACCACTGAGGAATCCGCAAGGATGCCGATCTCCTCAAGGTAGGGAATGTCGGAAGGAAGGAGCGCGAAAGCTCCCGCTCGAAAAGCGGTCGCCTTGACCATGTGGCTTTTGAGAGTGTCCTTTGCGACCCACAGAATGTTGCCACGTTCCTTTTGGTCCTCGACGTAACCGCGCTCGTTCTCAAAATTCACCTTCATTCCCATCTCATGCCAGTTGGGGATTTTGTGGATGAATTCGCGATAGTACAGGTTCGTGTTCGCGCTCGGATCCTTGAGGCTGACATGGATCAGCCAAGTCGCGGGAACGAATTCGGCTTCGAAAACTCGGATGTATTCGGCCGTGTAGCACCTGTCATGATGCGCGCCTTCGCAGTCGACGGTGAGGACAACATTTGGCATGGTTTGTTAGCGGTCTCCTTGAGTCACGGTCACGCCCTGATGGGTCGCGGTAAGGGTGTAGCGATGGCCGTTTACGATGAAGTTTTTGAACTTCACGCTCTTCCAGGACCTTGGGAGATTGGGCCGTACGCTCAAGATCTTTCCTAGGGCCAGCGGTGTGCTCCACTGCGCCCCATCTTGCTTCTTAGAGTCTATCCGAAAACCCAGGAATCCGTAGAGCACTGTTTGAAGGCATCCAGCCGCGCCGGTGGTGAAGTAGTTGCTGGTCTTATTCCGCTTCTCGCTGAAGAGGAGAAAGGAGCCCTTGACGAAGTCACGCCAACTCATTTCCCAGGTGTCGTAGGCCTTGTCGGTCTCTCCCAGGCGTGCCCAGATGAGGGCGTGGAGCGAGTCGCTCATCGCGGGTCCGTTCTTGCTGACCTTGCCGGCGAACCGGTCCATCATGACCTTCGACTCCTTCTCGGCTGCGGGGTACTGGAGGGGGTAGATGCTGAGCACCGCCGCGGCCTGCTTGTAGCTGCGCAAAGCGTCGTTATCGTAAGTGAGGAAGCTGACGTCGTCGCGCGGAAGCTTTAATCTGGGGCGGGCCGCCCCAGCCACATCCAACCTTCCACCGTTCAAGCACCACTGGGCGAGCAGGTTGGTGTAAAGATCGTTGTCCCCGACGTGGTTTTCGTCAGGGCTCATGGTGCCTTTGATTTCTAGCGAGTCCCGTTTGCCTTCCGATCGATAGTTGTAATAGTCCCCGGCTTGTACTAGAGTTGTGTCGCGCTGAGCTTTGGTTACCAGACCCAAGGAGGCGGCTTGGTCGATCATCCAAGCGACATCGCCAGTGATATGGTCTTCGAACTGGCTGGGCCCGAGCACCGTCTCTCGCCCGGTCACGCTAGATTCCCAAGGGTATTTCACACCGGAAGCTTCGCCGCCCATGGGTGGCATGCCCAGCTTTCCGCTCGCGGTCGGGCGTCCTTTTTCAAACCAATCCAAGAAGTTCTTTAAGGCCTGCCCCCGTTGGGAGATCCTGTAATTAGCGATGGCCTTCGCTTCATCGGGCTCGATCAGCGCCAGAGCGGGAAACACCCAGATGTCGGCATCCCAGAAGACGTGGCCGTTGTAAGTCGAGCTGCTGAGGCCGTATGGGCTGATCGACATCTTGCCAGCCGGATCGATCGCGGAGCCGAGATAGAAGAGGAACGATCGAACGGCCTGCTGATCCTCGACCGGCCCTTCGATCTCGGCGTCCGTCTGCCACCGCTTTGCCCAGGCTGCTTTGGAAGTGGTTGCTACCTCCTCGAAAGTTGGTCGTACAAGATCTTTGTAAGCCCAGTGACTTTCAGGGACATCGGGAAACTCAGCTTGGGCAGCTGGATTCTTCACGGAAGGCTTTCTGTGTCCCCACTCTCCGCCGGTGTTGGAGGATTTCGAGCTCGGGGAAAGGCTCCAGATCAGTTCAGTCACAAAGGGCTTGCCCTCACTTACCTGACCACGGCTGGAGTAAGGCATCTGCGTCACCACAGATGAGAGGTCTCGCCTGCGCACGGACCACATGAGGTCGACATCGCCTTTCAGCCCCAAGTAGCTTAATGAGTCATCAAGGTCCCACTCAGTACCCCACGTTCGCTTCTTCGGCGTCAGCTCGCGTCCCCCGGTAATACCAGGCTCAACATCGAACTGCGCCGCTCCCCCTGTCGCAACCAAGGTCCAGCGCTGGACGACGACGCGGCTGTTAGGAGAGATGGCCGTCTCGCATGAAATCGCAACTGAGCGCTTCGGAGAACTTTCGGTTGCTATGGGTTCCTTCCATTTCGTGGTCAGAATGCCAGTACGCATGTCCAGTGTCTGTGAGTAGCCGGTGATCTCACCCCATCTCCCACCCCCCAAATTGGCGAGTTCATTTGAACTTTCGAACAACACCGCCGAGATGGGATTCTGGATCGGTTTGATCTTCTCCTCGCCCCTCGTGTCGTACTCGTCGACGAGGAACATCGGTCCCGATCCCGTCCCGTCCCGTCCGATCCGGACTCCAATTTGGCCATTCCAGAGGAGGGCCGGCTCCGGCTCGTTCGGATCGAGGCAGGTGAGCACCCACGGATCGGCGGGAGCCGCTTTGTGAGCGGCGGAAGTGGTCGGCGCGGCCTTTGGGCCGCCACAGCCACCGATGGCCAGCGCGATGAGGACGAGCGATGCCGCAACCCTCTCAGGGTTGAGCTTCTTCTGGCGCCTGTCCCAGGGTAGCGATCCGACTTCGTCGACTCGCAACCCCGGGCGGTGATCCGTTACCCCTTCGGGGTAGACATATCTCCCTGCAATTGAGACCCGATGGAAGCTAGCCAAGGCTGAAGCAAGTTTCAGCACTTCGAAGGCACTCCGCACTCGGTTCATCGCCTCATATTAACCAGGCGGCATGAAGATCGTTCCGCCACCCGGCGGGGAAAGCGCGAACAAGTTCGCGCACTCCAAAGGGGTCCGTTCGTCTGCTCAATATCCGGGGCCAATGACGACCGAATCTCCCACCCCTAACCCTGTTCCGCAGGGACAAGCTCCCTCGAGGAGCCAGGCCTTCAATCCCTTGCTATTCGTGCCCCTGCTCTATTTCATGCAGGCGATCCCAGTCACGGTCGTGCAGGAACTGGCCACCGTGTTCTTCAAGGACATGGGGATCGCGAATGAGCCGATCACAAGGTGGACTTCGCTGATTTCGCTCCCTTGGAGCCTCCAGCTCCTGCTCGGCCCGCTTGTGGACCTCAACTTCACCAAACGCTGGTGGATTCTCACGGGCCAGGCCATTTGCGCGGTCGGACTAATAGCCGTTGCCCTTGCGATCAAGGTGCCTCACGCCTTCGAGCTTTCCCTCGTCATCCTCGGCGCGACCGCCATTTGCTCGGCCCTCTGCAATATCGCGACCGACGGCTTCTATATCCTCTCGATGAGCCGCGATCAGCAGGCGAAATTTGTGGGCGTTCAGACGACCTGCTACCGCCTCGGCCGGCTGTTCTGCATCGGCGTGCTGGTCCAAGTCGCGGGGAAGCTTGCGAAGAGCGGCATGGATCAGATGACGGCCTGGGCGTTGGTTTTGGCGGGTTGTGCGGTGATCTACATTCTCGGTCACCTGATCAACAGAGTCACGGTTCCCCGCCCGGGAGAGGACCATCCAGCGGCGATCCAGGAACCGATCGAAAACCGTCGCAACGTCGCGCGGACATTCGCGGTCCTCGGGCTCGGGATCGGCGGCTACTTTTTCATGAGCGCGATCGTCCGCCTCGCCGCCCACGCGATCTGGATTGCCTTCGATCGTTCGCCCGCCGGTTTGCTTAGGGGTTGGAAGCTTCCCGATAACGGCGATTTGCTTGGCATCTCGATGCCAGGGATGACAGCCGAGGTCTTGCAGCTCATCTTGTGCACGGCGATCCTCGTCGGGTGCTATGAGTCGGCCCGACGATCGATTTCCGGAACCGCCATGGGCGAGGCGTTCGCCTCGTTCGTGAGACAGCCGGGGATCGTCCCGATCTTCTTCTTCATCCTGTTCTATCGCTTTGGAGAAGCGATGGTGAGCAAGATGTCGCCCCTGTTCCTCAAAGACTCGCTGCTTCGCGGCGGCTTGGCGATTCCGAACGATCAGCTCGGCGTTATCAAGGGTTATTTCGGAGTCGCCGGCATCGTGCTCGGCGGGATTGTCGGCGGCTGGGCCGTGAGCAAGCTTGGAATCCGAAGAGCAATTCTCCCCCTCGCGATCTGTATGCACACCCCCAATTTGCTGTACCTCTTGCTGGCGACGACCAAGGTGCCCCTCTTACCGCTTTATCTGGGTCCCTATTTCGGCGCCGTCCCCATGACGCTCGTCGGCGTGGACTTCGTCGACCAGTTCGGGTACGGATTCGGCTTTGCCGCGTACATGGTCTACATCATGTATGTGGCGCAGCGAGGGCATTTCCAGACCGCTCATATGGCGATAGCCACTGGCTCCGGAGCGCTCTGCATCGCGATCGCGGGGATCGTGAGCGGGATTGTTCAGTCCAACTTCGGCTACCCGGCATTCTTCGTCTCGGTGATCTTCCTTTCGCTTCCCGGGATCATCACGCTGTTCTTCATTCCGCTGGACAAGGGGTAGAACACTTCGCCTGAGCACTGAGTACGTTTTTGTCATCCCGAGGAACGAGGGAGCTCATTTTGCCCGTCGGATTCCTCGCAAGCTCGGAATGACAAAGGATCTACGGCCAACCGAGAGGGCCGGTAGACGTGTCGATACCGATAATGCAGCGATCGTCGTGACCGACGAACCGGATACCTATCTCGCCGCAATAGCCCAACTCCGCAAGCAGCCCTCGGGCCTGATCCGGCTCCGCGGTTCCGTACTGGATCTCCATGACCTGGCCCGCGATGTCTAGCCGGGGATTGGCAGGCGACAGCCACCGCTCGAGGAACGGCGAATACTCGCAGACGAAGAAGTCGAAGGGCAGGCTCTCCGGCGCTTCCGGAACCAGGTTACGGCAAATCCCCTGCTTGGTTTGCGCGGACCTCTCGTCGAAGCCCCTGCGGCGCAGAAGCCCGGGATCGGCCTCTTCCGTTTCTACGATGATTGCCGGAAGGCCGGCCGTGGCCGATTCCCCCCCC
>CAZNUL010000071.1:0-2491 GCA_964576205.1 uncultured Fimbriimonadaceae bacterium | reverse complement strand
GGATTCGTGGCGGAAGCCCCTTGGGCGCTGAAGGTCGGGTCCGGCTTCTCCCTTGTTGACGAGGATTCCGGGAAGGCGGGCTCCGCCGAAGTCCCCTACCCCTTGATCGAAGTTAATTGGCTGGAACACCACCGTGGATCCGACTGGTCGCGTCGATGGATTGGTGTCGAACTGAATCAACTCCACGTTCAGCCCGCCGATCGCAACTCCGGAAGTCAGACCATCGGGCCAATAGCGGCCGACCGGCCATGCCTCCGGAAACGCTGCGGTTAGCTCTCGGTGCGACGCTTCGATATCGGGCACCGAGTAGATGATGTGATCGAGACGAGCAAGGGACATGTCGATTGCGAATTGCGGATAGCGGATTGTCAATTGCTACGGACGATCCTCGATCCACGAATCAGTGTATCGTTTCATGAATGATGCATCTCACGTTTCTGACTGCCGCTCTGGCCGTCGCCTTCCAGCAAGGTGCGCCGGCGCAAGCCCAGCAGAACCAGCCGGACCTTATCAATCCCGATCGGCCTGGCATTGCGGACGGCAGCACCGTTCTCGGCCCTAAGCGATTCCAAGTCGAAACCGGCATCCTGTATCAAGAGCAGAATCCTCAAGGTCAGAAGACTCGCAGCATCTTCGTGCCCTTGCTCCTTCGGTATGGAGTGTCGAACAAGGTCGAGGCGCGATTCGAGGTGCCGACCGGCGCCTACGGAATCGCGGACCTAAGCGACAGCCGCACTGCCGGATACACGCCGGTGTCGTTTGGCGTCAAATACCACTTCCAGGATCAGGATGGGATGAAGAAACCGTCTCTCGGTACGATCGCTCGCGTTTATCCACCGTCTGGCTCGGGTCCATTTTCCAGCACGAAGACCCAGGCCGATATCCGGCTGGCCGCCGATCTCGACATCGCACCCAAGAGTCTTTTCGAGATCAACCCGAATGTCGGGGTCGCGACTTACACGGGTCCCGACGGGAACAACTTCACCGCTTTCCTCGCCGCGTTTACGCTCAACTACAATCCGACCGACCATTTGAACTTCTTCGCTGACGCGGGTCTTCAAAGTCCGGAGCAGCCGCACGGCAAGAACGCCTTGATCGTTGACTTCGGGACCGCGATCATCGTGGGGAACAATCTCCAATGGGACTTCAGCGTCGGCTTTGGCGCAACCGGGCAGTTTGTGCCTCATCCGTTCTTGGCAGGTGGCGTCAGCATTAGGTACTAGACGTTGTCGGATTCTTGCTCTTCTGTTTCTGGCGGCGCCATTTCGATAGTAGTTCGGCCTCCCGCCCGGGCGATAGGCCCGCTTTCATCTCGACGGCTCCGCGACCTCGATGCCAGGCTGCGGTGTCTTTGACGGTCTCATTGACGGATCTGAGTTTTAGCCCGGCTGCAAACGCCTTGGTGCAGTTCACATCCATGAGTTCGCCGTCCGGAACGAGGAGTGGCAGGTCGCTCCAGTCCTGCAGCCCTTCTTCTTTCAAGAATTCCTTGCCCACCAGCACCTCGGACGGCCTGCCGCCGCAATTGGCACGACACGCCTCCCAGACTTGGCCGATCGTCATGGGCTTTTCGGGACCAGTCGCATTGAACGTTCCGGAATTCCCAGAGGCAGCGAGATCGACACTGAAAGCCGCGAGGTCACGCGCATCGATGAATTGAACACGCTCACCGGCGCGATCGGGAACGAGAATCGAATCGGCGGAACTAAACCGGTCGACCCAGTAAGTGAAGCGATCACTCGGATCGTGAGGGCCCACGATGAGACCGGGGCGAATCATAAGCGTTCGCGACGGTCCAAGAGCCCGCGTGACCTCGTCTTCGCACAAAGCCTTGAAACCTCCGTAGGTTTCACCAGTGATTTCTTCCTTTTCAGGCGTCGCGTCAAATCGGATGACCTCGCCGCCTTCGTCTGGCCCCGGCTGGCCGTCGCGGTAAACGCTGATAGAGGAAATGAAGCAGTAGGTATGCACAGCATCGGCAAGGAGCTCGGCGGACTGCTCTACCACCCGCGGGAAGTACCCGCAGGTATCGATGACGGCGTCCCAGGACCGGCCGGCCAGCAGTTTGATTTGCCCATCGCGGTCTCCCAGAATCTCCTCGACGTCAAATAATCCCTTGTTAGTCGTGCCGCGATGAAAAAGCGTGATTTCATGGCCCTTACGAAGCGAATAGTCGACGATGTGCCGACCTAGAAACCGCGTCCCGCCGATGATCAGAAGCTTCATCTCGCTCGGTGTACCCGCAAAAACCTGGGTCGTTAGGTCTTCCCGCTGGGCGCCATAAGGACCTAGCAAGCGAAACCCACACCGTCAAAAGAGCGTCGCATTTTTAGGCGTTCGTCTTCACACGTTGAACGGTGCTAGCATAATGTGAATTAGGGCATACGCATGGAGCCAGCAATTTCGTGGCAGCCATAACGCGGGCATGCGACGGATGCCGACAACTTAGAAGGAGAAGAAAAACATGTCTAACCGAGATGATGATGCCAAC
>CAZNUL010000070.1:0-20719 GCA_964576205.1 uncultured Fimbriimonadaceae bacterium | reverse complement strand
TTCCCCGGATAAAGGAGTCGGTCAAGAGTATTGAGGCCTTTTCCGGCGGAAGGAAGCCAACCGCCAAGTCAAAACCACTGAGTTTGTTTGACGACAGTAATCCGAAATCCGAAATCGGAGATCCGCAATCCAGGATTCCGATCATTTTCCTCGACGAGATCCACCGCTGGAACAAGGCCCAGCAGGATGCTCTCCTGCCTCACGTCGAAAAGGGCTCCGTGATCCTCCTTGGCGCGACCACCGAGAATCCGTCTTTCAGCGTGATCCATGCCCTCTTGTCTCGTTGCCGGGTGGTGACGCTCCATCAACTGTCCGAGATCGAGCTTGGAGTTGTCCTTGAGCGGGGCCTTCACGCGATCGATCGAACGATGGACGCCGAGGCGAGCGATTTCATTGTCCGGGCGGCCGCCGGTGATGGCCGCGTGCTTCTCAATGTTCTCGAGATCGCCGCCAACCTGAGCGATGCGACGGAGTTCCGCGTCGCCGACTTGGAGGAGGCCCTCCAACGGCGTCAACTCGCATTCGACAAGGCCGGCGACGAGTTCTACAATACGATCTCGGCCCTTCACAAGTCGGTACGCGGCTCCGATCCGGACGCATCGCTGTATTGGCTCGCCCGAATGCTCGAATCCGGCCAGGACCCTCTCTACATCGCCCGTCGCGTCATGCGGATGGCGAGCGAGGACATTGGCATGGCCGATCCTCAAGCCCTCCTCGTCGCGAACGCCGCCTACGACACGTGCGCGAAGATCGGGATGCCGGAATGCGTCCTCGCCTTGGCCGAAGCCGTGGTCTACGTGGCGAAATCGCCGAAGTCGAACAAGCTCTACGTAGCCTACGGCAAGGCTGTCGACGACGTGCAGCAGTTTGGCAACCTACCCGTCCCATTGCACATCCGGAACGCGCCTACCGGCCTCATGAAGGCCGAAGGGTACGGCAAAGACTACGACTACTATCACAGCCCGACGGGGGAGAAGAAAGAGGAGGTCGTCTACTTCCCGGATGAGCTGGAGGGAAGGAAATACCTCTAACTCTCGTCATCCTGATGGCGAACTGCGGCGGCGAGCTGCTCGTCATCACGTCACCGGGGCCTAAAGGATGATGACGAGCGAAATGACGAGGAGGAGTAGCCGCAGGATTGTAGTCGCAGGGTTTGTCATCCCGAGCTTGCGAGGGATCTCCGCATCGAATCCCCTTCACCGCAGGGCAAGCCCTGCCGCTGCAGGCCTGCGGCCCAGGAACTTCGGCTTCCCCGGTGACGCGATGACGAGGCAAGACAAGCCCGAAGTGGAAGGACCTACGATCGGTCGTTGAAAGCGCTATGGACGCGCATCGGTCGCTGGCGCCTAGGCCGCGCGTTTGCGCTGCTCGAAGTCCCAGGACTCAGCTAAGCCGCAGTCGCTCCCGCACATGTCGAAGGGAACGTTGGCAGTCTTTAGCGCTCGGCGACTGGCGTCGTCGGCCGGGCGTAGTTCATCCCATCCGACGTTGTCAAAGCAGTGGGGATGACCCCTTTTGGGTTCTCGACTCTCTTTCATTCGCGCCCTCATTAACCTTCGGCAGCTAGGGTCGTATTCCACACTGGCGGCAGTCTCCAATGCGCGACCCACGATGGATGTGCCATACTGCTCTTCGTGGTTCTCGAGCACGGCCGGCATCATCATCACCACGTAGCGTAGCTGCGGTGTTGCCGTCTTGAGAACTTAACATAGGAATTCGAAATACAACGGCCCACCGCAGGGACACTGCGGTGGGCCTTCTTGATTTTGGAATTTGGAGTTTTGAATTTGGAATAGGCCGCGGCCAAACCAAATTCCAAAGTCTAAATTCCAAAGTGAACACACGAACAATGACGATTGACTTCAACAAAACAGGTGGCCTCGTACCCGCCGTGGTGCAGGATGCGACGACCGGCGAAGTGCTCATGGTCGCCTTCATGAACCGAGAGGCTTGGGAGAAGACGGCTGAGACCGGGTTCGCGACCTTCTGGAGCCGCAGCCGGGCAAAGCTCTGGCTCAAGGGCGAAAGTTCCGGCCATAAGCTCGTGGTCAGAGAGATCCTGACCGACTGCGATCAAGACGCAATCGTCCTGAAGGTCGAGGCGCTTGGACCGGGCGTGTGCCACGAAGGCTATCGGAGCTGCTTTTTCCGAACCCTTGTAGACGGCAAGTGGGCCGTGACTGGCGAGAAGAGCTTCGATCCAAGCGAGGTGTACGGGTGAAACTTAAACTGGGCATACCGAAGGGAAGCCTCGAAGCGGCGACGATCGATCTCTTCCGCCGGGCGGGCTACAACATTGCGGTCAGCAGCCGCTCTTACTTTCCCGCCATTGACGATCCCGAGATCGAGTGCATGCTGATCCGGGCCCAGGAGATGGCCCGCTACGTCCAGAACGGCGTTCTTGATGCCGGACTAACCGGGGCCGACTGGATCGCGGAATCCCAAGCCGAAGTGATCAGCATCGCCGAATTGGTCTACGCTCGCCAGAGCTTTGGCAAGGTTCGATGGGTGTTGGCAGTTCCGGAGAACTCTTCGATTCAAAGCGTCAAAGATCTCGAGGGCAAGACCATCGCGACCGAGCTCGTCGGAGCGACTCAGCGCTATCTGGCGGCAAACGGCGTAACCGCCAAGGTTGAGTTTTCCTGGGGGGCGACCGAGGTTAAGCCTCCGGTCTTAGCCGACGCCATCGTCGAGGTCACGGAAACCGGATCATCGCTAAGGGCTAACAAACTCAGGATCGTCGAAACCGTCCTCGAATCGAGCACTCAGCTGATTGCGAACCGAGATAGCTGGCAGGACGACTGGAAGCGCCGAAAACTCGAAGATATCAAGATGCTCCTTCACGGCGCTATTGAAGCCGTCGGCAAGGTGGGCCTGATGCTGAACGTCGAGAAATCGAACCTGGATTGCGTGCTTGCCGTCCTGCCCGCCCTTAAGACGCCGACGATATCGCATCTGAGCGATGGCCAGTGGCTTGCTGTGAACACGATCCTCGAAGAGTCGCTCGTGCGCACCATTATCCCGCGCCTAAAGGAGGCCGGCGCTCAGGGAATCGTCGAGTATCCCCTGAACAAGATCGTATTGTGATGGGTATTAGGTATTGGGGGGTTGGGGTGTTGGCGCGACGCGCACGCCTCCCGCATTCCATCACCCCAACAGTCAGGGCTGTGGTTCGACCGGCAACACCTCAATACCCCGACACTCCAATACCCGTCTCCGTAGGAGGCGCCCGTTGATCCGCATCCTGTCTCCCTCCGAAGCCGAACCGTTGCTCCACCGCAAGGCCGCACGAATGGCCGAGGCGGAGGAGACCGTGAAGCCGATCCTCGACGCGGTGCGAACCCGTGGCGATGCCGCGCTCGCCGAGTATGCCCTTAAGTTCGATGGGCTCGAGGGTCCTTTCCTCGTCGACCCGACGGAGCTGCTTGAGGCCAGGCAAGAGGTCTCACCCGAATTCCGGCGGGCCATTCAGACAGCGGAGAAGAACATCGAGGCCTTTGCGCGCCTCCAGATGCCGAAGGAATTTCAGACGGAATTGGCCCCGGGCCACGTTGTCGGCCAAATCGTGCGGCCGCTCGACACGATCGCCGCCTACATTCCCGGCGGCCGGTATCCGCTCCCGTCGACTGTCCTGATGACCGCTGCTCCAGCCCGGGTCGCGGGCGTCGAGAACATTTGGGTCACAACTCCAAAGCGCAACCCGGAGAGCTTCGCGGCCGCCTCGCTGTGCGGGGTAAGGAACTTGGCGTTACTCGGCGGCGCCCAGGCCATCGCCGCCTTCGCGTTCGGAACCGAATCGATTCCCAGAGCCGACCGCATAGTCGGTCCGGGAAACATCTATGTCACCGCCGCAAAGAAGCTGTTGGCCGGCGACGTCGGCATCGATTTCATCGCGGGACCAACCGAAGTCCTCATCGTCGCGAACGAGGGCAACGCATCGTGGATCGCCGCCGACATGCTGGCCCAGTCCGAACACGACGCGGACGCGGCAGCGTTGTTCCTTACCACGTCTCGGACCCTCGCGGAAGCGGTTGCCTCGGAAGTGGCCGGGCAGCTTGCTTGTCTGCCCACTGGCGAAACGGCGAAAGTGTCAATCGAAGCTAATAGCGCCATCATCCTCACCGCGTCAGACGCGGAGTCCATGGATCTTGCCAATCGGGTTGCCCCCGAGCATCTGTGCCTCTACGATCAGAACCTACTGCCAATGGTCCAGCATGCGGGAAGCGTTTTCCTCGGGCCGTACAGTCCGGAGGCGGCGGGGGATTACTCTACTGGTCCCAACCATGTGCTGCCAACGGCCGGCGCCGCGCGCCTGAGGGGAGGCTTGTCGGTCATGGACTTCGTCAAGGTCATCACGATCCAGGAGCTTTCGGCACCGGCTTTAGCGTCGATTGCCCCCGCCGCAACGACCTTGGCGCGAGCCGAGGGTTTGGAGGGGCACGCGAGATCGATCGAGGCTAGGCAAGGAATTGGAGCGTAAAAGTGAATCCTCGGAACCGCCACCCCCTGCCCCCTCCTCCTCCCGCGCACCCTTCGGCTTCGCTCAGGGCAGGCTCCTTCGGATCATCACGGCAAGAGGAGGGGAACAGTGATGCCTGAGCCTCGCGAGTCCGTCAAGCGCATGCGGCCCTACGTTCCTCCGACCGGCGGTCGCAACGAGATGCTGCGCCTCGACTTCAACGAAAACACCGTTGGTTGCTCGCCTCGCGTCACCGAGTTCCTGCGCAAGTCGATCAACGGCGAGATCATCGCCACCTACCCGGACTACGATGGGGCGAGGCGATCGCTGGCTGCCTTCTTTGGCGTCGGCGAAAGCGAAATGCTTCTCACCAACGGCACCGATGAGGCCATCCAAGTCCTGATCAACACCTTCGTCGAGCCGGGCGACGAGGTCATCGTGTTGACCCCGAGCTACGCGATGTACCGCTTCTACGCGGAAGTCGCGGGGGCCCATTTGGTCGAAATCGCATACAGGGAAGAGACAAGTGTCGACGGACAGGGGACGCTGAGGGAAAGACAAGAGACAAGAGACAAGAGGCTCTTCGGTCTATCCTCTTTCCTCTTTCCTCTTTCCTCTATCCTCTCAGCAATTACCTCGAGAACCAAGGCGATCCTGCTCGCTAACCCAAACAACCCGACCGGCACCGCGATCCCGTGCCCCGACCTCGAAGTGGTGCTAGGCGCCGCGCCAAACGCTTGCGTCCTTATCGACGAAGCCTATTTCGAGTTCTACGGCCGTACCTTCCTCCCAAGGCTGAAGGACTTCGACAACCTGTTCGTCAGCCGCACCTTCAGTAAGGCCCATGGCATGGCGGCCATGCGCATGGGCTGTCTCTTCTCGAACTCCGCCAATGCGGGCGTCATGCGGAAAGCCCAATCACCGTACAGTGTGAACATGCTGGCGGCGATGGCGGCTACCGAGGCGATCAAGGACCCGGATTTCACGCGCAGCTATGTGAATTCGGCGCTGGCCGGACGGCAGTCCATCTTCGACGCCCTCGGCGGACTGGGCATCCGGCACTGGTCCAGCGAGGCGAACTTTGTCCTCTTCGATGCCGGAGACAAAGCCGACGAATGCCTGGCCCGATGTCGGGCCGCCGGCGTTTTGATCCGCGATCGCAGACACGAGATTCCCGGTGCTTTGCGGGTCACGGCGGGACCTCCCGAGCAGGTGGCGAGATTCGCCGCCGTTATCGAGGGAATCTTTGGAGGTAGACGATGACAGATAGGGTTTCCGCCCGCCTCAGTGGATGGTCGCCAAGATGAGAACGGCCAAGATAGAGCGCTTAACCACTGAAACGCGGATTACCGGTGAGCTCGCGATCGACGGGGCCGGGAAGTACAAGGTCGAGACGGGAATCGGCTTCTTCGACCATATGCTCGAACTCTTTGCGAAACACGGCGGGTTCGACTTGACCTTAAGGGCAACCGGAGACCTACACGTGGATCAGCATCACACCGTCGAAGACGTTGGAATCGTGCTCGGCGAACTGTTCTCCAAAGCTCTAGGAGACCGCAAAGGCATCAACCGCGCTGGCTACTTCGTTCAGACGATGGACGAGACCTTGGCCGTGGTCGCTCTCGATCTTGGCGGACGGGCTGCGACCGTCTACGCTGACGGCGTCAAGGTACGGCAAGTCGGCGGACTCACGGTCGAACTGCTGCCCGATTTCTTCGAGGCCTTCGCTCGCTCCGTCAAGGGGAACCTCCATGTGAAGGTCCTGTACGGCCGGTCCAGCCACCACAAGATCGAAGCAATCTTCAAATGCTTCGCGAGAGCCATGAAATACGCTTGCTCGACCGACGAGCGACTGAAGGACCAGCTGCCGTCGACTAAGGGGCTCCTTTGATTTTGGATTTCGGATTTTGGATTTCGGGTTGGGGAGCGGAGGTTCTCGGAGCCTGACCATGATCGCGGTCGTCGACTACGGAGCTGGGAATCTGCACTCAGTCTGCAATGCCCTCGACCTATTCGGTACGACTTATCGCGTCATGCGGTCGCCGGAAGGGCTATCAGTCGCCAACAAGATCCTGCTACCCGGCGTCGGGCACTTTGGCCAGATGATGCGGTCGCTCGAGGGATCGGGGATCGCGAGCGAACTTCGTAGGCAAGCCGCAACCGGAAAGCCTCTATTCGGCATTTGCCTCGGCATGCAAGCGCTATACGAATCGAGCGAAGAGGCGCCGGGTGTACAGGGTCTCGGTCTTCTAGCAGGCGAGATAAGACGTTTCGTCGACGTGCCTCGCATACCCCACATGGGTTGGAACGACGTCCGGATCTCGAGCCAGGAACCTCCACTCCCTACCCGCTCCTCCGGCGCACAACCCATCGCCGCAGGAGGAGGCGGGACATATTACTTCGCAAACAGCTACTATGCGCCGATCAGCGAGGCGACGGTTGGGGTGTGCCACTACGGGGTCGACTTCGCCGCGATCGTCGAAAGCGGAAATGTTGGAGGCGTGCAGTTCCATCCCGAGAAGTCCGGCGAGGCTGGCCTCGATCTGCTCCGCCGGTGGTGCGAAGCGTGCTGAAGAAGCGCATCGTCCCCTGCCTTGACGTGGCCGAGGGTCGGGTAGTCAAGGGCGTGCACTTCGTGAACCTCCGAGACGCCGGCGACCCCGTAGAGTTGGCGAAGCGATACAGCGACGAAGGCGCCGACGAGATCGTTTTCCTGGACATCACGGCGACTCACGAGGGTCGCGACACAATGGCCCATGTCGTCGAGGAAACCGCCAAGCGCGTCTTCGTTCCCCTGACCGTTGGGGGTGGTATCCGGTCCGTCGAGGACGGGAAGCGGCTCCTTCATGCCGGCGCCGACAAGGTGAGCGTTAACAGCGCCGCCGTTCGCCGGCCCACGCTGATCACGGAGCTATCGGAAGCATTCGGCGCACAAGCAGTGGTGCTCGCAATCGACGCTCGCTCGGATGGAAATCGGCAATCTGTAATCGGTAAACGGAGTTGGAGGTTGTTTCTCAACGGCGGGCGGCTCGAAACCGACCTAGACGCGATCGCGTGGGCCAAGGAAGGCGAGCGGTTGGGCTGCGGCGAGATCCTCGTGACCAGCATGGACACGGACGGAGTCCAGAAGGGCTTCGACATCGCGCTGACTCGGGCGGTCTCCGATGCGGTTCGCGTTCCCGTCATCGCCTCGGGGGGCGCGGGTGAACCGGCTCACTTTGTCGCAGTCTTCGAAGAGGCTAACGCCGACGCGGCCCTCGCAGCGTCAATCTTTCACTACGAGACGTGCTCGATCGGGGTAGTCAAGCGTGGCTTGGACGATGCTGGCGTGCCGGTCAGGCTAAGCCACCCGAAAACCCGAAGCTGATGACCGAGATCCGAAATCCGCAATCCGAAATCCGCGTGATCCCCTGCATCGATGTAATGGGCGGAAAGGTCGTGCAGCTGGTCCGGGGCGAGCGAAAGGCGCTCGAACTCGAGTCTGCCGACGAAGCGGTGGCAATGTTCGAAGGTTTCCCGCTCCTCCATATCATCGACCTCGATGCGGCAATGGGGAGCGGCGGCAACCACGCTTTAATCGCTGATCTCCTCACAAGAGTCCGAGCAAGGGTCGGCGGAGGGATCCGGACGATCGATCGGGCCAGAGCGCTGATCGACCTCGGCGCCGAACAGGTCATCGTCGGCACGGCTGCCTTCAGTCGGGAAGGAGTTGATACGGATTTCCTCGCCCGGCTTATTCGAGCAGTTGGTCGAGAGAGGATCGTCGTTGCCATCGACGTGAAGGCTGGCCGGATCGCAGTGAAGGGATGGCAGGAGTCGATCGATCTCGGCCCGGCTGAAGTAATGCGCACACTCGAGTCCTACTGCGCCGGATTTCTTTGCACGTACGTGGACCGAGAGGGCATGATGCAGGGTACGGACGTGACCTTCTTTATGGATCTTCGAAGCCGGACGGACATGCAATTGATCGCTGCCGGAGGGATTACGTCCTTGGACGAAGTTCGAACGCTGAGCTCGGCGGGCATCCAGGTGGCCCTGGGGATGGCGGTCTACACGGGCCGCTTGTCGCTTGACGAGCTAAAGAGGATAAACGGATCGGCCGGATCATCGTGATCCGGCCGATTGACTTAGCTCAGTTAATCGTGAACTGAGTTCCGCCACGGGTGTGGTCTGAGCGAGCGATTACGGGCCCAGATGTAAACGTCCGGCCGCGCAACCCGCAGACGATCGACCCATGCTGGGGCGCCGGTCCGTGCGTGCAGAACGGAGCGAGCCGCGAGGCGGCAATTCCGAGCGTGATCATGCCTGACCTTGGATCGATGGTTCCCGAGTCGGCCGCTCCCCGGCTCGTATAAGAGATCGATCCATCGCTATTGCGGACCGCGGTGCCCCACGTATAGGTCACGTTCGCGCCCTGATCGGTGGTCGCCTCGACGTAGAACTGGTCGCCTCGATCCGAATTCCCGTAAGAGAATCCTCCAGCCGGCAGGCTGGAAGTGACACCCGGGGCGTTAAACGTAAAGTTCATCATCCAGTTCGACAGGGGCGGAATGACCGAGAGGTCGGACACCTTCATCTGGGTCCAGACAATTCGGTCAACTGGGGTGGTCGTGTTCCAGTACGAGACCGCAAGGATGTCCAAGGGATCGTTCGCGGGAATGACCCCGAGGGCGGCATCGGTGACGTCCTGCGCCGGATCGGTTACCTGTGGTGCGGATGTCGTCGGACTCGACGCCGGCGGAAGGCCGGAACCCTCCTGAGGGTGACCGTTCACCTTGCCGCCGCTTGTCGTGTGACCGCCGATCTGGTGGGCGACGTAGACGTTACCGTTATAGTCGTTGTGATCGTCCGTGTAGGCGATGACCGCCTGTCCCTGGGGATCAAGGGTTATCTGGAAGTAGTCCAGGAGGTTCCGATTCGCATTCCCGAGTGTTCCTCCGAGCGAAATGTTCGACCCATGGATCGCGTAGGGGGTGACCACCGACTGCGTGAAGGTCGGCAGCGACGTGTTGGCATTGATCCCCTGAGCGAAGAACACCTTCCAATCGGCCTGATCCTCGTTCGTGGTGTCTGACGATCCATACCAGGCGATGTCCACCGTTCCGGGTTTGGTTCCGACTACCAGAGCTGGAAACAGCGCTGTCTTCGTATCCGGCCCATCGCTGACCCTCACTGGCGAGCTCCAAGTCGCCCCTTTGTTCGTGGAGAAGGTCAGATAGATCTGCTGACCGTCGGAGAAGCAAAGATAGACGGTTCCATCGCTCCCAACCCGGATGATCGAGAACAGGTTGGCGTCGCTGCCCGTGAGCACTGGGTAAACGTTGTATGTGAGCGGCTCCTGCGTGATCAGGTCGGGGACGCCGACCGCGACCTGGCCGCTGCTCCCCACTACGTACACGGTGCCGTCGTTTTGGTCGACGTCGACGGAGCCGACTTGGCCGATCTCGCCGGCCGTTCTCGCTGGACCCCAGGTAAACCCTCCGTCCGTCGACTGCTGAATCTGGGTTACCGCCGGCTGAAATGTCCGGTAGAGCAGATAGACGACATGGTCGCCGTAGAATTGAATCCACTGGCGATCATCGACGGCGGCGCCCCCGGTCACGTTACCCAGCGGGTTCTTCTGCCAGGACTGGCCCATATCGGAGGAAATCGCGGCCGAGATGTTCCCGATAGTAAGGCTGACGAACGACAGAACCGGAGTTCCGGTCGGTGGGAAGCCAACTGCGAGATCAACGTCTCCTCCGCCATCGCCGCCGGCCTGCGTCGTGGTCGAGCCGGTGATGCCGTCAGGCATTCCTCGATAGATCGGGTTCCGCAGGTTTGGATCGAACAGACTACTGCTTCGGTTCAGATTGTAATACCAGAGGTCGCAACCTCCAGGAACGCCTCGAATGCCGGCTACATAGTAGTTGCCGAATTTGTCGCACCGGCTGCTGGGCTCGCCGTCCGAGACGGTTGCCGGCGCGCTGGCCGTTCGCGGCGTGCTAAAGGTAAAGCCACCCTTGAGATAAACCGCGGATGGCGCGGGCACAACCGTGGCGCTGCCTCTATATTGGTCGGCTCCGGAAGTCCCGAGGAAGTAGACGACGTGGACTGTATAGACGCCGGTTCCCATTGTCGCGGGGCTGATGACGGCGGCTTCCTCAGTTTCCGGCGCCCCATTTGCCGAGCTGGCGACAACCGGTCCGGCGTTCGAGTCCTTGTGAATGAAGAGATCGTAGTCGTTGGCAGGAACTTGCCAATCGATGGCGATCCGGATGGCTTTGTTGGCTGCCTGCCAATCGGAGGTCGTTCCTCCTACCGTCAGGGTGTACGTGTCGCAGTTCACGCCTTCCTGGCACGTAGATTCGTCGACGCCGGCAAACACGGGAGCCGTGCCAGACCATCCGATAGACGAGCTTGTAGGCCAAAGCGTGCCGCTCGAAGGTGTCGATGCGCGAACGGCTGCAACCGATAAAAGAACTCCCAATGCGAGTGGGAGAAAAACGCGAGCAAACAAGGTGCCCCTCTCCGACGAGAGGGATCGTTCCCCTTTCCTTGAAAACACTTGCAGTTACCTCACTAGGTCAGGATGTACTTGCTGACTGCACGTATGGCATAAATTGTTCGGTTCGGCGCAAAAACAACTAGTATCGGGTCGCGCGGATGGGGGATGCGGCAGGGGTTCTCGTCATCACTGGGTGGGGGGTGCTATACAGTGATGACCACAATTGCGGCGAGGAACGGGCGAGCGGAAGGACCTAATATCGGCCGTTGAAAGTGCTCCGATCACGCCACAAGCACTCTCATCGACTCCGAGTAGGTCCCCTTTACCTCGCTGGCATGTCATCCTGGAGCTGAGCAAGGAACGAGCGAAGCGGAAGGACCTAATATCGGCCGTTGAAAGTGCTATGACCACGCCGCAAGCACTCTCGTCGACTCCGAGTAGGTCCTTTCACCTCGCAGGCTCGGTTCCAGGATGACAAGCAGACGAAAGAGGTTTACCTTTCGTCCCGAGTTGCCGATTGGCCCCAGTTCGCTGACAATCGGCCCATTCGGGGTTGTCCCTCTCAATCAACTCGATCTTCTTGAACCGCTTCCAAGACTTGATTTCCTTTCCCTGGCGATCGCGTCGCGAGGGTTACCGAATCTCTCGAAGTACACCAGACGATTGATCTTGTACTTGCACGTGGGGCCTCCGAAGACGCCTTCCTTATGCTGCCAGACTCGCACCTCTAGCTCACTCGTAAAGCCTGTATAAAGCGCACGGGACAGGCTAGCGAGGGTATATACATAGTAGGTTTTGGAGTCCACCGACACTAGGTTAGCTGAGGACCGATCGTGTGTCAGCCCGCCCGGGACCCGGCGAAACTGATTTGGGATAACGCACCCGGGCGGGCTTACATCCGAACCGGATTCGGGCTCGATACGTGGGCATGATCGGCGAGCGGGATGCCCATGGCCTGGGCGGCTTTGGTTCCCAGGTGGAATAGCGGGCCGGCGCCGTAATTAAGAGGCATTCCGGGAGCGAGAGTAAAGTAGGCCTGCTGGAGCACCATCGGCGGCTCCTTATGTCCACGCCACTGTAAGAGCAAACGATAGGTGATGTGGCCGGGCAGCACTCCGAGCGAAGATAGCAGAAAGATCACTTCGAGGTCCTTGAAGGAACCCCGCGTCGTCCTCGGAAACAAGCCAGGCCCCTGACGTCGCGTGTACACATGTTCTCGCAGGTTGAAGCTGATCCAGTGCAGCGAGGCCGCGCCCCAGATTCCCGCCATACAAACTGCGACGCCGACGAATGCCCAGTATTCGGACTGCGACACCAAGCCCCAGGCTCCAACGCATGCGCCTCCAAAGACGCAGGCGGCGACAAGCCACAGGTACTCCTTGGCCGGGGCGAAGATCAGGTACTTGTTCTCACCCAGGAAGCGGCCGAAGAGAGGTGTCTCGAGCATTGACGATTAGAAGTTAGAATTTAGAATTTAGAATTTGGAATTTGGAATTTGGGGGATTTGGAATTCGGCGATTGGGAGTTGGAGTTTGGAATTTGGAATTTGGAATTTGGAGTTGGGGCCGGGATTTTAGAGTTTGGAATTTGGAATTTGGAATTTGGAAGTTGGAGGTTGGAGTTTAGAGTTTGGAGTTTGGAGTTTGGAGATTTCGAATTAGAGCTCAGAAGATTTTGAGGGCATGTCGCGATGCGGGAAGACCAACCTCGATCGGCCATCCGTTATTCCCGCCGATCAAACCCAACGCCCCAATTGACCACTTAGCTCGCGCTTGCAGCGCGATAAATCGCGCAGTTCAAAAGCGCGGGCAAGTCCGCGCACTCCAAAGTCATCCCCCTGGCTTCCCGTTCCGATCCAACGCCAATCGAAGCACCTGGCCCGCGTTCTTGACGAAGTGCGTTTTCAGCTTCTCCCTGATTTCCTTCGGGACCTCTTCGAGATAATCCTTTTCGTTGTCCTCCGGCAGAATCAGGGTTTCGACTCCGGCTCGATGAGCGGCGAGGACCTTCTCCTTAATGCCGCCGACCGGCAAGACCTGCCCGCTGAGGGTCATCTCACCGGTCATAGCGAGTCGCGGCTTCACGCGGCGCTTGGTAAGGAGTGAGGCGAGGGCCGTCATCATCGTGATGCCCGCACTCGGTCCGTCCTTCGGAACCGAACCCGCGGGAACATGGACGTGGATCTCCGTCTTGTCATAAAAGTCGGGCGGGATTCTCAAGGTCTCGGAGTGGCTGCGGACGTAACTCAAAGCCGCCGTGACCGATTCCTTCATGACGTCGCCGAGCTGCCCGGTGATGATCAGGCCTTTGCTTCCCGGCATTCTCGCCGTTTCCACGAACAAGACGTCGCCTCCGACGGGGGTCCAAGCGAGACCAATCGCTGTGCCCGGCGTCAACTCGCGCTCCAGTACCTCGTCGTGTAGAAACCTTGGCGATCCAAGGGCGGATTCGAGGTAGCGATCGCTGACCACAACTTTGGCGCGGCGCCCGTCTGCGAATAGCTTCGTTGCCTTGCGAACCACCGAGCCGATCTCCCGCTCGAGATTCCGTACACCCGCTTCGCGAGTGTAGAAGCGGATGAGACGTTTCAGGGCGTTGGGTTTGAACTCAATCTGCGACGGGCTCAAGCCGTGCTCCTCAATCTGCTTCGGCACGAGATGCTGCTCGGCGATCTGGAGCTTTTCCTCTTCCGTGTAGCCGCCCAGTTCGATAACCTCCATCCGGTCGCGGAGGGGCGGGGGAACCGTGTCGAGGCGGTTGGCGGTTGTGATAAAGAAGACCTTCGACAGATCGAACGGCGTGTCGACGTAGTGGTCGCGAAAGCTCACGTTTTGCTCGGGGTCAAGCACTTCGAGCAACGCCGATGAAGGATCACCGCGGAAGTCGTTTCCGAGCTTGTCGATCTCGTCGAGCATCATGACCGGGTTGTTGGTTTCGGCCCGCCTGAGGCTCTGGATCACTTGCCCGGGCAAAGCCCCGATGTAAGTCCGGCGGTGCCCTCGAATCTCAGCCTCGTCCCGCATGCCGCCCAGTGATACTCGCACGAATTTGCGGCCCATGGCATGGGCGATCGAACGGCCAAGCGACGTCTTGCCGACTCCCGGAGGGCCGGCAAAGCAAAGAATGGGCTGGCGGATCCGGCCTTCCTTCTTGACCTTCCGCACAGCCAGGAACTCGATAATCCGTTCCTTGATCTTATCAAGCCCCGAGTGATCGTCATCGAGAACGTCCTTCACCGCCTTGAGGTCGAGGTTATCGTCGGTGGCCTTGTTCCAAGGAAGCGAAATGACCCAGTCGATGTAGGTTCGGGCAACGGTGTACTCCGGCGCGCCGGGGGACATTCGCCGAAGACGGTCGTACTCGCGATTGACTTCCTTAAGGGCCTCGTCGGGCAAGGCGGCTTCATCGATCTTCTTCCGAAGTTCGTCCAATTCCTCGCCGCGCTCGTCCGACTCGCCGAGTTCCTTCTGGATCGCCTTGAGTTGTTCGCGCAGATAATACTCGCGCTGCGTTTTGCTCAGCTCCGTGTTGACCTCACTCTGAACCTTGCTAGTGAGCTCCAGGACGCGGACCTCGCGTGACAGCATTTCGAGCAGCTTGCGAAGACGTTCTCCAAGCTCGATCGTTTCGAGGATTGTCTGTTTATCCTCGGTGCTCAGGGTCATGTGCGCCGCGACGAGGTCCGCCATAACGTTGATCTCCTGAACCGCCTGGGTCAGGGTTCTCAACTCGTCGGGAAGCTGCGGCGAGAGCCGGATCGCTTGCTCGAATAGTGCCGCGACCGACCGTCGAAGAGCCTCGAACTCCTCGGCTTTGTCGGCCGGAACTTCGGGCTCCTCGATCACCTCGATCTTGGCCCGCAGGTAAGGCTTGTCGTGGATGCGCTCCACGATTTTGAATCGCTGAATGCCTTGTACGATGAGCCGGACCGCGTCGGGCATCTTGACCAACGTCCGAATGATCACCGCGCAGCCGTATTCGTAGACGTCGTCGAACGTCGGCTCCTCGTTGAATGCCGATCGCTGGGCAACCACGCCAATAACGCGGTTGTTACCGACGATCGACTCGTCGATGAGCTGTACTCCCGCTTCGCGGGAGACGCTTAGAGGTGCGATCAGCATCGGGTAGATGACGCTATCCCGAAGCGGCATAATGTTCAGCTCGCCGGGCACGTCCGGACGGTGCTCTTCGTCAGAACCGCCCTGAATTTGAGGCTCGCCCGAGTCTTCGAGCAGTTCTTCTTCTTGAACCGGCAGTTTGACTTCAGCCATTTAGATCTTCTTGATCGTCAACTTGGTGACGACGATGTGCTCTTGCTTTGGGATCTGGACGAGCAGGAAGCCGTTGCGGTAACTGGCGCGAATCTCATCCGATCGGACCGAAACGTCGGGGAGCTTGACCTCACGCTGGAAGGGTCCGTAAAAAATCTCGAGTTGATAAAAGTTCGTACGCTCCCCGTCCTCAAAGTTCTCTTCGCGCCTTAGGCCCCTGATGAGCACGCTGTGGCGTTCGGGGATGTAGATGAGCTGGATGTCTTCGCCCCGGACCCCGGCAATTTCGGCCTTGATGATAATCCTGCGTTCGTCCTCGATGACGTCGACGTGCGGCTCCCAGGCTCTGCCGGAGGCAACGGCCGGCCGGAATCGGTGCATCTCCTCGCTCAGGCGCTGCAGGTCTGAGCCGACCTGCCAGAACCATTCCTCAACTTCGCGGCGCGCCATTGGGTGGATTGTACTTTGCTTGGGAGGACTACTTCGGAGTCAGCGTCACCCTTCGCAGATTCATCACCGCGAAGCCTGGTTTGGCTCTCACCGCGACCTTTATCGTGTGTGCTCCCCGGGCCAGGGATAGCGTCCCGTCCAAGGTGAGAGCTTTGAAGTCCTGCCACGAAGCCGTCTTCGGCACGGTCGCCGTAACTCCCGATCCCACGCCGTCCACCTGGATCTCGATCGTACTGCCCTCGGTACCTGGCTCGCAGGCTGAGTCCAGGGTAACCGCATACGACGCCGCTGCCTCGGCTTTGAGTTTCCAACTCGGGGCGTCGGCCGCGTTCGTCCAGAAACCGATGTTCTGGCGACTACGCCGCGTCTCGACTTGCAGGGATCCTTGCAGGGTAGCGTCGCCCGCGTTCAGGAGAAACCGGCCGTTCGACTCGGCTCGGGCAACGAATTCCGGTTCGACGACCACCGGAGCGCCGGCAAGGCTGAGTGCTACTGCGGTTGAAATTGCGTCGACGGTTGATGGCTTGGCGATCGAAACGCTGCCGTCGGCCAGCGTCTCGACCTTCAATCTTTCGCCGGTCGCGACGTCCGATGCCCCGCGAATGCGTGTTTGCAAACCCCCCAGCTTCAGCCCGTCGGCGGGCCAGGAGAAGACGTTCAAGTAAAGCGTGTGGCCTTTGACCGTGCAACGGCCATCGAATGGCAGATGCCGGTATGGGCTGGCGGTCGTTCCGTAAATGCTAGCTCCGTTCCTCTTGAGCCAATCGCCCATATCCTTTAACCGCGAGACCTCGGGCGCCGGGATCAGACCGCTGGGCTCGGGTCCGACGTTCAGGAGATAATTCCCGCCTTTCGAGGCGATGTCGATCAGGTTGCGGAGCAGTGTTTGAGTCGACTTGAAGTTCGTGTCGAACGACTTGTATCCCCAGGTGTCGTTGATCGTCATGCAGACTTCGAAGTCCCTCCCCGGATAGCCGGTTGCCGGAATGAATTGCTCCGGCGTCTCGGTGTCGCCTGGCACGCCATTGCCAAGCCGGTTGTTGGCGATGAGGCCGGGATCTTCATTTAGATGAGCGGTCAACGCACGAATGTCCTCCGGAGACATATCGACCGAAGTGTCCCACCAGAGAATCGCAGGCTTGTAGCGGGTCATCAACTCGGCGACTTGCGGCGCCGCGACCTTGCGCACATACTCGTGAAGATCGCCGTCCTGCGCGGGATCCCAGTGGCCGCCGTAGGCCGCGCCTCCGGGGTGGTTCCAGTCCTGAGCCTGCGAGTAATAGACGCCGAACTTAAGACCCTGTCGCTTGCAGGCTGCGCCCATCTCCGCGATCGGGTCGCGCTTAAAAGGCGTCGCATCCCAGATATTAAAGGGATCGGACTGCGAGTGGAACATCGCGAATCCCTCGTGGTGCTTCGAGGTCATGACGATATATTTCATGCCCGCAGCCTTGGCGATGCTCACCCACGTATCGGCATTGAACTGCACCGGGTTGAACTGCGATGCGAGCGGCTTGTATTCGGCGAGCGGGATCTTAAGATCGTGCTCGATCCACTCTCCGATGCTCGGCGTCCGTTTGCCTTTGTATTCGCCGGCCAACTGGGCGTAAAGGCCCCAATGGATAAACATCCCAAAACGGGCTTCGCGCCACCACTTCATGCGGGCGTCTCGGTGAGCCTTGGACTCGCCCGCGTTGGGGTCTAGGGTCTGAGGTTGGGCAAAGACGGCGGCGAGGGCAAGGGAAGCGAGGACGAAAAGGCGCATGGCCTATTGTGCCATCGGGACCTCGCAACCGCGAGTGTCAAAACCGTGTTTAATGAACGATCAATGCTGCAAGTCAGAGACTTACGCAAGCGGTTCGGTGAGGTCGAGGCGGTTAAAGGCGTGTCGTTTGAGGTCGCCAAGGGAATCTGCTACGGTCTCCTCGGTCCAAACGGAGCCGGCAAAACGACGACGATTTCGGTCATCGTCGGCACGCTGGAGCCCGACGGCGGAAGAGTGACCGTCCTCGGGAACGAGGTCGGCCTGGACAAGTACGAGGCCAAGCGTCACGTCGGCTACGTTCCCCAGGAACTTGCGGTGTATGACGAGCTGTCCGCGACTGACAACCTGCGATTCTTTGGATCGCTATATGGACTCAGCGGATCCGGCATGGATGCTAGCGTCGATCGCGCTTTAGCCGTAACGTCCCTCAAGGATCGGGCGAACGAGCCGGTCAAGAACTTCTCCGGCGGTATGAAACGCCGGCTCAACATCGGGCTGGCGCTACTCCACAAGCCCGACCTGCTCGTCCTCGATGAACCGACCGTCGGCGTCGATCCTCAGAGCCGGAACGCGATTTTCGACACCTTGCGCGCTCTCCAGAGCGACGGCATGACCCTGCTCTATACCACCCACTACATGGAGGAGGTCGAGAAGATGTGCCAGCGCGTCGCGGTAATGGATCACGGCGAGATTGTCGCAGAGGACACGCTGGCCGGCCTTCAAAAGATCGTCCCCGCGTCGAACAGGGTGACCATCACCCTTGATTCTCCATTGGAGGGCTCCCTTGCGTTCCCAGCGGCTGTTCGCTCCCAACGCGGCGAGGGAGCGAGCCTAACCCTGGAGATCGAGGACCTCTCCTCCGGCCTCTCTGCAGCGCTCGCAACCCTGCACAGCTCGGGGGCCCAAGTTATCTCGGTTCAGAGCGAGGAGACTTCGCTGGAAGAGGTCTTCCTCCATCTCACCGGAACGAGACTTCGGGATTAGGTTCCACTCCAATACTCCACGACTCTAACACTCCATGCTCAAGGAACTCATTCTCAAGGATCTAAAGGTTTTCTTCTCCGATCGCAGAGCGCTCGTCATCTCAATGCTGGTGCCGATCGGGATCGCCTGCTTTATGGCCGGCATCTTCGGCAACGCAGGCCAGTCGGCTCAGTCGACCAAGCTCCCGCTTCTCGTTGTCGATCAAGACGGCTCCGACTTGTCGAGGAAAGTTCGCGACAACCTTGCCAGGTCGCCGGGATTGCAGACTAGGGAAGTCGACTTCGAGACCGCGGCGAACGAAGTTAGAGAGGGTAAATCGGCGGCGGCGCTGGTTCTTGGAAAGGGATTCGAGCTGTTAGCCCAGGCGGCTTCGGCCGGGGGCCCGAAGCCTCAACTCACGCTCCTTACCGACCCGTCGCAGTCCGTGCAAGTCCAGGCGATTCAGGGGAACTTAATGCAGCCGGTCGTTGCCGCGATGTTCGGCGGCGGCCCCGAAATGAAGCCGCCGTTCGACTTGAAAAATGAACCTCAGGGCCAAAAGCAGGATGTGAAGGGCGCCACCCAGGCGCACGTTTTCAACGGCATGGCCGTGCAGGGACTTCTGTTTTTCTCGATCGAGGCGGCGATGGGGGTCATGCGGGAACGCAAGCTGGGCATTTGGAAGCGGATCCGCGCCGCGCCTGTCTCACCGCTGATGCTGCTCTTCGCCCGCATCGCGAGCGGCACCGTACGTGCTCTGGCGATACTCGCCGGCGTTCTCGGGTTCGGCATGATTGTCTTCCACGTCCATGTAGGAGGCAACTGGCCGGGACTTACCCTGATCGCTCTTGCCGCGGCGCTGATGGCTTCCTGTTTTGGGCTGTTCGTCTCGGCCCTCGGGCGGAACGAGCAGCAGAGCCGCGGGCTCTCGATTTTCGTGGTCCTAACGATGACGATGCTTGGCGGAGCTTGGTTTCCCTCGTTCTTGATGCCCGATTGGGTTCAGAAGGTTTCGCTCGTGATTCCCGTCAAGTGGGCGGTCGATGGATTCGACCAGATGACCTGGCGCGGTGGCGGCTTTTCGTCGGTTCCAGGCGCGGTGGGAGCTCTCCTTTTGTTCGCCCTAGTCTTTGGTTTCGTCGCCCTGACGCGGTTTCGCTGGGACTCGGAAACCACCTGATTTCGGATTCCTAGTGGATGATCAGTGGCTGATCGTTGGGGCCGGTCACGAGTGCGGCCCGGCCGAGGCCGGTCCTAAACTCTCCTGAATTCCCCGCCTTCAACCAGCGCCAGAAGATGCTTTCCCCGCTTTGCCAAATCGCGAGTGTAGCGCTTCCCGCCTGCAATACGCTCGGGTATCGTCACTTCCCGAAGGAGTTGGGAGCTCCTCCCGCATCGGTGGCAACGTAGGTACTGCCCTCGGTCTCGTACGTCATCGCACCTCCATTGAGCGTCGGTCAATCCATCGGACATCCCCCCAAGACCCAATAGCCGGTCGATACTTTCCTTGACCTAAACGAGTTCGTGCCGATGTTGCCGGTGAGCAGATAGGTCTCGCGAACGTTTTTGATTCCGCTGCGATAAGCGATATCTGCCGACTCGTTCGAAGACATATGAACCGACAAGCTGCAACATGAGCAGACTCTAACCTTTTCCGGCGTGTAGATCTGCTGATTGGCGCCAAAAGTCTTGCCGCGATCGCGACTGAGCGAATACCAAATGCCGCTCGTTACCGGCGATTCGGCATCCTCCGGAGTGCGGCCATCGAGCCAAAACACAGCGACGAGATCGCCGGCCGCGGCCACGGTTATTTCGTCCAGACCGGGGGTCTTCCCATCGACCAGATTTCGTTGAGTCTCGAATGTTTTGCCGCCGTCCGCGCTGCGGGAGAACCAGACCTTCGGACCGAGGCGGTAGTCCCCCTGCCAGACGGCGAAGACGTTATCCCCGGACACCGCGATCTTCGGCCCTCGCTCGCCACCGGCCTGGACCGTGCCGCCGGTCGAATTGATGCGCACCCGATCCTGAGACCCATATCGCGTATACCAGCCGTTCTGGTTCTGTTGATACGCCACGTGCACGATGCCGTTTACGTTGACCGCATCCGGACAAAGGGAGCCCTCGGGGAGCTTCATCTCTAAGGGTGCGATCAGAATTGCGGCAAGAACGGCGACCATCGATACTAATCTACTCCGATTTCGGCCTATTGTCGGTGTTGGGGCGTCGATGCGTTGGGCGTTGGGCGTTGGGCGTTGGGCGTTGGGCGTTGGGCGTTAGGCGTTAGGCGTTAGGCGTTAGGTACCTTATCAACTCAATTGCGCGCA
>CAZNUL010000069.1:0-20923 GCA_964576205.1 uncultured Fimbriimonadaceae bacterium | reverse complement strand
GAGGTCTACGACACGGCCGGCGCGGGAGACACCATCGTCGCGACGGTTGCCCTTGGCGCAGCGGCAAAGGCCGGCTTCCGAGAAACGCTGGAACTGGCCACCGGAGCGGCTGCCGCGGTCGTGCGAAAGGTCGGGGTTGCGACGCCGTCCCTTGAAGACCTCGACCAGATCTCCTGATCTAATCTCTGCCTTTCGACTATCCCGGCCAAGAATTACGTCTTAAGAGTCATCGCGTTTGAGCGCGTTGAGGAAAGGAGGGTTGGACTTGTTCAGGATGCTGTTCCCCGGATTGGCCATCGTATTGCCGGCGGTCGCCCTCGGCCAAGGTTTCGATCCGAACATCTTCGTTCCCTCCAGCAGCGTTCCCGTGCATCGCTTGGTTCACGGGTGGCCCTGGGCTCACACGAACCACCTGATTTACCTCGGCCCGCCGATGGCCCCTGATTTCGGGATCGGCCCGGAGCCGCCTCGCTTCGGCCCTTCGGTTTCTCTCTTTGCGCCGGGCGGATATTCTCCGACTCAGATTCGGGCGGCCTATCAGATGCCGTCCAGCGGCGGATCGGGCATGGCGATCGCGATCGTCGACGCCTACCATTACGGGACGTCGCTCAACGACTTTAACGTCTTCGCTTCGCAGTTTGGCCTTGCCCAAGAGCCTTCGAGCACCGCTACCTCGAACTCAAACCAAGTCTTTCAGGTCGTTTATCAAGGATCGAACCCGCCGGCTGCGGACGCGTCCTGGGCACAGGAAGAAGCGCTCGACATCGAATGGGCCCACGCCCTCGCTCCCAACGCGAAAATCTATCTCGTGGAAGCCAACAGCGCCAGCCTGTCCGATCTTCTGACGTCCGTCACCAAGGCGGCCTCCCTGCCAAATGTGAAGGCGGTCTCGATGAGTTGGGGAGTTGACGAATTCTCTGGGCAGGCGTCCAACGATGGTCATTTCCAACACTCGGGGGTCGCCTACTTTTCCTCGTCGGGCGACTCCGGCGGCGTTACCAGTTGGCCGGCGACGTCGATGTACGTGATCGGTGTGGGTGGAACGCGTTTGACCCTGGCAGGGACCGCGTTCGTCGCCGAAACGGCCTGGACGAGTGGAGGCGGGGGCCAGAGCGCCTTTAATTTCCGGCCGGCCTATGAGCACCGGATCTACACCATCGCGGGAGGCCGAAGGGGCGGGCCCGACATCGCGAGCGACGCCGATCCCGCGACCGGGTGCGCCGTCTACGACAGCACGCCGTTCCAGAACATGAGCGGCTGGATGATCTTCGGAGGTACTAGCCTATCGACCCCCAGCATCGCAGGCATGTATGTGACCTCGGGCGCGCACGGCTTGAATTCGTACAACGAGCTCGTCCGAATCTACGGCGCACTCGGAAGCGCCGGATTCCGTGATATCACTACGGGCACGGCCGGAAGTTACTCGGCCGCGCCCGGGTGGGATTTCTTGACGGGTGTTGGAACACCCCAGGGAACCACCGGCTTCTAACCTGCGCCACGGAATATTAGGAAGAACCAAGCGGCAGGACAAGAGACAATAAAGGCCTCCCGTCCTTCAGCTTAACGGCTTCGAAAGACGTCCTACCTGCTTACTTCGTCGTCGCCTTTGGGGTCTTGATGTGGGGCTTATCGGCGAATTTCTTGGGGTTCGCTTTGAAGGTCTCCGGGCAGCCGCCGCAGCAGAAGAAGTAGCGATTGCCGTTGTAGTCGGCATACATATGATGCTTGGTCGCGTTGGCGATGTTGACGTTGCCACCCTCGACCGGGCAAGCGATCGTAGTGGGTTGCTTCGGCGTGTCGGCCGGCTTCTTCTGGCCGGCAAAGGCTCCGGTTACGACGAGCGAGGCGAGCGAAATGAGAGCGATGGTCTTTTTCATGATGGTACGAGTTTAAAAACGTGCCCCGGTTCGGAATGGTTTCCGCCGGGGCAAAAGTTAAGGATTTGCGTGATGCTTTCGAATGGTGTCGCAGGTTTGGTGGCTAGGTTCGCATTCAAAAGTTGGTGCACGCAAATCGATGTCAAGAATTATTGCATCATCGATTGACTTGCTTCGGATTCTCCACACGAACGACTTTCACGGCGCGCTCAACGAGGCTCGAACGCAAAACCTGCTTCCAATTCGCCGGGAGTGCGACGTTTACTTCGACTGCGGCGACGCAATCAGGTCGGGAAATCTCGCGATTCCGCTAAAGCCAGAGGACGCTTGGAACTGGCTGGCGGAGCTGGATTGCACGGCGTCGGTTCCGGGCAATCGAGAGAGCCACATCATTCCAGCCGCGTTTGCGAAGAAACTGGAGGGCCGTCGCCACCCGATCCTTTGCGCGAACCTTCGGGAAAAGTCCACCCCAGCCAAAAAGGATGAGCTCTCAGGGGCGGCCAAGAAAATGCCCTTGCCCAGTCATCTGGTCATCGAAGCCGCGGGGGTCAAGATCGGCCTGATCGGAGTCATGGTCGCAATGGTTACAACGAAAATGGCAACCCAGGCCGCGAGTGCCTATCTTTGGGATCCGCCCGTCCTCACGGCGATCCGCGAGGCCGAGGAACTAAGGCCGCAAGTCGATTGCCTCATTGCGCTAACCCACATTGGCCTGAGGAACGACCGCGAGCTGGCAACTCGATGCCAGCTGTTCGACCTCGTCCTTGGCGGGCATTCACACGATGTTCTGAGCGAACCCATCCGAATCGGGAAAACCGCGATCTGCCAAACCGGTTCCCACGGGCGGTTCGCGGGTAGATACGGCTGGTCCGTCGAGCGCGGGCTCGAGGACTACGAGCTGGTTCCCATTTAGCACGTAGTCGCCGGCGTGGCGCTGGATGAACGCGAATGGCGACCACTCCCATCGGAGAGGGAGGGCCGCCAATTCGCGTTCGTCGTCTTGGGCTAGCCGCCTTCCCGCGGCCGCTCCTCCTGGATCTCGCGGATGAGCTTGATCTGTTGCGGAGTGAGGACCTGCCTGGCGGTCGCGACCGCCTGTTCGTGGATCGTCCGTCCGGATTGTTCGGACTTGCCTTCGGCGCGGATCGCCTTGCCGGCCTGGACGCCGATCTCGATGAGCTGGGCCTCCTGTTGGGCTGTGATGCCGAGCCTGTCGTAGGCATTGAGCGGGATACCCACGAAAGACAGGTACTCGACATGCGCGCCAAGTTCGCCGGCGGCGGTCAGTTGCTTCGGCGTGAGAACGGCTTTGATCTGTTCGACCGCCTTCTCGCTGATGGCCCGGAAGACTGATCCTTCGCCTTCCCCTCCTCGTCTCTCGCCTTCGGCGCCTTGGCTCATGCGAGCCTTCCGCGCAGCCACGAATTCGCTCTTGAAGTTCGACTTGATTTGAGCGATCCTTTCGGCCTGGACGTTGGTCAGTCCCAGTTCCGTCTTCATCATGCCCAACGGCGCTCCGACCAGAGCATCGAGAGGGTGTCTGTTTTCCTCGGACTTCTGACCCAGCGAGATTGCCGCGGCCACGGTCATCGCCACGACGAGGGCCAGGCTCGCCAATTGTGTTCGTTTCATGATTCCTCCTCGGTAGCCGGCTGTTGGCCGGCAAGAGGAGTATCGAGACGCAACATGATTGTCAGATGATTGTCCGGCGATTTGCCGGACACTAGGATGCGCACCCGCACTGCCGGATGTGGTTCGAAGTGTTGAGGTCATGAATTATTGCGGAACTTCCACCGATCAGGAACCCGCGCGAAACAAAGATCGAATCAATGGCATGCCGACCTTCGCGGATGACTAGATGAGAATTCTGCTAATTGAGGATGAGCCTGGGATCGCGTCGATGGTGCGACGCGGTCTTTGCGAGCATGGCTTTGAGGTCGATGTCGCCCAGAACGGAACTCAGGGCTATCGCCTCGCCCGGACGAATCTCTACGCGGCCCTCGTTCTCGACCTCATGCTCCCGGGGATGGACGGATTCAAGATCTGCGAGAGGCTCAGATCGGATCGCTCGCCGATACCGATCTTGATGCTGACGGCCAAAGATGCGATCGACGACCGGATCAGAGGGCTTGAGACCGGCGCCGATGACTACCTCGTCAAACCGTTCGACTTTCAAGAGTTGCTTGCCCGCGTTCGGGCCTTACTCAGAAGGGACAAGGTCAACCGAACGCGGGTCATTCGGGTCGCCGATCTGGAGATCGATACCGCATCCCGCCGGGTATTCCGGGCAGGAATCGAGATCGGCCTGAGCCACCGCGAATACGAATTGCTCGAGGCGCTTGCCGCCAACGAAGGTCGCGTCCTCACCCGCGACCTCATCCACGAGCGGATCTGGATGAACGACGACGCGTATTCGAATATGGTCGACGTCTACATCCGGGCGCTTCGTCGCAAGATCGATTCGGTTGGCGAGACCAAGCTGATCCATACGATCCGCGGGGCCGGGTATTCGTTGCGGCTACTCAATGACGGAGAAGCCCATTGAAAACCTTCGCCTGGCTTGGCCATCGCCGGTCGGTGCGGAGACATTTGATCGTTTGGAACACGTTCGCGATCGCCCTGCTGTTCGTCGGACTTGGAGCCGTCGCCAGGTTCACGGTCCAGTCGTTGCTCATCAAGTCGGTCGACGATGATCTCAGGAAGAGGATGGAGGGGATGGTCAAGGAGACGGGACGGCTCCTCGTCGAGAATCCCGACCTATTCAGGAGGAGGCGACAGGAGCGGGGTCGCGAGCCGGAATCAAAAGGATTTCAGCCCGCCCTCTTCGATCTCAGCGGAGCACCCGTCCTCGGCAGCACGAGGCATCCGTTGGACTCCCTCGCCTTCGAGGAGGCGAAACGAGGACGGCATTCGCAAAGGACCATCGTCGTGGACGGACGGCCCGTCCGAACGATCACGGTTCCGGTCCCAGCGGAAAGTCGCATGCCGATTGCCGTGGCCCAAGACGCCTATCCTCTGGACGACGTTTATCGAACCTTGGGGAGCCTAAACCTCGCCGGCCTCGCCCTGCTCCCGGCGGCGGTCCTCTTCTCCGTGCTTGGAAGTGTCTGGGTGACCGGGCGGGTGTTGGGTCGCATCGGGCAGATGAACCGCACGGTCGACGATCTCAAAGCGGAGGATCTCTCTTCGCGTCTGCCGGTCGAGGGGAACGATGAGTTCTCTGGGCTCGCAGTCTCGTTTAACGGGATGCTCGGCCGGGTTGAAAGTGCCTTCCTGGAGCAAGCTCGAGCGCTCGAGCAGCAGCGCAGATTCACGGCCGACGCTTCCCACGAACTCCGTACGCCGTTGACCGTGATCAAGGGAAGCGCCAGCCTAGCTCTGAAATCGGGATCCGATTTCGAACCGGCCCTGACGGAGATCGATCGCTCGGCGGATGCCATGACCAAGTTGGTCGACGACCTGCTTCTGCTGGCCCGATTCGACGGAGGAAGACTCGGACGGAACCAGATCGACGTCATGCTTCGCGAGGTGCTCGATCGTTCGATCGCCACCGTAAAACTGGCTCGGCCCGACGCCTGCATCTGTCTAGCCGGGGGCGACTCTGAGATCATCGTTCACGGAAACGAATCCGAGCTGTTGCGACTGTTCACCAATCTGATCGACAACGCGGCGCGACACGGAAAACATGTGACGGTTAGTTTCGATGACGGTCCGGACATCCGAACGGTCGTTCAGGATGACGGCGAAGGCATTGCGCCTCAACACATCGCGCACCTTGGCGAACGCTTCTATCGGGTGGATGAGTCGAGGACCGGCGCGCATGGCGGCACCGGCCTCGGACTTTCAATCTGCAAGAGCATCGTCGAAGCCCATCAGGGAAAGCTCGTCATCGAAAGCAAGCTTGGAGCCGGAACGACGATCACCGTCTGGCTGCCCAAATGCTAATTATCCGGTGGCTCCTCGCCTAGCAGATGCCGAACCGTGTACATCTGCCCCGTGTGATATGCGATGTGAAAGACGAGATACTTTAGTGACTCGCGATAACTGAATCCGGGCAGGCCGGGCACAGATTCGGATAGATCGGGACTGAGCTCTTTGAAACATTTGACCGCTTCCTCGTGGACTCGCTTCAGCTCATCGTAAACCTGCTCCGCGGTCATGGCCGGGCGATCGTCCGCCGAGGGATTGGCCAAGGTTGTCTGGTAATAGCGGAAGCGGCGGTCGATCAAGGGACTGCGAACCTTGCACTTAGCCATGTCCTCGCCCTCACCGGCAAGCCGGATGGCCTCCCAGTAGGCGATGTGTCCTGCAATTTCCCCTATCGAGAGAAGGCCTTCGGCCGGCCGCTTCCAAACATTCTCGTCGGCCAATCCCTTGAAAGCTTCCCCTAGCTCGAAGTAGTCCATTTCCAATAGGTCAAGGTAAGCATCAACCATCTAAACCTCCTTCAGTTGCATGTGAGTGCAAACAAACCTCTCGCCCGCGTTCACCCGGGACGTCCATCGTCACCCAGTTCTCGCACTCGAACAATCGCGGCATTCGCTTGTGCAAGCCAACTCTCATCACTTCACGGGGCCCCTAAGGGAAGAATGATTTGTGAAGGTTCCCGGTAAGCAGACGAATATCTACTATGACACACCTAACGGCGGGATGGAAGTTTTCACAGACCTGATCTGCGTCATCGCGAGAACCTCCACGCCACGAGTTGCATTTACCGGTTTGCCCACCTGAAGGTGTGCCGGCCCGGATCGGCTGTCGGGATCGGGCGAAGGTAACCTTCCGGCGGAAGGGCTTCATGTCGGCAGTCCACGAATTGCTCAAAGCGAGGTTCGCCTACGTCCGGCAAGACCTGGAGGAGGTCTTGGCCAAGCTCCGCGACGAGGACCTTACCTGGCGTCCGGCGGATGGGATGCCCACCATCTCCGACCTCCTTCTCGAGATTGCGAACAAGGAGATGGAGACGGTCGAGTGGATCCGGCGCGGAGCATGGCCGGACGGCGAACCTGACGCATTCGAGGCGTCGGCCACGCGCGCAGCCATCAACGATCGATTGGCCTCGCTTCGGGTCGAGACCTTCGCCTTCATCGATTCCCTGACCGACGCTCAACTCGATGAGCCGGTGTTCAGCCCGGAGCGATGGTGGGAGGCTTTGCGACTGACCCAGTGCCCGGTCGCCGAAGTCTTGCGCAACATTGCCGCCCACGAGTGGTATCACACGGGCCAATTGGTGACCTACTTGTGGTTGCGTGGCGAGAATCCCAACGACTGATGCGGGAACACGGATTCATCCGCGTGTTAGCTCTTAATCAATCGGAGCAGGCAATGCCTACTTCCTGACCAGATTGTCCATCCCGACGTAGCCCGGCAAGGTACCGCCCACGCCGAAAATGCGAACTTCGTCGTAGCCGTTGAACTTACTCAGATCGTAGCCAACCCACTTCCACGCGGCATTCGAAATCGGGGCGAGAACCGCGACTCCGACAGCGACCCCTCCCCGAAAGAACCGCATTCTGACCTTGGTTGGATTCACGCCCGCCTTTGCCGCTCGAAACATGCCGCCAAACCGCGCCATGATCTTCTTGTTAAACGTTATCCTGACGTCCACTCCCCGTCCGAATAGGTCGTTCTTAGGCGAGACGAACGGCAGGATGCTCGTGTTGTTGTTGATGATCATCGCGCCACCGCTTCCAATCCTCGAGAAGACGGCGCCACCGGAGAAGCCCGGAAAACTCGTCTTGCTTCCCGGCGCCATCGCGTCGAAGTTCTCTTTGGTCGCGCTCACGAACGAAGGAATCGGCGTCTGCGCCTTCGCCATGACGACAGCGCTCAGCGCGACCAAGACAGCCAGCTTTCTATTCAGCACGTTGCCTCCCCATCCGATTTGCCGATGCGGGCCAACCGGATAGCGGAATTATAGATGTATTTATGCGAATCGGCACGAGATGCGAGTAGAAACGATTCGCGCTGGGTTGCCCCAGGGTCGATGTCTACGGGCTCGACGGTTCCTCAGGCGATCCGATATGGAGGACTCGGTGACGGTGCAGGATTCTCTCGGCCCGGCGGATGGACTCGTTGAAATTGGCGACGATGTTTCGCTTCCCAACGTGCTGGGTGAACCGGGCCTGATGCATGAGCTTTGCCGGCTGTTCACGCATCCCGCATAGAATAAGATGACGTCCGGACGCGTGCAACACCTCCGACAGGTTTTCGAGGGCGGCTAGACCGGTCGCGTCGATCGCAGTCATGTTTCGAAGCCGCAGAATAAGCACAGGCGGCAGCTCGTCGATCCGCGATTCGAGATCGGCGAGCTTGTCGGTCGACCCGAAGAGGAAGGGTCCATGGATGCGGAATATCGCAACTCCATCTGGGATTTGCTTGTTCTGCAGGATGTGGTCGTGGCCGGCCTCGATGTACTCCGGCGTCACTTCGCTGACCGTCGTCGTCGCCGTTACCTGGCGAATGTAAAGCAGAGCCGCGAGGATCATGCCGGTTTCCACGGCAATGGTGAGATCGGCGAAGACCGTCAGCAGGAAGGTGATGAGCCAAACCGAGATGTCCGAGCGCGTCAACTTGAGGATCGACGGGATCTCCTTCCACTCACCCATGTTGTAGGCGACCACAAAGAGGATCGCGGCCAGAACCGCAAGGGGGATGTGCTTGGCAAGCGGCGCGGCGAACAAAAGGATGGCAAGGAGGGTGAGCGCATGAATCATCCCCGCGACAGGACTCGTGGCACCGGAACGGATGTTCGTCGCCGTCCGCGCGATAGCGCCGGTGGCGGGCAAGCCTCCAAAGAGAGGCGACGCGATATTCGCGATTCCTTGTGCGGCCAACTCGACGTTGGGGTTGTGCTTGTCCTTGGACATGCGATCCGAAACCACCGCCGACAGGAGCGATTCGATGGCGCCGAGCATCGCTACCGTGATCGCGGAAGGCAGCAAAATTCCAATGAGCTCCGGCCTGAAGTGCGGGATCGCGATGTGAGGCAATCCGGATGGAATGCCCCCGAATCGCGTGTCGATTGTTTCGACGGGGATTTTGGCGATGACCACAACGGCAGTGGCGGCGATCAACACGATCACCGTCCCCGGAACCCGCTTTAGCCAACGATTCAGGATCGCGATCGCGGCGAGTGAAACCGATCCGAGAATGGCCGCCTGGAGGCTGACCGTATTGAGACTGCTTGCAAGCGTAGCGATCCTGCCGACGAAGTCTCCCGGGACTTGGTCGACCCGAAGCCCGAGGAAGTCCTTGATCTGAGTGCTCGCAATCAGGACAGCGATCCCGTTTGTAAAGCCGATCACCACCGGCCTCGGGATGAACTTTACGGCCGTGCCCAGGCCAGTGACCCCCAAGGCGAGAAGCATGAGCCCCCCGAGCAGCGTGCACAGGTACAGCCCGTCGACGCCGTACTTGGTGACAATCCCGGAGACGACGACCACGAATGCCCCGGTCGGTCCGCCGATTTGCGTTTTGGAGCCACCCAGAGCCGAGATCAGAAAACCCGCCACGATCGCACAATAGATACCGGCTTGGGGCGGTACGCCCGAAGAGATGGCGAATGCCATCGCCAGCGGTAGGGCGACGAGGCCAACCGTAACCCCGGCCAGCAGGTCGGCGACGAAGCGCCGTGCGCTGTAGCTTCGTAGCTCGATGATCGACTTCGGGACGAAGGGCTCGCGAACCGAACTCAATCGACCGACGCCTCTGGCTCCATCTCGAGCAGCATTGCGTACGACTCGCGTAAATGCCGTTCGAAATAGCGCTTCATGATGTCGAGCACTTCGATCAGGCTAGGATCGCGGAGCGAATAGAACACCTGGTTCCCGACCTTGCGATTCCGTACGATCCGCTTTGCGCGAAGGACGGCGAGGTGCTGGGACGCATTGGCCGGTTCAACGCCCAACGCCTCCGGGAAATTACCCGAAGGCAGCTCGCCGTTTCGCAACTGTTCGACTATCGCGATTCTCGTGGGATGGGCCAGGGCCTGGAAGATATCCGCTTTGAACCTGCGCAGAGATTCGACCAACTCGGGGTCGTAGGAGACGTGCATGATCGGCCAACAGACTACTCGCAATTTCGAATTTTCGCAATCAATGATGCGAATTCAAATCGCACCCGTGGCGACTAAGATTCAAGGGATGAAGACGATCCTGTGGGCGGCGATCACCGCGAACGGCAACTATATGCACGGCGACTCGGACTATAGCTGGAAAAAGGAGGTCTTCGAGGATTTCGATGCTTTCGCGCTAGGGGCTGGGAATTGCATCGTCGGCCGAAAGACCTTTGAGGAATATGTAGGGGGCGGTGGCTCGATGGGAGATCTCGAAGTCGTCGTCGTGAGCAGATCGATAGGCGACCTGGCAGGCGCAACCGTCGTTGCTTCGCCTCGAGATGCGTTGCGCCACCTAGAGAAAAAGGGATTCGGTTCAGCACTGGTTGGCGGCGGAGATTCGCTACTTAATTCCTTCCTCGATGAGGGCCTGGCAGACGACATTGTCTTCAACATCACTCCCGAGATGGGCGGCCCAGGGAACCACGTCTCCCTATCGACCGCCCGCGTTAAGCCCTTGAGGCTCCTCGAATCCCGGGAGATTGGTGCGGGGATCCTCCGGCTGCACTACCAGCTTACGGACTAGGAGCTGAAAGCGGTGTTCGGGATGACGAGAGCACGGACCTAAAGGCTCGCGCAAGCGGTTGGATCGCGCTCTCCGGATAGGGAAAGACGGCGCTAACGTTGATCTCGCACAACATGTAGCCGCCGCCCTCTTTGAGCATCAGATCGATGTCCCAAAGCATCGGCAGTTCGTCGTATGAGACGTCGACCACCGACATAAGCTGCGGCACCCACTCACCTTCGACCTGCCGCCTGAGATCTTGGAAATCGGCCGCGTCCGCCGGGTGGTAGAGCCTCGGCCCAGGTTCGGTCCCGGGAACGAGGGCGTTGACCGCTTGGTGACCAAATCCCTCGATGCGATCGCGAACGAGGTAGGCGCGAATCATCCCTTCGACGATGCGTGGGTTGTATTGCTGGTCGATCATCGGGCCAGTCTCGAAGTACGGCGCGCAGTTTGCGGTCCACTCATCGATCGAGACCTCTTGCTCCACGCTGCCCCTCGGCGCCTCTTTCGCGAGCACCCTGGTTGGATCGGACGCGGCGGTGATCTGCCAGATACCCTTGCCGCTATGCCCTCGGAACTGCTTGAGGACCCGTGGACCTGTCCGGAGAGACTCGGGCAGCCCCTTTCGCAGCTCAGCCGTGGATGGGTAGCGTCGCACGTCCGATCCCCATGACATCTCGCGGGTGTCGTAAATCACGTCTTTCGTGCCCATCTTCTGGATTGTGTTCGGATGGGAGCTAACGAAGACTCCCGCATCGGCCACCTCTTTTAGCAGGGGGTCGAGCACGGAGCGAGATCGGCCGTTATCGGTGATCGGATTCACCCAAACCTGGACGGCGTCGACACCCAGCAGCTGCTGCTTGACTTCGTCAGCGAAGTCGTCGTTGTAGACGGCGGGTTCAACTTCGAAGCCTTCTGCGCGAAATGCGTCGGCGGATGGGGCCAGCCGATGCTCGCCTTCCAGCCTCGCCGTATCTCGCGTCTCTCGGTCGCCATGCCATACGAGTGCAATCTTCATTTCGTTGGCTCCAAAACCCAAAGCTCCGGCCTTCCGCCGACATTCTTTAGCGCGATGTAGACGCGATGCGTCTTTTGGTCGACCGACACCGTGTGAGCGGCAGGAGCCGAGAACTTCCCGAGTGCCCGAAGTCCTCCCGAGGACTCGATCTGGAAAACGTCTACCCCACCTCCCTCGCACGCGACGTAGAGGCGGCGCAAGCCCTCGTCGATTACAAGCACGTCCGGTCCTTCGGTGACGTCGAAGGATTGCGAGACCCGCATGGTTCGGAGGTCCGCCACAAGCAGCTTGTTGTTCCCCTCGCATGAGATGTAGGCGATCCCGTTGAGCGAGGTCCAGCCGTGGGGGTGATCGCTGCCCGGCAACGGGTGCTTTCCCGTGATTTTCAGATTCGCGGGATCGATACTCACCATCTCATTCTTGGTTTGTACGGCGACCCAGACCTTGCCCGTGACGGGTTCAAAGTGCGTGTTCCCAGCTTCGCCACCCAGTTCGATCTTGCCGAGCGACTTGTTCGTTTTCGCATCGATGACGAGATCGATGCCGCCAGACTCGTCCGAAACGAAAACTCGCCGCACTTTAGGCACATAAGCGATCCCATCCGGAAAGTCTGCGCCGGCGATCCGGGCAAGAACCGCGTTCGTCTTCATGTCGGCGACCACGACCTCGTGCGAGCCAGCGGCCGAGCCGTAGAACTTGCCTTCCTGGGGAACTGCCAGAACGCCGGTCACGGTCTTGTAGCCTGGCAGGTTGGCGACGACCTTGTCCGTCTTGGTATCGAACACGACAAGCTTGCCGGCGCCCATGTGCGACAGGTAGAGCTTGCCGGTCGCCTGATCGATGCTCTGGTAGTCGAACCGGGTAGCGGAGTCGGGCAAAGGAATCGCCGCAACCTTTCTAAGGGCCGCATCGGGCAGTGGAGCGCAGGAAATGCACGCTGTAAGCGCTAGGAGAGCGATCATCTTCAGTGCTCCATCTTCATCGAAGAAATTGGCTTCTTACCGAGCACGTCGAGGGCAGCCTTGAATCCCCGAGCCAGCGTGACGGGGTTACCCTTTCCCCAGTAGTGGAGAAACACGATCATCGGCTTGCTTCCCGTCATGTGGTGGTGGATCGCAACGACATCGAGGCTGTTTGCCCGAAGAGCCTTTAGAACGGATGTGACTTCGCCCTCGAGCATCGCGACGTCTCCGGCAATGACCGCGCTGTCGCTTTTGCCGTAGAAGGCCGCCCAAGTGTTCAGCCCCATCCTGGCGTTGATCGTCGCGCCCATCTCCTTGACCGTTAGGTCGCTGCGTCCGATCGTGTACTTGTAAACCTGGCCGTTCTGCTCGCCGATAGCGCCGACGATCGCGTCGAGAGGCTTGGTATCGATCGTGCCGCCCATGATATCGCTCGGCCCGTCATGTTGCGAGACGGAAGCGCCGGCGTGGCCATAGAGATCGAGCGCCGGCTTGATCTTTCGGGCGAGTTCTTCGGGAGTGCCCATACCGTGCACGTGCATGTAATAGATCTTGGGTTCGTCCCAGAAAAAGTGGTTGTGGAGGGCGGTGACCTCCAGGCCATTGTCCAGCAGGGCCGACATAACCGGGTTCACCTCATCCTGGAGCAACACAAGGTCGCCCATCATGACGTTCATGCCGTGGTCCCCCTTGGTCATGGCGATCCATCCCCCGAATCCGAACGGCGTTGGAACATCGGTTCCAGCCACACGCACCTTTAGGTCGTTGCGTGGAAGGTTCACCTTCAGCACGTTCGCCTTGTAGTCTCCCTTCTTACCGAGAGCCGTTAGAACGGCGGCATAGTCGGACGGCATGTCTTGAGCGCCGGCAAGTCCGGCGAGCATAAGGGCGATGATAGATAGCAGCTTCATAAGTTCTCTCCTGTCGGGCGAGTCGGTCATCGCCGGAACCCGTCTCTGATTGCGGCGTAAAGGCCGTCCATAAAACGCGAACCCCATTCAATGGCCTCCTCGTCGGTCGCCGAAGTCAGTCGAATGCCACGAAAGGCCAGGTCAATGCCGGGACTTTCGAGGGTGATGTCGAAATCGGTTGCGATGTCAGCCCCATGGATGATCTCTCCGATCTGCTTGAGAATCGGGTCGGCCAGATTGTGAAGTTCTAAGACCACCTCGAAGCTGCGCTTCTCCCCTTTGTGGCCCCAGTCGACGCCCGTCATGTCGAACGGAATAGCCCCTGCGGGCACGTCGCCTTCTTCCACGAAGATGAACCGGACCCCGGGGTCGATAAAGCGACGGATGAGCCAAGCCGTGGAACAGCGGTCGACGTGCACGTTTGGCCGGGTCGCGTAGGTCACTTGACGCCCCTAGCGTAGCCCGCAACCCTTAAGGAAAGACGCGCCAATTGCTCCTCGACCACCGGCTCGATGTCCGAGCCGCAGTAGTTCAGCCGTCGAGCTTTGAGATAGTTGGTCTTCTCCCTCTTCTGGGCCTCTTCAAGCGTTGCTAGCTGCTCCACGGAGCAGATCTCGGGGAAGGTGTCGTCAAGCTGAGTCAGGCTTTCGGATATCTCCGACATCCGCGCATCGGCCGCACGACGGAACTTCTCGATGAGCTGAGTGCCGTCGCCGATCTGGAGGCCGGTTGCGCGAAGCACCACGGCTGAGCCATCGACTTCCTCGATCCAAGTCGCCGCATATCTGAGGTTTTCGTCGAGGTCTTCCCTGGCAGGCAGTGCGGCTACGCCATCCTGCAGGTAGACGGCTCCGAGGGCCTGCAACTTTCGCCATAACTGGATCCGGAATCGCGTTGGATGCGGAGGCAGTTTGTAGATTAGAAGCGTCCAGCCGCGTTCGGGCATGCCGTGCAGACTACCTCACGCATTGGTAACAGTGGTTACATTTGGAGGCTCGACTCATGCGATCCATCCCGACACTCGCTACGCCATTGGATTCGTATGCTCTGGATCGGCGCCACGCCGAATACGATCACCTGCTGCGACGACGATGATGCTGCAAGAATGTGGTGGTCGGCTGTAATGGATGCGTTTAGAACCTCTCTGAGTCGCAATGGTCGGCGCAGCTTGGACGAAATCGCAAACTCCCCGCCTGCTGACGGCCAGTATGGGCTTCATTGGGTGAACCAATCTTCGCTATTTCTGCCGTCGTGTGCGCAATTATCGCACCAAGTATACGGCTCGATGGATATTCTATCCGCTGCGGTGTATAATCTAGGAGCCACAGAGGGAGGATAGGAGATGGCTAACAGAGGGGAAACAGATCAGAGGGATTTCGGCGCGGTCGTTTGGGGGATGGAAGGAGAGGCGACTCGTACTTGACTCTTTCGATTTGGATTGATCAGAGAGTCGCTCAAAGGAGAAGCAATGAAACAAATAGACATTCGTTCCCGAATCAAGGAGACCTACCAGTTCGACGTCGACCACTACATGCAAGTGCTAAACAACGCGAAGTGCCAATTCCAAAAGATTGTGCATGAGCTTCGGAAAGCTCGCCGCGAGCACGGCATGACCCAGCAGAACCTAGGCGACATCTTGGACCTTAAGCAGTCGCGAATAAGTGAAATCGAAAACCTGAGAAACGGAAGGGTCCCCCTTTTGCAGGTTCTTCTTCAATGCGAGGCACTGGGCCTGACCTTGGAGGTGGGCCCGTCTCAATCGTATCACCTGAAGTCCGGTAACGGTCATGGCGGCGGCAACCCTGGCGTCGACGATGGAGTCGCCGTGATGTTTGCGGCCGCTCTCAAGCATGCCGCCGAAGCGGTTAAGAATGGAGGTGAGAACCCAACAACCTTGGTTGACATGGAATCTGATGCTGGTCGCTAAAAATGCGAAGATGAGTACGCAATAGCCGATTTATGACAGCATCAGTCGTGATGAAGAGTATGATTCCGTAAAATCGAATCTTAGGCGATGCAACTGGTCACACCGCCGTACGGGTAGGTCTCCCCCGCTTCAGTCGGGGGATCGCAGAAATAGAGGTGTTTTACACTAATGACTGATGGCGAAAGAGCAATGAAGCCTGGCGCGACCAAGGAGCCACAGGTCAAGCTTCGAATCGCCGCTAAGGCGATAGCCCACGGTGGCCATGTCAAGCCGCCGCGGGCGATTATTTCGGCAGACCCCTCGATGAAGCTTCCATCTGGGTCTAGACTCGCGAAGTTCAAGCAGGTGGTGGCGGCGCTCATCGAATCTAACATCGATGAGCGCGAAGCGCACTGGATTGCAGCCGACGAAGCCAATAAAGCTGGGCTCGACTGGCCCTGCATCGCATGCTTCGAACAAATCCACGCGGTAAGCCTCGGCGACGGAGTCCTATTGTTCAAGTATCGGCTTGATATGGACGTCAAGGGCTTCTACCTTGTTCTCAGGCCCCTGGGAAGTCGTAGTGCTTCGAAGACAGCCCAAGTCGTGGCCTGGTTTGAAGCATTCAACGATAGGATGGCTTGCCAAATGGCCAGGAAAGTCTAGTATTCAGCGCCACCGCTTCGTCATGAACCTCTTCTTGGGGCCGTCGCTGGTGAGTACCAGCTTGGCTAGCACGTCGATCCCAATTAGGCAGTCAATGTCTTCGAAGCACAAGTCCATCGCAGGCACAAGAAGGTGGAAAACTGGACCGCCGTCGAAGATTTCGAGCCCAATGTAGTAGTGGTCGCAAAGATGGGGCTCTGCCTGCCCGACGAGGTGCATCTTCTTCCTCGCGGATCCGATCAGCTTGAGATGCTGGACAATCCGTTTGTCGATGACGGTTCTGGTCGCTCCAGTATCGACCAAGCCCTTTCCTTTGAACGGCTTCCGATATACCCTTTTGGGCTTAGACGCCACCGAGCCATCCGCTGGGCACTGCCCTTGGCGGCCCTCGCCTTCGATTACTGGCAGATCTTTCGGAAGTTGGCTGGACGCGATAGCCAACGCAGGACCTTTCTTTACGACGATGCTAACGATGGCCCCAGAACTAAGCAGATCGCCCTTGAGTTGGTAAGGTGGGCCCTTGGTCCGCCTCTTAGGAGCACCCGCCGATGCCATTAGTCGGCCGACCGTACGGTGGCGATTCTTTCCATTCTCGGCAAGGCAACCTCATGAACGGAGAAAACCTGCTCCTCTCCAAATATGTGTTTGCCAACCGCTATTGCGACGATTTCATCGTCATAGAAGCCAATCTTTCTCTGGTTACGGATGAGCACGTATTTTCCAGCGTAAAGAGCGAGCCAACCGACAAGCTCGCGCTCAAAGAATTCGTAGTCGCGCTCGAGAGCAATATCTGCTTGAGCCCGATCGATATTGTTCGCGAAGTTCTCTTCTAGTACCGCGACACTCATTTCCATATCAAGATACATGATCTGTGCTGCAATGCACAACTATTGAAACGTTTTAAGCTAACGAATGGTCTCTGCTACTTGTGGGATGGCATTTGAGTCTACAAAGTTCTCGATCTGACCGTGAATTCTCCACATGGCCAGATTCAAAGGGAAGTGTTCAGGCTCTATACAGCCATTCGGAAGTGCCCAAGTAGTCTTACCAGGTTTGGTTTTCTGACGACTTTATCCCCAGGTTTCACACAATCCGCGCGATGCCGAAGACGAAACGACTTGGCAACGTCCACACCCTTGGGTGTTCTGGTTTGGTGGCTGCAACGCAGAGTTCCCGCCCCAGGCAGCTCCGCGCGGAGATCTAGGTTCACAATTGCCTTTGAGGGAGGGTCGTCGGCTGCACTGGATGCGATTAGAACCCTTCTGGTGGTAGCGTAGGCATACCTCCGGAGGAACATGAGCGGCACGCCAGGCGATCGATGGGCATCGGGGATATCATTTCGCCCGGCCCATGCCCAGGACTTTCGCTTCTGCGCGAAGCTCTACTTTGCTTGGATGGGCGGCGCTTTCCAGGAGTCAGACCCCGAAGTAGCTGCTCGCGTCGCCAATCTGCGCGAACGCTGGGAGGTAACGCAGGTTCGGATCATCACGCGCGCCGATGCTGATATTGGCTGGTTGCAGAGCACGATCCAGGACGATGCGCATTTTCTGGTGCAACTCTTCATCGATACCGAACTCCGAGGTCAAGGCATCGGCACCGAGGTGATGCACAGGATCATCGAAGAGGCCCGCACGGCGGGTCGCCCAGTGACTCTCGGGGTAATCAAGTCCAATCCAGCCCTGCGACTCTACGGGAGGCTTGGATTTGAGATCACCCACGAGGACGATCGCAAATACTATATGAGGCGCGATTTCGGGGCCACGGAGACTTGGTCAGGGTGACCTTCCATCGATTTTGGTGGTCGGCTGTACTGGATGCGATTAGAACCTTTCTAGGATGCTAAGCAATTGCTCGAAGTGCGTCGACTGCACCAATTCCAAGATCGTTCTCCAGGAGGCCGCGAACTGTCCCATCGAGGAGCCCTTGACCTTCAAGGTAGGAGACGAGATTCTTCGTAAACTCCAAGTTCCGATTGACGCCCTCAGTGCGCTCCTCAGCTTCGATCCTGGTAAGCGTTTCCGGCGTGAAGTTCATGTCGTCCCAATCGAAGAAACAGGGGTCCTGACCTGGAATGTAGGTGGCCGGCAGAGCGCCTTGAAGCCACCAGGGAATCGGTACGGACGCGGGCCAGCATTCTCTGACGCCAATGCTCTCAGAGCCGGAAGGGGTTTTGCAAGTTACGCAAATCCACTCCTGGCCATCTCGACCCAAGGTAAGCCGATCACCTGGCCGAAGTCTGGCGACCTCCGATCTTAAAACCCGCGATGTCGTGAATAGATTCATGCCCTAGTATAAACCGCAGAATTACCGGGCTCTCCCTCCGCCGTGCCTTTTTCCGACCCTGGCAAAAGTCCATTCTCCCCTCGGCTCTCTTGGCCTTGTCAACCCTGCGAAGCATCCGAAGGACCTGGGGTTTACAAGGTTAAGAGTGGCGAGCACAATTCGACCACCAGGTCGTGAAAAGGCACTTGCCCAGCGTCGCCTTGGAACAGCCGCCTTCCGCCTAAGCCAGCCACTTAGCGAAGCTGACAATCAGCTCGTTCGTGTAGTTAGAGGCTTCCTGGAGGCGTGGCACGACTGGCTGCGCCTCCATGAGACCGGGTTCTCCGAACGCAACCTCAAAGGTGAACTTGAGGTCGCGATTCACTTCCGTGTCGGAAGTGGCGAACAAGACATCCCCCACTTTAAGCGGAACTCTCCTAGCACACGGCGCGACGAACAAAGACACGGGAACGTCTTGGCCGTCAATTGCCTTCATGGTCATCCCGTTATTAATCGATCTCATGGCTGACCCGACGGCCAGGATGCTGCGGTGCTTGTCTGCGTTGTCCAGCTGACTGATGACCCAGATGTAGTCGTTGCCTCCTTGGTAAGGTTCCAGAGCCTTGATTGCGTCGATGGCTCCCTGACTGGCTCCGTTCACAATGGAGTTCCCTTTGATCGCTTTCTCGAAGGACGCCTTATCCTTAAACACAGGAAACTGGACCCGACCCACGGGTTTGCCTGGACTCCCAACGAGAACGAGCTGATGAGCCAGGTGATCGAGCGCACACCGCAAGTTGTGGACCACGTCCCCTATGGTCATCACAATGTCGCCTGGGATGTCCTGTACTGCTGTCAGGTAATAGAGCCGCTTATCGGAATCGGAATCCATTCTGGTCCCGAGCCGATAGGGGTTGCTCTGCATGAACTTGCCGACCTCGTTTTCAAGGTCAGCCAAGTGTTTTTTGGCTCTTTCCGTCTTTCTCCTAACGAGGGCTAATCTTTCAGCCAACCTCATGCAGTTCCTACTTGAAGGTGAATGGAACGTCGACGGGTTTGCCCAAGCGGTCGACGTGACAAATCGCAGCTTCTCCTTGGTGGAGTATTTCCAGGATGCAGAAGTCGTACCAGGTCGCAACGTCTGACTTCTTCCCTTGGATAGTAATCGCTGTGACTACATCGCCTTCTTCAAGAACTGCACGATAGTTCTCCGGAAAATTGAGCATGTGCGCACTGATCGAATAACCAACCCGTGCGGACCTGGGAAAGTCTGGATCGGGGAAGACGTTGAAAGTGTTGCTTACAAATGCACTCGCCAGAACGGGCGGAGATTCAGCCTTTGCATATTCATTGTCGCGATACCAAGGGCGTTTAGAGTTCATGTCATCCAATTCGATGATCTTCGCCCGTAGCCGCTCTCCACTGCTCATGTAGCGGCCATGCGCTTCCTTGGTTCCGTCAATGTCGTTGAGGAGTGCCTTGCGATTCAGGTCTAACTCGGCTGCGAGTCTATCTTGGGAGAGTGATCTAACCGACGAGATCCAGTCATCAAGGTCCCGAAGCTCCCCGTCATATGGGCTGGGGAACAGGCGTCGAAGACGTAGAAATTCCTTGAGTCCGTCGGTAGAAAGTTCGGCCTCAAATGCCTCTTGCCGAGTCCGGAGCCGATCACGACTGTCCAACCGAGCGGATTGCGGCACGGCCTCAACCTCGACGCGCTCCCACTTCATGGACATCGTCACAATGCGGCTTTGCCAGCGAGCCATTTCCTGTGACAGCTGCACGGCTAGGGCAGCTTCGGACTTCGCTGTCAGGTCAGGAGGAGTGCTGGGCTTCGGCAGGGCTGTCAACGGAACGTAGTAAGCAGCATCGAGCAAGCTCTTGAAGTGGTCGATGCTCATTCCAAAGTTCAGATTCTGACCTTTCGAGTAGTTATAGGAAACGACGGCGATGACCGATCCGTCTCGGTTGAGGACGGGACTGCCGGAATTGCCCGGACTGATCGGCGCTGTGATTTGGAAGGCGTTGAGGCCATCTTCGTGTCGGACTCCGGCGACGACACCAGTAGACAAACTGCCTTGCAGGGCTGCGATGCCCAGCGGGTTTCCAATCACGATTACCTCGTCGCCAGTCTCAACCTTGCTAGTGGTTCCGATTGGTATGGGCGAGGGTAGCGTGCCTGTCTGCGCTTTCAGCTCAAGAATTGCACTATCAGATTTTGGGTCGGTCGCGACGCGCTGGACGGACCATAAAGTGCCATCAGTTGCTTTTACGACAACTGAGCTTGCGCCTTGGATTACGTGGAGACACGTCGCAACGTTGCCCTTGTCCCCAATGAAGAATCCGGTTCCAAGTTCCGCTGACCCGTCAGGTTGGCTCGCAATAACTTGTAGGATTGACCCGCTGTACTTCTTGTAAAGTTCCTTTGCCGTCAGACTGGGGCGCGACTTTTGGGTGACCGGGGATCGAAGGATCACTCCAACCGGCTCGTCTGAACTCATTGTGAGATTAAGCATCGAGAGTGCAGCGGCGGCGGTGGCTATATAGAATCGGACCATGTCTTAGGCGGCTCCTGAGCCTATTTTACAAGAATGCAGCGATTGGACGTCGAGGGACAAGGCATGCGTTTCTCGGGCTTCCGAAGCCGGGCCGGAGTCGCTGGACCTCGCAAACGACAGTCCAGAGGAACCGATGACGGTT
>CAZNUL010000068.1:0-20947 GCA_964576205.1 uncultured Fimbriimonadaceae bacterium | reverse complement strand
TCCGGAATGCTTTCTATTTCGAAGGGTGGTGTCGTCTCCGAAGGCCAGTACCGCAATCTCCAAACGTCGCTTGGCGGTTCGATGAGCACCCTGAAGCCAGGCCAGTCGGAACAGATAACTGCCACCGTAAAGGGATTGGGCGGCTTGACCGACGAGATCCCGGCTGAACTTGTCTGCACCACGCCTCGGACGGCATCTTTGGAAGGCGGGCCGATCCAGACATTCCTGATACAACCGGGAATGCCGGACGCGGAAGGAGTCTTCATCGCTCATCGCACGCTCACGGCACTGACGGCGGGAAGCTTCAACCTTAGCTGGCGGATCAAGTGGCCGTTTGGCGGTTTCGTAACATGGAACGACGTCAAGAAGGACTTGACCGCCGATGAGCTGAAGCTGTTCATCGAGGCCCTCCTGGAGTGGGTGGAAAACGAGCTTAAAGACCCGAAGCTGAACGAGAATCGCAAGTCGGTGCTGGAAGGGCTTCGCACCGCCCTAAAGGACGCGCAAGGCCAATACGCGACCGATCCAAACCCCGAGAAAGACAAGGTGCGAGATATCAAGTTGAACCTCGACCTTCATTTGGCTCACCTGGACATCATGGATATCGTGGTTCCCTTGGGCAGCGGGCTTAAAGACGTGGCCAAAGGCACCTTTAGCGGAAAGCCGTCAAAGGCCGCCAAAGCGGCGCTCAAGTACATCCTAAAGGCTTGGATAAACATCAGCAAAGATGGAAAGAAAAAGGAGCGACTCAAGAAGCAGCTGAAGGAACTCGAGGACCTCGAAAAGCAGGCCGAGGAAGCCGAAAAGAACGGCGATACGGACAAGAAGGCCGAGCTGGACAAGAAGATCGACGAAAAGGCGAAGGAGATTCAGAAGGATCTCGGTAAGAAGACCTACTTCTAAGTTCGCGATTCAAACTAAGCGGGCCACCCGGATTCCCGGGTGGCCGCTAGCTCGGCGACTAGGTTGGCCTAGTCGTGATCTTGGTCGCGGTCTCGGCTGTTCCCGTCGCGAGCCACCGTTACGGTGACGCTCGCGCTCGAGGAATTGCCACTATGGTCGGTCGCAGTAACCGTGATCGTGTAGATTCGGCCCTTTCGACCATCGCGGCGATCGGCCTTGACCCGAATGTGATGGCTGTCGACGATGTACGCATCGTCGCCGTCCCTGGGATCGCTCGAGGAAAGCGAGAGAGCCGCCAAAGGATTGGGATCGCAGTTGTCGGCCACGCTATAGCTGACCGTAACCAGGATCCATTTTCGGCTAGGAGCCGGTATCACGTTCGGACTAGCGGAAAGGCCAGAGATCGTAGGTGGCGTCGTGTCCTGCACCGTGACATGAGTCGTGCTCGGCGCCGAGGAAGCTCCGTGGTTATCCGTCACAACAAGGGTGAACGTATGCAATCCCAACCCGAGGGAGGGGCTGACGACCGCGGACGTGCCGATGATATTGTTGCTTTCGTCGGTCCACTTGTAAGTGAGCGTATCTCCCGCGTCCGGGTCCGATGACCCGCTGCCATTCAACGTCACCGGCGTGAGGAGCCCGGTTGCTTGGACGGTCTGGTCGGGACCTGCGTTGGCAGTCGGTGGGTGATTCGCCTGGGTGACGGTCACATGAGTGGTGCTCGGCGCTGACGCGGCGCCATGGTTGTCGGTGACAACCAAGGTGAACGTGTGTATGCCGAGCGGAACCTGAACGGTCGGCTTGGCGACGGTACCGACGACGTTGTTGCTTTCGTCGGTCCACTGGTAGGTAAGCGTATCGCCCGCATCGGGATCGTAGGATGCACTTCCGTCCAGGACTACCGAAGCCGTCGTATCGGAAGTGGTCACGTTCTGATCCGCGCCCGCGTCAGCCACCGGAACCTGGTTGACCTTGAGCGGTATCCACATGACGGCCTGGCTCCCCATGCCGCCGTTGTTCGTGTAACCAACGATGACGCCGTTCTCGTCGATCCCGGTTGCAACCGATCCGTCGAAGCCGGAGCCGGAGATCGCGTCGAGGTTGATGACGCTGTCTGCCGTACCGCTCCAGATCGCTGCGTGTTGCCCGCTGTCGTCTTGGACCCAACCCACCTGCATTCCGTTGCGGCAAGCGTTGGCTTGCGCTGAGGAAGCGGTCGCTGGCGTTAGATCGACCACACTTCCCGCGCTGCCCGTCCACACGAGCGCGTGCGAGTTGAAGGACCAGTCATAGGCGTAGCCGACCTGCTGGTTGCCGTCCGTGCCGAGGGCCGCGGAGAGCAAGAACCCGTCCGGATGAAGATCGACCGCCGAAGCCGCGGTGCCATTCCAAAGGAAGGCGTGCATTCCGGGGCTGAGAAAGGGCCTGCCAGGGTCGTTGAAGACGGTCCAGCCAGCCTGTTGTCCGCCTCCGCAACCGGCCGCAATCGCATGGCTGGCGCCGGGTAGATTCGGGAACAGGTCGACTGCGCTCGCGGCGGAGCCGTTCCACAGGATCGCGTGGTAGCTGAGGGTCACCCCGTCCGGCAAGATCTGCTGGGCATATCCCACCTGTGACGCCGGGTCCATCCCAAGGATGGCCGAGAAAGAGCCGTTGAAACCGGCAGGATGCAGATCGACGTAATTGTCGGCGGTGCCGTCGATCCATAGGGCCGCATGTTCGCCCCCGCCAAACCGTGAAGGGTAAACCGCGCCGCCAACCTGTCCGTTAGCGATCGCGTTTGCGTAAGAGTATTGAGCGTCCGATGGGTTGAGCACCGTCGGCGCGCTCGAGGAAGATGGCCAGAGTAGTGCTCGCTGAAAGAGCCCGCCCGGCGTAAAAGTGTAGAACGTTCCCGCGCCTGCGCCCGCCGAAACCCCTCGTGCCAAATTCTGCACTGTGTCGGGACTCTGTAGGACGACGGCCGTGTACTTTTGAGCCGTTGCGACACTCGTAACGAGCACCGCTGCCAATGAAACCAAAGCTAAGCGACAATGCTTGAGACACCCCTTTTGCATTTGCATCATGGTCGGAGCCATGCTTTCCGCGCGTATGTATGCCCTGACCCTATGGGTTTTGCCGGTTTCCTTTTTGAGCTTGCGAAACCTGATAATTGAGCGTGCAGGCAGGTTCGCGGGCTGTCCATATTGCTGGATTGTTGAACACAGATTGCCCTTGTACATTCCGAGAGACGGCGGAGCCGTGGGCCCCGGCGGGGGAAACGCCTGCAACGTAGCGCCCACCTTCAGGTTGGTGGATCGCAGACAATTTCAGGAGGACATTGCAGCCCTCGCCGTCCGCCAACCAAGCACCGGCTACAAGACGCGCGTGCTCTTCGTGCGGCCCAGCTCCAGTTTGTCTCTGAAGTAGGCGACGGTCTTTTCCAAGCCCTGCTCCAGCGTCGTCGTCGGTTCCCAATTCAGGAGCGCCCGGGCGCGGGTCAGATCCGGCCGGCGTTGGCGGGGATCGTCGACGGCCGCTTCCATGTGGGCGATCTTCGACGGCGAACCCGTTACCCTAAGGACGGCCTCCGCGAACTCGAGAACCGTTCGCTCGATCTCGGTGCCGATATTGACCGGGTACGCGACATCGAGTTGACCTTCCGGAGGGGGATTTTGGACGTTCGCCAACCGCCAAACACCCTCCAAGATGTCTTCATAGAAACCGAACGATCGAGTCTGATGACCGTCGCCGTAAATCGTCAGCGGATCGCCCAGCAACGCCTGTTTCACAAAATTTGGAACCACTCGGCCGTCGTCGAGACGCATTCGCGGGCCGTACGTGTTGAAGAATCGCACGATCCGCGTATCGACGCCGTGCTGGTTGTGATAGGCCATCGTGATGGCTTCGCTGAAGCGCTTGGCCTCGTCGTAGACGCTTCGCGGTCCAATTGGATTGACGTTGCCCCAGTAGCCCTCCGGCTGTGGCGAAATGAGCGGGTCGCCGTACACCTCGCTGGTTGAGGCCATCATGAACTTTGCGCCCTTAGCGAGCGCGAGTCCAAGCGCGTTGTGGGTGCCTAGGGAGCCGGCTTTGAGGACCCGGATCGGGATCCTGGTGAAATCGACCGGGCTCGCCGGAGACGCAAAGTGAAAAACGAAGTCGACCGGCCCGTCGACGCTCAGGTAGTCCGAGACATCCTGCTCGATGCGCTGCACCTCATCCTTGACGTGGTCGAGATTTGACCACGAACCGGTGACGAGGTTGTCGATCGCGACGACCTCCCAGCCCTTACCTAACAGCTTATCGACAAGATGCGAGCCAAGAAAGCCCGCGCCCCCAGTTACAACCGCCCTCAACAGACAACTCCCCCGTTCGCCTCGGCTCACGCCATCGCTTGAATCTAATTCTTGGCTATTAAGGGACTATCCTGAATCCAGAATCCCCGCTGAGCCAAGAAGCGTTCAATGCGAAAAAGCAAACTCGCTGCAAGTATATCGGCAAAAGCCGAGAGGTTTGCTCTAGGTCACCGCGTTCCTGTCATTAATCTCAGGCCATTCGCTCTCAAAACCGGTGCCGACGTCTAGAGAAACTTCAGCTTAAATACCGCGATGGTTGCTCCTTGTTTCTGTGCGCGCAACGCGGCAAGGCTCTTGGTGATGCGGTCGCTGTCCTCGTCGATGTGCTTGATCGGTGGAGCATCTTCGAAGAACTTGATAAGCAATTCCTGTCGCTGCACATGGAGAGCGCTCAAGCGGTCGTTTGCGTCTCGCTCGATGCGGTCGATCCGTTCTCCGGCCGCGCCCGACCATTTTTCGCTAACCACGACGCTTCCCAGCGAACCCAATTCCTTCTCGACTTGATCGGCTTTTGGCGCGGGGACGAACAGAATCACGCCCTCGGGCTCCGCACGCAAGGCTGAGTCGTCGTAGCGAATCGCGTTCCCACCCTCCTTGGATGCCACCGCCTCGGCGGCTTTAACTGCCTGTGTGGGGTCGCCGACATTGACGCGGATTGTGACGAGGAGGGCTTTCGGCGGCTGATCTGGCGTCGGCTGAATGCTCGTTTGATCCCCGACCGGGTTGGGCGGAATATGGCCGGTGATCTCCTGCGGGGGCATCGAAGTTCCCGCGTGGCCTGCAAAAGGGTTATAGGGCTTCGTGCTTCCGGGCGCCGCGCCCCCCGGGGTGGGCGCAGTTCCGGAAGCCGGTTGGGGGCCACCTGTCGTGGCGCCTGCCTTTGGGTCGGGTCCCGGAGCTGCCCCCGAGTTCGGTGTGGTCGGACCAGGTTGAACCGCGCTGGTATCCGTGGGCGTGGTCTTGACCGGCTGAGAGGCGGCCGGAGGATTCGAACTTGCGACTCGGCTTGGCGTCGGCTGGGCCGTGCGCAAAGTAATCAGCACGACGGCGGCGCCGATCATGACGCCGAACAGGAGAAAGACGCCGCGTTGGCCCACCGTGGAAGGTGCTCGTTCCGGTCCGTGATCCGGGCTAACTGCCAACTCGCGATTTGGATCGTCCATGGTTTTCCCTTTTCAGGACGTTTGCTAAGGCGATTCTTGCACCATTTGCGTTGCCCGCGCAATCGGGCTAGTGGAGCGCGAAGCGCTGAAGACGCTGGCTTTAGACGGCGTGCCCGAAGGCGACTGAAGACTTTCGTGGCAAACGTTGCGTACCTTTGCGTGAAATCCCCGTGCGGCAGCCAAGAGGATGCAGGGCGACGGGACTGGACCGCCGGACCGCGCAAGCTATAATTGGCTATGTCACAGCGGCTTCCCGAGTGGTTGACCATTCGTCTCCCGCGCCCGGATACGATCAAGGAGGTCGAGAGCATGATGCGGGCGAAGAGCCTGCATACGGTCTGCGAGTCCGCGCGCTGCCCGAACCTTCCCGAATGCTGGAGCAAGAAGACCGCGACCTTCATGATCCTCGGCAATACCTGCACGAGAAGCTGCGGCTTCTGCGCGATTAAAGTCGGTCGCGGAGAAGATGTGAACCCTCACGAGCCTGCCGACTTGGCCCGAGTCGCCGACGACCTCGGGCTGAAGCATGTCGTCGTCACGAGCGTCGCCCGGGACGATCTCAAAGACGAAGGGGCGGGCCAGTTCGCCCGCACGATCGAAGAGCTCCGCAAGGCGAATCCGCTGCAGATTATCGAGGTCCTCACTCCCGATTTCAAGGCAAAACGCGAGCTCATCGAGGTCGTCGTTACCGCCAAGCCCGACATCTTCAACCACAACATCGAGACCGTTCGCCGGCTGAGCCCGATCGTTCGTCCCCAGGCACGATACGATCGAACTTTGAATGTCTTAAGAACAGTCAAGGAGCTCGATTCGTCCATTTACACGAAGTCGGGCATCATGCTCGGCCTCGGGGAAACCAAGGAAGAAGTCGTTGAGACACTGCGGGACCTTCGCCAGGCAGACGTCGATGCCGTTACCATCGGGCAATACCTGCGCCCGACCATGCGCCATCTTCCCGTTAACGAATTCATTCCCCCCAAGGTATTCAAGGAGTACGAGGCCATCGGAGACGAACTCGGATTTGCCTTCGTCGCGAGCGGTCCCTTTATTCGAAGCTCGTACAATGCAATCGAGTTCAGCAAGAAGGTCATGGCCGAGCGCGTGGCCAAACTCGACGCAGCCATGGCGTAGAAGCCGGCGCTCGAGTTTGCCGGACAGCCGGAAGGCTTCTGAACCTGGGGTGAAACGATCAAGACTTGGTCTTGGCTGATCCGGCTTGTGACCGTTCTAGCCCCGATCGCGATTCTCGCGGTTTGGGGAAGCTCCTACGTTTGGTCCTGCGTGGTCGCCCTGTCCGCTCCTGGCAAACCAGTTGAATTTAAGTACAAGTCTCTAGCCGGTACAGTTAGACTTCGTGCCGACGCCTATTCGATTGATTGGGATCATGGCTTCGCTCGAGCCGAGCACCCGCGGATTTTCGACCCGGCTGGATCGGAGATTGTCTCGGCCGAACACATCGACGCGTCGGGAATCTCCCTGCCGAATCTGAAGAGTATCACCCTTAACGTTCGCAACGTTCAGGGACGGCTCGTTCGCCTTCGGGACGGCACATTCGACATTCAGGACTATCTGCCGGAACGCAAGGGCCCGGCATCCACGATTCCCTTCTCGGTGACGGTAAATCGCGCCGACCTGGCGATAGAGGACCTGTTCGGCGCTACGCCATATCGCCAACGGGCCGTCGCCGAAGGCGTTGAGGTCCGCGGAATCGGCGACAATTGGCTGGCCACCGGCTCCGTATCGTCGCCGGGGCTCGGCAGCATCCAAGGGGAAGTAGACAACCTGCCTGGTGAAGGGCTCCTGGTCCGAGCTAAAACGACCGGATTCCAGTTGGAGCCGGTGCTCGAGCACGTTCGCGCAACGCGAGACATCGAAAAGGCTCCATTCCTTAAGGATTTGTCCGCGCGATCCATGGAAGTCTCGGGGCCGATGTCCCTCCTGATTGCAAAGGGTCAAGGCACTAAGTTCGAGGGCCAGATCAATGCCTCCGCCGATGGCGTCAAGTACCGCGAATACGCCGCGGACCATGTTTCCGTCCAGGCGGCAGTCGACGAGTTGGGAGCCAGCGGTCGCCTCGACGCCTCCCTAGGTCGCGTCAAGGCGAACCTGGACGGCGCCTATGTATGGCAAAAGGAGCCAGAACTTGGCGGGCAGCTTCATCTCGACACCCCGTCCGAAGCCGATTTGCCGAGGTGGCTTCACCGCTTGGTGCCTGCCGCAGTGTCCTCGATGACCGATGCCCATGTGGACGGCTGGCTCGCCTATAAGCAGGGTGGTGGACTTAGCTTTCAGGGTCCGATCCAGGCGCGGAACGCGGTGGTCTACGAGCAACCGATCGAGCAACCCAAAGTCGCCATCGCGGCAAATCCAAACGAGGTTCGCGTTGGGATCGAAGGCGGACGGTGGGCCGGAACGCCGCTCACGGGAGCGATGATCGTCGGTGTGAAGTCCCCCACCCTAACCGGCGCTCTCACCGCTGGGTCCGTAGATCTCGCGACCGTGGCAAACCGGCTCGGCACGAAAGGAATCTCCGGGAAGGCTCGGGTAAGCCTCCTCTTAGGGGGCTTGCGAACGAATCCCACGGCGATTCTCCAAGCTGAGGGCAACGGGAACTACCGGGTCCACGGCAAGCTCATAACCGGTAAGTTTCAGGCCGTCGGAAACCTAGCGAACGACCAACTGGTTGTGGAACGCCTGAGGATCGGAACCAGTGCGGGAAGCGCTCGCGCGATCGGAACGGTCTCCATCAAGAATAAGACTCTGAGCCTCAAGGTCGATGCGACTAATCTTCGGCTCGAGACTCTGCGCGAGAACCTCTCTGGGAACCTCAACGCTTCCGGCATCGTTGGTGGCACGACAGCCAATCCGTCCTTCAAAGGACAGGCGGTCGCTCTCGACGTCAAGGTTTCCGGTAAGGAGATCCCTTTCGCTTCTTCGGACGTAACCGCGGACCGAACCCGAATTCAGGCCAGCGGGCTGAGAGTCGTCAAAGGTACGGGCGAGGCCGTCGGCGACCTCGCCCTGAATCTAAAAACTCGGACTCTCACCGGCTCGGGATCGGCCAAGAACCTCCTCCTCAACGAGTACCTCGGAGATGACGCGCTCGGAACTGTAACCGTCCCCTCGATCACGGTCGGGGGAACCCTTGATAAGCCGCTGGTTGCGGGCACCGCGTTCGGCGAAAACCTCTTGCTCGGGGGTATCCGGGTGGATCGTGCGGACCTTGAAAGCTCCCTGAACGGAACTGTAGCAACTCTGGACAAGTTTGTCGCGAAGGTTGGCGACGGCTCGGTTCACGGGAGCGGCAAGTACGACTATCAGACCAAGGCAGGCACTTTCACGGCTCGCGCCGATAACCTGGCCTTGGATCGCATCACGCCACCCGGAAAGGGCGCGGCAAACGTCGTTGGCCGGCTTAACGGTCAAGCTCAGGGTTCAATCTCGCCAAGCGGAACCGTGAGAGGCAAAGCCTCTGGCAAGCTCGAGAATGTCAGTCTCAACGACACCGAATTCGGGAATGGAAACTGGAACATCGGCTATGACGGCATCGACGTGACCGGGAGCGCTTCAATCGGAAAACTCGATCGGTTCCTGCTTCTCGAGAACGTCGATTTCGATACGACAAGCGAAATCATCAAAGGCCAGGTCTCCGTCTTGAACGGCTCCCTCCAGGACCTCTACACATCCGCCAAACCATTCTTTACCGACCTTTCATTCGACGCCAAGCAGCGGCTGGACACCGCCGAAGGCGACCTCGATGCCACGGTCGCCATATCTGGCCCAATCCACAACCCGGACATCGACTTCAAGCTACTCGAGGCCCATAACCTGGCCCTCCAGTCGAAGCCGCTTGGCGACCTTAAGGCGATCCTGAGCCGCACCGGTACGACATGGAACATCGACACCTTCAATTGGGCCGGCCCTCAGGGGATCCTTGTTCTCAACAAAAGCTCGATCGACACGGAAGGCAATTTGACCGTCGATGGCGAGCTCTCGAAGTTCGATCTTCAATACGTCGGCCTGCTTGATCCGGATTGGGCAAGGCTTCAAGGAGAAGCATCCCTGTCGTTCCTGGCCACCGGTCGTTCGGCGAGTCCAGATATCCGGGCCTCGCTGGAAACGACCAAGGGCTCAGCCTTCACGATTGGGGCGACCAACGAGAGCTTCCGGATTAACCTGGATACCGTCAACGTCCGGCAGGCTCTGTATGCGCCGGATGGCAGTTACACCGGCGGCATCTCGGCATCCGGAAAGTTCTTCTACCGTGGCTTCACCGGAGATGTCGTCGCAAGCATCCCCCTCAACTATCCTCTCGACATCCCGGAAGGGCCGGAAATCAAGGCTTCCTTGACGATCCCAAATATCGACGTGAAGGATTTGGCGCAATACGCGGGCGCGATCGATACGGCAAGGTCCAAGGGAACTCTCCGGGGAACGATTTCCTTGATCGGATCGAAAACCAACCTCGGCCTGCGAGGATCGATCCTCGGCACCGCCGACGTTCTCGCCTTCAACGACATGCAGACGACCCTTAATGCCGCGATCGCGAGTGTGAACCTGGAGAACAATCGGATCGTCCTTTCGATCCAGTCTCAAGGATCCTCCGGCGGTACGTTCGCCGCCGATTTGGCGGCAGACTTCCCCGATTTGCGCTCGACGCTCGATCAGCTGGTTCGAGGCGATACCGATAAGATTGTCAACACGCCGGTCCAGGGATCGATCGCCGCGACAGACTTCGCGGTACGGCAGGACTCAAAGGATCGGAATCTCGGGACCTACCACGCAACCGTCAATGCTAAGCTAGCCGTTGCCGGTCCTGCGATGAAGCCGCTCGTCAGCGGTCGGGTCGGCGTCACCAACACCAACATCTTGTTGCCATCGACGTTCAACGGGAGCGCCGGTTCGGCCGAGCTGGCATTCAATCCGCATTTCGACATTCCCATCCAGCTCGACGAGATCGCTCGCTTCCGCACGAGCACAGCCGACGTCTCGCTGACTGGCGGAGGTCAGCTGACGGGCACTCTCGCTAGGCCCAACTTCAACGCAACGATGAACGTCCAGAGTGGCCGGATCAACTTGCCAACCGCGAAAGTGACGCTCGAAGAGGGTGGCACTCTCCGCCCCAGCTATAGCGTGGGCTCGAGCGGAGACTCGAACGCGAGAGTCGACGTCGACCTCGAGGGAACAACCGCAGTGACGGCCCTCAGATTCGGAGACACCGTTCAGAGATACGATGTCAGGCTGTTCATCACGGGAGATTTGTTAAGCGATGCCGGTTTAAACTTGAACGCGACCAGCGATCCACCCGATCTAAGCAAAGACGAGATTCTCGCCCTCCTGGGCCAAACCGATGTCCTGAAGAGTATTGGATCAGCATCCGGGGCCAGCCAGTCGGAGACCGAGGCGCGAATCCGAAGCGCGCTTGTCAGCATCGCGGTGCCGCAGCTCACGGAATCCTTCACGAGCCAGCTGGCGACCGGGTTGGGCCTCGAGTATCTGAACGTCGACTACAACCAATTCGAGGGAGCTTCGATCGATTTTGCGAAAGTTCTCGGCAAAGGCCTCGTCCTCCAGGGACGCAGGCAAGTCTCTCCCACGTATATCAACCGAAGGTTGGATTACGACTTGCGCCTCACCTATCGGCTACCCAGCAAGAGTGCCGCCCTGAATCGAGTGGTTTTCAGCGTTGGCCTCGACCAGGACAGGCCGTATAAGATCGGCGTTGAGTACGGATTTCGCTTCTGAAACGCATTGAGCGCTCGTCCTTCTAATTGCTTGTGGCCAGGGATGTGGCCACAGGCGCGTGCCAAGCCGGACGGGTAAAGTGCTCCAGATTCGCGGCAGATTTACCTGAGTGTTTCGGTCGCGGCCTTCGGGAGGATTCATTGACGACAAGGATTGGGACGATCGCGCTCCTTCTGATGCTGGCTATCTGTAGCTTTGCCCAGCAGACGGGACTGATCAGGAAGATCGATATACAAGGAAACAAGGGGGTCAGCTCGCAGGCCATCCTTGCCGCGATGAGAACCAAGGTCGGTCAGCCGTACCTGCAGTCGAACCTTGACACCGATAAGAGAGCACTCGAAGACCTCGGATACTTTCAAAGCGTCGACATTCGAGCGCAGGCTGTCGAAAACGATAACTGGAACGTGATCGTCACCGTCGCCGAGTACCCCGTGGTTAAGGAGATTCGAATCGTCGGAAACAAGAAGATCTCGACCGACGAAATTCGAAAGTTGCTGACGGTCGAAGTCGGTAAGGTGTTTAATCTCCGCGACCAAGCCACCAGCTCCAGGAAAATCGAAGACCTCTACCAAAGGCGAAACTTCTTCGCCCGAGTCGAGGAGATCGGCCCCCTGCGCGAATCCCCCAATACCGTCAATATCGTGATTCGCGAGATGGTCATCGACAAGGTGGAGATTCAGGGCAACTCGCGAACCAAGACCTCGGTCTTCTCAAAGCTCATCAAGTCTCACGCCGGCGATACCTATGACCGCCACAAGTGGGAAATGGATCTGCGCCGGATCTACAGCACCCAGTGGTTCGAAAATGTCCACAGCATCGAGAAGCAAGTGCCGGACGATCCCTACAAGATCGACTTGATCGCCGACGTCAAAGAGACGCGAACGGGCCAGTTCAACATCGGACTCCAGATGGATCCGCGTAGCAGCATCGCAGGCGTCATTAAGCTTCAGGATTCCAACTTCCGTGGAACGGGCCAAGGCGTTGGACTCGACTTTCTGCAGGCCACTAATGGCGGCGGCCCAAGCATCGGCTTTGACTACTCGAATCCGTTTGTCGACAGCCGCGGGACGTCGATCCATGCCAGCGTTTACAGTCGACTGATCTACCGCTTTTCGAGCTCTGTCTTCGGAGGCGGGAATAACGTCCCGACTGGCAATAGCAACTACACGGAGCGGCGCACCGGCGCGAGCCTGACCATGGCCAGACCCATCAACGACATCTCGGGTTGGAGCCTGGGAGCTCGATTTGAGGGCGTCCTGACCAATGACCTCAACACGGGCAACTTTGGCAGCTTCATCAAGCAAGACGGCGACGTTGGAGTCGTCTCGGCCGGGTTCACCCGGAACCGGCGCGATGTCGATCTCGATCCCTCGAGAGGCGATTTCTTTCGGATCCTGGCTGAACCTGGATTCGCGAACATCACGAGCATCGGCGGAGGCGGATTCGATCCGCACGTTCTCGGTCATCACTCCTTCGTGAAGTACAGCGCGGACTTCCGCAAATACTTCACGAACCAGAAGCCGCGCGGTCCCAACGAGCTTGATTCCCCCCGGCGGGTGCTCGCATTTCGAGCCTACTACGGAGCCACCTCCGGCAGCACCCCCTTCTTCGAGCAGTACTTTGCCGGTGGGCCGGATACGCTCCGAGGATACGACCAAGATAGGTTCTGGGGTAACCAGACGCTCGTTACCCAGCTCGAGCTCAGGATTCCCGTCCAAAAAGCCTTCAGCCTGGTCGGTTTTGTCGACTACGGCGGAGCGTGGGGCGGATATGGAACCGTAAACAACTTTACGCAGTCGGCAAAGCTCGACTTGCACCTCGGCTACGGAATCGGCTTTATGTTCCGAACGCCCTTGGGTCCTCTGCGACTCGATCTGGGCTTTGACAATAAGGGACGCAGCAGGACGGACTTCCTGATTGGGACGTCATTCTGAAAAGGACAATCAATGAAATTTAGATATTTAGGATGGATCGTTGCGGTTGCCCTGGTGGCCGTCGCCGCGACAACGGGATTCCAAGGTTCCACGAAGATCGGCGTCGTCGACGCAGTCAAAGTCTTTAACGACAGCGATTACGCGAAGGCCCAAGTCGACGTGCTGAAGGCTCTCGGCCAGGCCCGACAAGACATGCTGCAGTTCGTCGATGCGAACCGCGTGTTCACGGTCGAGCAGGCAACCAAGTTTCACGACCTCAGCATCAAGCCCAATCCGACGGCCGCCGACAAGGCCGAGATCGACGCCATCAAGGGCCAGGTGACCACCGCGAGCAACCGCCTCAAAGAGCTCCAACAGAAGCAGAACCCATCCCAAGCCGAGTCGACCGAACTCCAAGAACTGAGCAATCGCCGAACGACGACGTCCGAAACCGCTCAGGCGTGGAGCCGGAACGCCCAGGAAGAATTCGACGCCAAGAGACAGGAATTGAACAAAGTCGGCATGGACAAGGTGAAGGAAGCCATTAAGTCGGTAGCTTCGACCGGCGGATACTCGTTGGTCTTCATCGCGGATATAGCGCCTTATGGAGCGAACGACTTGACCGCCGATGCGCTCAAGGCGATGAATCGGAAGTGATGACCTTTCAACGGCTAGGCTGGATCCTCGCTGCCGCGATGCTTGGCCTCTTTGCCGCCGCGGGCTTCCAAGGCTCGCTTGATAAGGTGGCGACCGTAGACCTCTCTCAAATGGTGGAGATGAGCGATCTTGGCAAGGCCAACATTGCGGCCCTGGACGCGATGAAGACGGCCCGGGAAGACATGCTCAAATTCATCGACGAAAATCGAGTGCTTACCGTCGAACAGGCCAAGAATCTACGCACGCTGTGGCTCAAGGAGGCGCCGACCGCCGTGGACAAGGCGAGTTTGGAAACCCTGAAAGCGGAGATCGTTGCCCAGGCAAAGAAGAATCAAGAGCTGAGTTCGAAGCCAAATCTGACTACCGAGGAACGCGCCCTTCTTCAGGAGTACGCCAGCAGAAGCGCCACGATGGAGCAGACGGCGAATCAGTGGTATCAGGAGTTCGCTCAAGACATCCAGCAGTCCGCTCAACAGCGTCGAATCGATACGCTGACCAAGGCGCGAGCAGCTGCCCAGGGAGTAGGCAAATCGCAAGGGTACACACTCGTCTTCGATTCGACGGTCGCGGTGTACGCCGCGAACGATATCACGGCCGACTCACTCAAAGCTATGAATGCCAAGAGATAGGAGACTCCATAAGGAGTGCGATCCTTGAGCGAATTAAGGCGTTGGATTCAACTGCATCGGCTTGCTTCGGCAACATCGATCGGATTGTTGTTCCCCTGCCTGACCCTTCTTATTGGCTGTGAGCCCGTTAAGAGTGAGCGCGTCTATGTCGACCTCGATCGAGTTCTCGCCGCCGAGCCTGCACCGCCCGCGATTGCGTTGCCCGTCATCCACGTCCAGCCCCTAACTGGTCCGCTTGTGGTCAAGCAGTCGGGGCTGCCCGCGACATCGACGACCGATCGGACTGAAAAGCGCCTCGAGACCGCGAAGCAGCTGATCGCGAAGAATCGGAGCGACTCCATCGCCGCCCTCTCCTCCATGCTCAAGCGCGTGTATCTGGCTCGGGCCGAGGACGAGATCGCGAAGATCGACAATGAATCTCAGCCCCAGCACGACACGATTCTCAGCGATGCGGTCGAGCGGGTGAGGAAGGCGTTCGACGCCTATAGCGCGGAGCGGGGCCCTCTCCTGCTGCGACTTAACCTTCTCGCCAGAAACACGAATCTGCAGGTCGAGCCCGTGCCCGACGAGGCAGTGGGATACCGGAAGACCCGGATCGAGGAAGCAAATCGGATCCGCGACCAAATCCGAAGCCTTGACGCCCGGTACGATGCGGAGGCGGGGGCGATCCTAACGAACGCGGAGAAAGACTTTCGGGCCGAGGTCTCAGCTGTCCAAAAGCAGGCGCAGAAGGCCCGAACCGATGCCGAGGCCAAGGCGATTTCGGACGCGGAACGACAAGCGACGGTTGCCCAAACGTCGCTGGACGTTCAGCTGACGAAGCTGGTGCCGGAAAGCCTGCCTGCCGTACCCTCCCGAGAGGTCACGGTTCCGGGCCCGCCCCTGATTGGCGGGCAATTGACCGACAAGCATCGTCCGTTATTCGGTAGCCTTGAAGAACGCCGTCGAACCCTCGATCGGGAGATCGAGATATGGACGGCATCAACTGGTCGAACGCGTTCCGCGAACCCCAAGGGTGTTCGCGACGCAACGGAAGATTTCCTACGATGGAAAAGCGCTCACAGGGTTGGACCTTAGGCGAGGTCGCCACAATGCTGAAGGGCGAGCTTGTGGGTCCAGCCGAGCTGCGTGTCGACCGGCCCGCTCCGGCCGACTCGGACGACCCTACAGGGATCGCCTTCTGCGAGTCGGACGAGTACCTTGCCGTCGCCGAGCGTTCGGGCGTGGGCTCGCTCTTGATTTCGAGTACATCGAGCTCTTCGAAGCCGCATATTAGGGTCGCGTCGCCTCGCGCCGCCTTTGGCATGCTGCTTGCTCTGTCGTCGCGCCCGCTTCCCATCGAGCCGGGAATTCACCCAACCGCGATCGTGAGTCCCGAGGCGGTCGTCCACGAAAACGCATCAATCGGGCCCTACGTTGTCGTGGAGCGTGGCGCGACAATCGGCGCAGGAGCCCGAGTCTACGCCTTCACCTACATTGGGGAGAGTTGCATCGTGGGCGAGAACGCGATCCTTTACCCGAACGTCACCCTCTACCAAGATGTGGAGGTCGGGGCCCGGACGATCATCCATAGCAGCGCGGTGCTAGGCTCCGACGGGTTCGGTTTCGTGTGGGACGGCAGGCGCAGGGTAAAGGTGCCCCAGGTTGGAAGGGTCGTCATCGGTGAGGATGCAGAGATCGGGGCGGCGACGACGATCGATCGCGCCACAGCCGGCGAGACCGTGGTTGGCCGTGGCACGAAGCTCGACAACCAGGTCCAGGTCGGGCACAATTGCCAGATCGGCGAAGATGGAGTGATCGCAGGCCAGTGCGGCATAAGCGGCAGTTGCGTCATTGGAGACCGGTTCGTGATGGGCGGTCAATGCGGATTAAGCGACCATGCCGAGATCGTCGACGACGTGACCTTCGCCGGTCGAACCGCAACCTCAAAAGATATTTCTAAGCCGGGGATCTACTTCGGTGTGCCCGCGCTTCCTGCCACCGAGGCGCTCCGGGCATTCGTGTTGCAGCCGAAGCTGCCCGACATGTTTGCTCGACTCAAGGTGCTTGAGAAGAGACTGGCCGAATTGGAGAAGAAGGGAGGTTGATCTCCACCCGACGAACGCTGGCTCGCGAGCTTGTTTTTGAAGGGCTCGGCCTGCACTCCGGCGTTCCGGTAAGGGTGACGGTCCACCCGAGTGAAGATGGTCTTTGGTTTCGCCGGGGCAAAGATCGTTGGCAGGCCCGTCCCGTAAACGTCACCGATACCAAACGATGCACGAAGCTTGGTGATGTCGCAACGATTGAGCACCTCATGAGCGCCTTCGCGGGCACAGAGATTACGGACGCAGAGGTCGAAGTCTCGGCCGGAGAAATGCCGGCTCTCGATGGCAGCGCCGCGAAGTATGCGGTAGCCCTCCAAAGCGTCGGATTCACCGAGCTGGGTTCGGTCGATTTCTCGCAACCGTTCTCGCGGGTGTTCTTTCAGGACGCAAACATCGAGATCGCGATTTCCAAAGGTACCGGGCATTGGCGGTACAGCTATGAGGCGGCAAACCGATGGCCCGGCGAGCAGACCTTCGAGCGAGAGGACATCGTTTCGGGGTACGCCGAGGAAGTCGCCCCCGCTCGCACCTTCGCACTCGCCGAGGAAGTGCCCATGGTTCTGGCCGCAGGCCTGGGTAAGGGCCTTGACATCGAACAAGTGCTGATCGTTGGACTCGAAGGCTACAAAAACGATGCCCGGTTCGAGGACGAACCGGCACGGCACAAGATGCTCGATCTGCTTGGCGACCTCTACTTAGCCGGCGTACCCGCCCGCATGCTGAATGTCACCGCCGCCCGATCCGGACATCGGACCAACGTCGAGGCGGCCGCCCGCCTGCTTGCCGCTACCGCCGGCCCGTAATGCCGGCAAGGTCCAATTCCTCAGCGCCCTTCGCGCCGAGTCTCTTGCCGTGTTATCATCCAGCCGCATGTTCTTCACGCGCGTGTATCGACCGTTCATGGTGGTGCGCGTCATCGGATTCCTGGTCGTCCTTCTCGGCGGGGTTCTGCTCTGGGCCAACGGCCTAGCTTGGTGGCACGGTTACATCGTCGTCGCCCTCGGCCTGATCATGGCACTCTACGTGAGGAAGCTGGTGGTCGACGAGAACGAGAGGCACCTGACCACGATGACCGGCTTCTTTCCGTTCGTCAACAAGCACGTCCATCCCGCCCATCAGCTGCGAAGCATCAAGCTGAGCGTCAACGACCGAGCCGCAAGACACCCGGATGCGCCGCTTCGCCGGTGGCCGGTGATTCGCTCGACCGTGATTTGGAATAGCGGCCGATGGGCGCGCCTCATGTCGGGCCGCAAGATCAGCTGGATCGAGAAGCGCACCTACTCGGTCGCCTCAGCCCTGGGCCTAAATGTGGAAATGACCGACGGCTATAAGCGGTACCACGACAAAATCATCGGCAACGAATAAGCCGCTCACTCGTTCACCATCCGATTGTCGCCAACCCGAGTCGTGAACCGGATCAGGTCGAAGTATTCGAGCAGCGGGATGATATATTTCCGCGTGGTGCCGAGCGCATCCCGCAGGGCTGCCGCGGGAAAGGGCTTGGTCCCCATCGCGATCGACGTCCTCCTCTTCAAATCCTCGATCTGCGCCGGCGTATAAAACACCCCCTCGCCGATCGAGACGACCTCGCCGGCCTGCACGCCCAGCTTCAGTGCTTCCTCGACCGCCTGAATCGGCGCCGGAAGAATCTCCGAGAGCCGGTGCGGATTCGGGGTGTTGACCGAATCGACTTTCAGAGCGGCCAAGATGCGATCCAGAAACTGCCGCTGCTTGTCCGAAAGCCGCACGCTGAACTCTGGGGAGCGGACGTTGGTTCCGCTGAGCAAGACCTTCTGCTCCTGCGCCATCGCCGCGAGGATTCGGTCGAGAGGCTTTCCCGCCCAGGTGAGGCCGCTTCCCTGAAGGACGCGCTCCCTGGGAACATTCGCAACCGTCGGATTCTTTTCGTGAAGAGAGCCCAGCGCGGCCAGGAACCGAGTCCACGACTTCTCAAACCCGTCGGCCGTGAACCAGAGGCCTGCAAATCCGCGAACCTTCTTTCCTTCGACCAGGTGCTGGAACGCGTCTCCTAGCGCCTGCTGACTCTTGCCGAGCTGGCGGCAGATCTCCTCCGTGAGAACGCCGTCCAGATGGGCCCCAACAACTCCGAGGATGGCTTCTTCATCCGATCCTCCCACAAGCACCCGAACCTGCTCGCCCTTCTTGCGTCGCTTTGCCTGGGGAACCAGCACTCGGCCCCCGCAAAGTACGTCCGGTGGACTGTAGCGGCGAACAATCAAAGGCTGCCCGAGCGCCGCACCGACCTTAGTCTCGAGCCGAAGCTGGATTAACTCTGGATCGTCGTCGCTTAGGAAGGCTCGGCCAATCGATTCCTCCGACCCGATCGAAGCTCGAATTCGCGAACCATGCTTTACCGGCTCTGTCCAATGCACCTTCGCATCAATGCAATCGGTCTCGAAAAGTGCCCCCGGGGCTCCGATCGCCTGCCCACGTCGGAGGTCCTCCGCCTTGACGCCGCTGAGGTTCAGAGCTGTCCGCTTGCCTTTCTCGCTCGCATCCAGCGGGTCGCCATGCGAGTGGATCGCGCGAACCCGCACCTCGATGTTTCCCGGCTGGATGTAGGCGCGCTCGCCTACTTTCACTTCGCCCTGGGCAAGCGTCCCCGTCACCACGGCGCCATGTCCCTTCACGGTAAAGACCCGATCGATCGGCAGATACCACGGCAAACCTGCACTAGGACGAGCGTTGGAATGGAGCCGCATCTCCGCGCCCTGCAGCGCCGCCGACAGCGTCGCTTTAAGCTCGCCGATCCCCGCGCCATTGAATGCGGAAACCTCGATGATCGGCGCCGACTTGAACCGGGTCGGCTCCAGCATCTCCTCGACCTCGGCCCTTGCGATCTCCCGCGTCTCGTCATCCGCGAGGTCGGATCGGGTAAGCGCCACAACCATTTTCTCGACGGGCAACAGCTCCAATATTTGAAGGTGCTCCCGCGTCTGCGGCATGACCGATTCGTCCGCGGCGACGCAGAGAAGCGCGACATCGATGCCGAGCGCGCCGACGAGCATGTTGGTCAGGAACTTCTCATGGCCCGGCACGTCGACGATGGAAACGCGGCCGATCTCCGGTAGATCGATGTAGGCAAAGCCGATATCGATCGTCATCCCGCGGCGCTTTTCTTCGGGCAACCGGTCCGCGTCGATCCCGGTCAGCGCCTGGATAAGCGTCGTCTTGCCATGGTCGACGTGCCCGGCGGTACCGATCAGCTTGGCCACGGCTGATTATGATTCACGGAACTTGGCGGCCGTGAGACTCACGCCAGTCCCTGATACACCTGCATCCGGACATCGCCGTCGACGCAAATCCACAGAGGAAATTCCCCCTTCGTGGTTGCGGCGCCGAATTCTCCCTCCGTGTTCATGCAGAAGACCACGCAAGGAAATTCGGCCGAGGCAGGTTGCCTGCGGATAACCTGGCAAACCGTTTCCTCCGCAGCGTCCTGAGGTGAGAGGCCGGCCCGCATCTTGTCGACCGCCCTAAAGGACATCATGCCCTTCCAAATCTCCTCGCCGAGCCCGGTCGCCCCCGCGCAACCGGCGTCGTCATCCGCATAGATTCCCGCCCCGATGATCGGCGAGTCGCCGACGCGGCCGGGCAACTTCCAAGAGAGACCGCTCGTCGACGACGCCGCGACCACGTGCCCCGGATCTTCCCACGCCAGCATCGTAACGGTATCGCCGTGGTGCTGCTCGGTCGGCGAATGAACGTACTCCTGAATCGCCGAAATCTTGTTCTTCTGCCATTCGTTGTAGCGGCCCACGTTCTCGGCGGTCATCAGGTTGATCGGCTCCATCCCCTGTTCGATGGCAAAACGGCGGGCCTGATCCCCAGCCAGCATGACGTGCGGTGTCTTCTCCTTGACCATCTTCGCGACAGAGATCACCGGACAGATGCCGCGTACGGCGCATACGGCTCCCGCGGAAAGGTCGGCGCCATCCATCATTGAAGCGTCCAGTTCCAGATCGCCATCCTGATTCGGGAGCGCGCCGAGACCGATCGCGAGGAATTCAGGGTCCAGCTCGCACGCCGCGAGTCCCTTTTCGAGACAGGTCAGGAGGTCGTCGCCATTCTGGCGAGCTTGCCACGCGGTTTCGACGGCGACTTTGCCGGGTTCTCGCCACGTGGCGAGGAAGGTTGCCATAGATCGGAGAGGTTACCGCAGCCCTGAATGTGTCTGCGTTTGGAAACGGACCACCCAACACCCTAACGCCCCAACGCCCTAACGCCGCAGCGTCCGAACGCCCCAACGCCCTAACGCCGCAACGCCCAAACGCCGCAACGCCGCAACGCCCCAACGCCGCAACGCCGTAACGCCCAAAATCAGCAATCTTCCTTCTGTCTCAAGAAGGCGCCGATCTCGGAGGGGGAAACGATGACGACGTTCGGGTTGGCGAGCTGGACGAACTCCTCGAACGAGACATCGTCCATCTCGCCGGTTTGACGAAACTCGTCGAACATCGCCCTAAGAACCGTCACCTGAGTTGGAACCGACGG
>CAZNUL010000067.1:0-21304 GCA_964576205.1 uncultured Fimbriimonadaceae bacterium | reverse complement strand
GTCGTGGTCGTTACGAACCTGACCGTGGTTGTCGTGTACGCGGTGCTCGATCCGCGGATCCGCTACTAGGGAGACGAATCGGAGTGAATGCCGCTACCTGTGGAAGTCTCCGGAGCGTATCCCGTGTAACGCATTCGAGCGCCGGCTCGGCCAGCGCAATCCGTTTCTCAAGGGAGGCTCGGAGGGGACCGTCGAAGTCCCCTTCGATTCACTAGCCGATGGCGAATTCGGTCGGGACGCTCGTGGTCGGCGACGCGGGTGTGGAGCCGCTCCGGCGGGCCGTGCGCGCCCTGACAGGCACCGCGGAAAACCGGGCGATACCGTCAGAATGTGCAACGCATTCGATCTCTACTGCTGGCGGTTGGTCGGCGAAGCATTCACCGCCTGCAAGGTGCGGGGTGTGCCTGCGACCGGGCTATACCGGCTGGTCGTGCATGTTCAGTGCGGCGGCAAATGCGCGGACTTCCAGCTCCACAGCATCGTCGACGCCGATCCCGATGACCCGCGTGGATTCCACTCGAAAGCGGAGGAATGGACCGAGTTCGATCGTCTGGGCGTCGACGACAGCTGGATCGCTCGCTCGGCCTACGCCAAATTCCGGACAGTTCTCCAGAAGGTCATTCATCGATCCGAGCCTTACGTCCCGCCGGCACGGGTCGAAATGGCTTGATCCTGGGCCTCCTCGCCGAATTGAGCCTCGTAGAGGGCGGCATAAACGCCCTCCCTTTTCAACAATTCGTCGTGAGTCCCGCGCTCGACCACTCGACCGTCCTGCAGTACGAGGATCAGGTCGGCGGCCAAGATCGTGGAGAGCCGGTGCGCTATCGCGAAGGTGGTGCGTCCTTGCATTAGGCCGGATAGGGCGGCTTGGACCAAGCGCTCGGACTGGGTGTCGAGCGCGGATGTCGCCTCGTCAAGGATAAGGATGCGCGGGTTCTTCAGAATCGCCCTAGCGATCGCGACTCGCTGCTTCTCTCCGCCAGAAAGCTTGTAGCCTCGTTCGCCAACGACGGTGTCGTAGCCTTCCGGGAGGCCGGCGACGTGGTCATGAATCGCCGCAGCTTTTGCGGCGGCGACGATTTCGGCCTCGCTCGCGCTTGGCTTGCCGTACAGCAGGTTTTGGCGGACCGTGTCGTGAACGAGATAGGTCTCTTGGGTCACGACGCCGATCAGGCTCGCAAGGGAATCCTGCTTGATCTGACGGACGTCGTGGCCGTCGATGAGGACGCGACCAGAGGCGACGTCATAGAGTCGCGGAATCAAATAGGTGAGGGTCGTCTTGCCGGCGCCAGAGTGACCGACTAGGGCGATGAGCGAGCCGGGCTTGGCTTCGAAGGAAACGCTTTCGAGGGTTGCCGGGCCATCACCGTCCCCGTAGCGAAAGCCGACACTCTCGAAAACCACGCTTCCGGCGGCCATCGCTGGATCGATCGAGATCGCGTCGGGCAAGTCCACGATGTCCTGTTCGAGGTCCAGATACTCGAAAATCCGATCAAACAAAGCGAGCGCGCTCATGGTTTCGACCCCCGCGCTCATGAGATTCGTCAACGGGAAGAAGAGGCGCGACTGGAGGGCTGTAAACGCAACGATGGTTCCGAGGTTAAGATGGTTGTCGCCCTTTACCACGATCATGTATCCGGCAAGCCAGTAGACCAACACCGGCGTAATCGAGAAAGTCAGGAAGATCAGATTGAAGAAATAGCGCATCACCATCGCCATTCGAATCTGTGACTTGGTCAGGACCTCGTTTTCGTCCCGGAAATGTTGGAGAGCCAATTCGCGCCGGCCGCTTGTCTTGGTAAGCAGAACGCCCGAAACAGAAAGGGTCTCCTGCATCGTCGCATTCATCGCCGCAAGCTGGGTTTGAACACTCTTTCGGATGTCTTGGGCGGCCCGCCCAACCCTCGCGCCGATGAGGGCAAAGATCGGCAGGATACCGACCGACAGAAGAGTCAGCCTCCAGTCCATGTAGATCATGGCGACCAGCGTGGAGATCACGATTGTCACGTTCGAGAGGATGTTGGCGGCGGTATCGCTGACCACCGACTGGATCCCGCCGACGTCGCTAACCAACCTCGACTGGATCTCACCAGTCCTCGTGTTCGTAAAGAATTTGAGCGACATGCCCTGCAGGTGGTCGTAGAGCTGGTTCCGTAGATCGCGCATGATGCGCTGACCAACCACCGTGCTCAGGTAGGCATAACCGATCGACAAGCCCGTCGATCCCACCGTCGACGCCAACGTGTAAATCGAATAGGCTGCGACGACCGCCATATCCCGGCCAAGCAGTCCCCGGTTCACGATCGTTTGGAGGAAGAAGGGAGGTAGCAGGCCAAGGCCCGCCGAGGCCAAAACCGCGGCCGCGGTCAGAATCACCTGGGGGACGTAAGGCGCAAAGGACCGCGCGATTCTCTTGAGCGTGTCTTTGCGAAGGGGTCTTGGTCCCTTCGGCATCGGGCCGGCCATCATCCCCATAGACTAGGAAGTATGACGCGAACCAAGAGATCGCGTTTTCGGGCCTAAGGACCCGATTCCTGCAACCTTAACCCGGTCAACGGGTATAGCTTTTCGGACGTGCGATTTGATTCGGATGCCGCACAGCAAACTGGACGAGAGGTCTGCACAAATGCGTAATGGTTTGAAATTTATCGGTCTCGCCGCGGTAGCGGCGCTGTCACTTACCGCCCTGGCCATTCAAGAAGGCGTGATCCTCAAGCGGACGCCCAAGGTCGGCGACCAGGCCAAGTATCACCTGAAGGCGGAATTCGAGGCCAATGGCCAGCCGTCTTCGTTTTCCGCAACGATCACCGACAAGGTTACGAAGGTGGCCGACAATGGCAACTACACCGTCGAATCCGCCACCAGCGAGGCAAGAGTCAATCTCGGGGGAACCGACATTGACCCCGGCGATTCTGCCAACCAATTGACGACGACCACGTTCTCTAAAAGCAACGAGGTCATTAGCGTGGAGTCCAGCCAAGCCGACCCTGCCCAGATGCGGATGGCGAACATGCAGAATATCAAGTTTCCCGACACCCCGCTCAAGGTGGGCGACAGCTGGACCATCGAGATTAAGAAGGGCGACAAGGGAGGCAACCCGGTCAAAGGCAAATTCACGGTTGAAGGCCGTGAGACGATCGGCGGCTTCGACAGCCTGAAGATTCGCGGATCGGCTAAGGAGACTATCGAACAGGATCCCATGGGAATGGAGGGAACCTACTGGATCAGTGTCAAGGACGCTTCGCTCGTGAAGGCGGTCGGCACGATCACAAACGCTCCGATTCCCCAACTCGGCCCACTCAACATGAAGATCTCGATGATCCGAGAAGGCGTTAACTAAGGCTACGGCCATTCTGAACAAAAGCGATAACCGGTGAGTGCTTAGCGCTCACCGGTTGCTGCGCACTTTTAGGTCGCAGCTCAAAACCCGTTGACCCCTCGCGTAGTCGAACAGGGCATGGAACTGTTTTCGAGAGTCTTTCACTGTCCGAACATGGTTTCGCAATCGGACGAAATCCTCCTTGCCGAAACCTTGGAGGGCTCACCAGGGATCGAGCGCATCGAGATCGATCGCGCCCTTCATACGGTGTCGGTGGCAACCGCGAACCAGGAAGGCCTAACGGACGTTATTTGGCTGCTGAGGCATGCCGGTTTTCCGCCCGAAGACGAGGATGTCGTCGTGCAATCCGAGCAAAGGCCCTATTTGAGATGACCCTCGGATTGAACCTGGCTCAGGGTTCCTAACGTCTGAGCGTTTTGGCCCTCTGCCTGCCCGCCATTAGATGATGTCTTCCTTATCCGCGATCTGTTTTGCCATCTCCTTCGACATGCGCCGAGGCTTCTCTTCGGGCGGCGGAGCCGCCATCCCAACGAATTGAACGCCGGTTTTGTGTTGTGCCGCAAAGATCGCGAGCATCAGATCGTTTCGTAATCGCGTTTCCTCTCTAAAAGTGTCCGCCTCGAAGAAACACTGAACGAGGATCGACGCCGAGGTTTCGGACATGTCGTTGAGTTCGACCACCGTCCGTTCTGGCACCGCGTTGGTCGCTTCCGCCAAGTAGGCGCGGATAGATTCCATGAAGCGGTGCAGGTTCTGGGCATCGTTCGCATAGCTGACATGAATGTTGAATCTCTGGCGACGATGCCTGCGCGCGCCATAGTTCTCCACGGCGGCCTTGATGAGGTTCGAATTCGGCAGCGTAATGATCGAGTCTTCGAACGTGCGAATACGGGTGCTTCGCAGATTGATCTGCTCCACGATGCCCTCGTACTTGTCGATCTTAACCCAATCGCCGAGCGCGAAAGGCATGTCGAAGAGGATCGTCAGGGATCCGAACACGTTTTCGACGCTGTCCTTCGCCGCCAGCGCAACGACGAGGCCGCCGATACCGACGCCGGCAAGAAGGCCCGGGATGTTGACGCCGAAAACTCCCAGGGCCAAGAACACGCCGGCGAGGAGGATTAGGAAACGAACTAGGCGGCGAGTGACCGGTATGAGAAGGCGCTCGGCATTCGCTACGCTGCTTGCCCGATGCCCGACCGCGTCGCACAGGTCGTCCCAAATCCCGTAGGCCAGGAGAACGACGCCAAAGATCGTAACGGTCTTGACCGCTTGGTAGACGCGGGTGATCGGTCCCGGGCCGAGTTCGACAAGGTCCAGGGAAAAATACCAGGGAACGACGAATGCGAGAATGCCCGCGCCTCGGCAGATCGATTTCTCAGCCTCGCCGGACTCCCTGCCGGTCATCTGTTGGCGAAGGCGGATCACCTTGCCGGCTAGGTAGCGTACGATCGCATAGAACAGGAGCCCGACGATCGCGAGTCCAGCCAGATAGATCCATTGCCAGGTCTGGAATCCCAAGAACTGACCGGAAACATTGCTTGCCCAGCCCGGGGCGGCCATCGCGCCGGCAGCAAGGACGAGGCCGGCCAGTACGGGCCCAAGTCTTCTCACGACTTCACCTTAGCACCCTCCAACCGCTTGAATCCAATCGCGACGAGGGGAGCGAGCACGAGGGCGGGCGTGTAGTTCGCGGTATGCAGGTCGGCGAGTCCGATCAGGTGAATCCCGATCCCGACCAGAATGGCCCCGCCGGCAGCTTCGATTTCGTCGATCAGCAAGTGATCCTGGACCAGGGGTTTGAGAGGTCTGGCGAGGAGGGTCAGCCCACCTTGAAACAGGAAGAGCAGAATGGCCGTGACATACACGGCGACACCGCCCGTGATGGCGAAGAAAACGGCCACGATCCCATCCAGGGTGGACTTCAGCGCGAGCAGTTCGATGTCGCCTTCGAGGCCATCCTTGATGCAGCCGAGGAGGGTCATCGGACCGACGCAGAAGACGACAAACGTTGTAATCAAGGCGTCGCTGAACCCTTTCGCCTCTCCGCCGGCCTGAGACCTCGCCCACTCGCTGAAGTGCTCGATGCCAGAATGGATGCCAAGCGCAAGACCGACGATCCCTCCAACCGCGACCGCGATCGCCGGCACGATCGAATTACGCGACTTGAGGAACATCTTGATCCCAAGACCGCAAACCACCAGGCCAAGTCCGTGCATTGCGACGTCTTGGTAGCTTTCGGGAATCCAGTGGCCGGCTAGGAGCCCAATCGTGGCGCCCGCCGCAACAGTCGCGGTATTGAGGAGGGTGCCTTTCATGTTTGATGGAGGTGGAGACTGATGCTAACCAGAAGATGGCTAGTAGATAATCCTCGCCTCCGCGAACGGCGTTATCCTTTCGCCTGCGCGAACTCACGCATAAAGTCGGCGAGGCTGTCGCACCCTTCTTTCGGAAAGGCATTGTAAATCGAGGCCCGAATGCCGCCGACGGATCGATGACCCTTGAGTCCGTCTAGCTTGTTCGCCTCGGCGCTCTTGACGAACTCGTTCGTCAGTTCCTCGCTGGGCAGATTGAATGTGACGTTCATCAGCGAGCGGCAGTGCGGACACGAGTGACCCTTGTAAAAGCCCCCGGATTGGTCGATCGCCTTGTAAACCAACGCCGCCTTATCTTTGTTTCGCTCGAACATCGCGGAAACCCCTCCGTTTCGCAGGAGCCAGGCGTACGTCAGGCCGCACATGTAGATGCCCCAACACGGAGGCGTGTTGTACATCGAGTCGTTCGCCGAGATCAAACGGTAGTCGAGCATCGGATGCGTCTTCTCGGGAGCACGACCCAGCATCTCGTCGGAAATGATGACGAGAGTGACGCCCGCCGGCCCCATGTTCTTTTGGGCTCCGGCATAGATGAGTTGGAACTTCGAAACGTCGACCGGCCGGCTGAGGACGTCAGACGACATATCGCAAACGAGCGGCGCTTTGATCGGCAATTCGGAGGGAAACTCGACGCCTTGGATGGTCTCGTTGCTGGTGTAGTGGACGTAGACCGGATCCGGGCTCAGGTTAATCTCGCCAGGTCCAGGAATGTCACTATAGTTGTGCGACTTGCCGCTGTAAGCCGAGTTCACATTGCCGACCATCTGGGCTGCCTCTTCCGACTTCTTCCCCCAAGCGCCCGTGACGATGTAATCGGCAGTTCTCCCAGCAGTCAGGAAGGACATCGGAATCATCGTGTTCTGAAGGGAGGCGCCGCCTTGGAGAAAGAGAACCTTGTAGTTGTCGGGAATACCCATGAGTTGCCGAAGGTCGGCTTCGGTCTTCGCCAGGATGCTCTCGTAGACCTTGCTCCGATGGCTCATTTCCATTACGGACATGCCAGAGCCGTTCCAATTCAGCAGTCCCTCGCGAGCCTCCTCGAGGACTTCGACTTCAAGAGTGCATGGTCCGGCGGAGAAGTTGAAGACGCGGTTGTAAGGCTGGCTCATCACTGGGGTTTTACCCGGAGGCGCTCAAAACCCTGAGTGCTATAACCAGGGTTCAGCATGTTCGCCGCTCTCTGCGCCGTCTCACTCCTCGCCACGAACTCTGGTTTCCGGGCTCCGATTTCCAAACTCGATTCGGGCTGGCAGCTTCAGGATGTCGCAAGCGTGCCAGACAGCGGCGCCACCATCTCGAGTCCGGGCTTTCAGCCGATCGGCTGGAACAAGGCGACCGTGCCGGGTACCGTCCTCACCAGCTTGGTAAACGACGGCGTCTATCCCGAGCCGCTTTACGGAGAAAACAACAAGCTCATTCCCGAGGCGCTTTGCCACACTTCTTATTGGTATCGAACCAGCTTTTTCGTGCCAAAGAGCGATTCCGGTAAACACGTATGGCTTCGGTTCGACGGGATCAACTACGCGGCCGAAGTCTGGCTTAACGGACAGAAAGCAGGCTCGATCAGGGGCGCTTTTGTCCGCGGAACATTTGACATCACGAGCATGGTAACGACCGGGAGCATCGCTGGGCTCGCGGTCAAGGTGGACCCCCAGCCTCATCCCGGGCAACCGCACCAAAAGACGATCGCCACCGGCACGGGCCGCAACGGCGGCGACAGCGCCCGGGACGGGGCGACGTTCCTTTGCACGATCGGTTGGGACTGGATTCCAACCATCCGCGATCGCGATACCGGCATCTGGCAGGGGGTTTCGGTGTACGAAACCGGCCCGGTCGCGATTCGCGACCCCTACGTCGCCAGCGACCTTCCGCTGCCGCGGACCGATTCCGCCGATCTATCTGTCGAGACCACTCTCGTCAACGTCTCCGGGTCGTCGGTTTCGGGTGTGCTCACCGGCTCGGCTGACGGCATCGAGTTTCAGGCGCGGGCGAGCCTACGGCCCGGTGAGTCCAAGCGGATCGTGTTGAATCCCGAGAACACGCCGTCGCTCCGCGTTAGGAATCCTCGTCTCTGGTGGCCGAACGGGTACGGGGCACCGAACCTCTACAAGATGCACCTGGCATTTCAGGTCGATCGCCTTGAAAGTCTTTGTGCCGCCATGACAAAACCGGAGACGAGCTCGACGATCGCGGGGATATCTGACGAGCAGGACGTCAGATTCGGCATCCGCAAGATCGACTACACGCTTCCCGGATCGGGCAATCTCGCGATCTCCGTGAACGGTGTGCCGGTGTTCTGCAAAGGCGGAGACTGGGGCGTCGACGAGGCCATGAAGCGGATCGGCCACAAGCGGCTCGAGGCGCAGATCCGGCTGCATCAGCTTGCCAACTACACGATGATCCGAAACTGGGTTGGCCAGAGCACCAGCGAGGACTTCTACTCTCTGTGCGACAAGTACGGGATTCTGGTTTGGGACGAGTTCTTCCAGCCGAACCCTTCCGACGGCCCCAATCCGGATGACGTCGATGCTTATCTGTCAAACGTCAAAGACAAGCTCCTCCGGTTCCGCAACCATCCCTGCATCGCCCTGTGGTGCGCTAGGAATGAAGGCGATCCCCCGCCGTTGATCGACGCCGGCATCGACAAGCTATACAGCGAGCTTGACGGCAGGCGGCTCTACCATGCCAATTCTGGCTCGGGCCGCGGCACCGCTTCGGGTGGGCCCTATCGGTGGCGTGAACCACGTAAGTTCTACGTCTTCGGTGATGCCTTCAAAACTGAGGTCGGATCAGTTTCGTTTCCGACCCTCGAGGCATTGCACGCCATGATGCCCGAGAAGGACTGGGAAACCATCAACGACGACTGGGCTGAGCACGATTTCTGTCGAGGCGCCCAGGGAGCCGACCAGTACCCGGCGATTGCGGCGAAGCGCTACGGACCGATTGCGAATACCGCCGACCTCGTTCGAAAAGGCCAATTGATGAACTACGAAGCTTATCGGGCGATGTACGAAGGGCGAAATGCCCGGCTGTTTAAACCGGCGACCGGTGTCCTGACCTGGATGAGCAACCCGGCTCAGCCTTCCGTCGTCTGGCAGCTTTACACGCACGATCTCGAGCCGAACGCTTCCCTATTCGGCGCGCGCAAAGCGTGCGAGCCGATTCACATCCAGGTGAACCAGAGCGACTGGCACGCTATGGTGATCAACAACACCCGGCTCGCCATCGGCGGCACGGCAACGATCTCCATCCATAATCTTGACGGCGCCCTCGTCTCAACCCATACGATCATCTTGGTCGCCGGTCCCGGCGCGGCCACGGATATCGGACAGGTGGAATCTCCGCCTGGCGCCTCCCAGGTGCATTTCATCTCGGCGAAACTCTTCGACGCGCGAGGACGACTCCTGTCAGACAACTTTTACTGGCGGGCCAAAGTCCCGCACAGTTCGCCCCCGCTTGCCGGCCAGTTCGATGCCGGCCCTCCGCCGGCGCCGGCGGAAGAAGACGACTTCACCGCCCTTAACCAACTTCCGACCGTGAGTTTGGATATCCACGCCCATTTGAGCTTTGCCGGAGATCGAGCCTTCGTCACCGCAGAGGTCTCAAATCCAACAAAGTCGATCGCTCTAATGAGCCATCTCCAGCTGAGAAGGCCTCCACAACAAAACTCCTCGCCCTCTCGCGATGTTCGCGTCCTCCCTGTTTATTACAGCGACAATTACTTTTCGCTCCTGCCCGGCGAGCGTCGTTCGGTTTCGATCGAGTGCGCGAGGGACGACCTCAAGCGCCAGAGCCCCGAGATCGCAGTGGACGGCTGGAATGTAACCTCGGCGTCCCCGTCGAGTCCTGGCCAGCTGCGGGTGTTTGCAAACCCTTCGCGTTGAAGTCGAGCCTGGAAGCACCCGTCGACCGGAAGTGCATCTCCCTCGTCTCGCCCTAAACGGTGTGGCCAGTCACGGTGCAGACTTTTGATTCGGAAGTAGACTGCCTTCTTTAAGCAGAGAACGCCGATGTCCAAGACGATCGATACTCTTCTCGACGAAAGCAGAACCTTCGCCCCGTCCCCCGAGTTTGCCGCCAATGCGAACATCTCCGATCCGGCGATCTATGAACGGGCCACCAGAGACCCTAGCGGTTTCTGGGAAAGCTGGGCAGAGAAACTAGACTGGTTCGAGCGATGGCACACTGTCTGCGAATTCGAGGCGCCGTTCGCAAAGTGGTTCATAGGCGGCAAGATCAACGCCTCCTACAACTGTGTCGACCGTCATGCCCATGGCTCGAAGGCGAACAAGGTTGCATTGCTTTGGGAGGGCGAGCCCGGCGAAGTCGTTCAGATCACCTACCGCGAGTTGCTGACGGAAGTCTGCAAGACGGCCAACGCCCTCAAGGAATTGGGCGTCGGAAAGGGCGATCGCGTCTGCATTTACATGCCGATGGTCCCCGAACTGGCGATCGCCATGCTGGCCTGCGCCAGGATCGGCGCTGCCCACAGCGTCGTATTCGGCGGCTTCAGCGCCGAATCCCTGCATGAGCGGACCAACGACGCGCAAGCCAAGGTCATCATTACGGCTGATGGTGGCTGGCGGCGAGCAGGAGTCGTCCCGCTTCAAAAGATCACAAGCCAAGCGCTCGATCTCGGCTGCCCGTCCGTCGAGAAGGTTCTGATCCTCCGGCGCATCGGGCATGCGGCGGCCACGCCGCAGGGACCTTCCGGATTCAATCCCCAATCCGCAGTCCGCAATCCAAAATCTCCGGAGTGGGTCTGGTGGCACGACGTCGTTCCTCGGCAATCTGCGACATGCCCGTGCGAGCCGATGGACAGCGAGGACCTGCTATTCATCCTTTACACGAGCGGTTCAACCGGAAAGCCAAAGGGAATCACGCACACAACCGGCGGCTACCTGGTCGGGACCTACACGACGGCGCAGTGCGTGTTCGACCTTAAGGACGACGATGTGTTTTGGTGTACGGCCGATATCGGTTGGGTTACCGGGCATAGCTACATCGTCTATGGACCGCTTGCAAACGGCGCGACATGCGTGATGTATGAAGGTGCGCCCGATACGCCGAACAAGGATCGATTCTGGCGGATTATCGAGCGTCACAAAGTGACGATCCTTTACACCGCGCCGACAGCGATTCGCACTTTCATGAAATGGGGCTCGCAGTACCCGGAAGGCTGCGACCTATCTTCGCTTCGCTTGCTTGGTTCCGTCGGGGAGCCGATCAACCCCGAGGCTTGGATCTGGTACCAGAAGAACATTGGGGGCGGCCGGTGCCCGGTCGTCGACACTTGGTGGCAGACCGAGACCGGCTCGATCCTCATTACCCCTCTGCCGGGAATCACCGACACCAAGCCCGGTAGCGCGACTCAGCCCTTTCCCGGCATTAGCGCCGCCATCTATAACGAGCAGGGCGAAGACGTGACGCCCTCGCAAGTGATCGGATCTGTCAACCGAGAGCGGGGCATGAACGCGGCCGTGGGGGGATTTCTCGTGCTTACCGGGCCGTGGCCAAGCATGACGCGGGGAATCTATGGCGATCCGCAGCGATTCAAGGACATCTATTGGTCGAAGTTCCCCGGCAAATACTTCGCGGGTGACGGGGCGAAGGTCGATGAAGACGGCTACTTCTGGCTGTTGGGCCGAGTCGACGACATCATGCTTGTCGCCGGCCACAACATTTCGACCATGGAGGTCGAGAGCGCGCTCGTGGATCACCCCGCCGTGGCCGAAGCCGCGGTCATCGGCAAGCAGCACGAACTGAAAGGCCAAGCGATCGCGGCATTCGTCACCCTCAAAGGTGACGAGCATGCGGAGATCGACGAGCTCAAGTCACACGTTGCGAAGAAAATCGGAGCCCTCGCCAGGCCGGATGACATCATCTTCACCGCAGAGCTACCAAAAACCCGCTCCGGAAAGATCATGCGCCGCCTCCTCCGGGACGTGGCAGAAGGTCGGGCGCTTGGAGATACGACGACACTGGCCGATCCAGCCGTCGTGAATGCACTCAAGACCAGGTACGAAGACACCGAGGGCTAGCCCGAATGGACCAAAGGAAGCAAAAGCGGCTCGGCCACAGCCGAACCGCTCTCTCCTGGGGGCTACTAGGAGCTATCTGGAACGTCGGCGGCGCATGAGGAGAAGAGCCGGAGCCAGCGCGATCATAGTGATGGGCTCTGGCACTGGGTTAATGATGAACTGATGACCGCCATCCGAGAACGGCTGCCCACTGTACACGTAGGAGGTACCGACTGCTGGATGGGTGTAGAAGTTTGAGTTGCCGGCCAACTGGGCGGGCGAGCTCGTCGAAGTGAACTGGAAACCGCTTAGCGAGCTACCTGCGGCGAGCTCGTGCCCAACTGCGGCGACGAATTCGATGCTGTACCCATCGCCTGCGCCGGAATTGATGATCGTGTCGCTCCAGTTGGCTGGTGTGACGACGTTGGTTGGGGAAACCGCCATAAAGTCCTCGCCGGGAATCCACGAATACCACAGCGTTCCAACCGTGGTTGTTCCCGTGTCGTTAAGCGTGATGTTGTAGTTCCAGGCGTTTCCGTTTGGGGCGTAAGCGATGGAACCGGTGGCATTAAGCTGCCCAAAGGCGGGAACCGCGGCGATGCCGGCGAATAGCGCGAACAGAACTCTTCTCATGTAAATGCATCCTCGAAAAAGGCCGTCTGAACAGTCGCAATCCCATACCCGGAAGTTGGACCCGGGCCGACGAACTAGCAATAATGCGAGAGTACGCAAGGCTTGGCTGAATCAAGGAATCGAAGCCAGGTAGCTAGCCAAAGTCGGAAACCGGAACCGATAGCCGGAATCGGCAGCTTGGACCGGAAGCACACGCTGGCTGTAGGTAATGGCAACGCCGAAGTCGCCCGCGGCTGCTTTGAGCAGCCACTTCGGGATCCTTGCCCACACTCGCTTCCCAAGCTTGGCGGCCATTGCGGTCGTAAAGTCATATTGAGTCACGGGGTTCGGGTTGGTCAGGTTGAGTGGTCCCTGAATTGACTCATCGGCAAGGGCGTGCATTACGATTCCGATCCAATCCTCTAGAGCAATCCAGGGGAAGTACGATTCGCCGGGTCCAAGGAGAACGATTGGGAAGCGTCTCATCAAGGGTAGGACTTTGGCGAGGTAGCCGCCTTGCGGATCCAAGACCTGCCCCGTGCGCAAGTGGATGGTTCGAACGCCCTGCCAGGAAGAAGCTGATGCGGCATACTCCCAGTCCCGGGTGACGCGCGCGAGGAAGCCTTCGGCTCGAGAGATATCTGTCGTCTCGGTAAGTTCGGTCGATCCTCCGTCGCCGTAGATCCCAACGGCTGAACCCGATAAGAACACGCGGGGCTTCTCGCTTTGGCGGCTTATCCAGTCGGATATCTGGTGGGTTGTCTCGACCCGGCTTTCGTAGATCCTCCTTCGTTTGCCTGGAGTCCATAGTCCGGCCACGCTTTCGCCGGCGAGGTTGATGACGGCGTCGTGCGTGGGGAGGGTTTGCAAGGTTTCGATGGCGACAAAGGTCGTCGAGCCCTCGGACCCCGACCTCGATCTCGACAGGCAGGTGATCGTATGGCCGGCTTCGGTCAGGCCCGCCCTCAAAGCGGAGCCGAGAAAGCCCGTTCCCCCGGAGATGAGAAACTTCAAATTGTCCTAATTCTTCATGCCACTTGGCGAGCTCCAAGTCCCGTACAATGGCATTATGGTGTTCCAGAACTCGATTCCGTTCGGCGCGCCATCGCAGCGCCGCCTGCAAATGGTGGCGGGCCCTGGTGATGCGGCGATCGTCGCCGTCATGAACCAATTCAACGAGCAACAGGGCAATCTGCACCATATGATGGTGCAGATCGCCGAGCTCGAAGCTCTCGCGAAAGCCGGTGAGGGCTCAGTCACAGCCCGAGGTCCAAAGGCCTCGATCACATTCCGAACCGGAGATCACGCCGCGCACTACGACTTCAGTGTCGTCTGCGAAGACATTGGCGAGGACGTGACGACCGAGTCGGAAGTGGAGCGCTCCGAATTCGAGGCGCTACTCGCAACACTTCGCCAGCCGGCCGCGGTTTGAGCGGCGGTAAGCAGGTGCCGGCTCAGGATTTCGATCCTGGGCCGGCATTCTTACTCAAGATCTGACTCCGGCCAGCAAGCCGTTTCGAACCAACTCTCGTCTCATTTGCGCGGCCGGATCACCCATCGAGTCGATCCGCAATGCGTGCCAGCCAAGTCGCTCCGCGGCAAGGCAGTTGGCAAGACTGTCGTCAAAGAGCTGAATCTCTCCCGGGGTCCGCCCGCAGGCTTGGACAAAGGCTTCAAAAGCTCGTGGGTTCGGCTTTACGGCGTCGATCTCGTGGGAAGCGAGCCGGATCTTCATCGCGAGGACGGCTGGGAATCGGCCACTGATGGCAAGGTCCGCCCAATGCGGCGCATTTGTATTTGAGAGGCAGCCCGTGATCAAGCCGTCCGCATTCAGGTCCTGCACAAGTTCGAAGACGCCCGGGTAGGGCCCGATAATCATGCTCGCGTGAACCCGCCGGGCATCATCGATCGAGAACCCAAGGTAGTCCGCCATTTGGACGAAGTACTCCGGGTCGCTCAGTTCGCCTGCCTGATAGGCTTGAAACCCGGGCATGTCGTGGGTGTCGTCGTTCGGTTCGACATGAGCCGGAACGGACAGTCCGCACCGCTCGATCATCTCTGCCAACCGGAACGATATGCGGGCCACGACTCCACCCAGATCAAAGCACACCGCCCGTATCGACACGCGATCAGTTTACGGAGTTTGCCTTCGCCAAGTCCGCCTTGGCGCATTTTAACCGGCGTCCGTGCAACTCGAACGATCGAGTAGAACGCCAGGACTTCCTCAGCCCGGCAGCTTCATAGGCATCGAGCGCAATCGCGTTCCGGTCGCGTTGAAGATCGCATTGCCGATCGCGGGAGCAATCCCGATAATCGGGGTTTCCCCCGCGCCGACCGAGGGAAGGTCCTTGCGATCCAAGAGCACGCATTCGATCTCCGGCAAGTCCCTGTATCGTGGCACTCGATAAGCCGAGAGCCGGCTGTTTACGATCTTTCCATCGCCAAACTCGACCGACTCAAAAAGAGCGCCGCCGATCCCCATAATCAATGCCCCGACGACCTGGTTCTTTAGCAGGTCCGGATTGAGAATCGCACCGCACTCGTACGCGATGACCGCCCGGATTAGCCGCACTTCCTTGCCTGTGACTGCGGCCTCAACCGCAACCGCAACGTAGCTTCCTTTCTCGGTTCCACAGGCGATCCCGAATCCGTGGCCTGAAGGTGCTTTGGATTTGCCCCAGCCGAACTTTTCGCCAGCGGCTTCGAGGACCGCTTTCAGCCGAGGTTCGGTTATGTTTTTGAGCCTGAATGCGAGGGGATCTTGTCCGAATCCATGCGCCAACTCGTCCATGTGCGTCTCGCGGGCGAATGTGTTAAAGCAAGCCGCCAAAGACCGGTAGGAACCCTGCCGCAATGGTGAATTTCCCTCGTGGAACTGGGTCCTTTTGTCCGTTACGGCATAGGGAGTATCGATGGCGGAGGGTCCCGAGTTGTAGTTGTCGTGCGTCCAAGCCGTCAGCTTTCCGTCCATTGCGCACCCGCTCGAAATCTCGACGATTCCAGCCGGCCGGAAATACGCCCAGGTCATCTCCTCGCGACGGGTCCACACGAGCTTGACCGGTTTGCCGGTCGCCTTGGCGATGCGAGCCGTTTCGACCGCGGCCTCGCCGGTGTGCTTGCCGCCGTATCCCGAGCCGGTGTCGGGCACGATCAATCTAACCTGCCTCGCTGGCAAGCCTGTCGCATTGGCGACTTCATCCTTGACCGCGAATGGCCGCTGGGTACCGGTGTAGACAGTCATTTTCTGACCGTCCCAATCGGCCAAAGCGGCTCTCGGTTCTAATGGGACGTGCGCGATGTAGGCGCAAGAATAGGCGCCCTTGAACGCTCTTTCGCCGGTGGCCGTCGTTGGGGGATCGGCTGTCTTGAGGAGCTTTGGCAGGTCGGCATTTGCCGGGCCGGGCTTTTCTCTCCAGGTGACTTCGATGGCGTCGAGCGCCTTCTGCGCGCCGCGCAACGTCGGGGCGGCGACCCCGACGAACTCTCCGTCGCGGACGAACTGGACGCCTGGCATGGCTCCCGCTTTCGAAGTGTCGATTGAGGCGATGGTCGCCCCGTAGGAAGGTGGCCGCAGGACCTTCGCATAGAGCATCCCGGGTCGCGTGATGTCGGAAGCGAACTGATGGCGTCCGGTTACAATGCCGTCCCCATCGACCTTCTTGAGCGATGTGCCGAGTACCTTCCAATCCGCCGGAGCGGTCAGTACGACGTCGCCGGAAATCGGCTTATCGAGCGGCTGACCCTTCGCCAATTCGCCATAGGTTGCGAACGCGCTCCCTCCGCTTAGGCGCCCGTCTTCGGCATGCAGGCTCGCGGGATCGACGTGCCATTTCTCGGACGCGAGCTGAACCAGAGCCAGCCGTGCGGCGGCAGCTGCTCGCCTCACCTGGGGAATCATCGTCGGCGTCGTCCGGCTCCCGAACGTACCCATGTCGTAGGGCACGAGGTCAGTGTCCGCCATCGTCACCGTAATCGACTCCGGAGAAACCCTTAATTCTTCTGCGGCGGCCTGGGTGATGGAGGTGCGCGCGTTCTGCCCAACCTCCGCCTTACCCGTGAAAACGGTGATCCTGCCGTCGGTAGCAATGTGGAGCCAGGCGCTGATCTCTTGGGGGACCGGCTGCCCGCCCCGTTGAGTCCAAGCGGCGGCCCAAGCGTCTGGCTCGGCGGCGAGGACCAGGATGCCGCCGCCGAGCGCCTTCAGGAGCTGTCTCCTTGAGATTTCGATTCTGGTCATCTCTCAGCCCTCCCTCGCGGCGGTCCGCTTGATCGCCTCGAGCATCCGGGGGTAGCCGCCGCAGCGACAAACGTTGCCGTTCATGTGCGCGACGATCTGGGCCTCCGTTGGATGGGGGTTCGACTGAAGCAAAGCATAGGCTGCCATGATCATGCCCGTCACGCAGTAGCCGCACTGCATGGCGCCTTCGTCGAGAAAGGCTTGCTGCAGCGGATGGAGCTTGCCGTCCTTGGCAAGAGCTTCGATCGTCAGGATCGGCTTGCCCGCCGCTTCCGAGACTGGCGTGATACAGGAGTGAATGGATTTACCGTCGAGCACGACCGTGCATGCTCCGCATTGGGATTCGCCGCAACCATACTTCGTTCCGGTCAGACCCAGGTCGTTGCGCAGGACCTCGAGGAGGCTCGTGTCTTCGTCAGCCGAAACGTGGCGTGTAACGCCGTTGACATCGAGGGTGATGTCCATGGCAAATCTTAGACTACCTCTGATCGGTTCCCAACTCGCCCTCCTCATGGCTGAGCTATCAGGAGGACGAGCCTTCGAGTTTCCTCCGGGTTACTTACCGACGACAACGATCGAGAACGAACCCGGAATCATCGTCCGCCGCGGGCGTCCGCCGCCCCCTGTAGGCGCGCCGGCTGCCGGCGCCTGGTACTCGGCGGCGATCAGGAGAATGTGGTTGGTCTTCGTGTCGATCGTCATGGTTTTTGCGCCTACCATCGTTTTCACGTTCTGTTCGACCATGAATCCGCCGTGCCCGTCCTCCTTTACCACGGTCAAGGTGCCGTCCCCTTGAGAGCTAAAGGCCTCCATGGTCTTCGGGTTGAAACCGCCGCCGTCGGTTCCTCGTCCGATAGGCACGCTCCCAAGAACCTTGCCGGTGTTTGAATCTAGAACTACCATCGTCTGCGGATCGTGGCAGCACACGTAGAGGCGGTGATTCTTAGCATCGAATCCCATGCCGGCTGGGCCCTCGCCCTTGCCGTCCAAGCCGTAGGACGTAACCAGCTTCATCGCCTTGGTATCCACGACGGCAACGCTATTCTTATCCTCGAGGTCCACGTAGAGGCGTCCCTTGCCATCCGAAGCCGCCTGCTCGGGAGCGCCGCCCAAGTCGATTGTCCCGAGTACTTTGCCTTCTTTCGCATCGATTACCGTCACGTTCGGCGCACTGTGGCTGAACACGTAGATGCGCTGATCGGCCGGGTCATCCAGGATTCCGTCGGGCCTTCCATCAACATCGATGGTCTTGATCAGCGCCATCGTGTTCGTATCCCACATGGCGACCGGCTTGCTCGATGCAAAACCGTGATGGGACTTGGCGTCCACTGCAACTCCTCTGGCGTTCGTGTTCGGGATCTCTCCGGCCGACTCGAGAGTGTCGAGATTGAACGCGGTGATCCGTGCGGTTTGACCGCCACGCGCGATATAGAGCTTCCGCCCGTCGGAGTCCGCGTAGACGTAGTCGAAGCCACCGTCGCCGCCAACTTTAGCGGTCTTAAGGACGTGGTAGGGGCCCTCGGATGACGCTTGTTGGGCAACTCCAGCCGCAACAAGCAGGGCAACGCCGGAAACGATCGACAGGCAAATCAGTCTCATTGGATATCCTCCGCTTCTGCGAGTATCCCATGGTCGCCGGTTAAAGAAACATGAACCGGGCTAGCGCTCGGCTTTGAGCAGGATCGTAAGCGCTGCCACCATCAACACAAGGTTCTTCGCAATGTATTGGCCGACCAAGGTCGGGACACCGAATCCGGCGAAAGCGACGTTCGGGAAGAGGATCAACGGTGTGAACGTGCCAAGCAGATGGAAGACCATCATCCAGCCAATCAGACGCGGCCGGATGTTTGCCAACAGGGCTGCGCCGATGAAGCACTCCCAGCCCGCGAGGAGGGGTAGCCCGACGCTGGGTGGGAGAAGCCCGAAACTTAGGAGCTGAAGCGTCTTCCCCGCCAACGCCTCGGCTGGGCTGGCGTTTGGAAAGAACTTGAGGACGCCGAACCAAAAGTAAACCACGCCGAGGCTTAACCGGGTGAACGAATGCATCCTGTCTCGAACCCAGCCGATAACTCGCCGCTCGACGGCCGGCAAGAAGCCGGCGGGCGAAACATCGAATCCATGGGTGCGAGTATCGAGCATGGTGCGACCAACGATTGTCGTTGGAACGCGGAATCGCTCTCATAGTTCAGTAGGCCGAAGCATCCCGGCAGTTTTGGCCATGCCAACCGAGCCTCAAGCTCACCATCGATCGTGGACGTGGCGACGGATGAGACCATCGTAAACTTGAGTGACTGCCGCACGGACGTCAGACGACAAAGGAGGCAAATCCGCGGCCGAGCAGTTGGATTCAACCTGATCCGGGCGCTTCGCGCCTGGGATCGCGCACGTGACGCCGGGATCGTCCAGGATCCAGCGGAGCGACATTTGGGCCATCGACATCCCCTCTGGAACCAACCCGCGTAACTCCTCGACGGCCTCCAAACCGACATTGTAGGGAACGCCAGAGAACGTTTCGCCCCGATCGAAGGCTGCTCCTTCGCGATTGAACGATCGATGATCGTCCGCCTCGAACACTGAATCCGGCCGGAGTTTGCCGGTCAACATCCCAGAACTCAGGGGCAGGCGGGCAAGGACCCCAACCCGACGCCTTGCAGCCTCCCGGAGAAACAGCGACGCCGGCCGTTGCCGGAACATGTTGTAAATGATCTGCACAGTCTGGCAGTTCGGATAGTCGATCGCCTTCAGGCCCTCCTCGACCTTCTCCACGCTGACCCCCCAATACCGAATCCAGCCTTTCTCTACAAATTCATCGAGAGCGTGGAACACGCCGGGTTCGTAGTAGACCGGCGAGGGCGGGCAGTGGAGTTGAAGCAAGTCGAGCGTGTCCACTCCGAGGTTCGCCCTCGAACGCTCGATGAAAGCGGCCAGGTTCTTCGCATTGTATTGCTCTGCAACATGCGGATTGAGCCGTCGGCCTGCCTTGGTCGCAACGAAAATCGTCTCGCTTCGCTCGGACTTGAGCTGGCGGATCAGCCGCTCGGATCGGCCGTCGCCGTAGACGTCGGCGGTGTCAATGAAGTTGACCCCAAGGTCGATCGCGCGATGCATCGCCTTGAGCGACTCTTGATCGTCCACCTGCCCCCACGTCCCTCCGACGGCCCACGCTCCGAAGCTAACGGTTGAGACTTCGTAGCCGGTACGGCCGAGGGGTCGGTACTGCATTCAATCGACGTTACCCGGGGTCTCACACGAGACGGGGCGGTGCCGAGATATCAGCAAGATCGAGATTGAGCAGGCAGCTCGTGAGAGGCCGAAGTCACCTGTACGCAACTCGTATAATCAGCGCTGGAGTAACAAAACGAAGAATCGGCGCGGCTTTGTTTGGATCGGACTGCGGCTGACTTTGGCGTCACTGCCCTGGCTCGCTTTTGCCGCCGTTGGTCAAACGACCAAGGTCGATTTCGCCCGCGACATCGCACCGTTGCTGAAATCCAAGTGCGCCAACTGCCACGGCCCCGACGTCCAGTCCGGAGGCCTCAGGCTCGATTCGGTCGAGGCCATCCACAAAGGCGGCGTCAGCGGCAAGCTCTTTGAGCCGTTCAAGCCGTCGGAGAGCCTCATCGTAAGAAGACTCATCGGTCAAGATGGCAAGCCCAGGATGCCAATGGGGTTTGCTCCCCTGCCCGACGAGGCGATCGCGAGGATCAAGGCATGGATCGATCAGGGCGCCGTTCTCATTGAGCCCGGCAAAACCAAGCATTGGGCCTATACCATGCCCATCCGGCCGAAGCTGCCCAAGATCAAAGATACGAGCTGGGTTCGAAACCCGATCGATTACTTTGTGCTCCAGCGGCTCGAGAAGGAAGGCTTAACCCACTCACCCGAGGCTAGTCGCGAGACTCTCGCACGTCGAGCCGCCCTCGACCTCACCGGCCTACCTCCCACGGTCACCGACTTGGACCAATTCCTCGCCGACAAGGAGCCGGACGCCTACGAGCGCTATGTAGACCGTCTCCTCGCATCGCCACATTACGGAGAACGTATGGCACGGATCTGGATGGACCTCGCCCGGTACGCCGACACCAACGGCTATGAGAAGGACCTTCCGCGGGTTATGTGGCCCTGGCGTGACTGGGTGATCCAGGCGTTCAATAAAAACATGCCGTTCGACGAATTCACGGTCGAACAGCTTGCGGGCGATCTGCTGCCAAACCCGTCACGCGACCAAATCGTTGCGACCGGTTTCCATCGCAATAGCATGCTCAACGACGAAGGCGGCATCGACCCCGAAGAGTTCCGGGTGATCGCGGTCATCGATCGGATCGATACCACCGCAACCACTTGGCTCGGCACGACGCTGGCCTGTGCCCAGTGCCACAACCACAAGTACGATCCCTTCACCCAGAAGGACTTCTATAGCTTTTTTGCCTTCTTCAACCAGTCTGAAGACAATGGCCGCGACATGACTCCGACGATGCCGCTTCCTTCGGCTGCACAGGAGAAGGAACTGAATGACCTGGATGGATCGGTCGTCAGGGCGCAAATCGCGATCACCGGAAAGACACCGGCCGCGATGGCGAAAATGGCGGACTGGGAGAAGCTAGTTCGCGAAGGTTGGGACACGCCGAACCCTGAGGCTAAGGCCGAGGGGGCAAACCTAACAGTCCTCGACGACAAGTCAATCCTGACCACCGGGGCTAAGCCCCAATGCGAGCCCGAC
>CAZNUL010000066.1:0-21358 GCA_964576205.1 uncultured Fimbriimonadaceae bacterium | reverse complement strand
TTTTCCTGGTCGTAACCGTTTGCGCACCCCTTTACATCCCAGTCCCTCGCGCCGAGCCTCTCGATACCGTCACCGACAAGGGTGCGCCTAAGAAGCACATCATCGCCTACGATTTTGCCAACATTTCGGCAGGCTCTCGCGAGGTTGTGCCGGCTGGAAGCGACAGCATCGATAGCGCGACGTTGGTTGGCGGCCGGCTGTTCGTATCGCGCTTGCACAATGTCACTACCCAGATCACGGCCTACAACCCGGCTGGTGTAAAGCTGGGCGAAATGCCGGTTCCAGCGATTGGACAAGCTTCGTTGCCGATTGGGCGATGGGCATCCAACACGGCATTGTTCTCGTTCACCTCATTTACGACTCCCCGGCAGATATTCAGCTTGAATGTCGCGGCCAACACGCGGAAGCTCTGGAATGAGGTGAAGATCCCTGGTCTGGACGCCTCCAAGCTAACCACCGTTCAGAAGTGGTTCAAGTCGAAGGACGGCACGCCGGTGCCGATGTTTCTCGTCTATCGCAACGGCCTTAAGCTCGACGGAAACCGTCCGACCCTGATGACCGGCTACGGTGGCTTCGATGCGAGCGAACTTCCCTACTTCAGCCTGGTCTCGGTCCTCATGTCAGAGAATGGCGGCGTTTTCGTCGATGTCAACCTGCGTGGAGGCGGCGAGTTTGGAGAAGAATGGCACAGGGCCGGCATGCTCGGCAACAAGCAAAACGTGTTCGACGACTTTATCGGTGCAGCGGAATGGCTGGAGAACAACGGCGTCACCAAACCATCGAGGCTAGCAATCGAAGGAGGAAGCAATGGCGGCCTACTCATGGGAGCGGCACTGACCCAACGGCCAGAGCTATTCCAGGCAGTCCTTTGTGGCGTGCCTCTGCTGGACATGCTGCGTTATGATCTGTTCCTCCAGGGCCCCCAGTGGGTGCCCGAATACGGCTCGGCGAAGGACCCGGACCAGTTCAAGTGGCTGTTTGCATACTCGCCCTATCAGCATGTCAGACAGGGGGTCCAGTATCCTGCCGTACTATTCGATACCGGCGATAGCGACACCCGAGTCGCCCCGTTGCATGCCAGGAAAATGACGGCTTTGCTCCAGGGGGCTACCGGCTCGCTCCGGCCGATCCTCCTCCACTACGAGACGTCCGCCGGCCACTCCGGCGGAGAGTCGACGACCAAGGAAGTCGACCACCGCTCGCTCACCCTTGCCTTCGTTTTCTGGCAGTTAGGGATCCATCCGGGTCGCTGACCGCAAGGCATCGGTCCGCCGGCTACGTCCCTACGACGGTATCCAGGAACTCCCGCACGAGAGCGCCCTGATGCTCGCCATCCAGAAGGAACGCGTCATGGCCCATCGGCAAATCGATGTCGAAATGCTTCGACGGACGGCCTGCCGCAAGCGCCATCTGATGAAGCTCCGCGCTTTGGTGTGTTGGGTAAAGCCAGTCCGTCGAAAAACTCGTGAACAGGTACGAGCTCTGGGAGCCTTCGAACGACTTCAGCTCATACCAGTCAATCGCCTTGGTGAGATACAGAAGGCTATTTGCGTCGAAACGGCTCGCAAACTTGTCGCCTTGGTAGTTGAGATAGCTCTCGACCTGGAACTCGGTAGCAAGCAGATATTCGAGCGAGGCTTTGTCTTGCAGCCTGCGGCCGAATTTTGCGGCGAACGCCTGCTCGCTCAAGAAACTGAGATGGCCGATGATCCGCCCTACGGAAAGTCCGTTAACCGGCGGATCGCCGGAATCGTAGAATCCTCCTTGCCATTTCGGATCTCGCATCACCGCCTGTCTGGCGCCCTCGTTAAAGCCGATCTGCATCGCACTGTGGGCCGCGCAGCTTGCCGTCACCCAGGCCGAACGCACCCGACTTGGCTTGCGAACGGTCCACTCTAACGCCTGCATCCCGCCCATGCTGCCGCCGCACACGTTAAGGAGTCTATCGATCCCCAAGTGGTCGAGCAACCGGCACTGCACTTCGACCATGTCGCCCACCGTGACCGCCGGGAATCGAGCCTGATAGAACTTTCCGTCGGAGGCGGGGCTGGCCGGGCCGGTAGTACCTTGGCAACCTCCGAGCGCATTGGTTCCGATCACGAAGTAACGATCGGTGTCGATCGCCTTCCCGGGCCCGATCATGCGCTCCCACCAGCCGATGCAGTGGGAGTCGCCGGAGAGGGCGTGACAGGCCAATACGGCGTTGTCCTTCGATTCGTTCAGAGTTCCGAAGGTCTCGTACGCGACGGTAACCGATTCGAGGCGCCCCCCCGATTCGCACTCCAGAGCCCCGACTTCGGCGTAGAGCCGCTCATCAGCCGTCGGCGCCGTCCTTTCATTTTCTTGGAACAGGGCCGGATCGATGCCGGAAGGTGAGTGATGATCGATGATTGATGAATGATGAACGATGTAGTCCATTCATCGTTCATCGTTCATCGTTCATCGTTCCTGAGTCACTCTTTCCTATACCCCGGCCGGTTAGGCTGACCGCGGACTGGACCGGATGACTGGGCGGGCCCGACCGGCTCATCGTCCGACTTAGCCGCGAGAGGATCGTTGGTCAGGGTTGGACCCTTGGCATGCGAGCCCGTGAACCGGGGCGCGTTGTGAGCGGCTGCAACGGCGGCCGCGTCGGCAGCCTCCTTGTCGAGCTGGATCATCCGATCGAATTCCCACGGATCCTTCGCTCTCGATCTCGCCTCCTCATGAGTCACGAGGCCCTTTTCCACGAGCGTCGCAAGGGATTGGTCAAGGGTCTGCATTTTCGCCCGCGAACCGGTCTGGATGAGGGAGCTGATCTGGTAGGTCTTGTTCTCGCGGATCAGGTTACGCACGGCGCTGGTCGCAACGAGCACCTCGAAGGCCGCGATCCGCCCGCGCCCATCCTTGCGCTTAATGAGCGTTTGGGAAACCACGCCGACCAGGTTTACGGATAGCTGCATCCGAACCTGCTGTTGCTGGTGCATCGGAAACACGTCGACGATACGATCGACGGTTTGGACCGCGTCCACCGTGTGCAGAGTCGCGAACACCAAATGTCCGGTTTCCGCCGCGGTGATCGCCAGGTGGATCGTCTCGAGGTCCCGCATTTCGCCAACCAAGATGACATCCGGGTCTTGTCTGAGCACGTACTTTAGGGCGTTCGCGAAGGCGAGCGTGTCGACGTCCAACTCGCGCTGGTTGATGTGCGACATCTTGTCGTCATGAATGAACTCGAGAGGGTCCTCGACCGTGACGATGTGCTGCGCCTGGTCGTTGTTGATACGGTCGATCATCGCTGCAAGCGAGGTGGACTTGCCAGAGCCGGCGGGGCCGGTAACCAGTACCAGGCCGCGCGGACGTTCGATGAAGTCGTAGCAGGCCGGCGGGACGACCAAGTCCTCCATGGTCTGGATCGTGTACGGAATCACGCGGAAGGCTGCCTGCACGTGACTTCTCTGTTGATAGAGATTGCCGCGGAATCGGGCAACTTTCGGGATCTCGTAGGCGAAGTCAAGTTCCAGGCCGGTTTCGAAGCGCTGAATTTGGTCTGGCCGCAGGATCGAAAAGAGCTCTTTCTTGAACTCCTCGTGGTCAAATGGCGGAACGTCGTCGAGATGGATGAGGTCACCGTGAACTCGAACATAGGACTTGCCCGTATCCGCCTTGAAGTGAAGGTCCGAGCCCTGCATATCGACGCATCGTTTGAGAAGAGTATCAATTGGCTGCATTTGCAGTCGCCTCCACGAGTCCCCGGTTCGTAGCCCGTCGGACGAAATCCTGTGCCTGAGAGCATTTGGCCAGAGCGTGTTCGTAATCGATCCTCTTCTCCGCGAGCAAGGCGAGGAGCGAGCCATCCAACGTCTGCATGCCGATTTCGGCGCCGGTCTGGATATCCAAATAGAGCTGGTGCGTCTTCCCTTCCCGAACCAAGGTTCGAATCGAAGGGGTAGCGACCAAGACCTCAAAGGCGGCGACCCGGCTATTGCCATCTCTTGTCGGCAGCAGCGTCTGCGAGATAACCGCTTGGAGGGTTACGCTCAACTGAGTTCTGATCTGGGCCTGCTGGTCGGGGTTAAAGACGTCGATGATCCGGTCGATGGTCTGAGCCGCGTCGACCGTGTGGAGCGTTGAGAACACGAGGTGACCGGTTTCGGCCGCGGTGATCGCGAGCTGAATCGTTTCAAGGTCGCGCATTTCGCCGACCAGGATTACGTCCGGATTCTGGCGCATCACGTGCTTCAAAGCATCGGAAAACGTGTGGGTGTCGGTGCCCAGTTCACGTTGATTGATGATCGAGACCTTGTCCTGGTGGACATATTCGATCGGGTCCTCGACGGTCATCACGTGGACCTTGCGGTTGATGTTGATGTGGTCGATCATCGCGGCCAGCGAGGTCGACTTCCCTGACCCGGTTGGTCCCGTTACCAGGATGAGACCTCGCGGGAGCATCGCAAGCTGCTTGCACACCTGCGGCATGAACAGATCGTCGATCGTCCTGATCTTGAAGGGAATGACGCGGAAGACGGCTCCAAGCTGTTGGCGTTGCCAGAACATGTTGACGCGGAATCGAGCCGCGCCGGGAACGTTGTAGGAGAGGTCGAGTTCCTTGAACTCTTCGAGCTTCTTCTTCCGTTCCTCGTTGAGGATGCTGTAGAGAAGATTGTTGTGCTCCTCGACGGTCATCGTGTACTCGTGGACCCGGTGAAGCTTTCCGTGAATGCGAAAGACGGGCGGCTTTCCCGCTTTCAGGTGAAGATCGCTCGCCTCTCGGGCGACTAGATCGCGCAATAGCGCGTCAATGCTAACGCTCATTAAAACCTCTCCTCTGCATTCTAGTGGATTCCGGGGGAATTTGGAAACGCTTTACGTGATCCGTGATTCGTGGGGTCACCTGGGAAGCAGGACGTCGCGCTCTTGGCAGCGATCCGGCATCCGATCATGTTCCACGATCCACGTCCCACGTTCGCCGAGAAGTTCATCACGAACCCCGGGGGCTATAGGGTGATGAACTTCTCGTCATCACTGACTGGCTGGTCCTATAGAGTGATGACGAAAACCAGGGACGCCATCAAACCACAACCGCTTACCGCTTACGTCCCGGGGGCGCCTGCCGAGGGGGGAAATTCCCCGAGCCTAGCCCGAAGGGTTGTACCCGTAGCGGCAGCGACGCTTTGGAGCGCGCGGACTTGTCGCCCTGCGCGATTCATCAGGCGGAGTTGGCGTCGCTGCCGCGACGGCTACAGCGGAGCGTCGGCTACAGCTACAGCGGAGTTGGCGTCGCTACCGCGACGGCTACAGCCCTTCGGGCTACAGGAGTTGGCGTCGCTCCAAAGCGTCGCTGCCGCGACGGCTACAGCTGATGACCAGCGGAGTTGGCGTCGCTACCGCGACGGCTACAGCCCTTCGGGCTACTGATGACCAGCGACGGCTACAGCCCTTCGGGCTCGATTCCCTGCGGGCCTGATGGGCTGATGACCAGATGACCTGATGAGGTGAATAGGAAAGCCAAGAGAGGAAGAGACGATAGACAGGCGGCCCACGCCGTGATTGTGCCGAGAATCTATGCTCGTCACTCTCTTCGTCATCACTCTATGGGCACCGGTGACGTGATGACGAGCAGCATTGACAGCGCGACGAGCGGCGCAGGACAAAGCCCGAGATCCGCTTCGCTCCCCGACTGATCGGGGCGGGCACGACCGGCCCTACCGCGACGGCTACAGTCGCCCTGCGCGATACATCAGGCGGAGTTGGCGTCGCTACCGCGACGGCTACAGCCCTTCGGGCTACTGATGACCAGCGACGGCTACAGCGCTTCGGGCTCGATTCCCTGCGGGCCTGATGGGCTGATGACCAGAGTTGGCGGCGCTTGAGCGCCGAACTCCAAGGGCTACCGTCGAAGCATCTGTTTCAGCTCGGAAGAAAGGCCCGCGTAGTTGATCGCGATTTCCTCCGAGATGATGCCCGCCTTTACGTACTTGATCAGGCTCTGGTTCATCGTCTGCATGCCCCAGAATCCGCCCTCGTTGATCATGTGGTAAAGGTCGGAGAAGTGCCCGTCCTCGATCGCCTTCGACACGGTCGGCGTGCACACCAGAATCTCCGTTGCCGCTACACGGCCCTGGCCATCCAATCTCGGCACGAGCTTCTGGGCGATAATGCCGCGAAGCGCGCCAGAAAGCCGCTGACAAAGGAACGGCTTCTCGTGGGGCGGGAACATGTTGATGATACGGTCCATCGTTTCGTAAGCCGAAGCGGTGTGAACCGTCGAGAAAACAAGGTGGCCGGTTTCACCGGCTTGGAGTGCCGTATGCATCGTCTCGGGGTCGCGCATTTCTCCGATCAGGATGACGTCGGGTGCTTCTCGGACGACGGCGCGGAGGGCGGGCTGGAAGTCGAGGGTGTCGATGTGAACTTCACGTTGAGTGACGTACGCCTTCTTGTCCTGATGCACGAACTCGAGCGGGTCCTCGATCGTAACGATGTGGCAGGGCCGATTCTGGTTGATCACATCGATCATCGCGGCCAGGCTCGTCGTCTTACCGGAGCCGGTGGGTCCGGTCACCAAAACTAGACCGAGCCGGTGCTTTGTGAACTCCTTCAGGACGGGCGGAAGGCCCAGCTCCTCGATCGAAAGGATCTTCAGCGGAATGATTCGGCAAACGATACCGGGGGTGCCTCGCTGCCAATAAACATTGGCGCGAACTCGGCAGAGGTCCTTAACCGTAAAGGCAAGGTCCATTTCCAGCGTATCCTCGAACTTACGCTGCTGTTTCTCCGACATGACGCTGTAGATCAGGCGGTGAACGGCAGGCTCATCGAGAACCGGCCATGGACCGCCGGTCAGCGGCTGGAAAACGGCGTGCTGCCGCATCGTCGGAGGCGCTCCAACTTTGACGCAAATGTCCGAGGCTCGCTCGTGGAAGCCGATTTCGACGAGATCGTGAAGCGTGGCGTTATTGATGTCCATTAGATATTGGTTACCGGTTGGTGGTCGTCGGACGCTCGTGACGCATGGGTCGGCCTCGCGGCTTCAAGATGCGCAGTTGCCCTCAATTTTGTCCCAGTATGACAGCGGTGTCACCGCCGAGTTTTGGTGGTTGCGTTTAACGTCAGAAAATACACAAGGATTCCAGCCGCGAGGGCAGCCGTTCCAAGCGGAATCCACAGCAACCAGTCGAACCCCTTATGCTGCTCCAATGACGCGCTCTGCGGCGGCTTTTGTTCGGAGGCCCGCGGGAAGTCCGGAACGGCAAGGAGCTTCGCATCCTGGGACAGGAGCTGGACGCGGTACTCGACCGCGGGCGGCTTGTCCAGCGCGATCGCCTGGAGCCTCAGCCCCGCCGTATTGTAACTGTGGAGAACTGAGGGACTCGGCCTTTCTCCGTTGAAAAGGATCATCATCCCATGAACGGTGTAGGGCTCGGGCGCACCGGCAAAGCCCTGGATGATGGGACCGACCCGGAGAACTCCCTTTTCACGATCGATCACTCCGTTCGTGGCAAAAGTCGCGCGAGTTGAAGCTAGGCCCGGATTGTTGCTGATGCCGACGGTTCCTGCCCTTACTCCCCGGGCGGGCACGCCGACGTACGAACAAATCTTGTCCACCTGGGCTTCCAGGAGCTCCGTCGGATAGTTCGGTTTGACGGCTGTCACCTCGAACAGGTCGGCGTTGGACAAGGCGTGCTTCGTGATCTGGACGATGATATCGGGCTTGGCGACCTCGAAAACCGATTTGCCCGAAGCGACATCGGCCGAATCCATCGCAAATCGAAAGGCGGCGTCCCAAACTCCGGAGCCAGCTTGAGCACCGGCAAGGGCCGGTGTGAGCGCTACCAAGAGCCAGATCGATCTCATTCGAAATCTAAGTTACCGCCAGTTGGGCCTGGGTCGCCACTTTGGGGCGTCGCTGCCGCGACGGCTACAGCCCTACGGGCTCACTACACCCAAATGCGTCGCTATCGCGACGGCTACAGCCCTTCGGGCTCACTACAGCTGCCGCGACGGCTACAGCTTTGGGGCATCGCTGCCGCGACGGTACGGCTTTTGGGGCGTCGCTGCCGCGACGGCTACAGCCCTTCGGGCTCACTACAGCTTTGGGGGCGTCGCTGCCGCGACGGCTACGGCTTTGGGGCGCCGCTGCCGCGACGGCTACAGCCCTTCGGGCTCACTTTGGGCGACAGGCGAATCCGACGCCGGGTCCCAGACGGCAGGAACTTTTCGCCGCCGTATCCGTTCGAACTAAGGCGAACCTTAGTTGACGTATGGTCCGACTAAAGCTTAGTTCTGGACATGCCAATGATGGCCCTAGGTTTAACGCTTACAGGAAATGTTTCCTGCTATACTGCCGGGATTCTGAAATAAGGAAGACATCGAGATAGGAATGAACGACCCACAATTGGCTGCAGCCGAGACGACTGGAGGAGTAGCCCTAACACCCGAGGGCTATACCGCTCTCCAACATGAGTTGGAGCATCTCACCACGGTAAAGCGCCCCGAAATCGCGGAGCGGATCCGCGAGAGCCTGCAGCACGGCGAGTTCAGCGAGGACAACAGCGAGCTCGACGAAGTCAAATTCGAACAAGCGATGGTGGAGGGCCGGATCGCCGAACTAAAAACGATTTTCGGCAATGCCCACATCCTCGATAGCGCGTCAATTCCCACCGACCACGTCGGCCTTGGCTCCCTGGTCACGGTGGGCGATCAGGAGTACGGCGACGAATTCGTCGTGCGAGTGGTCACGAGCGTCGAAGCGAATCCCAGCCGCGACCTGATCAGCAACGAGTCCCCGATGGGCACGGCCCTTCTCGGTCACAGCGAAGGTGAGACGGTCGAGTGCGAAACTCCCGACGGCAAGAAGAAGTTCAAGATCGTCGCTATCTCACGATAACGCCGGTTAAACGCTAGCGAGCGAATCTTCGACGATCGCGTTCGGAATGGCCACGGCTGCCCCAGCCTGCGTCCGCAGCGAATGAAGCAGCTTGCGGAGCCACTCGTGGCGAGCCTGCCCCAGATGAAGCAGGTTTTGGTAAGCCACAACTTTTGGCCCGGACGTTCCCTGCGCGGCGATCAGGTCGACATCGTTCTGCAGGTCCTGAATGAACATCTTGCTTTCCTGAAGCCACCCCTTCACGACCCGGATCTGTTCTGCCGGCTTCAACCTAAAAAGGAAGTAACAGCGCGTGCGCAGAGGATCGACCAGGAATGCCATTTCGGAGCGATCCGGCGGAAAGGTGAGCCAGCTCGTCAGGAGCGCCTCGCCCTGGGACGTCAGCTCGTATTCCGTTCGCTCTCGGTTAGGAACGCCGACTTTGCGAGCTTCCAGGACGAGACCGTCCTGTTCGAGGCGGCGAAGAACTCTGTAAACCGATCCGCTCTCCGCACTCCATCGGCCGCCGCGCATCCGGTTCATCTCTTTGCGCATCGCATAACCGGAATTGACCCCTTCGCCCACCATGGCAAGGATCAAATACTCCAACTCACTATAGGGTCCCGCGCTGGCCATGTTCTCCTGTACAGTACTCGTCATAGAGTGCTGTGCTCTATTTCCCCGCGTGCTACTGTAGCCGTTCCGATGCCGGCTTGTAAGCCCTCCATGCAACAATTGCGCTTCTTTTGCTACTAAAGGCATGCATGCTCGCGTGAACGCTCAGATTTGTCGTGTTCGGACCTATCGCGGGGCATCGTTCGCGGCATCTGGGAAGATCGGGGGCAACGGGTGAAAACGCCGTGGTACAATGACGCATCCCCACGGTAAAAGCCGACGGATCATTACGTCATGAGCAACAAAGATGACAGCCAAGATAAGCCTAAACTAGGTGGCGCGATCGCGACTCCGAAGTTCAAGCGGGGCATCAAGGGCTTCCTCACGGACACAAGCCGTGAGATGAAGAAAGTGACCTGGCCTACGCGCAAGGAGACGAGCCGGCTGACCGTAGTCGTGATCTCACTGGTGGTCATCATCGCTGTCATGTTGAGTTTGATGGGGTGGGTTTCCGACGGATTGGTCGCAATCGTCACCAAGGGACACATTTAGAAATGCCGAAGAGCTGGTACGCGGTCCATACGATCGCTGGACACGAGAACAAGGTCAGAGAAGTGCTGACCAGACGAGCACAAGTCGAAGGCTACTGGGGATTCGATATCTACGAAATCCTGATCCCGACGGAAAAAGAGCTTCAGACGCGCAATGGGAAGCGGTATGAGATGGACCGCAAGGTGTTTCCCGGGTACATCCTCGTCCAGATGCAGATGACGGACGACACCTACAAGCTCGTCAAGTCGACGAGCGGCGTGACCGGGTTCGTTCAAAGCGGCAACAAACCAGTTCCGCTCGAAGAGTACGAGGTCCGGCGCATCATGCAGAATCTCGAAGCCTCGAAGGAAGCGCCGAAGATCTCGTGGCAAAAGAGCGATGCGATCCGGGTGGTCGAGGGGCCATTCAGCGACTTCAGCGGCAAGATCGAAGAGGTCAACCCCGAGAAGGAAACGCTCAAGGTTCTCATCAACATCTTCGGCCGGGATACGCCGGTTGAGCTTAAGTTCGATCAGGTCGAGAAGCTGTAAGGCACAACGTGGTTCAAAGACCGGCGATTCATGAGTTGCTCAAGGGACTCCGCCTCACGTTCCTTTCGCTGCCCATGATCGCCTTCTGCCTGATCTGCGTTGTGCCGGCCCAAAAGTCTGCTCACTCGCACTCAACCTCGGTCCACCACGCTCTCAGCCCTGCTCAACAGCTTGTCGGCTCTTGGGCCTATGACGTGGCGACCATGAAACTCGAAGTCAACGCCAAGGGTCAAAAGACGCTCGACGATCCGATTCATGGAAGTGACGCGAGGCGCTTCGTCGCCAACATGCAGCGGAAGCTGGCGGCGGCATTGAAGACGATGACGATCACGTTCAAAGCGGATCGTTCGGTGGTTATCAAGGGCGGCAATCCGCCGGCGGAAGGCACTGGCGGCTGGATCGTCACCGGGCGCAAAGTCAAGGTGGTCATGACCGACACGAAGCAAAAGACTCCCCAAATGGAACTGGCGACGGACGGAGCGCGAATTCATACGGTCTATTCCGATCCGAACTTCGGCGTTAGCAAGGTTGATTTGGTCAAGCTGCACTGAAAGGCGGGAAACGCGTCGATCTCGCTCCCAAGTTTCGTCGCCCCTCGTATCCTCTAATGGACCTCAAAGAGTGGTCGTCACATGATCGTGGAATCGCGTATCGAGCAATGGATCGTTCCCGAACGAAACCCGGCAGCGGAGCAGAGGCTTCAGGTCGAGCTGGGCGTCTCCTCGCTCGTTGCGGCCCTCCTTGTCCAGCGCAAGTGGACCGATCCTGAGGAGGCCTACCGATTCCTGCATCCGCGTATCGAGGATCTCCACGATCCGAAGCTTCTCCCCGACTATGAGGCCGCTAAGACCGAGATCCTGGGAGCGCGCGACAGGGGTGAGACCATCTTCGTCCACGGCGACTACGACGTCGATGGCGTGACGAGCGCCTCGATTTTCGACCGCTTCTTGCGGAAGATCGGCTGCAAGGTCGTGACCCACGTGCCGCACCGCATGAAAGAAGGTTATGGCATTCATGCGTCGGCAGTCGAGGCGGCAGTGGCGTCCGGAGCGAAGCTCTTCCTCACCTGCGACTGCGGCATCAGCGCGTTCGAGCAAGTCAATGCCGCCAACGAGGCCGGACTCCGGGTCGTCGTTACCGACCACCATGCGGTCCACCATGAGCTACCCCACGCGCTGGCCGTCGTGAACCCTCACCGTTCGGATTCGAAATACCCGTTTACCGAGCTCAGCGGGGCCGGAGTCGTCTTGAAACTTTGCGCCGGCCTAACCGAGGAGATCGGCTGGAAGACCGAGCAGTTTTATCGTGCTTACCTTGACCTCGCTGCACTCGGCACGATCGCCGACGTCATGCCACTTCAGGGCGAGAACCGGATCATCTCTAAGTTCGGCCTCGAGCGTCTGACCGATTCTCGAAAGGCGGGAATCCAGGCCTTGAAGCGGGTCGCCGAGATCGTTGGGCCTGTGACAGCCCATCACGTCGGATTCGTCATCGGCCCGCGCATCAACGCCGCCGGCCGGATCGACGACGCAGCGCTCGCTTTAGACCTTCTACTGGAAAACGATGAGCTTAAGGCGATTCAGCTCGCCAAGCAGATCGACGTGATCAACTCGGAACGGCGAGCCGAACAGAATCGCATCGTCGACGAAGCGATCGCGATGGTGCTTGAGAAGGGTCAGGACAAGAACAACGTGATTTTGGTCGGCCACGAGAGCTGGCATGCCGGCGTCGTGGGAATCGTCGCGGGCCGTCTCGTCGAGACGTTCGGCCGTCCCGCGTTCGTCGCCACGCGCTCCGAGGACGGGCGGGGCAAGGCATCCGGGCGGAGCATTCCTAAATTCAATCTCGCGCAAGCCCTCGGCGACCTCAGCCATCTGATGACCGGGGGCGGCCACTCGATGGCGGCCGGTTGCTCGTTCGAATATGATCAACTCGACGCGATCGCGAGCGTTCTTCACGAATACGGAGGCCAGTTCCTAACCGAGGAGGACTTCAAGGTAGTCAGGGCTGTCGACCTCGAGGTCGAGGCCTCCGAAATCACCTTCAAGAGCGTCGATGAGCTGAAGGCGATGGAACCGTTCGGTATGGCGAATCCGACCCCGATCTTCCTGGCCCGAAACATGACTTTCGCCAAGATCAAGCCGACGAAGAACCCCGAGCACGGAATGCTAACGCTGCGCAATGGGAGCGGCAGGGCGATTACCGCGGCCGGTTTTGGAATCGGCGAGAGGCTCGCTCAACTCGAGCCCGGAGTCCATGCCGACGTGCTGTTCCGTCCGGCCGTCGAAGAATGGCAGGGCCAACTGAACCTTAAGTGGCACGTCCGCGATTTCGCTCTGACTTGATAGGGCGTGCGGCCTTACGACGGCCGACATAAGCTCGCCAATCCCACAGCACGGGATCGTCACAGGAGCGAATCGTTCCCTCGGACTTTACGCGTTGAGCGATCTCATCGCAAATGAACTCGGACGCCTGGTCGATTTGACCGACCACTTGGATTAATCTCGCCCGATTGCACTGCGAGCACACGGCTCGCAAATTGCTCGGCCGGTTTCACGCGGTTCCAATGTGATCGATCTCGGTTGCGGGAGCGCCGCAAACCTCGCACTTACCCCCGGCTTTGGCAATGATCTTGGCAAGTGTCTTCTCCGGGACCAGCTGCTGGCGACGGGGAAAGCCTCCGCCGAGGAAGCTCCAGAGCGCTTGTCCGATCATGATCTGGCGCTCTTTCTCAAGGATCGATTCGTCCGCGATCGCAGCGCGAAATCGCCGCACGAGCGCGGCCATTTCGCGGCAGACGGGCCCGCAATAGGGGCTTCGCTCCGACTGGCAAGGCGCGCCGCAGTTGGGGCAATTCCAAGGATCTTCGGCAAGAGCCTGCAACCTGGAAAGGGGCTCCCGGTCGAAGATCAGACGCAGGACCGATCTCGTTTGATCGTCCAGATCGCTTCCCGAGCCGATGACGGGGAGCGACTCTGAAAGTCGCCGGAACGTGTCGGTCCGGGCCAGAAAAGCAGCCATCTTCACTCCATTATGAATCGACGGCCAACCCAGCTTTGCGTCGTTGAGTGAGCTGCAAACAAGCGCCTGAACGGCGATGGACAAGTAACGCCCAAGTGGCCATAAGCCGTAGAATGGCCATATGATCGCGCTCCTCGCCGCGACCGCGGCCGTCAACCTCGCGTACTCGTTCCCCCTCGATGTCAAGCGCACCTACGACGTCGTTACCGTGTTCGACGGGTATGTGCCTCTACTCGGAGGTCACGACGGCAAGGTCGAGGTGGATTTGGTGGTGACGGCGAAGGGTCTTGCGCCCGCCACCGACGGAACCACGCAGGTCCTGGGCGCCCTCGAAGACATCCACGTGATTCTCGATGGTTCGCCTTTGAACATCGTCACCATCGACTCGGCCAAGGCGTTTTTCCCGCCAACGACGATCAGCATCACGCCGTTCGGGGCGACCCTGAAGACGAACGCGCCCGATCTCACCCTCCCCGTGAAACTCCCCGGACTCGACATCAAGCGCTTCCCGGACATCACTTACCTGCCCCTTCAATTGCCCGAGCAGGGGGCCGAAGTCGGCAAAGCGTACACGTTCAAGCGAGCCTTCGGCGACAGCGACGTCCAATACACGGTCACCCCGACAAAAGTTTCGGATGTCGCCGTCGAATTCGACGTCGCGATGACGCAGTCCTACGAAGTGATGGAGACCGAGGGCAAGGAAATTACCAAGGAAGAAAAGGACGCGGCCTCGCGAGTCAAGACCGATGTGCATGGCAAGGGCACGGCGACCTTCGACCGGCAGCTAGGCGTATTTACTGCGGTGGGAATCGGCGCGGACGCCCACAGCGTGGTCAGCGAGATCGCGACGAAGAAGCAAAGCACGCGCGACCTGAAGACAACCCTGAACATCAAATTGAGGAAGTGATGTTCGCGTTCTCGCCTCGCTACTTGCCGGCAAGCTGCTGCAGCTTAGCGCGAGCCTGCTTCTGCAACTCTCCGTATTTCGCGAAGTCGCCCGAGCGGAGAGCCGCGTCCGCCTGATCGAGGAGGCCGAGCACTTCCCTCGCCCCGCTTAGCCTCGGAGCGGCAGTAGCGGGCCCGGATTGCGGCGTCGTGGGAGTCACTGGTTGAGGCGCGGCGCCAGAGGATGGGAACAGCTTGCCCAACGCCTCCTGATAGGTGTCGCCGATGACGATCCTGCCGTTGACCCCGAGAACGACCTTCCTAAGCTGGGGCGCGGCCGCCAAGCCGCTCGTGCCGCTACGGGAGAACAGGCTCTCCGCGTACATCACGCTGTCTCCGATCGGGATGACGAGCATGTTGCCCACGATGACCTGAGTGCCGCCGCCGCCTTGAAGCTGCAGGCGGGTCGCGCTGACATCGGGATTGCTCTCGAACATCGATTCGGCTTGCTCCGCACCCGAAACGTTAGCACCCTTCGAAAAGTTATACAGCACCATTTCGCCGTACCGATCGGGATCGCAATGGGCGGCTAGCCAGCCACTCATGTTCGCCTTTTGGCGAGGCGTAAACGGAAGCATGAGGATAAAGCCGTCGGCCGGCTCAGCGGGAAGCTTCATCTCAACATAGTAGGGCTTCATGAGCGTCCTCGCCCCGCTGAGTCCCTTCTCTTGAGGCATATCCCATGCGTCGTTACCGTTCAAGAACTGCACGGGATCGGTCACGTGATAAAGCGTCAGCTCGCCGGATTGCAACCGGAACATGTCCTTGGGATAGCGGAAATGAGCCTTGATGCCGGCCGGCAGTTCGGAGCCATCGCGGACCAGTCCGGGGTAGATGCCGCGATAGGTCGCGAGGATCGGATCGGTCGTGTCGATCGCATAGGCTGTGGTCTGACCCGTGTAGGCGTCCACCACGACCTTAACCGAGTTTCTGATGTAGTTCAGCGGCGACTCGCTGGTTGCCGAGAGATCGCTGTATGGCATTTGGTCGGTCGTCGTGTAGCCGTCGAGCATCCAATAGATCTTGCCGTCCACGAGCACGATGTAGGGCTCGGCATCGAAGTTGAGGAAGCGATAGATCCGCTGGCATCGGTCGACGACATTCCTCCTCATCAGCAGCCGGGTATCGCCCGTGATATTGGGCGACACCAGCAGATTCCAGTCGCCGAGGGAAATCGCAAGGGCAAGGTGGCGGAAAATGCCTCCAATGGGAATTCCTCCGGTCCCCTTCCAGCGCGTATTCTGCGGCTGATCCTGGGCCGGGTAGTCGAACTCAACCTGCTTGGAATCGACGAGCGCGTACTCGTCGGTTACGTTGCCGTTGGGGTCCCGATAGTCCGAATAGTAGATTCCCGGCTCCTTCACGGGAAGCTCCGGAGGAGATACCGGGGGAATGTCCTTCACGATGTACTTCGGCTCGCCGTCGGGAAGCTCGCTGTTGACGGCCGTCATGATGACGCCGTAGCCGTGCGTGTACTGAAGGCGGTCGTAAACCCAACCTCGAGTCTGGAGGCCATCAAGGTTGATGTCTCTCGGTGCGATCATGACGGCGGTGGTCTTGCCGCCGACGTTATAGCGATCCACCGAGACATCGGTGAACTGATAGTATTTCTTCAGGGACTCCTGAAACTCGCTCGATTCCCGGATGATGTCGGGATCCCAGAGCCTCATGTTGTCGATCGTCGCCTGGCTTTCCTGAACGTCTTTTGGCGTCGGGGTGTTTTGGACGGGAAAATCGCGAGCCGCGATCTTATCGAGGCCGTAGGCATATCGAGTCATCTGGATCGCCCGCGCAGCATACGGCGCTTCGACCTCAAGCTTGTTTGGCTCGACCTTGAGCGACTGGACAAGGGCAGGCAATACGCCGACGCCCAGAACGGATAGGACGACCAATCCCACGCCGCCCTTCACCGCGAGATCGTAAACCCAACTCGTTCGAGCAAAGACGATCGTGCCTAGGCCGAGCAGGAAAGTCAGGATCGCGGCGCCCCGCTCGGTCACGAGCCGTAGACTCGCCGAGTAGCCCGCGCCCGTAAACTGCGTTCCCGACGCAAGTCCGAACTCGTATGTTTTCAGGAAGACCTGGAGGCCGAGGATCAGCAGAGTCAGGCCGACGAGCAGACAGATATGCAACCGGATATTTGGTCTGCCAAGCTCAATCCGTGCCATCGCCGCCAATAGTTGAAGTCCTGCATAGATGGCAATCGTCAAGACCGTCGTTAGCAGAAATGCGCTGAATGCATAGTTCACGAGAGCCCGATACCAGGGCAAAGTGAACACGAAGAAACTGAGGTTCAGCCCGAAAAGCGGATCGGTCTTCCCGAATGGCTGGGCGTGCCGGGCTAACAGATAGGTGTTCCACTCATTCGAGAAGCCGGTCGCGCTAAAGAACGCAAGGACCGGAGCGAGAATCCGAACCAGATTCCAGCCTCGGTCTTGCACGAAATGAAGCGCGTTCGAAACCAGGACTTGTCCCGTCGTCGTTGGGTTATCGAGGTAGACCAGGCTCAGCCTTAGGGCCCGCTTAAGAGAGAAATGGAGGAGCGCCCAGGTAGCGAAGAATGCCGGCACAAACAGAATGCCGCGAGTTTCATAGGAGATTGTGAAGACCTGGGGGTGGCCAGCGTCATGGACGTACCAGAGGTAATCCACGTACGGCGAGACTCCCGCCATGATCATGATGACAAGGAAGGTCGTCCCGAAGATCGAGACTCCCCATCGAATTGCCCGGCGCCGTTCCCGCTCCGAGATCTGCGGCATTTGGAAATCGCCTATATGTGCCATTGGCTCTAGTAGTTACGGACGGGACTCGCCCTGGGTTGTATGAATCGACAATGGCATCGGCACGGATGCGTGCGGTCCGGTCCCGGGACCTGGTCGCAAGATGCGTCGCTGCCGCGACGGCTACAGGCCACGATGCGTCGCTGCCGCGACGGCTACAGACGGCTACAGGCACTGCGCGTCTTGCCCCTCGGTCCGCCAAAATGAGTGCGGTGGAACGGATCATATTCGGCAAGAGGATCCTCGGTTCGGATGTGGGACCAAAGAGTGAATGCGCCCATTACCACTCGGAGCTGGACATTGTCGCAATCCGATTCAAATGCTGCGATACCTACTTCCCGTGCCATCGGTGCCACGAGGCGCTGGCCGGTCATTCGGCTTCGGTGTGGCCGGAGTCCGAGTTCGACGAGAAAGCGGTGCTCTGCGGCGCGTGCGGGACGGAGCTAAAGATCCACGAGTATCTGGGATGCAACTCCCGCTGCCCCGCGTGCGGAGCAGCATTCAACCCGGGGTGCAAGGCTCACTCCAGCCTCTACTTCGCACGATAACGCCGTAGGGGCCCATTGGAAGAAGTGATAGAGGTGAGGCAGTGAGTCGGTGAGCGGGTGGGTCGGTGAGCCGGTGAGCCGGTGCGTGAGTCGAAAGCGGTTTCGGCATCCAGTGACCCATCCGCGCAACTGCCCATCGCATCGCTACGACCGGTATGCTGATCCAAGATGGTTGACACTTCCGGCTGGGCGTCGGCGAAGAAAGTATGCGTGATTGGGGCGGGGACGATGGGCGGCGGCATCGCGGCCCATCTCGCGAACATCGGGTTCCAAGTCTCGCTCGTCGACCTCACGCGAGAAAGCGTCCAGGAAGGCTTCGACCGCGCCAAGGCGGCCCGGCCGCCGCACTTCTACGTCCACGAGCGGGCCGCTGAAGTGCGCCTTGGGACCATGGAGGAGAACCTCGCGTGGGTGCGGGACGCCGATTGGGTCTGCGAGGCGATCATCGAGAAGATGGATGCGAAGAGGAAGCTCCTCGCGGATATTCAAGACCTGATCCGGCCGGATGCCATGGTTTCGACCAATACGAGCGGCCTGGAGATATCAAAGCTTGTCGAAGGGCTGAATGCCAGCCTTAGAGACAGGTTTCTTGGGACGCATTTCTTCAATCCTCCTCGCTACCTCAAGCTTCTCGAGCTGATTCCCACGGCCCACACTGACGCCGGCGTTATTGCCGCGATGACGGCATTTCTCGAAGACCGGGTTGCCCGGCGCGTCGTCGTCGCCAAGGACACTCCCGGATTCATCGCCAACCGGTTCGGCATGTGGTCGATGTTTCAGGCAACCCACGTAGCGGAGCGGTTGCACCTCAGCGTGGAGCAGGCCGATGAGATCACCGGGACGTTTATCGGCCGGCCGCGAAGCGGAAGTTTCAGGCTTAACGACATCGTTGGGCTCGACATCATGGTCGACATCGCGGCGAATCTGACGGAAAGATGCCAGACGGATCCCCACCTGGAGAACTTCTCGAGGCCGCGATCGATTCAACACCTGATCGGCCGAGGTTGGATCGGAGACAAGGCCGGCCAAGGCTACTATCGACGCGAGGGCCGGGAGATGCTCGTTCTCGATCTCCAAACCCTTGCGTACCGCAACAAGGTCGAGTCCGATATCCCGTCGATCAAGGAACTTTCGAAACTGGCGTTGGCGGAACGGCTGAAGGCCGCTCTCGATCTCCGCGACGAGGCCGGCGAGTTCCTCCGAGGCCACCTAATCCCTGTGCTTCGCTATGCGGACTACCTCAAAGAGGAGATCAGCCACAGCGTGCTTGATTTCGATCGAGTCATGATGTGGGGCTTCGGCTGGGAGATAGGACCGTTTGCGATGATCGACGCGATCGGACACGAGCGACTCGAAATCAAGGCGGCAAAGACCTTTTACTCGTCGGGCAAGGTGTTGAACTTCAAAGGCGCTTACACTCCGATTCCCACTGAGCCCGCATATGTCCCGCTCTCCTCATATCCGATTGTAAAGGAGGCCGACACCTACGTCTTGCGGGACATGGCGGACGGCGTTACCGCCATCAGCATCAAGACGAAAATGGGCACGATCAGCCCGCCCCTGATCGACGAGCTGACCGAGTTGCTTTCCGGAAACTTCGATCACTTCGTGTTGACCAGCGAAGCTCGATCTTTTTCCGCGGGGTTCGACTTGACGTACTTTGCGAAGGCCATCGAGACGGAGGACTTTCCGAGCATCGACCGCGAGCTCACGGGCCTGCAGCGTCTCAGCGAGGTACTGGAGAGGAAGCGTTGCGTGGCCGCCGTTTTTGGCCACTGCCTCGGCGCAGGCCTCGAGCTCGCCCTTGGCTGCGAAGTCATTGCCAGCCATCCGGAGGCGAACATCGGTTTTCCAGAGGCGAAGGTGGGCCTGATCCCCGGTGGAAGGGGTACCGCGCTCATGCGTCTGTACAATCAGCACAGCGTTCGCAGGCTGGCGGAAGTCGCGGTTAGTCTGATGGAAGGCGCTGTTGCCCCGAATCCCGACGCCGCCCGAGCACTCGGGTTTCTTCGTCCTTCGGACGTCACCGTCTATCATCCGGATCGACTTCTTGCCGAGGCGAAGAGGCTTGTTTTGGCGTCCAAGCCCTGGTCCAAGCCCGCATTTCAAAGACCGGAAGGGCCGATCACCGGCATGATCGACCGAGCGCAGGACGAGGCGTGCAAGCGGCAAGGGCTGTCGGACTACGACCGGCAGATTGGCGAGGCGATCAAAGCGGTGTTCTCGAAGACTGCGACCTACGACGACGCCCTCGACGTTGAGCGGCGCGAGTTCATCGCTCTCTGTGCGAAAGCGCTGACGCAGGCAAGAATCCGCCACATGCTCGAGCACGGCAAGCCGTTGCGGAACTGATTGGAAAAGCGGCGTAGGGCATGGGCAGTCAGGCCACCCCTGCCCCTACGGTAACCTGAGCCGGTGCTATTCGCTCGACCCCTGGCCGAACTGATCGCGGAGCTCGAACGGCTACCCGGGGTCGGTCCAAAGTCCGCGCAACGACTCGCATACCACCTCCTTCGAGTCAGCGACGCCGAAGCGGGTCGCTTGGCATCGGCGATTCAGAACGCGAAGGAGAAGCTCCGATTCTGCGCCAAATGCCAGAACGTCAGCGAGCGCGAATACTGCGAGATCTGCTCAGACCCACGTCGGGACCTCGCGACGATTTGTGTGGTCGCCGAACCGCGGGACATTGCGGCCCTGGAGCGAGTTAACGAGTATCGAGGCGCCTACCACGTGCTTCATGGGCTATTGAGCCCGATGGACGGAGTTGGTCCAGAGCAGCTGAGAGTAAAGGAGCTGCTCGAGCGGCTGCGCGAGGACGTTCACGAAGGCATTCTGGCCACGAATCCACCGATTGAGGGTGACGCGACCGCCCTCTACTTGGCAAAGCTCCTGAAACCGATTGGAATCAAGGTGACAAGGCTGGCCCATGGAATGCCGGTCGGCGGCGAGCTCGACTACGCCGACTCGGCAACGCTTCTGAGCGCGCTCGAGTACCGGCGCGAAGTGTAGCCGGAGTTTCATCGTTACGTTCCGCTCCCGCTCCGGGAGGGGCTAGGGGAGGGTTCCGGAGCGGGAGGGGAAGACAACAGCTCGTCATGCCCGATGTAGAAGTGCTGGCTGAATACGCCCGGCTTGAGCCAAATCACGGCCGGAGGAACTCCTACGAATACGAAGCCGGCGACGGATCGGCCATCCTCGGGCGTCAGGATCCTGCCGTCGGCTCTGACGACGATCAGGTGTAGAAGGTCGTCTTCACCGTCGATCTGATACCGGTAAGGGCCGAGCGAACCGGAAAAATCGTTGTCGACCGACTGGAGCGCAAAGTCCTGGCCTACGCCATCCTGTGCCGGCCCGACTTGTAGCTTGATTCTTTGGTTCGAGCGAATGAAATCAATCGCCCTCGCAATCACTGCGTCGCGCCGCGCCAACTCGCCGGATGTGGCTTGGACCTCGGATGATCTATCGCTCATTCCAGCCTCGGTCGATCGTAGTGACCACGATCCCCTGGCGGAGTGGGTG
>CAZNUL010000065.1:9222-22047 GCA_964576205.1 uncultured Fimbriimonadaceae bacterium | reverse complement strand
CCCTCGTGTTCGAAGACGAGTAACCGCATGGCAGCCGACTTCGTTATGAGGCCACCGCTCGGGGGATCGCTTGAAGAGGAAGTGATGGCCAGAAGCTTCGCTCCTCCCAGGGGGCCCGGCTTCAATTCGAGTCAATGAAGGCGCATACTGCGTCTGTAGCCTGATGATCACCCGGCGAGACCTGTTCTTCGCTGCCGGCGCGGCCGCGGCGTTCCGCAATTCCGCGCTCGCCATGCTAGAGAGGCACGTAAGCCGTGTCGTCTCCGACCCAAACGCGACCGCCGAGGACGAGGATTTCTGGATGGGGGTCCGCCAAGCATTCTCCTTAGACGCCAACCTCGTGAACTTCAACAATGGAGGTTGCTCGCCATCCCCTCGAATCGTCGCTGAGTGCCTGAAGCGTCAAATCGAATTCGGAAACCAGGGGCCTAGCATCTATATGTGGCGGACCCTAGAGCCGGAAATCGAGGGCGTCCGCAAGCGTCTCGCGACACTTTTCGGAACGGACCCCGAGGAAATTGCGATCACGAGAAACGCCAGTGAGTCACTCCTGACCTGCCTCTTTGGGCTCCCAATGAGCCCCGGCGACGAGATCCTGACTTCCTCGCAGGACTATCCCAGGATGATCAACGGGATCAAGCAAAGGGTACGCCGCGAAGGCATCAAGATGGTACAAGTCGACGTCCCGCCCGCTCCGGCGAGTCATAAGGAAGTCGTGGACGCCTTCGAAAGGGGGATCACGCCTCGGACGAAAATCATCCTGGTTTCGCAAGTCGTGTTCATGACCGGGCAGATCAATCCCGTGCGCGATGTCTGCGACCTCGGCAAGCGGCACGGTGTCCCGGTTGTCGTCGATGGCGCCCATGCGTTCGCTCACTTCCCGTTCACGCGCGACGGGCTCGATTGCGACTACTTTGGGACATCGCTTCATAAGTGGCTCATGGCTCCTATTGGAACCGGCCTGCTTTATGTCCGGAAACCGTTGATCGAGGGCCTATGGCCGCTCATGCCTTCGAATCCGGGCAAGAAAAGCGACCAACCGCCCGGCCAGGACGACGACATTCGCAAGTTCGAGGAGATTGGCACGCACCAGGCGGCCGTTCATAACGCCATCGGCGAGGCGCTAACCTTCCACGAAATGCTGGGCGGGGAGAGGAAGGCCGCGCGTCTTCGCTACTTGAAGTCGCGGTGGACGAACCGGCTGCGCGATCTCAAAAACGTTCGCTTCCACACGAATCTCCATGAAGACTTCTCTTGCGCTTTCTGCACGGTCGAGATCGAAGGAATCAAAGTCGCCGATCTCGGCGCATGGCTGGAGACCAAACACCGGATCGTCGTGACCGGAATCGAACACCCGCAGTTCCATGGACTCCGGGTTAGTCCGCAGGTTTACTCGACCATTGCCGAAGTTGACCGTTTCGCGGAGGCGATGCTTAGCGCCGCCACCAAGGGCATCTCCTAGGCAAAGCCCCTGGCCGAATCGACCTTCTAAGACTCAGGCGCGGAAATGAAAAAGCACGGCAAGGCGCCGAAGCGCCTTATTCCGTGCTTTCCTCTGAGCTATTTGCCCGTCGTGTTTCCTGCCGGCCCCGCGGTCGCGCCGGGTGGCGGACCGGGCGCCTTTTCGCCGTTAGGCAAAGGAACCGACGAGGGTTGCCCTATGAACGCCTTTCCGCCTGGAGCATTCATGGCTCCGGCAGGAGGAGGCGCCCCCGTGTCCTTGTTGTGGTAAGCGTCGTTCACTGTCTTTGGCACGTCCGAAGCCGAGCCACAGCCCAGAACGACGATCGCGCCGATGAGCAAGAACAGATTCCGTCGCTTGACTAATGTCATTGTCGAGTGCTGTCCCACTGATTCTTGTCGGGCTGATTGACCGGATCAGGGTCCGTTGCAATCGGGTTGATCGCTTTCGCGTGTCCGTCGGCGTAGACCATTGGGCACGCGTTGTAGATGAACAAGCATGCGCCCATGCGCTGATCCTTATTGACGAGCCACTGTCCGCCGCCATTCCAGCTGCCGAGAGGAGCATAGTAGTTAGTGTTGATGGCAGCGGCTCCGTTCGGGATCAGGCCGGCGCCCGTGTAATCCCACCAGTTAACGCCCGACATCATGTCGCCTTGGCCAAAGATGTCGTCACCACCGTAACGAGCGGCAAGCAAGACCGTCTCGGCCGGGCGAGCGTTCTGGCTCTCCGTTCGGCGGTCGATGCCCATCCAGCCGGGACCGTACTGAGGAGGCTGCGTGTAGCCCTGGTTCATTCCCATAAGGCCGAGGACTTCCCAGTGGCTGTCCGCATTCACCCAGTTCATGTAGCCGTTGGAGGCGTAGCTGACCTCGATAGTCGGCGGAACGCTAAACCAGTTCTGCCACGACTGCTTTCCGGGCGAGTCCGTCGGATCGGCGAAGATGCCCGCATTCTTGATGTAGGGGCTGATATCCCACGACCAACCGCCGCCGGGCTGAGACGGGTTGCCTGGATACCACCAAGCTGCCGGACAACCGATGTCGTATACACCGTCGCTGTCGGTGTTATACATGATGACTCCGAGTCCCAATTGCTTCGTATTGCTGAGCGACGACGTCTTTTTGGCGGCGAGCTTGGCTTGCGCGAAGACCGGGAACAGAATGGCGGCGAGAATCGCGATGATCGCGATAACGACGAGGAGTTCAATAAGGGTGAAAGCCCTTCGATTCATATTAATTGCACCTCTTTGTGTGACGTGGTTGAGCCTCGAATATCGAGACTGCAAGGATATACGAATTCGTGTGGCTCTCCGGAAACACCTTTGAGCCGGTCGACGAGAATGTCGATGGCCTTCGCGCCCATCGCACCAAGCGGTTGACTGACGGACGTGAGGGTCGGCCGCAGTTCCTCGCAAAATCCAGTTGAGTCGAACCCCACGATCGCCAGGTCGCCCGGAACATCGACACTCCGCCTCTGAGCTTCCGTCATAAAATCGGCGGCAAGGCCATCGTTGTGGGCGAACACCGCCGTGTGCGGCGGTTTCGAATCAAGGTAATCGGCGATCGTTTCGCGGGACCATTCGACTTCGAGGATGTCTTCCGGAACACAACTCAATCCATGCCGTGCCATGTGATAGCGAAAAGCCTCGAGCCGGGCGAGCGATTCGACATTGAGAGGGTGGACGTCGATCGCGAATGCGATTCGCCGGTGCCCAAGGCCGACGAGATAATCGACGGCCAATCCGACGCCCTGGTGGTTATCGCAAATGACCGATGGGTGGCGATCGCCGAATTCGGATGATTTGGCGTGAAGGAGAACTACCGGAACCGCGCTGCTCCCGATCGCCTGCATGTTCTCGTCGGAGGTCACCGAACTGTACCAAACGAGGCCATCGAATCGTCCATCGCTCATGGCGTCTGCCGGGTCGGTACCCAACAGCTTGGGGCAAAGAGTGACGGCATAGCCATGTCGGAATGCGCCTTCGATGATTCCGTCCATGAGCGCGGCGAAATAGCGTGAACCATGATCGAACCGGGGCCGGGTTGTTCCGACTCCGTGGAGGACGCCGATCGTTCTCGTTTCCTGGGCCCGGAAGTTCCGAGCAAAAATGTTGCAGCGGTAGCCGAGCTCCTCCGCTGCTTGTCGTACCCTGCCGGCAGTCGCTTCGCTGACGCGGATGGATAGCGCCTTGTTGTGGAGAACGCGGGAGACGACAACCGGAGAGACTCCCGCTTTTGATGCGACGTCGCGCAACGTCACCGGCAAAGCGTCACCGCCTGCCCGGGCCTAGATGTCCAGGTCTCAACTGCGTTCTTTCGCATCAGATACGTCGTCGTACACCGCTTAGTATATCGATATATTCGCATTTTTTGAGAGGAATTCTTCTTTGTTACAAAAACCGCGAAAGAAGCCTGGGGTCAGGTTGTTCAGGGCCAATCCCCGGCCTCATCGCCGCCACCTTATTCGCCCCCTTGCACGATTTCATACCGGTCCCGTAGACCCCGCCAGCTCCCAACGGCCAACCACCACGAGATATGCTTTCCTGACGCATGAAGCCTCCTTTTCCGCGAATCTTCTACGGCTGCGACTACAACCCGGAGCAGTGGCCGCGCGAGGTCTGGGACGAGGATGTCTCCCTCATGAAGAAGGCTGGAGTGAACATCGTGACCGTGCCCGTCTTCGGCTGGGTGACCCTCGAGCCGGAAGAGGGACGTTTCGCGTTCGATTGGTTCGACGAATTGCTCGATCTCCTCCAACGTAACGACATCGACGTCTGCATGGCAACCGCAACGGCCTCCCAGCCGGCATGGCTCGACCAGGCGTATCCGGACGTTCTCGTCACCGACGCGAACGGCGTGAAGAGGCACCATGGACAGCGCCACGCCTTTTGCCCGCACTCTCCGAATTACCGACGACTATCGACGCGTCTTGCCGGCAAGCTGGCGGATCGATACAAGGACTATCCGGGACTGCGGGTGTGGCACGTCAACAACGAGTACGGAACCCACTGTTACTGCGACCTCTGCGCGCGAGCGTTTCGCGAGTGGCTACAGGCTCGGTACGGGTCGCTCGCCGAGTTGAACCGGCGTTGGTACGCCGCATTCTGGGGACATACCTTTACCGACTGGTCCCAAGTCGATCCGCCCTATGCGAACGGCGAGATGAGCATGCAGTCGATCCGGATCGACTACCAGCGATTTCAAACCGAGAGTTTGCTCGGCTGCTACAAGGCCGAGGCCGACGTGCTGCGGAGCATCACGCCCAACCTTCCCGTGACGACCAACTTCATGGGTACGTTTTTCAACCTCGACTACCACCGGTGGGCGCCCGAGCTTGATATCGTTTCCTGGGACAGTTACCCGCCCTTGGCCTGGTCTCCATCTCAGGTTGCTTTCAGCCACGCCATGATGCGTGGAATCAAGGAAGGTCAACCATTCATGCTGATGGAACAGAGCCCGTCTCAGCAGAACTGGATGCCTTACAACCGCCTGAAAGGGCCGGGAGTCCTGAGGCTCCAGTCGTATCAAGCGATCGCACACGGGGCCGAGACGGTGATGTACTTTCAGTGGCGTCGTGGCCGGGGGGCCCAAGAGAAGCTTCATGGCGCCTTCGTTGAGCATGGCGGAACAGCCGAGAACCGGGTCTTCAAGGAAGCCGCCGAGATCGGCCGCGAGCTCGCCAAACTGGGAAACCAAACGCTCAATGGCAGAGTCGCGGCCGAGGTCGCGCTTTTGTTTTCCTGGGAAAGCTGGTGGGCGCTGAGGTTCTCGAGCGGACCTAATGTCGATCTCGATTATATCGAAACTTGCCGTACTTACTTCTCGGCCCTCGCGGAGCTGGGAATTCAATGCGACGTCGTGTCCCCCAACGTCGATCTCAGCCGGTATAAGGTGATCCTTGCCCCCCTCCTTTATATGCTCACTGAGGCGCAGGGAGAGGCGCTGTCGGGACTGGTACAAGCTGGAGCAACCCTTGTTGCCGGACCCTTTACCGGAATGGTGAACGAAACCGATCTGGTGCATTTGAACGGAGCCCCCGGTCCGTTACGCAAGACCCTTGGCGTGTTCGTGGAAGAAACTGACGGTCCGCCCCCAAGCGAACCGAACGGCTTGCGGTGGTCGGATGGCCCGACCCACGCTGCCAGCCTGATCTGCGACCGCCTTCGTCTAGAAGGCGCGGAGGCCGTCGCCGTCTACACGGAAAACTTCTTCGCCGGCGAACCCGCGATTACCAAGCACACGTTCGGCCTGGGAACCGCCTACTACGTGGCCTCGATCCCAGAGCTATCGGGAGCAAAGCGGATCATGGCATCGATTTGTGACGATGTTGGAGTTCAAACGGTCCTTCCCGAAGGCGCGGCCCCACCTGACCTGGTCGAAGTTACCAATCGAGACGGGCTCCTGTATCTCCTTAACTACAACGAGCTCGATGTTGTTGTCGACTGCGAGGGAACGTTCACAGACCTGCTCTCCGACGAAGAGGTCCGTGGCCGGGTCACGCTCGGCCCAAGGGCCGTCCGGATTCTGAAGGCGGTTGCCGGTTGAAATTTACGGATGGCAATTGGCAGATGCGAGATGGCGTCACCGCCCACTGGGCGTCGGAGGCTTACAGCATCGAACGCGATGGCAGCGGCCTGAAAATCTTAGCGCCGACCCAACCGATCCGGCACCGAGGGGACACATTGAATGGCCCGGTCCTGACCGTTCGCCTCTCCGCCCCGATGCCGGACGTCATTCGTGTGAGAATCACTCACTTCGAGGGCGGCATCGATCGAGGTCCGCATTTCGAGATTGCGGATCGGTCCGTCTCCCCATCCATTTCGAGTCAACCGGGTACCAACCCAGATGAGATCACGAGCGGCGCGCTGACCGCTCGGATCGCCAAGGAGGGCTGGGGTATTGACTTTATCGCAGAGGGACGCACGATTACGCGCAGCCCCGCCCGCGCCCTCGCCCTCATGTACGTCGATGCCGAAGACCGTTTTGGCGACCCGTATATCCACGACCAGCTCCTGCTCGGCGTTGGCGAGAACGTCTACGGACTGGGCGAGCGGTTCACGGCGTTCGTCAAGAACGGCCAAGTCGTCGACATCTGGAATCGGGATGGCGGCACAAACAGCGAGCAGGCCTACAAGAACATTCCGTTCTATCTCACTAACCGCGGCTACGGTGTCTTCGTCAATGATCCCGGTCCGGTCTCGTTCGAAGTAGCTTCCGAGCGTTCGTCGCGAGTTGGTTTCAGCGTGCCGGGGGAGGTTCTCGAATACTTCGTCATCTATGGACCGAGTCCTAAGCAGATTCTCGCGACCTACGGCGCGCTCACCGGCCGGCCCGCCCTCCCGCCGCCTTGGTCGTTCGGGCTCTGGCTCTCGACCAGCTTCACCACGGAATACGACGAAGATACCGTCACCTCGTTCATCCAGGGAATGGCGGACCGGGACATTCCTCTCCACGTCTTCCACTTCGACTGCTTTTGGATGAGGGCCTTTCATTGGACGGACCTGGTATGGGACCCCGCCGTCTTCCCGGACCCGCCAGGAATGCTTTCGCGGCTGAAAGCGCGCGGACTGCACATCTGCGCCTGGATCAATCCCTACATTGCCCAGGCCTCGCGCCTATTCCAGGAAGGTATCGATGGCGGCTATCTGGTAAAGCGCTCGCCAGGTCCCGGGGTCTGGCAATGGGATAAGTGGCAGCCCGGCATGGCACTCGTGGACTTCACGAACCCCAATGCCTGCCGCTGGTTTCAGGAGCGCCTCTCAGAGTTACTCGACATGGGTGTCGACGCGCTCAAAACCGATTTCGGCGAGCGGATTCCGACCGACGTCACCTATCACGACGGATCAGATCCCGTTAGAATGCACAACTACTACACTCACCTTTACAACCGGACGGTCTTCGAGGTTGTCGAGAAGAAACGTGGTAAAGGTCAGGCAGTTCTCTTTGCTCGATCCGCTACGGTCGGCGGTCAACAGTTCCCGGTTCACTGGGGAGGCGATTGCTGGTCGGATTTCGAGGCGATGGCCGAGAGTCTCCGCGCTGGACTCTCGCTCGGACTGAGCGGCTTTGGATTCTGGAGCCACGACATTGGAGGGTTCGAGGGCCTGCCTCCCGCCGCTCTTTACAAGCGCTGGGTTGCCTTTGGGCTTTTGTCCAGCCACAGTCGCCTTCACGGGAGTTCGTCCTATCGGGTTCCCTGGCTCTATGACGATGAGGCCTGCGATGTCCTTCGATTCTTCACCAAGCTCAAGTGCCGCCTGATGCCCTACATTTATGGCAAGGCGATCGAAGCTCACGAAACCGGCATTCCCGTCATGCGTGCCATGCTTCTCGAGTTTCCCGACGACCCGGCGTGTCACACCCTCGATCGTCAGTACATGTTGGGAGACGCCCTCCTCGTTGCTCCAGTTTTATCGTCTGAGGGGTCAGTCGAGTACTACGTGCCGGCGGGCCGGTGGACTTCCCTAGTCGACGGCCGCGAGATTGAAGGGCCGAGGTGGATCAAAGAAGACCACGGATTCCTGTCGCTTCCATTGCTCGTGAAACCCAACACGATCCTTCCGATCGGCGCCGTCGATGATCGTCCCGACTATGACTTCGATGACGCCGTCACTTTGGAGATTTATGCTCTCGATGACGGCCAGTCCGCCGAGTGTACGATCCCAGACGCTAATGGATCTGGAGCCTGCCGGGCTCGCGCTTCCCGGTCTGGTCCAGAGATCACGGTGGAAATGGAACCCGCCCCAGCGACCTGGTTCGCCCTCCTAGTGGGCATGCACCACGTAGAGGTCCTGGGCGACTGCTCAGCAGAGCAAACGCCGCGTGGTGTTTGGCTGCGCGCCGGAAGCGATTCGAATCGATTGTTGATCCGACTAGCCGCACCGTAACCTTGGCGATGAATCAGGCGCCGATTCGTCGGCGCCGTCGAGTCTCTTGGTTTTAACAGGTCTTTCACCATCTGGACCTTCGACATTTCGGTGATAACCTGTAGCTAAGACCAAGTTATCTGGGAGTGAGTCGATGAAAACCCAAGCAGTGAAGTCGGTCCCGCCAGTATTCCTCGCGCTCGCCTTGAGCACAGTCGCCTTAGCTCAAAAGCCAGCAAGCTTTGGCCACCGAACCAGTGGCATCCCGCCAATCACGGTCGTCGTCATGCCGCCCGCGCCTGGCGGCCCCGGCCCGATCTCGCCGCTGGTCTATGGCGCGAACTTCGCATCGCAAGCCCAGGCGACGGCCTTGAATCTCCCGATCAACCGAAACGGCGGCAATGCGACGACGCGCTACAACTGGATGCAGGACTCCACCAGCTCCGCCTCCGACTGGTACTTCCTCAGCCACCTGAATAACGGAGGCGCGCCCAGTGCGAGCGTCGACGCCTGGGTTCGCGCGAACAATCTTGCCGGCGTCGGCACCCTCAGCATGATCACGATCCCGATCATCGGCTACGTTGCCAACGTCGGCCCGAGCGGTTACAGCTGGTCGTTTTCGGTGGCCAAGTACGGGCCGCAGCAAGCGACGGAGCCGTACCACCCGGACGCGGGCAACGGGAATCACACTAACGGCACCCCGGTGACCGGCAACGATCCAACCGACGCGAATGTCGCGGTTCCGATCAGCTACCAGCAAGGATGGCTCAATCACCTCGTGTCGACTTTTGGAACGGCTCAAAGCGGCGGCGTCGGCTTCTATCTACTCGATAACGAGCCGGGTCTCTGGATGCAAACCCACCGAGACGTATTTCCCAATGGCGAAACGATGTCGGATCTCGCCTCCAAAGAGATCGGCGCCGCCAATCTTGTGAAGATCATCGACCCAAGTGCCCAGGTCTGCGGATCAGAGGAGTGGGGTTGGCTCGGCTATCTCTATTCGGGCGCCGACTACCAGTGGCTCGCCGCGCACAATTGGACAGGAACTCCTCCCGACAAAGCGGCGCACGGTGGCCTGGATTGCGTGGCATACCTGCTCCAACAATTTCAGCAAGCGAGCAACACGGCCGGGAGGCGCCTTCTCGACGTCTTGTCTCTCCACTACTATCCTCAAGGCAGCTATGGCGATTCTGACGCTAGCGAAGCCGCCACGGAGTGGCGGGCCAGGGCGACGCGCTCGCTGTGGGACCCCAATTACACCGACGAATCGTGGATCAACGCCAACATCCAACTTATCCCTCGGATGAAGAATTGGGTTAACGGCTACTACCCAGGGACGAGGCTGGGAATCACCGAGTACGAGTGGGGCGCGGACTCCAACATGGGAGCGGCGATCGCGCAGGCGGACGCGCTGGGAATCTATGGCCGCGATGGCGTGTACCTGGCGAATCGCTGGGTGTGCCCGGCAGCCGGCACGCCCACCTATAACGCGTTCCTGATGTACCGGAACTACGATGGCTCGCACAACGCCTTTGGAGACTGGCCCCTTCCGGTTTCATTTCCCGATCCCAATACCGTGTCGGTATTCGGCAGTCTGGATTCGAGCACCGGCGAGACGAAAGTGATGCTCGTTCATAAGCGAACTTCGGGAACCGCGCCGGTCAATGTAGCTGTCACCGGCTCCAGCGGTTCGCATACCGTGCACGTCTATCAGATGACGTCGGCCGGCATCACACATCTCAGCGATATCGTTGCTACGAGTCCTATTCCGGTGAACCTTCCGCCTCAGTCGGTCACACTGCTGATATACCGGAACTGATCTGAGCCCGTTTGTGCTCCATAGCTAGCCCGACCTGGCCGTCAAGCGTTGGGCAGGCAGGGGAGCGGCGTTTCGCGATTCGTCCGTTGGGCCGCTTCTTGTATGCTTGGGCCGTGATCGCCCTCATCTCCGCCAGCGTTGCGACGATTCCCACAGCCGCGACTATCTGGTATGGTCCCGCGACGGCGTCGTTCCAAGTCCAAGTCGCCGGCAACCCCTACGATCCGCTGGAAAACGATGCTTGGGTGAACTTCAGCGCGGGTGGAGTTACCGAGAAACGGCTCGCCTATTACGATGACGGGGGTTGGAAATCTGTTCTCGTCGCGCGTCGACCTGGCGTCTATTCGGCGAGGTTGGTCGTCAACGGAAAGCCAGTGGGCGTGCCGGCACGGATCACACTTAAGGAGCATCTCAAGGACGGATATATTCGGCGGGGCGGACATTGGGGCTTTCAGTTCGACTCAGGCAGGCTCTACTGGCCACTTGGCCACGACCTCGGCTGGCAATCACCGGGACTGCCGGACATGCCGAAATTCCTTTCCACGATGGGGGAGAACGGCATCAATTGGTCCCGAATTTGGGCCTGTCCGTGGGACGGAAAGAACCCGTGGTGGCCCAACAACGGTGCCAAGATCCCGCTCGGCCAGCTCTGGCCAATCGCCATCGCCCGTTGGGACGCTATCGTCGAGGCGGCCAACAAGGCGGGGATCCATTTCAATTTCGTACTATTCCATCACGGCGAGTTCAGCTCGACCGTAAATCCCAATTGGCCCGATTGTCCCTGGAACGTCAAGAACGGAGGCTTTCTCAGAGATCCCGCAGATTTCTTTAGCAACCCGCACGCGATCACGCTTGCCAAGGAGTGGGTGCGATACGCCGTCGCCCGGTGGGGCCATTCGCCAGTGATCATGGGCTGGGAGCTGTTCAACGAGGTCGAGTGGACTGACGGAGTCAAGAACAACCATCAGGCAGAAGTTGGTGCGTGGCACGACGAGATGGCGAAGTACATCCGAACCATCGACTCGGCCAAGCATCTCTTGACGACAAGCTCGCATCTTGAGCTTCCAATCTGGCGCGAGCTCGACTATTGGCAGCCCCACGGCTACCCCGCGAGGGTCGAGGCGATGGTGCTTGGAATGAAGTCTCCGGATAGCCGGCCGCTCTTCTATGGCGAGATCGGTCCCGGGCAGCTTGCAGGAAGCGGTCCTGTTCAAGTTCAGGCCGTCCGCGACGGCATTTGGAGCGGTTTGTTTGCTCTCCACGCCGGCGCCGCCGAGTACTGGAGCTGGGATCTCGTGCCGAAATATCACCTGCACCGCGAGTACGCCAACGCTAGGAAGCTGCTCGACGCCAGCGCAGTGCTTGGCGAAACCGGGTTGGAGCGGCTTAAGCTTAACCTGGACGCGCCAGCGGGGGCAGACCTGAGGCTGGCGCCGGGCGGAGGTTGGGAACCGAATCGGACCTTCGAATTCAATCTCCCGGAGGATGCGACGACTGCGATGGGCGGTTTCTCGACCTACTTCCAGGGTCGGGGCCATATCGAGATGCGTCCGCGGCCGGTGACCTTCAAGTTTATTTCTCCCAAACCGGGGAAAGTGACAATCGCGGTCGTCGGGATGTCGGGTGGCGGCGGGAATCTTAAGGTTAGAGTTAACGACAAGATGGCCGGCGAGAAATCCTGGCCGGCCGACGCCCAGATCAAGGGGACGGAATCGGTGGACGTGTCGATCCCATTTGGACCCGTGCTGTTGAGCATCAACAACGACGGCCCCGACTGGGTTCAAATCGGCTCCATCACCGTTCCCGGTATCGCGCCAACCGCCTCGGCCGTGGGTATCGGCAACCATCGGATGACCATCATGAGGATCGAACGTCCGTCCGGGGCGCCGACGGCTTCAGTCCGGATTTCCGGATTGGCTTTGGCGAACGGGGCGTACACAGGCGGGATAACCGACCTCGACACCGGTCGCTCCGAGCCCGTACGTATCACCGTTAGCAATGGGCAAACCGCGGCACGAATTTCGGTTGCCTCGGAGGATTCGATCCTGTGGGTACGGGCGACGTCGAGAGGTCGCTAACCACGTAACCTCCGGCCTGATGGAGCCGCGCCCCTGTCGATCAAGCCTTCGTTGATCGGAATTGGCAGGCGTGAACTGGGAGAGCTAACAAGGCCTAAATCCGATACGGTAAGAAGCTGTTGCTTTGCGCGTAAAGTTAATCGGAGGCTTTGCCGTATCGGGCGGCGAAGGCGAGATCACTAAGTTCCCCACACAACGATCACGTCTCCTGCTGGCTTATCTCGCCTATTACCCGGAGCAAGCACATCCGCGGGAACTGCTCGCAGAGATGCTTTGGCCGGGTGGCAATCCGGAGACCATCAGGCTCCGGCTAAATCAAACGCTCGCCGAATTGCGACGTGCCCTGCAGGGACATCGAGACGAGATCACGGCCGACCGATTCACGGTTCGAGTCACTCCCTCCACGTCGACTGATGTACAAGAATTCTTTCAAGCCATTCATGTCGCCAGGCGCCTCCAGAACCCCGCGGATCAAACCCAAGCCTTCGCGGACGCCGTGGAGACGATACACGGCAACCTCCTACCCGGATTCCACGACGACTGGGTCGTCGAGGCCCGCGAACAGGTCCCCGAACGCCTTACCTCTTCGCTTGGGGAG
>CAZNUL010000065.1:0-9212 GCA_964576205.1 uncultured Fimbriimonadaceae bacterium | reverse complement strand
GGCGAGCATGCACCGATAGATGTGAATTCGTGCCTTGGGGGGTGTTGGCAGCTCTAGTCTAAGGGTGTGCGAGATTCAGATGCCATCGCATGTGCCAAGCGATTGGTTGCGGCAAACCAGTATTCGGGGGAAGCCCACGCCGTGCTGCTTCGTCTACTCGTCGAGTCGGGCCGCAAGGCCGAGGCAATCAAGCACTACGAGAGCCTCCTGGCCTTACTGCGCAAGGATTTCGCGACCGAGCCTGCGGACCACATCTCCCGGCTGATGTCTCCGCTCGTGATGCCAAAGGCTGAACTGGCCGCAGCGGAAACGGCCGCGGCAGCGATCGGCCAGCCGGCTATCGCCTACGGATCGTCCATTGAACGGGCACTCGAAACTTATTTGAAGCTTGGGGACGCCGAGCGCGCAATGAGACTAGCTGCGACACTTCTGGCCTTCTGGAGCCTGCAAGGAGAAGTAAGCGTCGCACGTCGCTGGCTAAAACGGGCTCTTGCAGTTCCCCAAGCGATCGACGCGCCCCCCGACGCCCGCGCTGCGGCCCTCATGGCACTGGGCATCTCCTCCAGCTTTCTCGGCAATTTTGACGAGGGACGTGGCGCGCTTAGCGCCGCGCTGGCTTTGGGACGTGGGACCGGCAATCAACAGTTAATCGGCGACAGCCTCCGCTTTCTCGGAAGCTTGTCCGCAAGGCAGGGCAACCACCGGGAGGCCCAGTCTCAACTTCTAAGGAGCGTCGAAATCTTTAGGCTGCTCGGCGATAAGAACCGCCTGGCCGAATCCCTTACGATCCTCGGGGAAGCGCTCCGCCATCAGAACGATCTCGAGTCCTCCGAGAGCGCGAACCGGGAGGCCAGGAAACTGAGATTTGAAATCGGAAGACCCGACCGAGCTGCGGGGTCTGCCCTTAATCTCGGCATCCTGGCGTCTCGCCGTGGCGACTTCCCTTCCGCGCTCGCGATGCTGCGCGAGAGTTTGGGCCAGGTACGCGGCCTTGGTAGCCCAACGGTGGTGGCAGACTGCCTGATGGAGATCGGCGGTATTTGCGCCCAAACGGGAGACCCGAGCCGGGCTGCCCAACTCCTTGGAGCGGCGGCACGCCTTCGAGAGGCAGTCAAGGCGCCTATGGACTCGACCGATCGCGTCGACTATGTTCGGTTCCTCAATCTGGCGCGCCGATCCCTCGGAAAGACTCGGTTCATCGCGGACTGGGAAGCGGGCAGAAATCAGAAGCTCGATGCGGCGATCGATCTCGCGTTGGAATTCGAAAGGCTACGGGAACTCTAATATCCCTCGAGATCCGACCAACTGACAGCCTATTGGCCAAAGCTCGCCGGCGCAATTAAGTGGCGCATATCACAGGACGAACTCCCAAATATAGGCCATGAATGCCGATAACGGCGCAAACTTGCGAACTTCCAGGCAAATCGTTCAGGAACACCCCAAAAAGTACCGAAAACCAGCTTAGGAGTTGCCTGCGGATCAGCTCTCCTTTTCGTGCCTGAATCTGAGCGCCATACGGACTTCCGGGATGCCGATGGCAGAGACAAGGATGATAACAAGTATTAATCGTTCCATTCGCGCTCTGATGTTCGCGTGCTTCATCACATTTGCCGGCGCTCAAGAGAAACCGCAGGGCGACATCAGCAATATGAGCATCGACGACCTGATGAAAATCAAGGTCACGTCCGCCAGCAAGAGGTCCCAAACTCTCGTCTCGACGGCGTCTGCGATCACCGTCATCACCCAAGAGGACATCCACCGATCCGGAGTTCGCAACCTGGCGGAAGCGATGCGCCTTGCGCCCGGTGTGCAGGTGCAGGAGCTCTCCGGACACTATTACGCGATTACGATCCGCGGGTTCGACAACCCCAATTTCGACGGCTCGTACGGCAACAAGCTTCTTGTCCTCATCGACGGCAGGGCCATCTATTCGCCCTATGCCTCCACCGTGTATTGGGAGGTCGAGGACCTGATCCTCGAAGACATCGACCGTATCGAGATCATCCGGGGCCCGGGGGGCAGTCTCTACGGCGCGAACGCGGTTAACGGCGTCATCAACATCATCACGAAAAGCGCGGCGCAAACCGTAGGCGGGCTAGCCGTCGGATCCCTCGGCTCTCTCGAAAAGGACCGCATGACGTTCCGTTACGGTTTGAAGACCGGTAGCAACTCTGCCTTTCGCTTCTTTGGGAAAGTCGGGACAGACGGCGCTTCGATGACGGCGGACGGTTCGAGCGCTCACGACGGCGGCAGCCTGGGTGAAATTGGATTCCGCGGCGATATGGACGACGTAGCCCGCGGATCGCTCATGATTCAGGGCGCCTACAACCGGTTCGGGATCTATGAGAACCAGGTCAACCCGATCTTAACGCCGCCTTTCTCGCAGGTTGCCACCGCCAAAGACGTGATCACCACGAGCAATCTGCTCGGACGCTGGAGTTCGAAGGAATCCGGCGGGGAGCAAACTACCGCGCAGATTTACTACGATCTCCTCGCCTACCCATACTCGAATGCCAGTTCCACGGGGACGACTTGGGACCTGGACGTCCAGCGTCAGTTCCCCACGACAGGTGGCCGAAACCTGATCGTTGGCGGTGGATATCGGTACGAGATCAACAATTCATCGATGGGGTCCTACCCCTACCAAGAGCTTCTGCCTGCCGTTCGGCACGATACGATCTACAACCTGTTCATCCAGAGCGAACAGCCGGTCGGCCCGAAGGGGAGGTTCACGTTCGGGGCCAAGCTCGAACATAACACGTTTACCGGCTTAGAGTTCGAACCGAATGCACGCTATCTGTATCAGATCGGCGATTCGCAAGCACTATGGGCAGCGGTGTCTCGGGCGGTTCGAACGCCCAGCCAGGCTGAGCTGAACGACCACGTCCTGACCGGCGCCAGTCCTCCTGGCCAGCCGGGAGGACTACCGACCGCATTCGTCAGTTTCGGGAACCCCGCCCTTACCTCCGAAAAGCTGATCTCGAACGAGATCGGATACCGGCGCAGGGTGTCGCACCTGGCGTCCCTCGACGTTGACGCCTTTTACAACATCTATACGGATCTCATTCACGGAGTTCCGGGAGCACCCTACATGGGCAACCAGTTCGGCGTGCCCGTGCTCATCATGCCCACGACGCTCGAAGGGGGAGAGCGCGGCAACGTTTACGGGTTGGAGCTCCAGACAAACTGGAACCTAGGGCCGGGATCTCAGCTAAGCGCCGGATACAGCTTCGTCCAGCAAGATCATTTCACCTCCGGGACGATGATCGACGCTCCGGTGCACCAGGTCAATGTCCGGCTGTCCCATGACTTTTCAAAGGATTTGAAGTTCGACGGGCTGCTCTACTGGTATAGCGCCGTTCCCAATCTTGACGCCTCTGCATACACGAAGCTGGACCTGCGGATTGCCAAGAAGCTGACTAACGACCTCGAGTTCAGCATCGCGGGCCACGACTTACTCTCTCCAAGACAGGCGACGTTCAGCGGTTATTTCGATGTGCCTCGAAGCATCGATTTCAAGCTGACTTCGCGATTCTAGCGGAATCGATCCATGAAGACTTCCGCCCTCGTGAACCAAATCCGCCGGTTGGCAGTGCTCTTGGCGCTGCTGTTGCCGGCGGCTGGTCACGCGCAACTCGAGCCAAGGGTAAAGGCTGCTTTTCTCTATAACTTCACTAAATACGTTGAGTGGCCAGCGGGATCTTTCGACAATTCGAACACGATCGTGATCGGGATCATCGGCAAAGACAGCCTCGAGGGCGAACTGGAAAGGACCCTGGAGGGTAAGACCGCAGGCGGGAGGCGCCTGATAGTGCGCCACCTCAAGTGGGGGCAGGATCTCAGCCAGTGCAACGTCCTCTTCGTTCCCGCCGGAGAGATGGCTGGGGCCGCGCCGTTAGTACGACTCAAGGGACGCCCGATCCTCACGGTAGGAGAAGCTCCCGGTTTCGCTAGAAGCACCGGAATCGTCAATTTCGTGATCGAATCCGACCAGGTTCGATTCGAGATCAATGCCCAAGCCGCGCGAGCGGCCGGTCTGATGATTAGCTCAAAGCTTCTTTCCCTCGGCAAGGCCCCGGGCTAAACGGGGAACCGATGTCCCAAGATTCCGGGGCCTGGCCACAGCCTCATTGGTTAGGCCGCAATACATCGAGATCGGCTCCTTTCTTATAGCTTTCTTATAGCGGTGCGCTACAGTTCGAGGCATGGTGATTGCCGCTCTCCTTGGCGCCGCATTGGGCTGCGCAGCCCAGAAAGTCGTGACTCCGCAGGAAGCCGGAGACGCCTATACCATCACAACTACTCTAAAGCTCGCGCAGCCCTATGACGTCAGGGCGATGAACGACGAATTTCAGAGCGCGAGGCTCCTCGAGGAAAAGGATGGCGCGGGAACTTTTGAGATCACTTATCGGCCCTTCCATGTCCAGACCGTAACGGCGAATCCCAACTGGAGGACCGACGACGCGAAGATGGACGAATTCCTCCGCCGTAGGCCGGCAGCCAACTGGAACCCGGACCTGCGGGCACAGATCCTGGCCGATCTAAAGGCTGACGATATCGATCCAAGCCAACTCGACGACAAGACCCTCGTGGAAAGACTCGCGGGATGGGCCATCAAGCGATCGAGATTCAACGACCAATTCGGTCTTTGGATGGTCCAGTTCGGTCACGGCAAGGCCGAGGTGCCGGCAAACCTGCGCGCTTCGTTCACGGATAACGAACCGAAAGGCATGTCCGACGAGGAGATCTTTAACCGCGAGGTTTTTGGCGATGGAATGTACAGAAACAGAACCCACGGATCCTGTACCTCTACGTCAACCTACATGGCGACCATCCTGCGAGCCGTCGGCATTCCAACGCGAATCATCCTGACCGTACCCGCCGCAGACGGGAATGATCCGGAGCAGGTCAAAATGCTTCTCGCCGCGATCCGCCGCGACCAAACGAGGCACACCGTGAAAATGGGACTTCCCCATGGAGGCTTCTCCAATCACGTGTACAACGAGGTTTGGATTGGCGGGAAATGGATTCGACTTAACTACAACCGACTCGCCCAGCCCATTCTCGATCAGAGCTACATGGGTCTCATGACTCACGTCTACACCGCGAACGACGTCAGCGAGGTGCCGTTCCCCACTACTTGGGGCGCTCGGTACGCCCTGCACGAAGGACCGAAGCTCAGCTCGGAAAATCCTTATCAGCTGCTCGCGGCCAAGGATGACCTTCAGTCGGGGCTCGTCCTCGACAACCCTCCAGTCGAGACCCTCACCTCCGTGACCGTAATCGCCGCCGTCAAGCCAAGTGATCCGAGGGTAGCCAATTACAAGCTAAATGGGGTCGACGGACTGCTTCAAATCAAGGAATGGATTCAGGGACAGAATTACACTCAACTTAGGGAGTTTCTCGATGGCGCCGGGAAGGAAGTCACTTTGCGCGGGGACGGCCAACCTGAAATCAAGGGACGCATCACCGGGTCCGTAAACGATGGGGCCGGCGGGTTCCAGGCATTCGTAGTTCACTTGGACTCGGTTCCCGCTGCGGGGGTTAAGTATCGGATAGCCCTTGCCAACCAGGGGCACGAACACACTTGGAAAATCCAACAAGGAGTGTTTTGGCAGGGATAGGCAGATACCGAATTTCGAGCTCGGCGTTCACCAAACGGTCAGACATTTCGATTTGTTTTTTCGCCGCTTCAACTTAAAGGAGACTGCTCATCAAACCATGAAACCCACTCACCTGCTCGCAACACTCGTCGCACTTGGGGCGCCGATCCTCGGGTCGTCCCAAGCCACGACGACCGAAGCTACCCCGAAGACAATCCACTGCTCGGTCATGACCGACAAGATCGTCGATGTCGCCCTGGCGACTAACGCTCACGACTACGCTGATTACAAGGGCAGGCGATACTTCTTCTGCTGCGGGTCCTGTCCGGAGCAATTTAAGGCAAATCCGGAAGCCTACGTCAACAACGCGAGCATCCCGATACCCGCAGGTGCCGGAACCGAGAAGGTAGTAGCAGGCATCGAGACAGCAACCATCTTGAAGGCATTTTTGCCCGGCGCGGAGGACCTTCCGCCGGCCCTTCGCGACCATTCGCCGAGGGATACCGACGTCATCTTCAATATCAAGGAGTGGATCAAGGGGTTACCCCACTCCCAGATCCGCTATTTCTACAACAAGGCCAGCCATGATTTTCTTCTCAGGGCCGAGGGCCATCCGGACGTGAAGCTAAAGATGGTGGACTGGAATTTCGAATACGACGACGGGTCCTTTCAGGCTTACGGGGCCAGAGTGGTCGATGCTGACCGTTCCAAAGTGGCGCTAAACGTGGTTTACCGGCTCGTTCCGGTCCAAGCTAAAGACAAGGCGTTTTGGAAAGAAGAGAAGAAGGTCACCGTTAGGTTTCCTAGGCTCTTGAATTCGTAGCCATGATAGGCAGGGGCGTCCCTGGCCTCATTCCATTCACGGTAGAAACGGTCAAGCCACCGGCAAGGTATACCACTGGTATATCGTTAAATCAACGGTGGCCTCAATGATGATTCTAACCGCTGCACTGGCCCTCGGATGTTCCCGCGCCTTATCCGTTCCTCCCGAAGAGTTCACGATCGACTTCTCGGCGAGAAAGCCGATCTCGGACTACGTTTACGGAGCGAACTTCCCGGAATGGTCAAAGATGGCCGTCCCGTTTACGCTGTCGCGCTTGGGCGGGAACCGAATGACCGCCTACAACTGGGAGACTAATGCCAGCAACGCCGGGAACGACTGGCATCACCAGAACGACGGCTACATGGGTGCTTCAGATGAACCAGGGTGGACTCTGAGAACCTTCATGGAGGCCGCTCAAAGCCATGGAGCGGCCGCGATCATCACCATTCCCACCGCCGGATACGTGTCCGCTGACAAGAAAGGCGACGGCGACGTCGCGAACACGCCGGACTACATCCACACTCGGTTCTTCAGGTCATATGCGACAAAGCCGGGAATGGTTTTCAATTACCCACCGAACACGAAGGACTCCGCAGTCTATCAGGACGAGTGTGTTCATTGGCTCGAATCAATCAAGTCGCCGAAGACGCCGGTCTGGTACATGCTCGACAACGAGCCCGACATCTGGTTCGAGACCCATAAGCGGATCGTGCCGCAGAAGGTCTCTTACGCCGGGATTATTGAGAACAACGTCGACTTCGCTTCCGCGATAAAAGCGGTCGCGCCGAGAGCACTGGTGTTTGGGCCGGCAAACTACGGCTGGGAGGGCTTCCGGAGATTCCAGGATGCGCCGGACGCCAATGGACGCGATTTTCTTGACGTCTATCTGTCCGCGATGCAGGAAGCAGAGGTTAAGCACAGTAAGAGGCTCCTCGATGTGCTGGACATCCACTGGTATCCCGAGGCCAAAGGCGGCGGATTGCGAATTACCACAAACGACGATAAGCCTGGCACCGCCGAGGCGAGAATCCAAACCTCACGCTCCCTGTGGGATCCCACCTACGTCGAGGACAGCTGGATTACCCAGTCGCTGGGAGGAAAGCCGATCGCCTTGCTGCCAGGAGTGCTGAGTCAGATCGGCAAGCATTATCCGGGCACCAAGCTCTCGATATCCGAATACAACTATGGCGGGGCGAAAGTGATCAGCGGGGCTATCGCGCAAGCGGACGTTCTCGGGATTTTCGGCCGATATGGAGTCTTCGCCGCCTGCAACTGGGGCATCGGCCCGGCTGACACAGCCCAACTGGCCGGCTTCAAGGCGTTCCTGAACTTTGATGGCAAGGGCGCCAAGTTTGGCGACGTGTCTCTCGGAGTGACGGGCGAGACTGCATCGCAGAACTCGGTCTTTGCTGCCGTTGATTCCAAGAACCCGCGGCACCTGACGATCGTGGCGATCAACAAGACCGCGAGAGAAATGCCAATGACTTTTCACCTGGCTCGCTTTTCGGGCGTCCAAGCTCGGGCGTTTGTCATCGCTTCCGATTCTCTGGCCGAGCCGAAGCCGGCGGAAGCAAAACTGAATGCGGACACTCTGCGATTTACGGCTCCGGCTCTCAGCGTAACGACGATCGAGGTTCGTTGAAGAGGACCTCGGTGGAGCCGCTACGACGGTAGAATCCCCCTACGGGGAACTGGGTTTCCCTGGCCATTTTCTTCACTAGAGACCTCCTTCGAACGATGAGTTTTCCAAAGTCCTTCGTTTGGGGTGTCTCGACCGCCTCTTATCAGATCGAAGGCGCCGCCTGCGAGGACGGCAAGGGCCCATCCGTTTGGGACATGTTCAGCCGCAAAGCCGGCGCCACGTTTCAGGGGGACAACGGAGACGTGGCCTGCGACCATTATCATCGCTACTTGGAGGACGTCGGCCTCATGCGCGGCCTCGGCGTCGATGCCTACCGATTTAGCATCTCCTGGCCGCGAATTCTCCCCGATGGAGTTGGGGAACCGAATTGCCGCGGAATCGACTTTTACGACCGCCTTGTCGACGAGCTGCTGGCCGCCGGCATTCAGCCTTGGGCAACGCTGTTCCACTGGGATTATCCTCTCGCTCTGTATCACCGGGGTGGATGGCTCAGTCCAGACTCCCCCAAGTGGTTTGCCGACTATACGCAGGTGGTCGTTGACGCCCTCTCTGATCGAGTCCAGCACTGGATGACACAGAACGAACCTCAGTGCTTCATCGGGCTAGGGCTTCATACGGGCGTTCATGCGCCGGGCGATCGTTTGCGATGGTCAGAAGTGCTCCTCGCTGCGCATCACTCGCTTCTGGCCCACGGACTCTCGGTTCAAACGATCAGGGCCCGCGCCAAAAGGAGCCCGATCGTTGGAATGGCGCCGGCTTGTTCAGTCGCTGTGCCGGTTACCGATTCGGCGGAAGACATCGAAGCCGCGCGCCAACAGACTTTTGCCGTGACGTCAGAGTCGGCGTGGCATCCGTCTTGGTGGCTGGACCCGGTGTTTCTTGGCTCCTATCCGGAGGATGGATTGAGGCTCTACGGCGATGCCGTTCCAAAACACAATGACGACGACGTAAAGTTGATCTGCCAACCCCTCGACTTCTTTGGCATGAACATCTATCACGGGATCCAGGTGTGCATGGGCGAGGATGGTAAGCCCGAAGAGGTTAAGCGGCCCAGCGATGGGCCGATTACTTCCATGAAGTGGCCCGTCGAGCCGACCTGTCTCTATTGGGCCCCGAAGTTCTACTTCGAGCGCTACCGGAAGCC
>CAZNUL010000064.1:0-22104 GCA_964576205.1 uncultured Fimbriimonadaceae bacterium | reverse complement strand
TGGAGTGTTGGAGTGTTGGAGTGTTGGAGTGTTGGAGTTGTTGGAGTGTTGGAGTGTTGGAGTGTTGGAGTGTTGGAGTGTTGGAGTTGTTGGAGTGTTGGAGTTGTTGGAGTTGTTGGAGGAAGGGAGTACGGGGGTAAGGGAGTGACGAATGATGCCTGACTCGGAAACCCGAATCAGGCATCAAGCATCAGGAATCAGCCCTTAGGCATCATCCGCGGGGTCATCCACCGTGATCCGCTTCTTCGTCGAAGTGGGCGGAGTCGAAGAGCCGTCTTCGAGGCTGGGCGCCTGGCCATGGCTTGGATCCTTGTGGACTTCCGCCTGGGTGTGTGCCATGTCGGTCGCCTTCATCATCTCGGTGCTCAGCGAACCGCGCTTGGAGAAGTAGATCGAGATGATCAGCAGTACCACCGCGACTCCCGTGATCGACGCCAGAACCGGAAGGCCGAACGGCTTGATGATGACCGGAGCGAGGAGCAATGCGACAAGGTTCATAACCTTGATGAGAGGGTTCATCGCCGGTCCCGCGGTGTCCTTGAAAGGATCGCCGACAGTGTCGACGACGACGCCTGCCTTATGGGCTTCCGTTCCCTTTCCACCATAGAGGCCGTCCTCGATGATCTTCTTCGCGTTGTCCCACATTCCGCCGGAGTTCGCGAGCAAGACCGCCATCAGCTGGCCGCTGAGAATGGCGCCCGCGAGGAAGCCTCCCAGAGCTTCGGCGCCGGTGAGGTTGTAGTAGTTGTCGCCGATGAGCGTCGGCGCCTTGCCGATGGAAAACCCAAAGGCGACCGCGATCGGAAGGAAGATCGCGAGGATGCCCGGGCCGAGCAGCTCTTTCTGAGCCGCGGCGGTCACGATAGAGACGCATGCCCCGTAGTCCGGCTTGCTCGTCTTTAGCATGATCCCGGGATCGGCCTTGAACTGCCGTCGAACTTCGTTGATCAGCTGGAATGAAGCTCGGCCGACCGCGTTGATCGCGAAGGCCGAGAAAAGGTAAGGAGCCGCGCCGCCGATGAGCAGTCCGAGGAAGATCTCGGGGACGTCCAGCCGCAGACCGACCGAGCCGAGCTTTGCATCTTCCAAGTAGGAGTGGAACAAGGCGACGGCGGCGACGACCGCAGTGGCGATCGCAAATCCCTTGGTCAGAGCCTTCGTCGTGTTGCCGGCAGCATCAAGCCGCTGAACGGACTTCTGGCCGTACTCGTTGTCGTGCCCCTCTCCGGACATTTCGTAAACGCCCTGGGCATTGTCGGAAATGGGTCCGAACGTGTCCATCGCGAGCACGAAGCCCGTGGTGGTTAGGAGGCCGAGGCCTACGAGCGCGATCCCGTAGAAGCTCAGGATCGGCGACCCATAAGTAGCCGGGCTGAACAGGTAGAGCGGGACGAGAAGCGCGACGACGATCGCGAGCACCATAAAGACGCTCGACTCCGCCGCATAGGCGAAGCCCTGAATGATCATCGGAGCTGGTCCGGCGCTCGATACGCCGGCAACCTCTTGGGTCGGCCGCTTATGCGTCGAAACGTAGTAGTCGGTGAGCATCTCGATGGCGAATGCCATTCCGATTCCGAAGAACACGGCGACGAAGAACGCCCACCAGGGAACGGTCGTGTGCTGGACGGAAGCCACTTTGGCCGCTCGGATATGAGGAAATCCGAGTGAGCCGTAATCCGGCTGTTCGTTCGGCTTCGCCGGATTGGGGCGGATCGTTTCGAAGAACTTCTTCAGGTAGTCGGGCGTGCAAAGGATTACGCCCTGACTCAGGGGCGAGGAGGCGCTCCTCAAATCCTTGACCGGGGCATCGATCGCCACGGCAAGGCGGCCCTCCGCGTTGGCCATCAGAGTAACTGGGATGATGTCGCCCTTGGGTGCGCTTGGAGCCTTCTGCTGCTCGGCAGCATAGTCCTTGTTCATGATCTGATACTGCTTGGACGGCTTCTGCGGCGGCTGGCCGGGCGCCGACGGCAAAGACGTCTCGGTCACGAGGGCAACGAGGTCCAGGTGGCCGTCCTTAAGTGAGTCCCTGACACCGACCCATTTGCCGGTCGGTTCCTTTCGAAACTCCTCCTCTTCCGCCTTGCTCTTCGGGATTGCCTGGATCGTGCCGTCGAGAGCGGGATTAGTGCCGTTGGCATCGAGCTTGGAGTAGCCGGTCAGCTTTTGCGGGGTGAGAGCGCGCTCATTGGCAACGTTATCCGGCGCCTGAAGGACGGACATGAGAGCCATGGCCCTTGCTTTCGTCGCATCCGCACCCGCCGCGGCCGGCTGGTCGTTCCCAATATCCTGCAGCCCAGGTAGAGCGGCTAGCTCCTTGGCGGGCACTTGCCAGATGTTTTCGGGCTTGTAGCCGTGGGCGAGGCCGTAGTCGAATCGTGCCTGGAGCAGGCGATCGACTTGAGACTGCTCATAGTCCTGATAGGTGGTGAGCTGGAGCGTTTGAATCGGTGTCTGGCCGGTCATGAACCAGGCCAAGCCGGCGGTGAGCACGGCGGCGATGAGGGCCGAGCCATAGAATCCTCTTCGGATTCGGCCCAGCGGGTCGGCGTCGACATCGTCCGTTCCCTTGACAAGAACGATGCCGATTGCCGAGGCCAAGATGCCGATGCCGCGCGCCATCAGGGCGAACAGGATGAGCTTCATCCAAGTTTGGGAATCGAACAGGGCAGAGGTTGCCGCGCCGAGAACGATCGCGGCGACCAGGGTGACCTCGTAAGACTCGAAAACGTCCGCCGCCATTCCCGCGCAGTCGCCGACGTTATCCCCGACGTTGTCGGCGATCGTTGCCGGATTTCTGGGGTCGTCCTCTGGGATTCCGGCTTCAACCTTGCCGACCAAGTCGGCGCCGACGTCGGCAGCCTTCGTGAAAATGCCACCGCCAACTCGCATAAAGAGGGCTGCGAGGGAACCGCCGAAGCCAAAGCCGATCAGAAGCGTCATCGCGCCCGATCCGCCTAGCCACAGGATCAGAGTCGCGCCGATGAGACCCATGCCAACGGTGACCATGCCGGCCACCGCTCCGCTTCGGAAGGCGATTTCGAGCGTCTGTTTGTAGCTGGTCAACGCGGCATTGGCCGTACGCATGTTGCCGTTGACGGCCATCAGCATGCCGCTGAAGCCCGCGATATAGGATGCGGCGACGCCTCCCATGAAGGAAACGGAAACCCACAGGTTGTGATAGAGGAAATACAGCCCGATCGCGAGGGCGGCAACGAACCAGATCATGGTCTTGATCTGCCGCGTCAGGTAGGCCAGGGCGCCTTCCTTGATCGCGAGACCCACCTCTTGCATCTTCGCGCTACCGGGTGAGGACTTCAGCACGCTTGCCGAGATCCACCAGGCGAAGAGGATCGCGAAAATGCCAAAAGCGCCGGAGATCGCCAGATATGTTTGGCCGCCGTTCCCAAAATCGAGCTTGACGTCGGCCTCACCGGCGGATGCGATGGCCGGCAACAAGACGCCGAGCAGCGCCACGACGGCAACCACCAGCGTTCGGGGCGAGGCGCAGCTCTTGATTCTGCGCGTCGCTTCACGAAGTAACTTCATTGGTAAGCGGAACCTCCTGAATTGCAGCGCTTCCGTGCACTCGCACTTGGCCGCCCTAATGACGGGCAGTAGTCTACCAGTTGGCCGCCGCCAACCGCCCTGGACACCCGGTCAATATACTAGGACGGACGAAGCAGGGCTCAGGGTGCGGGGATCAGGATCAGGGATCAGGGATCAAAAGGTGATAGCACGCCCTCACCTCCTCCGGCACCCGGCACCCAGATCAAAGAGGTTCCGAGTGCGTTGCCGCGCTGTGGATGGCAAGCTGAGCCGCAAGCATTTCCGCCTTCTTCTTAGGGATACCCGTGAGGAGGACAGCAGGCAGGCTGGTGAGCATATCCTTGACCTGGTTTCGATTCAGCGCGAGCATCTGCTGTAGGCAGGCGATGAGTTCCTCGCTCGCGTGCTCATAACCGGTCAGAGTCAGCTCGTAGGTTCGATTGTCGTCCTGCACCGCGAATTTTGAGTGGGCGATGCTGCCGTCTCCCCGTGTAATCGGAATCTCGTGGTTACAGCCCTCGCAGAGCAACACGATGGTCTTGTCGCTGTAGTAGCTAGGCTCCTGGCAGTAGCCGCAAAGCACTCGATGAACGGGAAGGACCTGATGATCCCTCACCGGGATCAGGCGATGGCACTCGACGCATGTAAAGTCGTTCGTCGCCTCCGCGGCGAGGCGGTTCTTAGCCTTGCAATAAGGGCACGCATAGTCGAAGTGCGCCACCTTCCGGATTTGCATGCCGATCCAGCCGCCGTAGCTCATCAGGCACAAACCGATGAAAAGCAGCAGAAAGGACAGGATGAGAAGCGAGCCGCCGTCTTTGTTGAAGTACCAAAGCATCGCGGCAAACAGAAAGAGAAGCAGGCCTCCGCCGCCATAGATCAAGACGTTGGCGGAATCCTGTTCGACGACATCCGTGCTTCGTTCGACAGTGGGCATCTTTACCGGTCACCCCGTTTTTGGAGTCACCTGCAGTATATCAATGAGTGCGGTTCCTGCCAAGGAATCGATTCGATGCGGCTATTTGTGTTGGGGGTCGGTCGACGAATGAACGACGCTCGAAACGCTCGAACGATCGGTCGCTTCCGTCTTTGCCGCGGTTCCCGCGCCGTCCGGTCTCACGGGAATGATCAGCACCTTTCCACGCTCGTCCGGCATCGGCGTAAACCCATACTTCTGGCCGAGATCGCTCAGAATGTCGATCGTGCTCTGGCCATCGTAGTCGAGGTCCACGTTCTCCTTCGACAGGCCCGGGCCGATGTCCGCGGTTACGTTCGACAGGCGGCAGACCATCACGAGGGCGTCCGTTAACGGCACATGGGCAACCTTTAACTTGACCTTCTTAAGCAAGGGATTGTCGAGATCGGTGATCCGGGGCGCCTGGTATGGCGCAACATCGACACCCGGGTTCGGACCGGTCTTCTGGTCGGAATGAGGCACGGCCGCGACCGGGATGTTCGGGTCGGATGTTTGAACCGCGGGGGGTGGCGTCGGGCGCACGGGTGAAGGCGCCGTGACGTAGAGGGTGACCGCGTACGTTCCAAATGCGACCGCCGCGAGGATGAAGGCAAACGCGACGTAAAGCGGCCGGTTGTTCCTTGGCTTGGACTCGGCGTAACGGGGAACGAACCGCGGGATGTCGTGGGCCGGCATTTTACGGCCGGCATCTTTGAGGCCGTTCACCATGGCGATATGCTTCGCCAACTCCAACCTCAGATCGGGGAATCGCGACTCAAAGTCCGCGATCGCCCTCGGGTCTCGACCTTCCGCGACCAGCCACATCAGTCGCTCTACGTCGGGGGCAATTCGCTTCATGGCCGCACTCCTTCGTAGAGGGTTCGAAATCGTTCCCTGGCGCGATAGAGCCGGGTTTTGGCCGCGTTCACGTTGCAGCCAATGCTGTCTCCGATTTCCTGCAGGCTCAGCTCCTCCCAGTAGAACAGCACCAAAAGGGCCCGATCCGACGGAGACAGCTCGGACATCGCGGCCTGGACCCTGGGATCCATGTCCTCGGAGTCGTCCGGCGCCTCGGCGCCCAGGGCCTCCGTCAGCTCGACGTTGCGCATCTTATGTTTATTGCGCCTTGCCTCCTGAATGCTCCGGTTGACGGCGACCCGAAAGAGCCAGGTGCTGAATCGCGATCGGCGGTCGAATCGATTCAGATGGCGGTAGACCAGGGTGAAGATCTCTTGGACCGCGTCCGCGGCCTCGTCCTGATCCATGAGGACGCCGCGCGCGATCGCGAGCACCTTCTCGTAATACTTCGCGTACAGCTGTTCGAATGCCGCCTGCTCGCCGCCAAGGTAACGCTCGACGAGAACGACATCCTCGTCGAACGTTGCTGATCTTGCTTGATCGATTACCGCTGACACCACCGCACCATTTGACGCTCGGAATGTAGACGCTCGTTACCGTTTAGACGATCCAAGTGGGATTGCTGGAGTGATGGGGGTGAGTCGGTGAGGGGGTGAGTCGGTGAGTCGGTGAGTCGGTGAGTCGGTGAGTGGGTGAGTGGGTGAGTCGGTGAATCGGTGAGGGGGTGAGTCGGTGAGTCGGTGAGTCGGTGAGTCGGTGAGCTGGGTGATGGAGTGATGGAGTGATGGAGTGATGGGGCGTTATGGCGCTGGGGGATTTGGTTTCGGCTTTATGATCACTGAGCCCTGAGCCCTGAGCCCTGGCAAGAGCCGCCTCATCGAAGACGTCATGTACATCAGTACAGCCATGAATAGATAACAGAAAATAAATCTCGTGTGCAGGGAAAACCATCGTATGATTAAGCGGTTACCTGTAAATTCTGCGAGCACCCTGAGGGAGATTGGTGATCGTGTAACGGCCACTAAGGCTGTCTGGCTTGTTCGCGGGGGAGAGAGCATGACACCTAAAGACATTGGGGCTGGCACCGGCCAGACCTCGGCAGTCGCGACCGCGGATGCCGCCAACACACCTGCCGGCAGCACGGCTAACTTCAATATCTCATACGATCCGTCGCTTGGAGCGAACGGAGCGACCCAGGCGGCCGCGCTGCTTGCGGTTTGCGAGGCCGACTACTTCCGGCTGAGGGGCTACTTCGGAATGATCGTTCCGGGCGGCCTCCCGTTCAACGTGAGCCTTGTTCCTGGAAGCAACGGCGCAAGCCACCCCAGCTGTACGAACACGAACATCACGATCTATGCGAACTCGGGGCCGGGCACGGACATTCCGTTCATGAAGCAGCTTCTGATTGCGGAAGCGGATGAGTGCTTCATGGACGATTACGGCCATGGCTGGAATTGCGGCCAAAGTCACGGAGAGGGTCTATCTCGGGTTCTCGCGAATGAGATGTATCCGGGAGCCGAGCCGGGCAACTTCGTGTCGTCGGCGACCTGGCTTGATACGGCAGGACGGCCGAACTGGGTCGACAACACCGAGAACACGGATCGGGATTACACGTCGATCGGATGCGCGGTCCTCTTCCTGAACTATCTGCGGTATCAGCTGAAGTTCACATGGCAGGAGATCGTCGCGGCCGGGGCCGCCAATCTGGGCCAGGTGTATCACAACCTGACCGGGAAGAACGATGGGTTCGCCCAGTTCACGGCGTTGCTTCAGGCGCACTATCCCGCCGGCAGGCCCTGCGGGCTGACGACGGACAATCCGTTCCCGCTATCGGTTCCGGCCGCTTGGGGCGCGTGGGAGAGCCTGGGCGGCGTTTGTACGTCTCCCCCGGCGGTCGTCGCTTGGGGCCCGAACCGGCTTGATGCGTTCGTCAAGGGCACCGACAATGCGCTCTGGCACAAGTGGTGGAACGGCGCGGCTTGGGGAGGATTCGAGTCATTGGGAGGCAACATCACGTCGCCGCCTACGGTCGTCTCATGGGGACCGAACCGTCTCGACGTCTTCGCGAAGGGCGATGACAACGCGATGTGGCACCGATGGTGGAACGGCGCGGCTTGGGGCGGATGGGAATCGCTCGGAGGGAACATCACTTCGAATATCTCAGCCGTGGCGTGGGCCGAAAACCGGCTCGACTGCTTCGCCTTGGGCGATGACAACGCTCTGTGGCACAAGTGGTGGGATGGAGCCGCATGGCATGGCTGGGAGTCGCTTGGTGGCAACCTGACTTCGCCGCCTTGCGCCGTATCGTGGGGTCCCAACCGGCTCGATATCTTCGCGCTTGGCGACGACAACGCGTTATGGCACCGATGGTGGGGTGGCGCCGGCTGGGGACTCTGGGAGTCTCTTGGCGGGAATCTAACCTCGCCGGTATCGGCGGTCTGCTGGGACGAGAACCGGATCGACATCTTCGGGCTGGGCGACGACAACGCCATGTGGCACCGATGGTGGAACGGCTCGGCTTGGGGCGGATGGGAATCGCTCGGCGGAAACCTCACGTCCATCGTCTCGGCAACCGCGTGGTCGCCGAACCGGCTCGACGTGTTCGGCCGCGGAGACAACAACGCGATGTACCACAAATGGTGGGATGGCGCCGCCTGGGGCGGATGGGAGAACAAGGGAGGAGTCATCGACTCGCCGCCGACGGCGGTGTCGTGGTCGGCCTACCGGCTCGACATCTTCGCCCTCGGCACGAACAACGCCATGTTCCACATCTGGTACGGGTAGCCGCCAGTGGGGGCCCCGGGCCACCTTCCCCGCGGAAACGGGGAAGGTGGCCCTTTGCTTTCGATTGGAGCGTGAAGGTGGACGCCACGGCGTGATCGGCCCGCCTGGAGCTCGACTCTACGGAAACCCTCACAAGTCATTCTTCCCTTAGGCGCCTGTGAAGTGATGATAGTTGGTTCGCAGAGTAACGGCTGCGCCCGTTCGCTTGTCGAACTCGCCCGGAAGCTTCGCCATCGCAAATACGTTGACCAATAAGAAAATGCCGGCGACGATGCTGACCGCCACTCTGCCGCGATCCTTAAGCAAAACAAAGCAACCGACGGACAAAGCCAGCGAGATCGGGCCGATCGCCGGATACAAATACCGCCCTTGGCCCTGGAAATACTGCATGTTGAAGCGTACGAACAGGAGAACGATCAAGGCCAGGAAAGCTCCGTTCAGGACCTGAACTCCTCTTGCCTCCTTCCAGTCGCCCCGGAACAGACTCACAAGCCACGCGGCAAGCAGGATCAATGTGACACCGACAAGCAACCTGTAGGCGATGTTCGGTGGATCCTGCGCGTTCCCTTGGCGCTGGTAGGGCGAGCCACTTTCATTGAGCCAGATATCCATGTAGCCGAAGACCCCGAAGAATGATCGAGCCGTCCACCAGCCGACCCAGTCGCGCCAATACTGCATCTCCGGGCTGGCCGGCGAATCGGCCACCGCGTCTTCGTATTTGATCTGTTCGATTTGCTGCTCCTTTTGCCGGGAGCCCGTGAAAGCCTGATTGAAAGCCCTTAAGGCAAGCAGATCGCCATAGAGTGATTGATTCCTGACGAGCCAGGGCCCGGAAATGACCAGGATCGACAAAACAGCGGCCCCGAACATGCCGAGGCTCGGCCTCTTCTTTTGAGGCATCAGAACCGCGAGGAGAAGGACGGGAAGAAGAGCGACGGCGGTCGTCTTGGTCAAGATCCCGAGACCGGCAAGGATCCCCGTAGCCAAGGCCAGCCTCATGGACCATCCCTGCCGGATCCCTACCGCACAGACCGCCAGCGTCCAGGTGCAAATCATGAAAAGCAGCGGGTCGTTGCTGATGGCTCCGCTCAGAGCGCAGTTCATCGGCAGGAAGGCGGTTATCGCGGCGGCTCCAAGCGCGACGTCGTCGCGTCCGAGTCCCCACAAGCCGAGAAAGAAAACGCCGACGACCGTAGCGCCTCCGATGGCGGCGTTGAGCCAGCGAAGCCTGACGGCGCCAAATTCGGATACGCCGGAAACTCCGACGAGCTTCGCAAAGCCCGTTGCCGCCAAGTAATAGAGGGGCGGCTGATGATCCTCGTAATGCTCGCCCGTCTCCGCGGTACCCGGCTTGAACACCGGAAAGCCCTTTCCGTCGAGAATCGTTTGAATGTAGTTCGCATGTTGGCGCTCGTCGGGCGCCCCGATATCCGAGCTTGTCGCGTGCGCATAGATGAAGATCTTGCCGGGTGTGCGGTACGGAGTTTCGGTCGCGTAGACGATCGCGAGCGCCACATGAATGATCGCGATCAGCAGTGCTACCCAGAAAGCTCCCTTTATTTTCATTTCGATTTCATAGTCGCAGGCGACCCAATGGGGACTGGCTACGATAAGCGACGGATCTGGTTGATCTTAGCAGGAGACACGACTAGGCGCGAAGCAGGGCCTTTTGCGCGTTGTTCAACCGCTCTGACCAAAGTCGCGCCATCTCATGGCAGGAAGTCGTATCATAGATAACGGATCTCGTTGATCTTTGCAGGAGATATCACTATGCGCAGACTCATCGCAATAGGCGTTGCTGCGGGGCTAGCGGTGTGGGTAGTCGCTCAGGTGAGCGGCGCCGACATGCTGAACAGCTTCGCAAAAGCGCTAAATGGCGCCAAGAGCCTCAGCGCGACGTATTCGGTGCAAAAGATAGGTGGCAGCTCGGCCACTTATACGTTGGACTTATCTAAGCCCAACAAGGCTCGAATCGACTCGCCGACTGAGCTCATTGTCGCCGATGGAACAACCATCACAACCTACGACAAAAAGGACAACAGCTACTACAAGAAGCCGCAGACCGACGCCGACTTTAATGGCCTGTTCGTAACGGACGACCTTAGTATGTTCGGCTCTTTCTTCGACGCCGGCTTTTTCAACGGCAAGGTTGTCTCGAGCAGGCCGGCCGGTCAGAAGGTTCGAAAAGGCGTGACCTATAGCGTCGTCACGGCAAACCTCGACAATAAGAGCAAGAAGACGGTCAGCTTCTACATCGACCCAGCCGACAAGCTGGCGAAGGTCGGAGAATACGTCCTTAACGATGCCGGCCAGACCGACACGTTGTTGGTGATGACCCGCGACCTCTCGGTCGACGCTTCGCAGAAGTCAGATACCTACGCCTTCAATGCCCCCGACGGCTCGAAAGAGATCTCGCTCGAGGAAATGAATGCGGGCAAGTGGTTTGAAAACCTGGGTGAGGCGGAAGCGATGGCGAAGAAGCTGAACAAGCCGATCCTCGTCGACTTCTACGCAGATTGGTGACACTGGTGCCACCAGCTGGAACAGGTTGTTTACAGCACAGACGCATTCAAACAAGCATCTAAGAAGTGGGTCCTCTGCAAGATCAACGGCGAAAAGGGCGAAGGCCCTGGGCTCATGTCTCAGTACGGAATCCAAGGATTCCCGACGATCAAGTTCATGAAGGCCGACGGCTCGGTTTTCGGTGAAATCGGCGGCTATGAAGAGCCGAACGCGTTCATCGGGGACATGAACAAGGCTCTCGGAAACTAAGGGTTCGCCCACGATAGGGGTCCGGAGCGGTGACGCTTCGGGCCCCTTTTGAACGCCAAAATCGCCAGGCTCGGTCGTCGCCGAATCGGGCGCTCTCCTTTACGGGAAGGAGAGCTATGAAGTCCCTGCACCGAGGGCCGATACGCTCGGTAGCGCCCTTATCGCCTAAGTCAAGCCCTCATTTTTGCGCTAACTAGCGATATTCGCGGTTAACCCCTGATCGACTTAGCCGCAGCAACCATTGATTCCAGCTTCGCACGGATGGTCGAGAGCTCGTTCATGGGGCGGGCCGAGAAGGTGCCGAAACCGCAATCCGGATTCAGGAAGATGCGATCAGCCGAAAGGAACTCGAGGGCCTGCCGGACGTGGGCGACGATCTCCTGAGGGGACTCGATCTCGTCGGTCCGGGGGTTAACGACGCCCATCCCGAGCTCCTTGCCTTCCATCGCGGTCACTTCGCCGGCTCTTGGAGTCGCGTACTCGAGAACGAGTTGCCGGGCGTTGACCCTTTCGAAGGTGTCCTTAAGGGGAGCATAGGAACCGCTTAGCAACGTATGTTCTTGGCGGCTCCAGTTACCGCGGCAGACGTGAAGTCCGGTACGAATATGATCGAAGCCTTCGACCACTCGGTTGATGAGTGTTTGAGCGAATAGGAGCTCCTCGGCAGGGTCCTTGCGTGCGGCCAGGGCGGCGCACATGAAGGTTCGCGTCTGGCCCTGGGTAAAGACAAGCTCCGTGAGGACCGGCTCGTCGAATTGGATGAAATCAGCTCCCGCTTCGATCAGCTCGAGGACTTCGGCCCGCAGGATCGAAACGACATCCTCGGAAAGAGCCTCCTTGCTCTCATAGTGGTTCGCGGTGATCTCCGGAACCCACATGGCGCGGGAAAGGAGGTACGGCCCGGGCAAGGGAACTTTGATCGGTTTATCGGTGTGCTGCCGCAGGAATTTGACTTCGTCGACCGCTAAAGGCTGCCGCCTCGATATTCGACCGACGCAAGTAGGGTTGTTGATCGAGTAGGCGGGAACGTCTAGGCTTTGCAGCAACTTTTCGAAACCGGCTTTGTCTTCGACATAATCGAGCATCTCCGCGAGTGACATGAGGCGGACGCCGTCCAGCTTCTCGGAGACGAAGGAGTAGAAGTTATCCCGTCGCTGCTCGCCGTCAGTCACGATGTCGATTCCCGCGTCATCCTGAAGTTGCAGGATGTCGAGGACGGCCGAGTCTGCGACCTTATCGAATTCGGCTTCGCCGATTTGCGCTCGACGCCTTGCAGCTGCGGCTTGGAGCAAGGTGCGCGACCTTGGGAAGCTGCCGACGGTGGTCGTCGGGAACAGGGGCAAGAACCTCATTCAGACGCCATTTTGCATTGATTCCGCAGGCAACGCGACGGAGCTGCGCTCATTTCCTGACGCCCATCGTGCTTCCGAACAGCTCCGGATATCCTTGCGACTTGACAGCCTCGCTGAGTGCTCCAAAGCCGCTCGTCCGGCCGGGAAGCCACTCTTTCAGGCCCTCGAGGTCCATCATCTCGCGGTGATCTGGGTTGGCGTAACTCATCGACATCAGAGTCTTCAGCCAAGGCTCTTCCAACGCCTTGGAAAAGTCGTCTTTGACCGCGAAGACGCAGTGATCGAATCTTTGCGTCGTGGCAAGTACCCTGTATTTCGCGGGATCGACGGTGCCGTCGGTGCTCCATCGCTCCCAGTTAAGGTCGAGCATGGCTGTAGCTGCGACTTCGGCCGCCATGAGAGCCCTCAGCGCGTCCATCTCACCCCCGATATGATCGCCATGCTTTCCGACGAGAACATTGAAGTACCTGACTTGCTTCGGCTCAATCCCGTTGTTCTTAAGCAACTGAAGGGGAATTAGGCTTGCCTGAGGCGAGTCACTGGCGCCGACTGCGACGGATTGGCCCGAGAGGTCAGACAGCTTCGACGCGCCCGAATCTGATCGAACGACCCAGTGGGTCACCCGATCTCTATCGGTGTCGCGCATCGCGATCGCGCGGCACCTTGCGCCCGATGCCTCCTGGCACTCCAGCCATGCAAGGGGTGAGTTCCAAGCGATGTCGATCGTTCCGTCCATCAGGGCTTTGACCTGGAGCTCATAGTTGCTGAAAAACACGTAGTCCATGGGACAGCCTTGAGCTTCGAAGAAGTCCTTGATGATGTCCCAGATGATCACGACCTTCGGGTCGTACACGACGGCGCCGACGATCGCCGGCCGGCCGCTCATCTGACCCTCCTGCGCAGTGCTGGGGAAAATCCCGAGATCCTTCGGCTTCGGAACTTCGCCTTAAGCTCGTTCCTCGGCTCAGGATGACAAAAAGTGGCAGCCATCAAAACAGCTCCATGCCGCAAAGGGCTTTGCCGATGAAATCGTGAAGGACGTCGGAGGTGGGCGCCATGACGCTCATCGCTCGTGCGTCCCGGAAGTTTCGCTCGACCGAGAGATGCTTGCCAAAAGCGGCGCCTCCGCAGGTCTTCATGGCAAGGTCCGTGATCAGCAGCGCCGAGTCGCCGGCAGCCGCCTTCGATTCTAGGATCATCAGCATCACGGCAGGGCTGCCGGATTCGACTGCATCGAGCACACTCGAGAGGTGGGCGCGTGCCTTGTCCGTCTCGATTCTCATTTGGGCAAGCCGGGCGCGCAGGTTAGGGAGAGCCGCAAGTTTCGAGTTGAGGTGTTCAAATCCCTTGCCGGAGATGTGAGCCGCGGTCGATCCGACGCTCGCCTCGCTAACTCCCACCGAGATCGCCGCGTTGCCGATGCTGAATACTGGGAGGACAGTCTGCAGCATCGAGGCGAAGCCTTGGCTTGGATCGCTCAGCGCCCGGTCCGGCGTCACCTGCACATTGGTGAGCCTCATGGGAGCGCTTCCGTTTCCCCGCATTCCGAGGGCATTCCATGGCCCGCTTGGCGCGATGCCGGCGTCGGTCTTTAGAACGAGGTAAAGCATGGAGTCGGTGGGTGCGGCGCCACCGGCGGTGCGGGTAGAAACGACATAGCCGTCGGCTTCGCCAGCCGACGTCACGAATGACTTATCTGCATTGAGGACCATGTGGCCGTCGACCGATTCGGCTTGACTGATCGGCGCCCAGAAATGACTACGAGAGCCCTTTTCGCTCCAGGCAAGGGTCGAAAGATGCTTGCCCGCCGCCGAGTCGCGAAGCTGTTGGCTCGCAACCTCGGGCTTCGCCGCGTAACAGGCTACTCCGCAGATGTGCATGAGGTAGACCATCGCCGTCGACGCGCATCTCTGGGCGACTTCATCCAGGGCGGCCGCCGTGGTGCGAAGCCCCTCCCCAAGCCCACCAAAATTTCGCGGAACGGTCAGCCCCAGGAGGCCGGCATCCCCGAGGGCCGTCACACTCTCGCGCGGAAATTTCCCGCTCTGGTCGATATCGGCGGCCTGCGGGGCGATGGATCGGTCCGCGACCTCGCGGACGGTGTCGATGATCTTTTGTTGGTCTGCGTTGAGCTTATACATTTCAATTACGAATTTCGAATTTGGACTTAGGCCCAAGGGCTAATTTGAGATGCTGAGACGGACGGTGATATCGGCGGCCCTTGAGAGGGTGTTGAAGAGAGGGGAACGGCGGAGGGCCTCCGCCCACGCCTCCTCCATTCTTAGTTCGTCGAACGTGGAGACATAGGCGACGCCTTCGATTTTGTCGATGGCGGACGTCCCCTCCTCGCCGACGACGCCTACGTAGGTCAGGGCGTTATCGAGAGTCCAGCGCAAAGAAAGCTCGGCCTGGGCGAAGTCGATTCGGCGGAGACGGCACACCCGGCGCAGGCTGCCGATGAGGTCGGCGCCAAGGGCTCCGACGACAAGCTCGACGGCGCTTGGTTGATCGTCCTTGGGAGCGAATGTGATCGGCTCGCCGACGCGCCATGAATGGTTTCTCGCGCTCGCGATCAGCGGCTCGGTCGATTCGGTGCGAACTCGCACCGACCATTCATGCTTCACGGTGCGCCCCGCGAAAGCCGGATAATGTGCTCCAGCACACTGTGAGAATACACCGAGAAGGACGTGAAGGTTGGTGGCCGATGATTGACTCGCTCGACCAATTGTCAGTCATCGGTCTTAAGCGATCAAAGGTCGATGGCCGGCGCCTCCAGACGGCACTTCCAGGAGCCGACCTTTACTAGGGGAAGGCGAACCGGGCCGGGTAAGCTCTCCCGCTACAAACCCTCGAGGAGCCCAACAATCTTGAGCCGTATTTCAGGCACAGTTGCTGCCGAAAAGAGAGATTCCGAACAGAGGTCTGTGAAGAAACCCAGCGAACAGCTAACCAAGGACGAGTGCCTGGAAGTCTTCCGCCAACTGTTCTTAGCCCGATACTTCGACGTCCGCCTTATCAAGGAGAAGAAGCGCGGTCGCCTGACCGGCACTCTGTACTCCTCGCACAACCAAGAAGCCATCCTCGTAGGGTCGCTCTTCGGGCTTCGATCGACCGATTGGATCTCTCCAATCCATCGCGACATGCCCGCCTTTTTTCTCAAGGACATGCGGAGCGGCTGGCGGAATCCGAACCGGATTGGAATGACCATCCAAGAAGTGTGCTGCCAAGTTTTCGGAAGGGCGGATGCTCCCGGTAGAGCCCGCGACAACTGGTCGCACATTGGGAGCAAGTCGAAGAGGATCATCCACTCGACTTCAATGCTCGCGGGGACGATCCCGGTGGCGGCCGGTGTGGTTTATGCGGACCGGCTTAACGGAGGCGACGCGATAGCCGTGACCTACAATGGTGAAGGCTCGACGGCTCAGGGCATCTTCCACGAGGCGATCAATTACGCGGCGATCCACAAGCTGCCCGTCGTGACGATCATCGAGAACAATCAGTGGGCGTACGGCACGCCGACCGACAAGGAGTATTCACTGCAGGACTTCGCGCGCCGCGCCGATAGCTTCGGTATTCCCGGGCTCATTGCGGACGGCCAGGACGTCTTCGACGTTTACGACAAGGTCATGGAGGCCGTCGACTATTCGCGATCCGGCAAGGGTCCCTCGATCGTAGAATGCAAGACTTTTCGCGCCTACGGCCACGGCGACCACGACGACGACCGCGCGGCGAAATACCGTCCTAAGGATCAGGTCGAGCAGGGCCGCGAACGCGATCCCATCGCGGTTTGCCGGCGACGGCTGATCCAGCTCGGCTACTTGGCTCCAGACGAGGCAAACCTTTTCATGGTTGAGGGAAAGAACGCCATGGAAACGACAAACGAGGATTTCCCCGCCGAGGTGGTCGAGTACATGAACGAAGGGATCGACTTCGCGCTCAAGTCTCCGCAGCCCGCTGCCGATGAAGGTGGACGGTGGGTATTTCGGGAGTAGATTTTCGAATTTAGAATTTAGAATTTAGAATTTGGAATTTGGAATTTGGAATTTGGAATTTAGAATTTTGAATTTGGAGTTTGGAATTTGGAATCTCCGAGGTGTAAGTAGATGGTGAACCAGGCCCACCAATACGAAATTGAGCCGATGATGAAGCGCAAAACGAAGCAATTCGCCCTTGCCGTTATCGGCGTTGTTCAATCGCTCAAGCGCGGCTTGGTTTCCGATGTTCTTGCGAGGCAGCTGATCCGGTCCGGAACTTCTGTCGGCGCTAACTATCGATCCGCGTGCCGTGCAAAATCCAAGGCGGATATGGCGGCAAAGCTCGCCATCTCTGAAGAAGAAGCAGATGAAAGTTTGTACTGGATTGAACTTCTCATTGAATGCGGTGAACTAGAGGATTCGAGGGGTCAAGATCTGATAAGTGCAGGTGAGGAGATCCTTCGCGTTCTTGTGAGTTCGATTAAGACTCTAAGAGGCGGCCCCAAGGAGCAACTGCGGGTTACGGAAGAGCTGGCAAAGTATCGAAGTGAAGTCGAGCCTGAACGCGCAGGAGCGCTGCAGACTCTCGCTGAATTACAGCCCTAGGGGCACTTGAATTCCAAATTCCAAATTCCAAACCCCAAAATGACCACGTCCCTCGAATTGCCACCGGCCACAAAAAAGAACTACCTGACCGCGCTCAAAGAGGCTCTCTTTGAGGAGATGGCGCGTAATCCGGACATGATCTGCCAGGGCGAGGACATCGGCATTCTCGGCGGCGCGTTCGGTGTGACCGAAGGTCTACAGGCGCAGTTCGGCGAGGAACGGGTGATCGACATGCCGATTTCGGAGGCCGCAATTGTCGGCTCGGCGGTCGGACTGGCCCTCAACGGCAAGACCGTGATGGTCGAGATGCAATTCATCGACTTCATTTCCTGCGGCTTCGACCAGATCGTCAACATGATGGCGACGTATTCCTACCGAACCGCCGGCGAGGTCAATCTGCCGATCGTGGTTCGCGGTCCGGCGGGCGGATATGGCGGCGGCGGGCCCTATCACAGCCAAATGAACGAGGCGTGGTTCGCAAACTCGCCGGGATTGCAAGTCGTGGTGCCTTCGACTCCGTACGATGCCAAAGGCCTCCTAAAAGCTTCGCTGAGAAGCGGCAATCCAACCATCTTCTACGATATCAAAGAGTTCTATCGGATGCGAGACATCGAAGAGGAACTGCCCGCGGATGACTATGTCGTGCCTCTCGGCAAGGCGTCTGTGAGAAGGGAAGGGAAGGACGTCTCGCTCGTGACCTACGGCAACAACGTGTACCACTGCCTCACCGCGGCAGAGCAGCTCGAAGAGCAAGGGATCTCCGCCGAAGTGATCGACCTCCGCTCACTGGTGCCTCTGGATGAGGAAACCATCATCGAATCGGTCGCGAAGACGAATCGCCTTGTCGTCGTCAACGAAGCGCCGATGACCTGCGGCTTTGCCGGCGAGGTCATCGCACGTGTCAGCGAGAAGGCTTTTCAGCACCTGGATGCTCCGCCTGCGCGAGTGACCCGGATGGATACTCCCGTTCCTTGGGTCAAGCCGCTGGAGAGGTTCGTCCTTCCGAGCGTGGAGAAGATCGTGGCTGCGGCCGTCAGGGTCGTCCGGTTCTAGACGGCTTCGCCTAAATAGGCCTCGATGACTTTCGGGTCGTTACGAACCTTGTCCGGCGGCCCGAACGCGATCTCTTCGCCGTGATCCAGCACAAAGATGCGCTCGCATAGGTTCATGACGAAGCGCATGTCGTGCTCGATAACGAGGACCGTCTTTCCGTGTTCGTCCCTCAGCTTCCGCACGGTATTCATCAGATCGACCTTTTCGTTGGGATTCATTCCCGCGGCGGGCTCATCGAGGAGAAGGAGGTCGGGTTTCGTCGCCATGGCGCGGGCGATTTCGAGACGCCGCTGCATGCCGTAGGGCAGGTCCGCGCTTCGGTGATTGGCCACCCGCTCAAGATCGAGGATCCGAAGCATTCCCATAGCCTGAGTCTTCAGCTCATTCGTCTCATTGATGGCGTTCGGCAGGTAGGCGAGCGCGCTCCCGAGCCCAACGTGGTGCCTTAGAAACGCGCCGACGACGACGTTTTCAAGGACCGACAGGTTCGGGTACAGGCGAATGTTCTGAAAGGTGCGTGCGATGCCGATCTGAGCGACCTTGTTCGATGGCGTTCCCGTGATGTTTTGGCCGTTGAAAAGGATGTTCCCGCTGGTTGGCTTGTAAACGCCGGTGATCATGTTGAAGCAGGTCGTCTTGCCCGCCCCGTTCGGCCCAATCAGTCCAAAGAGGTCACCCTTCTGGAGGGCAAAGTTGACCGCGTTGACCGCGACGAGGCCACCGAAACGGATCGTCGCGTCCTTGAGCTCAAGGATCGGAGCCGTCACGCGGCCACCGCCGGTGCAGGCTCTTCCGATTTTCTCTTGCCGCCTAGGATGCGATCTACCCAGGTCCAACTGAACTCGTGATGTCCGAAGATGCCTTGGGGCCGGAGGAGCATCAGGACGATCAGGGTCACGGCGAAGATCACCATTCGCAGCTGGCCGGCTTCGACAGAGATGTTCATCAGCGCGGGGACCTTGGAAAGGATGACTTGGGTCAGGAGTTTTGCCACTACCGCGACAACAATGGTTCCAACGTACAACGCGGCCTTCACCGGTTTCGACTGGCTGCCGTGATCCATCACGCGCTTAATGACTGCCACCGCGATAACAACGGCGATCAAGCCTGCGGCAATAGAAGCCGCGGTTACCGTCAGGGTGGACCCGTCCGGATTCTTGAGGCCCCTGAGCCGCTCGGGCAGGTACGACAAGAAGGCGGCGGCCACGGCAGAGCCGGTAATCGACCCAGTCCCGCCAAGAACCACCATGGTCAGGATGATGAAGCTGATATCCATCGAGAAGGTGGCGCCCGTGATAAAACCCTCGTAGTGCGAGAGCAAGGCGCCGGCGGCCCCGGCAAACATCGAGCCAATGATGAAGGCGGTCACCTTGATCCGGGTGACGTTCACTCCCATCGCCGCGCTGGCAACCTCGTCCTCCCTAACCGCAAGGAAAGGAAGACCGTGCGCCGTCTTTATGAGGTTCCGGCTCACCGCGATGCACACGATGGCGAGCAGCCAGATCATCCACACCGTTTGAATCTTGGGAGCGACGTTCAAGCCGTATGCGCCGCCGAGGGCAGGCGTATTCTGAATTTCGATGCGGATGATCTCACCGAATCCCATCGTCACGATCGCGAGGTAATCGCCGCGTAGGCGTAGGGACGGCAACCCGACGACAAAACCGGCAAACCCGGCGCCGACCGCGCCAACGAACATCATGACGACAAGCCAGAGCAGAGGCGGAACGTTGGCTCCCTTGAAGTAGCTCAGGGTGATGAATCCCGACAGGTAGGCGCCGATCTGATAGAAAGCGGCGTGACCAATCGAGAACTGGCCAGTGATGCCATTGATGAGGTTCAAGCTGACGGCTAGTGTTACATAGAGCCCGGCAAGCACGATCAAGCGCTGGCCGTAGTCGTTCTGTTGGTGCGCGATCGCGTCAATGAGGAAGCAAGCCGACACGCCAGCGACCAGGGACAGCAGCCTGGTCAATGCAACTCCGAGCCTGCCCCAGGCGGCAAATACAACCCCGAAGACGGACAGGAATCCAAGGACGACGATGGACGAGATCTCGCTGCCGGGTGGAGGCAACTCGATGATCGTCGCGTTCACGTCGCCTGTGAGCTTCTTGAGGTCTTCGGTGGGCGGTCCGGTATATCCGGCCGGAGGTTTGCCTCCGAGGGATTCAAACGTTTTGGCATCTCTCGTTACGAGCAGGTCGACGGCGAACTGCGACGACTTGTCGCTTGGGCCCGTCTTGTCGAACGAATACCATTCGGCATCCGATCCATTGACCTTAGCGGCCGCCACCGCGGAACTTCCCTTCGCGCCTACCTGGGCTTGCCGGGCAACCAAATACTCCTCGGCTGAGCGGTAGATCTTTGGGGCTCGATGCGAGAACGAATAGAGCTGAATGAGCGTGAAAACCACAGCTCCCAGAATGGCGAGTGGTCCAAGCCTCATACCTTCTCCACCTTGGAAGACCCAAGCAAGCCGCCGGGGCGGAACATGAGGACGACGATCAAGATGATAAAGGCGACTGCATCCTTGTGCTCGCTATAGCCGGCCCAAACGACCAGGTTCTCGGCGACTCCCATTAGAATGCCTCCCAGAACGGCGCCTGGGATATTGCCGATACCCCCGAGAACGGCGGCTACGAAGGCCTTGACGCCGGGAAGCCGCCCATAAGAGGTCGTGAGGGGGGTGCCCTGAAACGTTGCCGTCATCATCGCGCCCGCGCCGGCCAACGACGATCCCAAAATGAACGTAAAGGTCACGATGCGATCGACATTGATGCCCATCAGAGAAGCGGAATCGAAGTCGTGCGATACCGCGCGCATCGCGCGTCCGGCCGGGGTTTTGAGCACCAGATACGTCAACCCGGCCATCAGAACCATGACCGCGGCCAGAATGATCATCCGGCTCCAGGGCTCCGTCAAGCTAACCCCGGAGCTCGAGGCTCGACGCATCGCATCGTTGTACTTGGATTCGGCGTCGATCGCTCTCGCCTTTATGGCCTTGCCGGCGGCGTCCAGATTGAATTCGTCCTGGTGCGTCTTGGCGATATAGTCGTCCAGTTCCTTCTTCGTGTCGTCGTAGGCCGGCTTGAGGGCCGCGATTTCCTTTCCGAGCTCGGCAGCAGGGGGAACGATCCAGACCGTGAACGTCGACCGAATCGGGTTAACGCTCTCTGCGATGCTGGGCGGAGGCGAATTCGGAAGAAAGAGCGCTCCACCATACTGCAGGAAGAGGGAGACGCCGATAGCCGTAATGAGAGATGCGATCCTCGAGTGGCTTCGCATCGGGCGGTAGGCAAATCGCTCGATGACGATGCCCACGCAGGAGCAGATCACCATGCTGGCAACCATCATCACGACGAGGTTGAAAGCGAGCGGCTGAAACTTCCCAATGATGACGAAGAGGCCGCCGAAAACCACGCACAGCCCGGCAACCAGTCTCAGAAGTACGGTCGGACGTTTGGTCGCGTAATTCGCGATTAGGCCGATCACGCCCAGCGCGATGAAGCCATAGGCGATCGCCGCGATCGTGTTGCCGGCAAGCAACGGGTTCGGGTGGCCGTTTTCCGCAAGTTTCGCGGGGCTGTAGCCGAGCATATACGACGCGAAGAGCGCGATGTAGCCACCCAGCATATAGACTTCGCCGTGAGCGAAGTTGATGAGTTTGAGCACTCCGTACACCATCGTGTAGCCGAGCGCAATCAGCGCATAAATGGCCCCCAGCAGGAGGCCATTTACGAGTTGTTCCGGCAGCGTCGAGAAGTTCACCGCCGCCAACGGTAGGTGCGAAGCAAGATCCATCCGTTACTTGGCGTCGACCGGTTCGTGCGATTTAGGGTCCATCTCGTACGCCTTGACGAACTTCTGCGGGTTCTTGGGATCGCTCGTGAGCTGAACGACAATTGCGCGCTTGGGCGGATCGCCGTGCATTCCCTTGAGCGTAATCACTCCGCTGACACCCTTGAAGTCCTGCATGTTTGCGATTGCGTCCACGAGGCCCTTGGCGTCCTTGGTCTTTGCAGCCTTGAGCGCCTGGCAAGTTACCGACATTGCGTCATAACCGAGAGCTCCCATCGTCGTCGCCGGTTCGCCGCCGTATGCCGCATCCCACTTCTTCAGGAAGTCCTGGACTTCGGGTCGCTGCTCGTTGTTGTTGTAGTGGTTGCAGAAGTATTGGCCGACGATGGCATCGCCGCCGGTC
>CAZNUL010000063.1:0-22209 GCA_964576205.1 uncultured Fimbriimonadaceae bacterium | reverse complement strand
GGAGTGATGGAGAATTTGAAGGTGTTCGGTGTTAGGTGTTAGGTGTTAGGGAGGGTGCTCGGGCGTTGGGGCGCTGGAGGGGTGGAGTGTTGGAGTAATGGAGGACTGGAGAATCTGAAATTTGAGATTTGAGATTTGAGATTTTAGATCTAAAAATTGGAGGTGGTGGGCAGGGGAAGGTGTTAGGTGTTCGGTGTTAGGTGTTAGGGAGCTCGGGCGTTGGGGCGTTGGGGCGCTGGGGTGTTGGAGTGTGATGGAGGGCTGGAGGTTTTAGATTTGAGATTTGAGAATTGGAGGATTGGAGGATTGGAGGTGGTGGGCAGGGGAAGGTGTTAGGTGTTAGGTGTTAGGTGTTAGGGAGGGAGCTCGGGCGTGGGGGCGTTGGGGCGCTGGGGTGTTGGAGTAATGGAGTGGTGGAGTGATGGAGGGCTGGAGGGCTGGAGGGCTGGAGAATTTGAGATTTGAGATTTGAGAATTGGAGGTCGTGGATTGGTGGAACTAAGTCAGGAATTCGAAGATCGCGGCGTCGAGCATGGCTTCGGTGAGCTTGCCGGTGAACGTGTTTTGTTGACTCGGATGGTAGCTGGCCACGAGCTTTGTGACCCTCGCGGTTGATTCGCTTGAAGTTGTGTTCGTAGAGATCCCTCGTCCCTCGGGATGACAAGGGGCCCATTCCACCGTTCCGTGGCCAAACGGCCGCCTGGGTGCTCCCAGAACCCGCATCGTTTCGTTCCAAGCGAACGAGCCCAGGCAGAGAATCGCCTTCCAGTCTCGTAGTCCCAGCGTCGATTCGAGGAACGGGCGGCAGTTGGAGATTTCGGACGGTGTGGGCTTGTTGGCGGGCGGCGCACAGTGGGCTACCGCCGTGATCATGACACCGCGAAGCTCGAGACCATCGGCGATGGTTGTCGAAGTCGGGATCGATGCCAAACCCGCCTTATGAAGAGCACGGTAGAGCCAGTCGCCGCTGCGATCGCCAGTGAACATGCGGCCGGTCCGGTTCGCGCCGTGAGCGGCGGGCGCCAGTCCGACGATCAGCCGATCCGCATTGGGGTCGCCAAAGTTGGGTACCGGTTTGCCCCAATATTCCCAGTCTCGATACGCTTTGCGCTTCTCCGAAGCCATTTGCTCGCGCCACTCAACCAGCCGCGGGCACGCGCGGCAGGCGACGATTTGTTGGTTCAGCGCGTCGAACATGTAGCGGCACGGCTTGCCGTGCGATATTTACCATAGGATTCGCAGGGCAAGCCCTGCCGCTACAGAAATGCCGATCTACGAATACGAGCCAGACGACCGCGAATGCCTGATGTGCGATGGCAGGGTCGACGTGATCCAGGGGATCGACGAAGAGCCGCTCAAGTACTGTCCGCAATGCGGGCTCGAGGTTGTGCGGGTGATCAGCCGCGCTTCCTTCAAAGTGGCTCGTCCCTCGGGCGCCGACCGTGCGGCGGCCAAGGGGCTCTCGACCTTCAGACGGGCCGAGAAGGGCAAATGGGAAAAGGTAGCCGGACCCGGCGTCGACATGATCGTGAGCACTCCCGAAGACTTCGAGGCCGTCGAAGCTGAAAAGAACCCAAGGAAGGTCGTCGATCTCGACTAGGGCCCAGCGCCCGTGGAACCTGTGCGGGCTGAGAGCCCGCGCTCCCATTCATATGCTTCGCTAAAGACCGCAAAACCTCGCATTCGGAACCCGGAGCGGCCTGCCAACAATACAGGGGGACGGGTAACCTGGCCTATGGCGGGAAGCATGGAAGCACATGCCGTCGTCATAGCGTTACGAGCAGTCCCGCAGGACTGAATTGCAGGATCGAGGAAACGCGTAGAAGAGGCAGATCTTTCGAACTCCATCGGTGTTTGAAACGATCTGAAAGGTGAGCAAGAAACATATGTGGCAACGCTTTACAGAACGCGCACGGAAGGTTGTGTTCTACGCGCAGGAAGAAGCTCAGAAGTTCGGGGAAGGGTATGTCTCGACCGAGCATCTTCTGTTGGGCCTGGTCCGAGAAAGTGACAGTGTCGCGGCCCGCGTCCTCGAGAAGCTGGGCGTTAGCCTGAATCGGATTCGCGCCGAAGTCGAAAAGCAACTCCCTCGTGGAGATGCGCGGCCGTCTCAGGATATGACGCTGACGCCGCGCGCCAAGAGGGTCATCGACCTCGCCTACGACGAGGCGCGCAACCTCAACAACAATTACATCGGAACTGAGCACCTGCTCCTCGGCCTGATCCGGGAAGGCGACGGCCTCGCCGGCCGGGTCCTCGCAAAGTTGGGAGTCGAACTGGAGAAGGCACGCCGCGAGGTGATGGCCCTCCAGGACAACGAGTCCCAGACCAAATCGGGCGGCGGAAGGAGCTCCTCGAGTTCCGGAACAAGCACCAAGACGCAGACTCTCGACGAATTCGGACGCGACCTTACCGAACTGGCTCGAGACGGCAAGCTGGACCCCGTCGTCGGACGTCAATCGGAAATCGAGCGCGTCATGCAGATACTCTGCCGACGCACGAAGAACAATCCTTGTCTGATTGGAGAGCCAGGCGTCGGCAAAACCGCCATCGCAGAGGGCCTCGCCCTTAGGATCGTCAGCGGCGACATTCCCGAATTACTTCGCAACAAGCGGATCGTGGCTCTCGATCTCGCCGGCCTCGTCGCCGGCACGAAGTACCGCGGCGAGTTCGAAGAGCGGATGAAGAAGGTTATGGAGGAAGTCCGCAAGGCGGAAGGCGCCGTAGTCCTCTTCATCGACGAGCTTCATACGCTGGTCGGCGCAGGGGCCGCGGAAGGCGCGATCGACGCCTCCAACATCATGAAGCCGGCTTTGGCTCGCGGCGAGCTCCAATGCATCGGCGCGACAACCCAGGATGAATTCCGCAAGTACATCGAGCGGGACGCCGCCCTCGAGCGACGCTTCCAGGCCGTCAAGGTCAAGGAGCCGACCGAGGAAGAGGCGATCGACATCATGAAGGGCCTGCGCGAACGCTACGAGGCGCACCACCAGGTCGAGATCACGGACGAAGCGATCGTCGCCTCCGTCCAGCTCAGCCAGCGCTACATCAGCGACCGCAGCCTGCCCGACAAGGCCATCGACCTCGTCGACGAAGCGGCGTCTCGCGTCCGCTTGCAGCAGAGTCTGCCGCCGGAGGACGTCCGAAAGGACCGCGTGCACCTCAACAAGCTCAAGAGTGAGCTCGAGCACAGTGCCAAGCGCGCCGAGGAAGAGCATGTCGCCGACATGCGAAAGGAGGTCGAGGACCTCGAGAAAAGCATTACGGAGCGTGAAGAGGCTTGGAACAGCCTCGAAAAGAAAGAGCCGATCGTCGGCGAAGCCGAGATCGCCTCGATCGTGCAGTCATGGACGGGCATCCCGGTGACCAAACTCGTCGAAGCCGAGAGCGCCAAGTTGCTCCGCATGGAGGAAGACCTCCATCAGCGGATTATCGGCCAGCACGACGCCATCGTGGCGGTCTCTCGGGCGATCCGCCGCGCTCGCTCGGGCCTGAAGGATCCCAAGCGGCCGATGGGCAGCTTCATCTTCCTTGGTCCCACCGGTGTCGGCAAGACCGAGTTGGCTAAGGCGCTTGCGGCCTATCTGTACGAGAAGGAATCCAACATGGTTCGGATCGACATGTCCGAATACATGGAGCGGTTCGCGGTCTCACGACTGGTCGGCGCGCCTCCCGGATATGTCGGCTACGATGAGGGCGGCCAGCTTACCGAGCAGGTCCGCCGCAATCCTTACACAGTCGTGCTGCTCGATGAAATCGAGAAGGCGCACCCCGAGGTATTCAACATCCTGCTCCAGGTTATGGAGGATGGCCAGTTGACGGACAGCCAGGGACGAACTGTCGACTTCAAGAACACGTTGCTGATCATGACGTCGAACGTCGGCGTTCGACCGATCGAGATGGATCAGGGCCTTGGATTCCGCAAGATCGAGACTGATGCGAGCAACCCGAAGGTCTACGAATCGATGAAGAACCGGATGCTCGAGGAGATGAAGAAGCTCTTCCGGCCCGAGTTCCTCAACCGCGTGGACGAAGTCGTCGTGTTCCATCACCTGACCCGGGATGAGATTCTGGAGATCGCCGAGCTTTATTTGAGGCGAGTGAACGAGCAGGCAAAGGCGATGGAAATCACCATCGATCTGAGCGACGCCGTCAAGGACAAGCTCGCGAGAGAGGGCTACGACCCGAATCTCGGCGCCCGGCCGCTTCGCCGTGCAGTTCAGCGATATATCGAAGATCCGCTGTCGGAGGAGATGCTTCTCGGCCGCTTCCATGCGGGCGACGCGATCATCGCCGACCTAGATCCGGAAGGCAACGTGATCTTCCGCGACGCGAAGGAATCGAAGAACGGAAAGCGGAAAGAAAAAGAGCTCGTGTCGAAATAACATCGCGCGTCGCGCTTTCGGAAGGGCTGGAGCTTTCGCTTCAGCCCTTACTCATGTCCGAACGTCTACTAAGCTGACGCACTCCGAAGGAGCAGCCCGGCTCGTCCTTGCTAACGAGCCCCGATATGAAGAAGCTGCTGTCCGCCTTCCTTGTCACCCTCGTTTGCCTGGCGTTCGCCCAGACCGACGGCATGAGTTCCGGGATCACGGCTCCGAACTTGGCGAAGCTCCGCAAGCTCCACATGAAGCTCCTGGCGCCTACCCATGTTCCGGACGGCTACAAGGTAACCGGGTTTGAAATCGAAGACGCGAAGGACCCGGCAAGGCTGAGCTGGAGCGTGACCTGGAAGAATCCAAAGACGAAGGGCGAGTTCACTCTACAAATGTGTTCGGAAGGCATCGGCGATATCCTGTTCGACCTCCCAAACGGGGACGTGGTGGAACCCAACTCGCACATCCCATTTTCGTCGAAGCCGGTCGGCAAGGGCGACATCGAGGCTTTTGTCAAGGGCAAAATACGGCTTTGGCACGTCAACTGGGTCGAACTGAAGTCGAAGCCGACATTCGTGAGCCTGATCGGCAGTAATATGAACGCCTCCGAGGGAAAGCGGATCGTCGAAAGTCTTCGTTGGCTCAAATAGTTTAGAGGGCGGCCGAATAGTGGATTCGCACGTCGACGGCTTTGCCCTGATCGTTTAGCACGTGCACCTCATTAGCGAGGGCGCCATCGATTCCGATGTAGTTCATTGCGATGCTGTCGACGCCGACTCCAACTCTATGGAGCTGGAAGCGTACGTGCGGATAGTCCGCCATTCCCTTCGCAAGATAAGCCTTGAGCGCCTCTCTCCCGTGAACCGTGCAGCTGTCGTTATCGACCAGCTTGGGAACGAAGGGAGAACGGAACACCACATTCTCGTCGTAGTGGCCGGCAAGGGCATCGATGTCGTGGCTGTTCCATGCATCGATCCAGGACTTTGCATATTCCTCTGCGAATGGTTGATCCACGTCTCTCTATGATACGTGGCACCGGCTTCTAGCCGTAGTGTGCCGACGGCTTCCAAGCCGTCGGGAGCTGGAGCTGGAAGCTCCTGGCACACACCGGCTGGAAGGCGATGCCACATCCAAACTGACCCAATACCTGGAAGGCGGCGCCACGTTCCAAACGGGTACAATTTAGGTTCACCACAGCCACGGCCTTTGCCCTTGCCCGCGCGTCTTTACAGGTGGCTCCAGGAACCTAGCACGTGTCAGAACAAGATCCCCGTATTCAAATCGTTAACGTCGATGAGGAGCTTGGCCGCTCCTATGTCAACTACGCGATGTCAGTTATCATCGCACGCGCGCTTCCGGACGTACGAGACGGGCTCAAACCGGTGCAGCGCCGCATCCTGTACGCGATGCGCCAGCTCAACTTGACGGCGGACGGTGGATACGCCAAGTGCGCGAAAGTCTGCGGCCAAACGAGTGGCGACTACCACCCTCACGGCGAGCAGGTCATTTATCCGACTCTGGTCCGAATGGCCCAGTCCTGGTCGCTGCGCTACCCGCTCATCCAGGGCCAGGGCAATTTCGGGAACATCGACGGGGACGCGCCGGCTGCGATGCGGTACACGGAATGCCGCCTGACTCCGCTGTCGATGGAGCTCATGGAGGATCTCGACCGGGAGACCGTCGACTGGATCGACAACTATTCCACGACGACTCTCGAACCGACCGTCTTCCCTGGCAAGTTCCCAAACCTGATCTGCAACGGCTCGCAGGGCATTGCGGTCGGCATGGCGACCAACCTGCCGCCCCACAATCTCACCGAAGTCAGCAACGCGCTCTTGATGCGGATCGACAATCCGGAGTCGACGCTCGACGATATCATGGAGGTCCTACCCGGCCCCGACTTCCCCACTTACGGGATCATCATGGGGACGAAAGGCATCCGCTCAGCCTACGAGACCGGCCGCGGGTCGATCATCATGCAGGCGAAGACGATGATCGAGAACGGCGAAGCCGGCAAGTCGGTCATCGTCGTGACCGAGATCCCCTATCAGGTCAATAAGGAGAACCTGGTCAAAGCGATCGCCGCGATCGCCAAGGAGCGCAAGTTCGACGGCATTTTGAACGTCCAGGACTACTCCGACAAGCGCGGCATGCGGATCGAGATTGAGATCCGCCGGGACGTCAACCCCAACAAGGCGCTCAACTACCTCCTGAAGCACACGAACCTGCGCACAACTTTCGGCGCGATCATGCTCAGCCTCGCCGACCTCGCTCCGCGCACCTGCCCGATGATCGTGATGCTCGACGAGTACCTGCGGCACCGGCGCAATATCATCGACCGCCGAACGCGTTACGAGCTGATGAGAGCGCTCGAGGAAGTCCACGTCAACGAGGGCTATCAGATCGCGCGGCGCTTCCTCGACGAAGTTATCCGAATCATCCGACAGAGCGAAGATCCTGGCGCGGCCCGTGTCGCCCTCGTCCGCGAATTCGAGATGTCGCCGCTTCAGGCGAACGCGATTCTCGCCATGCAGCTGAGCCGACTGACGCGGCTGCGTCAGCATGAACTTGAAAACGCATTCAAGGAAGGCGTTCTTAAGGTCCAAAACCTTCTCGACATCCTGAACGATCCTCTCCGTCTCAAAGCCGTTATGCGCGAAGAGATCGTTGCCCTCCGCGATAGATTTGGCGACGAGCGGCGAACCAAGATCATCACGCGCGAGGCGGGAGACTTTACCGAGGAGGACCTCATCCCGGACGAGCAGGCAATCATCTCGATCAGCCGCGACGGGTACATCAAGCGGGTCAGCATCGACTCTTATCGTCAGCAAAGGCGGGGCGGCAAGGGCGTGAACAACACGTTGAAGGCCGACGACGAGCCGGCTCACCTGTTCGAGGTCAGCACGCACCACACGATACTTTTCTTTACGGACCGCGGCCGGGTTTACAAGCTGAAGGGCTACGAGATCCCCGAGAGTGGCCGCTATGCCAAGGGCATGCCGGTCATCAATTACATCAATATCGTGGGCGGAGAGCGTGTCACCGCGACGATCAGCGTGAAGGATATGGCCGCCGAAGGCTTTCTCACGATGATCACTCAGGGCACGGGCCCGAAGCGCGTTAGCGAGATCAAGCGGACTCCTATGAGCGCCTTCGCCAATATCCGCAACAACGGCCTGATCGCCTTCGATATCGAAGAGGGCGACGAACTCGGTTGGGCTCTCAAGACCCGAGGCAACGACGACGTCATTCTCGTAACCCGTTATGGCCAGTCGATCCGGTTCAGCGAGAAGAATGCGACTTCAAGGTCGCGTGCCGCGGGAGGCGTCAAGGCGATCCAGTTCAAGGAGACCAAGCCGGATGACCTCGTCGTCAGTGCGGCGGTGGTAGACGAAGAATGCACCCTCCTTGTGGTCAGCGAGCACGGTTACGGCAAGCGAACCCATCTCGAGGAGTACCGCGTTCAGGGTCGAGGCGGAAGCGGAATCCTGACGATGAACTGCACCGACAAGACCGGGAAGATCGTCGGAGCAGAGGTCGTCGAAGACGATGATAGACTGCTGGTGATGACGGTGCAAGGCAAGGGAATCCGCATCAAAGTCAACGACATCCGAACGACCGGCCGGGTCGCCCAGGGCGTCCGGCTGATCAACCTCGCAGCCGGCGACGAAGTCCGGTCGATTGCCCGAATGGTGGCGGCGACGGATGACGGCGACTTCGAGCTTGAGGAAGGCGAGGAAGAAGGCGTCGAATAGGTTCGTGGTCAGGTCCAATTAGCCGTCGCAGAGCCTGAAGCAAACGGCCTCAAGGCCGCATTAGAATCCGCTAACGGTAAGGTAACCGCTCGTCTTCGGCAGCGTTTCGCCTCGCAGGAAGCGGCCGAGATCGTCGACGAGCGCGATGCGCGCCCGGCCAAAGTTTGGACGGTAGCGAGTTTGCCCAAGTCCGATGACACACTGTTTACCGCCGTCGAGATCGACGACCGCCATTGCCGCGCCCTTCGTCAGGTCAATCCTGGTTCCCTTCCAAGTCAACGAGGTTCCGCTCACTTCGAATCCGGCCTTAGCGCAGAGCGGCGCCAACGCGGGGAGGGACGCCGGGTCGCCGACAACGAAAGTCCCAGCCAAGCTGGCCGGCAACTTTTCCAACGGATGGGTGTCGAAGAAGCCCTTGAGGTGGCCGGCACAGGCAGGATCCGTGTAGCGATGAGCGTTCGCCAAAGCCGCCGAGAGCGACGGCGGCGCCTCGTCAGAGTGGATGGGCCTCAGTATACGACGCCAGGGATCGAACGAGACCAGGGCCGGTTTGTTCGGGCATGCGATCACGAAGTCCTGCTCTTTGTCCCGGACGTTGTCTGAGAGGATTGCGGTCACATAGGAATCGTGCCCGGCTTCGTCGCGGACGAGGACCTCGCAGTGGACGACGTACGGCTCGCTCTTGAAGACGACCTTGCCGACGAGCCGGCTGTTGACCCATTTGACGTCCTTGACGTCGAAGTCAACCCAACCGGGGCGCCGCACCCACTCATCAAAAAACCATCGTACGGGCGCCCCGTGAATGCGAGCCACCGCCTGCTCGAAGTCACCCCACTCACCTCCGCGTGTATTCGGCTGCGAATGGATCCATTCCTGCATACTCCGAACCATCCGATCACTGCCGATCTCCTGCTCGAGCATCTGAAGAACATACGCTCCCTTCCCGTAGCCGATCGCGGAAGCGGCGGGTCCGAGGAATGGGCTCGCGCTCTCGAGGGGCGCGACTTTGTAAGCGTCTTGAACCCCGGGCTCCTGGACAAACGCCAGCCGTCGCTCCTCCACATTGCCGATGGGGACGTTTCGCCGATAGAAGCCGTCGGTGAAATCGGCGAAGCTTTCATTCCACATCGAGTGCAAATACGTGTTGTTGACGATGCCGCCCCACCAGGTGTGAGCCGTCTCATGGGCGTCTTCGCCGGGCAAGTTTGGTCCGTAGGATGCGAAGGAATAGGCCTCGAGCGCGTCGGTCCCGTAGGCCTTGCTCGTCATGGAGCCCCAGCCCGAAAACGGATAGGGACTGAACTCGTGTCCGTAGAACTCGACGATGGGGGCGGACAGCTCGTTTTGGATCTTCATCTGATCTGCGGTCGCCGTCCCCGAGGTCCAGACCGTAAACTTCCGACCCTGGATCGTGGATTCGACGACGCGATAGGGTCCTGCCGAGAAACTGTAGTAGGTCACCGGCACATCCATCTTAAAACTTGCCTTCTTGCTCCCGCCCTCGATCGTTTCGCTGACGAGTTCCCCTTGCCCAACTGCCGTCCAATCGCGGGGGATCGTGGCGGTCAGGGTGTAAGGCGCCGGTTGGCGTGCAACCATCGGATACCAGTAGTCGTTGGTCAGCATCGCCTCCTTCTCGCTGACGCTTCCTGCGAACGGCTGCTTGTCGACGATGGCAGCGTAGTTCAGGGTGAGCTTTTCATTACCGCTTAGGCTCGGAAAGCAAATGATTCCGCCGGCTTGTAAAAACGCGACTTCCTGGCCGCGCGAGTTGGTGATGCGGCTCACCCGATAATTCGGTCCGATCCTGACCATTGAAACGAGCGTCTGTCGATCGACGAGCTGAAATTCGATCGTATCTTTGATGATCGCCCGCTTGTTCGCCAGGTCGAACCGAATATCGAAGGCATGGGAGGCGATCCGCTCGCCGTTTGCATAGTCCTCGGGGACGTAGACGAGCTTTCCGTTCTCGTCGACTCGGAACAGCAGCTCACCGATGTCCTCGCTGGTCAGGTCGGTCGTAAAGACGACGAAACTCTGCCCCATCATTCGCAGCAGCACCGCCCGCCAGCCGTATTTGCCGGTTCCGTAAGCGCCCCCGGTCTTGATCGGATCGAATGGGTTCGAACCCTGGTAAGGGGCCAGGTACTTTGAAAGCTCGTCGACCTTTCGCGCCTTCGCTAGTGATTCCAGAGTCGAAAGCAGATCGGTGGTGGAATTCTGAGCGAAGAGGGCTACGGCGAACAGGAGCATTGCTCAACTATGACGCACCGTCCAGGGGGACGGGTTCACCCGGTCCCAAGAAACGGGTTCGTTCCAGACTTGTGCTCGTGGTAGCAAGTCCCTTGGGGAGTTGCTAGTTCAGCGCGACCCGCAATTTCTCAGCATAGTCGTCGATCTGCTCCTTGGTCCTCGTCTCGGTGACGGCGACTAGCAAGCAATTCTCGAGGTCCGGATAGTAGAAGCCAAGAGGCAAGCCGGCGAGGACCTTCTGCTGCAAGAGCCTGGTCTGAATCTCGCGGGGATCGGACGGCAGTTCCAGAACGAATTCGCCGAACACCTTACCTTTGAACCGCAGTTTGGCCCCTGCTTCGGTGAGTTTCTGGATCGCGTGCTGCGTGTTTTGAACCGTATTCTTGGCGATCGTCTGCATTCCGTTCTTGCCGAGCGCCTCCATGTAGACCGTCGCGCAAAGAGCCATCAGGGCCTCGTTCGTACAGATGTTGGAGGTTGCCTTTTCGCGCCGGATATCCTGCTCTCTCGTGCGCAGCGTCATGACGTAGCCCGAATGCTCCCCGTGGGCCTCTTTGGTCCGCCCGACGATCCGGCCGGGAATCCTTCGAACGAGGGAGTCCTTGCACGAGAACAGGCCGCACAGAGGTCCGCCGAATCCCATCGAGATCCCCATCGGCTGCCCTTCCCCCACGACGATATCAGCGTCAAACTCCCCCGGAGGCTTCAGCAGGGCGCAGGCCACGGGATCGGCGACGACGATGAACAAGGCGCCGGCAGCCCGCGCGGCGTCTCGCGCCGATCCCAGGTCCTCGATCAGACCAAAGAAGTTGGGATACTGTACGATCACACAGGCCGTATCGGAGTCCACCGAGGGGTAATCGGTGGTCAGTCCGCCCTGGGTCTCCACGGTTTCGACGTCCAGCGACATCGACCAGCAATAGGTCTTGAGGACGTCGCGATAATGCGGATGCACGGCCCGACTGACGACGATCTTCTTGCGACCGTTCGCCCCATGGGCAAGGATCGCTGCCTCGGCCATCGCCGTCGCCCCGTCATACATCGAGGCGTTCGCCACGTCCATGCCATAGAGTTCGGCCACCATGGACTGAAATTCGTAGATCGCCTGCAGATAGCCCTGGCTTAACTCAGGCTGGTATGGCGTATAAGCCGTCAAGAATTCGCCCCGAGAGATGACGGCGTTGACCGTCGCCGGAACGTAGCGATCGTAGATACCCGCGCCGAGGAAACATACGGCGTCGTTCAGCATCTGCTTGTTGAGCCGCCCCAGGGAGGCGAGCTTTGCCAATAGCCGATGCTCGTCCAGTGCGGATGGAATGTTTAGCTCGCCACTGAGTCGCAGGTTTTCAGGAACCTCGCGAAACAGTTCGTCGATCGACTTGACGCCAATCGTCTCGAGCATCTCCTTGCGGTCTTGTTCTGTGTGGGGGATGTAGGGCATTGACTATTGACTATTGACCATTGACCATTGACAAATCGGTGCTTGGGATTGACCGAGCCGGCGTCCTCGGAATGGTCAATCGTCAATCGTAAATCGTCAATGTAACGTTTCTTGATAGGTTTGGGCGTCGAGCAGAGAGCCGGTTTGAGAAGGATCGCTGAGCCGGACCTTGACCATCCAGCCATTGCCATAGGGATCCGTATTCATGAGCTCGCTTTGCGCCCCGAGCGAGCCGTTCACTTCGACGACTTCTCCGCTCACGGGAGTGTACGCATCGGACACCGTTTTGACCGATTCGACGCTTCCAAAGCTGTCGCCGGCACTGAGCGCGCGACCCGGCGTCGGCAGGTCGACGAAGACGATGTCGCCCAATTCCGACTGCGCGTAGTCGGTGATGCCGATCGTCGCGACGTCGCCATCGACGCGGACCCACTCGTGTGTCTTCGTGTACTTCAAATCGGCAGGAACATTTGCCATTCGAGCGCTAACTCTCCTATCCTCGAGAACTGGCTGGAGATTACCTCCTGGCCCCATTCAACGTCGGGGCAGTAGGTTTCTGAGGACAGCACGAAAGCTACGGACCTTCCTTTCTTGCGGTACCGTCGAAGCAATGCTCCAGCTTGGCTTCGTCACGCTCTTCCCCGAGATGGTTCGGGCCGTTCTCGGGACGAGCATGATGAAGAAAGCCCGGGAAGCCGGCGTTGCCGATTACCAAACCGCCGACCCAAGGGACTTCACGACTGATAAGCATCGCACCGTCGACGATTCGCCGTTCGGTGGCGGACCTGGAATGCTGATGAAGGCCGAGCCGGTTGCCCTCGCCATCGAGTCCCTCGGCCCCGCCGACGCGGTCGTTCTTGCCGATCCGACCGGTCCATTGTTCACTCAAAGGTCTGCCCGCCACCTTTCGTCCCTGAGCCATGTGATCTTCGTGTGCGGTCATTACGAGGGCGTCGACGACCGAATCCGGCAGCGCTTCGCCACTCAGGTGTATAGCATTGGCGATTTCGTGCTCACAAATGGCGAGCTCCCAGCTCTGGTTATAGCGGACTCCGTCGTCAGGCTCGTTCCCGGCGTCCTCGGCAGCCAAGAAAGTCTCGCGATCGACAGCCATGCCGACGGACTCCTGAGCGCGCCCCAGTTCACCCGACCGGAAACTTGGCGCGGCCTCACCGTTCCGGACGTCCTGATGAGCGGCAACCATCAGGAGATCGAGCGATGGAAACGCATGCAATCCCTCAAGTCAACTCGCGAGCGACGACCTGATCTCTTCGCGGGGGCAGCCTTGACAGAGAAAGACCTTGCCCTGCTCGAGACGGGCAAGGACGAGAGCTAGGACAAGCCGACGATGTCGCGCTCGACCAGACCCGCCCCAGAACTTTGGATCTGTCCCAAGTGCGGCGCTCCTCTCGTCACCCGAAACCAGTGGCATTCCTGCGTAATAACCACGGTTGAAGAGCTGTTCTCGAAATCCGAACCGCACGTTCTGCCTGTCTTCAAGAGGTTCGTCGAGGCTGCCCGATCCATCGGCGATATCACCGTCGTGCCGCAGAAAACCCGAGTCGTCGTCGTGGCGCGAGTCCGGTTCTGCGGGGGTGAGCCGCGTCGGGACCACTTCCGCGCTAACTTCGCGCTTCGGAGACGGATGGACCATCCTCGCATCGCGAAAATCGTTGAATACAACCCGCGTTGGATTGCCCACCACTTGCGCCTGTACCGAATCGAAGACGTGGACGAGGAGTTGACAGGCTGGCTGCGGGAGTCGTTCGCGGTAGGGATGCAGGACGATCTTTACTCGTGACGGCTCGATTTCGCGTTCTCGCGGGTTCTCGTTGCCGATCAGCTAACGACCGCGAACTCGCGAATACCGGTTTCGACCGAGAACGCGGCCGTCAAGGCTTGATCGAGGTCGTCGATAAGATCTTCGATATCCTCGATCCCGACGCTGAGACGGATGCCGTTCGGTACCACTCCCATCTCCAAACGCTGCTCTTCGGTCATGCAGCCATGCGACATCAGCGGCGGATAGCCGACGATCGATTCGACACCGCCGAGAGACTCGGCCAGCATGAAGACGCGAGTCGACTCAACGAACTTGCGCGCCTCCGCAGCCCCGCCGTCGATCTCGAACGACACCATGCCGCCGAAGCCTTTCCTCATCTGCCTCTTGGCGACGTCGTGGCCGGGATGGCCCGGCAGACCCGGATAGTGAACGCGACGCACCTTGGGGTGATCCACGAGGAACTCCGCCACTTGCTGAGCATTGCTACAATGCCGCTCCATGCGGAGGCCGAGCGTCTTCACGCCGCGCAGGGACAGCCAGCAGTCGAACGGCGACGGAGCCGCGCCGATCGTTTTGTTGAATTCGAAGGCGTGGGTCCCGATCTCATCGCTGTTCGTGATCAAGGCGCCGCCGATCACGTCGGAATGCCCGCTGATGTACTTCGTGGTGGAATGAACGACGATGTCGATGCCGAAGTCGAGCGGAGTTTGCAGATAAGGCGAGGCGAACGTATTATCAACGACCGTGAGCAGTCCAAGTGCGCGGGCTTCGTCCGCGATCGCCCTGATGTCGGCCAGGGCGAGATTCGGGTTCGTCGGGGTCTCGAAGATCACCATCTTGGTGTTCGGCCTCACCGCTTCTCGCAGGGACAGGGCACAACCGGCATCGAATTCGGTGGCTTCGATTCCCTGGCGCGGCAGGAGCTTCTCGGCGACCCGGTAGGTCCCGCCATAGATGTCGGCTGCAACGAGCAGATGGTCGCCTGATTTCAAGAGGTTAAAGGCTGCCACGATCGCCGCCATGCCGCTCGAGAAGCACACGCAGTGTTTGCCGTTTTCGAGCGTGGCGATCACTTCCTCGAGGGCCGTTCGCGTTGGATTGGCACAGCGGGTGTAATCGTGCTTGGGAATCGAATCCAAATTCTGCCACACGAAGGTAGCGGATTGATGAATCGGCGGGATAATCGGTCTGAATTCGCCCTGGGGGTCCTGCCCGACTCGGATCGCGCGCGTAGTAAACCTCACATTATTAGTTTCCACGAACTGCCACCGCTCTCCAAGCCGAACAAACTGATATTAGTTGTCGTTACAGGATTTTCTAAACTTAGTTAGGAGGCAGGCGCCCCGGAGGCTAACGGCAAGACGAGGCGAATCTTAAAGGAACCCAAAACCTTTGGGCATCGGGTTGGCCGCGAATACTTTCACCACGCGCCGAATCGGATCGACGACCGCCGAGCACCCTAGCCGCGCGATCTCCCGGGCGACCTCAACCGGGTCGTCTCCATCCTCGACCCGAACTTCGAAGAAGACGATCGCTCGGATCGACAGGAGGGCCTTCGCTTGCTCTAGAGATCGGTTCTCTTGCATCGCCGGACGCGCCATATACCATTGACCGCCTAGCCAAGGCGGCACGTTCAATCAATACAATTGAAAGGTGTCGGCACTGACAGCATCGTTATCGGCGGGGATTTGACCCGTGTTACCGGCGAAATGACCGGGAATAGACGCAGCCGCCCGGTCGCTAGAGCGGCTCAGCTTGTCGCAGCAGCTAACGGGTGTGCGACTGGGCGCAATCGCACAGTTGCTGGAAGTCGCGATCTCCCGTCCAAAATACGGCTACACCGGGCCCGAACTGTACAACGCAGTTCCTGCCGTTGATCTGGCCGGCCATCATGCCGTTACCGATCGGCTGGGCGCCGGATACGCGCTCGACGTTCGGAACGATCGTGAGATCGACGAGCCCGTCGCCATCTCGCAGGCGGAATCTTACGATCCGGCCCATTTCAGGCTGATCCGAATAGGCTGCCCAAACTACGGTGGAGGGGTCGATGAAAAGCCGGGTTCGCTGCCCAGTTTGATCGCCAAGCCAGTCCCGCAGATGCTCGGGATTCGACACGCGCGGCGTCGCCATCGGTAGGAATTCGCTGTTGAGGCTGGCCACTTGACTCAGGCCTATCCCACCACGGTAGCGGTTGAAGAGGCCACCGCCAACGATCACGAGGAACAGAATGGAACAAATCGCCCAGGCATATTTACTGACGTAGAATTCGGCCTTCTTGGCCCGATCCAGTTCGTCAAGCCGGCCCTGGCACTGCTTCCACATCGCGTTGCACTCTTCGGTGGACAACTTGGTCTGCAAGCAATACTTTAGAGCCTGGATGGCCTGCAACTCGCGGCTTGCTTCCGGAGACCCGGAAATCTGATCGCCGAGCTTGGCGATTTCCTCGGGCGACAACTCGCGGTCCGCGTAGGCGTGGATGTCGAGCCGATCGATCACTCGCTCGCCCCCTCTCTGATAAATCCTTCTTTCATTGCAAAGTCCTGCAAAAATCGTCTCAGCATCGCTCGTCCCCGCGCCAGCCGGGATCTAACCGTTCCGATAGGCACGCCAGTCGCGTCGGCGATTTCCTGATAGCTCATCCCTTCGATGTCACTCAGGATTACAGCTGTTCTAAATTCGGCCGGCACCTTAGCCAGGGCTTCTTCAACCTCGACGCCGACCGCGTTGTCGAACAGAATCCGATCCGGAATCTCGCCTTCCGCGGCCACCGGTTCCACCGAGGCTTCATCGTCGAGCGAGTTAAGCTGAGGCCCCCTCTGCCGTGCCCTATACTTATTGATGTACAGGTTGGTTACGATCCGGAGCATCCAAGCCTTGAAGTTCGATCCATCGAACCGTTCGAAGGCTTCGTATGCCCTGACGATCGCTTCCTGAGCGAGGTCCTCGGCTTCCTCTCGCGAACGGGTCAGCCGCAAGGCGGTACCGAAGACTGATGGGAAAACCCTCTCCGCCTGCCTTTCAAAAGCGTCGCGCAAATTGCGCTTTCCAAAGAGCATGGCGAAGGCGAGTCTACCCCTCGTGTTTTGCAACATCCCTGGATACCCCAGGGTTCCGCGTTTGCCGCTAGCTGAGATAAATACCGGCCATATTTGGGGTCTACCCTAGCTTCCCGAGTGCAATGTTGTTTCCGATAGGGAGTGCCTGCCGGAAGTAACGGCACCTGGCGCCTCGAAGCCTCTGGAAGCACAATCTAAGGGGCCGTGCCTCACGACCCCTCCGATCCAGCGGCTAGCCGTGGCTCTGTGCGATTTTGTTCAGCAGAGTCTCAGCGGTGACGTACGCAGGATCGACCTGGCCGTTCTTGATGAACGGCACGTCCTCGGCCTCGGTTGTGCATGAAATCCATCCGGTGAAGTTTGGCGTAGATCCCCATAGTATCTTCAATAAGGTGTTCCCTACACAGGCAGCGCACGAACCGTTCACGGTCTATTGGAATCGCGTGATGCGTTGGATGCGGGGTGGGTCAATAGGAAGATGAAGAGCATCCGCCCATGGCGGGAGGGCTCACTACTGGGCCTGAAGGTTTTCACCCGGATCGAATTTGGTCCCGCGGATCCTCGGTGCCTTAACGAGTTGAGGCTACTTGCGGGCGGGTGGCTGCCCCCAGAATACGTTGACGCGATGCTCGATACGGACGGCTTCGAGGGGGTGATCGGCGCAAGCCCAGAATCCGGGTGCTTCTTTAGGCTATTTGGGTGCGAATATGCGTTAAGAGCTACGGCTGGCTACCGAATTCGCGAATTCGAGCCGAACATGTTCCTGCTTGGATCAGATGGCGGCGGCACGGCCTACCTGATTGATGGGGCGACTCGAGAATGGATTGAGCTGCCTTTCTTGGACTTCGGTTCGACGGGGGAGGGCCGCCTTGAACGGAGATTCCCCACGTTGAGGCAAATGCTTGAAACACTCGTCCAAGAGCAATCCTAGTCGACATTAGCGGGTTCTCCGTCGCGTGACCAGTCTAAGTCCGTAGGATCGCCTCCTCAGATTGCGTAAAATGGTCTTCCTTGGATCACACGGGAGTCAGTCCTCCCAGCCTCAGGTGAGGTCGGCGGTTGAAGTGGTCCACAACTCGTCCCGTAGGCGCTATTGGCAAGCGTCGCCGGAGCCGGAGACTTCGAGTCCAGTTGCTCCTGGATCACGTCGACGAGGGCCTGGACGGCGCACCTGATCTCGAGGTGGCTGTCGAAGCACTCCAGGCATCGGCCCGCCATGGACGCTTTGGCCTCATCGGCCTCGACGGCGGGGTCAACGTCTATGGGTATTGCGGCGGTGATCCGGTGATGTTCGCCGATCCGAGCGGAACGCAGGGATTCCTCGGGTCCGGGACAGTTGACATTACCGGTGGGGGGCGGGTTGATTATGGCAAGGGCATGCGCGAAGCTTGGGTCACATCCGGTGGGACAGCCTGGGACTTTGGAATATTTCATTCCGGGCTGGGGCCCTGGCCGGGCAGCACTTGACCACTACCAGAACGGTCAGTGGGGTTGGGGGTTGTTCGAAACGGCTTTCTTCGTTCCAGACTGCTTTATGGTGGGCGAATTTGTAAAAGGAGGTTCGAAGCTCGGAGCAAAGTTCTTCTTCCAGGACGTCTCCCAAAGGACTATGAAGAGACGACTGGTCAAACAGGGTCTCCTGGACGCGGCAGACAACGCTCACGATTGGCTCATACCTCAGAGAACCTGGGGGAACGTGGTTCCGAGGGGCATCAAGAATGCCGGCTGGAACATTAAAGGCCTTGACTGGCTGACTCACGTAAGGGTTCACGGCAACAAGGTTGGTGGTCGCGAGTTGGGTCTCGGACCTAGGATCCACTCCTTGCCATTTATCAGATGCTGAAGTCGGGCTGCTCGGTAGAAGGCATGGGGCTCGCGCGGGTCGACGGACGGCTCGTGATAAGCGGTCTCAAGGCGCCGGCGCCGGTTCCTACAGGCCGAGAATTAACGTTTCAGTCTTTGACCCTAGGTTTTTTCTCAAACGTTCAACACGTCAAGAAGGCTCGATGGAGCGGGTTGCACTTCTCACGCTGCGACCTGTCCGACGTTGGGTTCTTTAAGTGCTCCGTGGAGAACTGTGTGTTCGAGCGGTGCAAGCTTAAGTCGACCGGTTTCTGGGAAAGCCAAATCACGAACTGCTCGTTCGACCGGTGCAACATGCAGCACGCGGCTTTTGGTGGAATCGACATCGACCGGCCCAAGCCGAATTTGTACCGAGATAACTCGTTCTCTGGATGCGATATGCGTTGGGCTGCCCACTCCTGCGAGAAGTATCTGAGGTGTGAGTTTCGAAACTGTAAGCTCAAGACCACGGACTTTCACGGAGCGGTCTTCGAGGATTGTAGATTCGAGGGCAAGCTCGACAACTTGACATTCAGGGCTTCCGATGACTATCGCGGCGTGGAAAAGGACAGACTGCTGCGCACGGACTTCCGGGACGCAGAGCTCCATCATTGCCAGTTTCTCAACATCGACATAGATCCGGCATGGTTTCCGACCGAAGACACGATCGTCCTTCCACGTGGGCCCGCGGATTGGTTCGAGTGGGGCAAACTCGTCGATGACGGCACCGCCAAGGGAAGGCGGTGGTTCATCGACCACGTCGGAAAGGACCTGGGCACGCCGGCCATTGAAAGCAGGAAATCCCTGCTTGAGACGTTCACACCCGAGCAGGTCAGCAAACTCGAGGAGATCGCGCAGCGTCGGTGAGTACGGCATGGCCGGTCTATATGGCCCTCTGAGCCCGAAGTTCAGATTCAAACGGAGCGGCAAGCTCGGAGTAGCGTGAGGCCCAGCCGAGAATTACGCCTGAAAGGATCTACAACCGTGCTCTGTGGGGGCTGTACGAAGTCTAAAGAGAAGCCGGGCCGAAAGCGACGCACAATGTCGACGAGCTGATACCAGGAGGTCGGTGTTCGGCGACGCCAATGGTAATCGTCAATCGATTTTGGTCCCGCCCCCTATAGGCACCCCGTTTGGGCGGGACCAAAAAATCAGGCGTTTAGCCGTGGCTCTGTGCGATTTTGTTCAGCAGGGTCTCGGCGGTGACGTAGGCAGGATCGACCTGGCCGTTCTTGATGAACGGCACGTCCTCGGCCTCGGCGTCGGGGACGATACCGTTGGCCTCGAGCCGTACGCCCTTGTTCGAGACGTAATCGCTGATCGGGAACTGGAGATTGAAGTGGTGAGGCAGCTCGCCCATCACGGAAACGAGTACCGCGCCCGCAGACTTCTTGCCGACTATTGGCGAGTTCAGAAGTTCCTTAAGGGCTTCCGCGGTGATCTCGGAGGCGCTACCTGAGCCAGGGTTGACGAGAACGGCGATGTGGCCCTTGAAGACGGGAATGGGGTTCGTTCCGACTCGCAGCTTCGTCATGCTGTTCCTCGCGATGCCAGCGAGGTCATTGCGATCTCCCTTAGTCTGCGAGACGAAATCGTCCACGTCTTTCTTGTTGATAAAGGTTCCGATCTCGGTCCCGCGATCCATGATCAGGCTGAGAAAGTGCATCATGTTGCCGACGGCGCCGCCGCCGTTGCCGCGAAGGTCGACCAGCAGGTTCTTAGCCTTGCCGGCCTGCTTCATCAGGTTTTCGACGTTATCCCGGTCATAGGAGAGATCGAACGTGAAAATTCGGATGGCGGCCGTGTCTTTGTCGACCCAAGAAAGCTCCTCCTTTTGCACGGTTCTAAACTGGGCGCGGATAACCTTGATTGTCTTGACGGTGCCGTCCGACTTCTTGACTTTTAGAGTCACGTAGGTCCCTTCGGGGCCGGTAATGTACTGACGATCGGCCTTGTGGCCGTCCGCTTCCATGATCACGTCGCCTGGCTCGATCCCGGCTTTCTCGGCCGGGGCGCCGGGAATCGTATTCGCCACGACGAGACCCTCCGGGGTCGTCTCGGCGATTCGGATGCCGATGCCAACCATCTGGGGGTTGTTCCGCTGATTCACGGCGGATGGCGGCAACAAAACGATGTGGCTGATCTTGAAAGCGTCCCGCAACCCGGTATCGACGATCGCCGCGAATTCGTCCTCAGTCTTGGCCTTGACGGCATCCGGCCTGATCTTCGCGAGCATCGCATCCCACTTCGAGAAGTCGACGCCGGGAACGTAGGCCTGGTTCTGGATCAGGCGGGACATTCGATTGAGGACCTGCTCTTTGGCCGCATCGTTCCAGATGGGGCTATCGGCCGCAGTGCTGTGGGGCCGTTGTGCGATCGTGGCAGGAGCCAGGGCCAACACGGCAAGGGCGCAAATAGCAGTTCGCAATCCATTCAGTCTCATCAGATTCATAACTATCTTTCCAATACTCATCTTCGGCTCGTTTGTTCATCCAAGTTGGGAAAAATCGCTCAGACGACCTAAGACAGCCATTCGCACGCTGAGCACTTGGATGGGACCGACATCCAAGTGCGCAGCGCCCTTGTTTGGACGAATCTTATCGTCGCGATGTGCGCGTTTTCATGGAAAGGTCAGAATTCATTTCGCTCGGATCAAAGCCAGTGGCCTGGGTTATGGCCCCAAGGAGCCTCGAGCCGGCATTTGTGGTTTGATTGAGAGACACCGATCTCGATCTACGACATGCCGCAACCCACCAACTTCCTTCGCCGGTTCTGGCCGATTCTGTTTCTTGCGCTACTGCCGGCGATCCCACTTTGGCGCTGCATTTTCGCCGGCGAGGCAATCGGGCCATTCGATCAGATCCGGCAGATGGCGCCGTGGAACGGACCCAAGCCAAGCCAGCCTTGGGATGTACTCCAGGCGGACGGCGTGCTCCAGTTCTATCCCTGGCGGGACATGGTATTCAAGGCTTGGGGCCACGGACAGCTGCCCCTGTGGAACAACTACGAGCTGGCGGGAACGCCTCTTCTGGCGAACTCACAGTCGGCCGGGTTCTATCCGCCCAATATCCTCATGGGTCTCCTGCACGTCCCGACACCCTCGGCGATGACGCTGCTCGCCTGGTTCCACCTGTTCTGGGCCGGCCTCGGGACCTATCTGCTTGCGAGGCGGTTTGGCGCAAACAAAGACGGGGCGGCGGTTGCAGGAGCATCGTTTGAGCTGTCTGCTTTTATGTTGGCCTGGACTGGCCTACCAAGCGTTATCAGCACCGTCGCTTGGATTCCCTGGCTGCTCGTCGGCGTCAAGGGCATCTTCGAAGGAAAGCTCACGACCACGCCGACTTCCTCGACGTTAAGTTATCGTGGCGCGATCTTGCTGACCGCGGCTTCGGCCGGCATGACGATTCTTGCCGGGCACCTGCAATTCGCGGCGTATGGCGCGATGAGCGCCGTCCTGCTGGCAATTGGTCTAATTGCCGGCGGCAAGGAAAAGAGCCAGATACCCGCTTTCCGGTGGCCGGCAGCCTCGCTGCGGACCGTCTTCGCACTCGCCCTGGGAGTCGGACTCGCCGCTCCGCAGCTATTCCCGGTTTTGAGCTACAGCAAGTTTTCTCATCGGAACAACCTCGACTCCGAACAAGGTAACGCGGCCTCAACAGCGGATCCAACAACGGATATTTCGCGCGTACACACGCACCACACA
>CAZNUL010000062.1:0-22368 GCA_964576205.1 uncultured Fimbriimonadaceae bacterium | reverse complement strand
CTGACCTGCCTCAGTCATTACTTCCGTCCCGCACCGGTTCCAAGATTAGCGCCGTCCCTTTTAGCTCCGCTGTCAACGATCCGAACAACGAGTCGCCGCTCCTCATCGTCGGAATATGATCGCTGTCGGCAATCAGCAATCCGCAATGGTACGTGCCTCTTAGGGTTGCAAGAGCCGCCTTAAGGCTGTCTCTGCCGGCGCCGGCTTGAATCCAGCGGGTCCGGGATCTCCCTTAAACACGATCCGCCCTCGAAGATCGATCACATAGATTCGGTCCGGCCATCCCGAATAGGCTTTCTCAACCGCGTCGTCGATTCCGTCGACGATGATCGGCATCTTGAGCTTGAGGCCGGTCTCGCACGCCTCCGCGATCTTGATGCGCTCCTCCATAGTTTGAGGACGGTTGAAGACGATTCCGGCTTGCCTGTTCTGTGGAACTTGCCACCCATCGGCCGGATGCGCCTCCCGCACATAGACCACACGGATGTCCGCGGAGTCGTGATAGCGCTCGTGCATCGCGTTCAGCGCACCCACCTGGGCGCGAAAGGGTGGTCACGTATAGCTTCCGAAAACGAGCACGGTCGGGCGCTTGCCGAAGTTGGACTTGAGTTCGAAGCTGTCGCGAGTACGAAGGACTCTCAAGGAAAAGCCCGGCGCTGTGTCGCCCACGTTGAGCGATCCCACTTCCGGGCGCTGTCCGGCGAGAAGCGTCCCCATGACAAGCGATAGAACAACTGCCACGTTGGAGAGGACGGTCTCGGACGAGCAATTGTTTAGCGCTTCGGTGAGCCCGAGCCCTCGCTGTCGATTGCTCTAGACCCTTCGTAGTCAAAGAAAATGGCTACTCAGATGGAATCCGTATCGGCGGCTGCGTCAGGCACATTCAAGATCGGAGGCGAGATGCCGGTCCATCGCCTGGGTTTCGGAGCGATGCGCATTACCGGCCCCGGCATCTGGGGAAACCCGAAGGATCCCGCCGAGGCGAGAGCCGTCCTCGAAAAAGCCATCGATCTCGGGATCAACTTCATCGACACCGCAGACTCCTACGGCCCAGAAGTTTCGGAGGACCTGATCGCCGAGGTCCTCTATCCCTATCCGGCTGGTCTCGTGATTGCGACGAAGGGCGGTCTTACTCGGCAGGGTCCCGACCGATGGCTTCCCGTGGGCCGGCCGGAATACCTGCGCCAATGCTTGGAGATGAGCCTTCGGAGACTGCGCCTCGACACGATTGACCTTTACCAGCTCCATCGGATCGATGCGAAAGTCCCGTTGGAGGACCAGCTTGGCGAGCTCAAGATGATGCAGGATGAGGGAAAGATCCGCCATCTTGGCCTTTCCGAAGTCAACGTCGAACAGATCGAGGCTTGCCGGAAGATCGTTGAGATCGCGTCCATTCAGAACCTGTTCAATCTCTCGAATCGTTCCTCAGCGGCGGTTCTCGACCATTGCGAGCGCGAAAACCTGGGATTCATTCCCTGGTTCCCAGTAGCAAACGGGAATCTGGCGCGACCGGGTGGAATTCTCGATTCGCTCGCCAGGGCCCACGGCGCGACTCCGGCTCAACTGGCCCTGGCTTGGCTGTTGGCCCGATCGCGCGTCGTCCTCCCCATTCCGGGAACGTCGACTGTCGAGCATCTGATCGAGAATACTGCGGCCGCCAACCTCCAGTTAAGCGATGATGAATTCAAGGCGCTGGATGCTTTGGCGTAGCCGAGTCCCTCTGTTCACTTCTATCGGAGACGACGATTCGAATTTCGAAGTGCTCGATCGGATCGGTAACGCTGGCGTCGCTCGCCACCTCGTTCTTCTGGTTCTCCTCGGTGAACCGGATCATTTTCCATTTACCGTGGCCCTTCTGCCAGATCTCGCGGTGAGTAACGCTGGTCACGATTCGCGTGTCCTTGTTGTCCGTGCCAGGTCTGACCCTCGACCAATCCTGGGTTGACAAGACAACCGCATCAGTCGCATTCACGGACTCCACCGTGATCGTAACGAACAAGTGGTCGATGTGCTTGATGGCCGCCATGCGAACCTTTTGGAGATCGAACAATTGCTTCCAGTCCATCTTCGTGCCGTCGGGCTTGGTCATTCTGAAGTCTTTGGGAATGTCCCGCATGAACATCTCGGCATTCCGGAGCTTCCAAGCGGTCAGCCCAACGGAGGTTTGAGCGGCTGATGCCGAGGCTACTTCCGCCTTCATTGCCAGCACATTCGACTTTGACTCGTCAACCGGAGCCAGCCTCGCGGCGACCTCCAACGGAGAATCAAGAGCCCGATCGTGAATAGATGAACTTGGCGCCATAAACGCCATGCGAGCGGCCAAAACAAGACACAACATAACGATTTGCTTTACGACGACCCCTGTACGGGAGTTCCGGCGCCGGGTCTGGCTGATCTGGCCGCTAACGAAGTCGTTGTAAGGCGTCGAGGAACTGCGACGATGGGTGCCAGCCTAAGTAGATAGCGGACGCCGGCTGCTGCCAGAGACTAGAGAGGTCGGTTTGTCCGCATTGAGGCCGCTCCCGCCGGGATCGGAATTACGGGTCTGAGCGACGGCGCGATCGTTGAGATCAAGTCAGGAGTTAACGAAGGGCAAACGGTTCGGGTCGTCTCGCAACAGCCCGCGACGTAAGGCCCCCGCGGCGGCGGGTCTAATGAGACATGCTTCACTGCGAAATGCTTGTCGGCGGCCACCTCATTGGGGGCCCTTGCGATCAAGCGGTCGGCAAGCAGGTCGTCAAGGCGCCTTACGATGGCAAGATCGTTGGAACGGCCGCCGAGGGGAACGAGCAAGACCTCCGAGTCGCCGTCGACGCCGCGCACGAAGCCTTTCAGACCTGGAGGAAATCGCCCCGACGGGACCGGCAGGCTCTTTTAAGAAGGATTGCCGCTCTCGTTCGTGAGAGAAAAGAAGAGCTCGTCGATGTTCTCACCAAGGAAGTCGGCAAACCGGTCGTATGGTCGGAGGGCGAGGTTGCACGGCTCGCCGTAACCTTTGAAGACGCGGCCGACGAAGTTTCCCGCTTCGGAATGGAGCAACTGCCGGTCGACATGGATGCCCGGGGCGACGGCTACCGGCTAACCGTCGAGCGGTTTCCGGTCGGAGTGATCCTTGGCATCGTTCCTTATAACTGGCCGTACAACCTTGCCGCTCACAAGCTGGCGCCGGCAATGGCGACCGGCAACACGATCGTGCTCAAGCCCAGCCAACAGGCGCCGCTATCAACCCTGTCATTGGCCCGGTTGATCCATGACGCCGGTTGCCCACCCGGAGTAGTGAACGCCGTTAACATCCCCAGCAAGCAAGTCCTTCCGGTCTCGCAAGATCCGAGAGTTAAGATGGTCAGCTTCACTGGCTCGCCAGCCGTCGGCTGGACGCTGAAAAAGGAACTCTCCGATAAGCGCGTAAGCCTGGAACTTGGAGGCAACGCAACCGCGATCGTCGAGGCCGACGCGGACCTGGATTGGGCGATTCCGAGGATCGTCGCCGGCGGTTACGGTTACGCCGGCCAGATTTGCATCGCCATCCAACACGTTCTCGTCCATCGCTCGCTTTATGCTCGGGCGAAAGCGATGCTGATCGAGGCCACGGTTAATTGCCCCTGGGGCGATCCCGCGAGGCGCGACGTCGTCAGCGGCCCACTGATCTCCGCGGACGCCGCCCAGAAGGTCATGGACTGGATCGAAGAAGCGGTCGCGATGGGGGGCGAACTAAATGCCGGCGGCGCCCGACATGGCAACGTGGTGGTTCCCACCCTGGTTGAAAATGTGCCTGACGGCGCAAAGCTCTCCTGCCAGGAAGTCTTCGGTCCCGTCCTGACCATTGGTCCGTATGACACGCTCGACGAGGCTATCGCCAAGGTGAACCGATCCGAATACGGCATCCATTGCGGCATCTTCACAACCGATCTCCGCATCGCCGAGCGAGCGTTTAGAGAGATTGAGGTGGGGGGTGTGATCGTCAACGACTACCCAACGTTGCGCTTCGACAACATGCCATACGGCGGCGTCAAGCGAAGCGGCTTCGGCCGCGAAGGGGTGCGCTATTCGATGGAAGAGATGACGGAGCTCAAGGCGATGCTTGTGCGGACGCTCTAGTTGGCGGATGAGGCGTTACACTAGCGATCTATGCGCAAGTTCGCGACGCTGTTGTCCCTCGCCCTAGCAACCGCCGCCTCGGCCCAAAATGACGAGGAGTACGGCAAGAAGATCAAGGAGTTTACGACCGAGCCCTTCCTCCTCACCGAGCTCGTCGATCATCTTCCCGCGAGCGCCACGGTTCCGACTCCGGAGAAGTTTCTGGGCCACATCATTGGAGCCCCGAACATTCTCGACAAAAGCGAACAGTGCGCCGCCTACCTTCGCCTCCTCGAGAAAAACTCGCCTCGCGTGAAGGTGGTCAGCATGGGGCCGAGCGAAGAGGGTCGCGAGATGGTTGTTGCGTTCGTCTCCGACGAAGCCAATATTTCGCGGCTAGCGAGGCTGAAGGAGATCAACGGCCTGCTCGGCGATCCCAGAAAGCTCAAAGACGACAAGGCAGCCGATGCACTGATCGCCGAGGACGTTCCAATGTACTGGGCCACCGGCGGTATGCACGCCCCCGAAACCGGCCCTCCCGAGATGCTGATGGAGCTCGCCTACCGGCTCGCTGTGAGCGACGAGCCGATGATCAAGAACATACGCAAGAACGAGATCGTGATGATCACGCCCGTTCTCGACACCGATGGACGAGACCGAGTCGTCGACCTCTACCGTTATCGCAAGGCGAATCCGACGAAGCAGCCGATCCCGCTCGTTTATTGGGGCCATTACGTCGATCACGACGACAACCGCGACGGCATGGTGAACTCGCTCGCCCTCTCAAAGGCGATGTCGAAGGTCTGGATGGAGTACAAGCCCCTCGTCCTCCACGATCTCCACGAGTCCGTCCCCTACCTCTATATTTCAACCGGAACCGGTCCCTATAACCCAAGCTACGATCCGATCACGATCGATGAGTGGCACATGCTCGCTTACAACGAGATCGATGAAATGACGAAGCGTGGCGTCCCCGGCGTCTGGACGCACAACTACTACGATGGCTGGGCGCCGAACTACGGATTCATGATCGCCAACGGCCACAACGGCATCGGCCGGTTCTACGAGACTTTTGGAGGCAACGGTGCCGACACGGGGATCCTCTCCGCAACCGGCAGCGCTACCCGAGACTGGTATCGCCCCAACCCTCCATTTCCCCGAATCAGATGGTCGATCCGCGACAACACGAACCTCATGGAAAGCGCTCTCCTAATCGGGCTCAACAAAGTAGCCACGGACAAGGACACCTTCCTTCGCAACTACTATCTGAAGTCGAAGCGATCAATTGCGAAGGCCACTACAGAAGGCCCAGCCGCCTATGTGATCCCGGAAGACCCAAAGCGGGCGCCTCAACTCTCCAACTTGCTAGACAGGCTGCAAAAGCAGGGGATCGAAATATCGCGGCTTGGCGCGGACGTGGACACAGCCGACGGCAAGTTTCCGAAGGGGAGCGCGGTCATCCGCATGGATCAGCCGTACAGCCGGATGGCGGATATGATGCTTGACAAGCAGTTCTACAATCCGACCGATCCGCGATCTTACGATGACACCGGCTGGCAGCTCGGGCCACTATTCGACTTGAACGTCGTGCGCGCGAAAGACGCAAAAGTCCTCTCCGCGCCGATGGCGCCCTACTCGATGGAAGGCGCCAGCCGGTTCGAGCTCGCGAGGCTGCCTCGCATCGCCTTGGTCCACACCTGGACGGACACCCAGGACGAGGGCTGGTGGCGCAAGGCGTTCGACGAGTTAGGCCTCAAGTACAGCTACCTGCCCGTTCAAGCTCTGCGCGACACCGCCGATCTCAAGGCAAAGTTCGACGTGATCATCCTGCCTCCGGGAGGAGGATCGCCCCAAGGCATCGTCAACGGATTGCCGAAGGTCGGCGATCCGATCCCCTGGAAGGCGAGTAGGGAGTATCCCAGCCTTGGTGGACCCGACGAACGCGACGACATCCGGGGTGGGATCGAGCTGACTGGGATGGTGCACCTACAGGAATTCGTCGAGAAGGGCGGCATGCTCATCTGCGCCGGACAAGCCTGTGGCATACCGATCCAATACGGTCTTGTCAACAACGTCGCGCTCGTCCAACCCAATCAGCTCGGCGCGCCCGGCGGCGTCTTCTCTACCGAGAACATGGCGAAGGATTCGCCGGTGCTGAACGGATACGGCGATACTCTTGCCGTCTACTTCAATCAGTTTTCTTGTCCGCTTCTGCAGGTTGCGACCGGCGGTGGCGGCCGAGGCGGCCGGCGTGGCGGCGGTGGACCGACAGCAACGGCTCGGGCCAGCGGTCGCGGTTCGACTACCGATGCCGACGTGATCCAGGGCCGGCCGCCCTATACGCCGAAATCGCAGCCGGGCGACGCACCGGAAACTCCACAACGCGGCCCTCAGCTTCCGCAGCCACGAATTCTGCTTCGTTATTCTGCGCTCGACACGTTGCTCGTCAGCGGCATGCTCGATCATGGCGAGGAGCTAGCCTCCAAGGCCGCTTTGATCGACTGCCCGGTTGGCAAAGGGCACGTCCTTCTGTTCTCGCTCAATCCTTTCTGGAGGATGGAGACGGTCGGGAGTTACAACCTCGTCTTCAACGCGGCCTCGAACTGGGATCGCATGACGATTCCTAAACCCTAAAAGTTCGCCAAAAGTCGAAGTGTTATAGAGTCTTCGTAAAGACCCTGGGTCTTTATGCTCCATTTCATTAAAGATCGCTGAAATGGAACCTGGCCGAGCCTGCGGCAGGTACTGTTGTCTAAGCGCAAACGCCGATTACAGTGGCTACCAATACGGCATGCGAAGGCGCCTCCAAGCCACCTTGGATGGAGGGCCGACATAACGGAACCTACACCATGTAGGCCAAGGCATCGGCTGCCGGTGATTCGAAGCACCCCGGCAGCCTTTTTTTAGCCAGTTGGTAGTGCCGCGTTTTTCCCGTTCCCTCAACCGTCAATCCTCGTATGGGATGGCTGCAGGTTGTGATGCTACTGTACGGACTCTTCAACATCGCGATGGGGCTGCTCGGGTACTTCCACGGCCACAGCATCCAGTCACTCATCGCCGGAGGCGCCGCGGGTCTCCTCGTGATCGGGTGCGCGCTTTTGACCAAGACAAACCCCCGGGTCGGGTTTATCGCCGCGACCCTTATCGGGCTGTTGGTCGGAGGGCGATTCGCGCCACATGCCTTAGAAGGACAAATCTATCCAGCCGGCATCATTTTCGCGGTTTCACTGGCGTTCGCGGTGACGCTTGTCGCGGCCCACTTCGTGGCAACAAGCCGGCGAAACAAGACATCCGGCTAGTGCTAGAAGCCAGCCCAGTCTTCACCCAGGCCCGAACCTGGAATCTCAATTCCGCCGGTCGAAGGCGCTTGCCCAGAACGGCTGTCTTCGCCGGGGTTTCCGTCGGACGATTTGGAGGGAGCCGATCCGGCTCTCGGGTCTGCCTGAGGTTTAGTCCCTGACTTGGCGTTGCCCGGCCGGGTTGCGCTGAATCTCTTTGTCATGAGTCGATCTGATTGCCCGGTTGCTCCCGCAGTGTTGCCAGGCGTCGATGGGCTTGCGCTTTTAGCATTCCAGCGAGCGCTTCACGATAGCCAAGTATTTTTGACAGTCCGCCAAGGATCGAGGCGACGATCCGTCGATGGACAAATCTGCAATTGTTAAGCCGAAGTTAGGCCGAATCCGTTCCCGTTGAAGCTAAGCGCCCTGTCATTTCTTCCGGGTTTCAGGCCCTTAACCGGGACACAACCTCTGATCTCCACAATGACGCTGTTCCGCTCGATGCGGATGTCTGATGAGGAGAGGATGAGATGAAAAGAACAATGATCGCCGCACTCGCGGCTGCCCTGGCGACGGTCGCGCTAGCCGATCAGCAGTCCCAGCTCGCCTTCGACAACGGCACGATTCAGGGCGCCGGTCCGAGGACTGGAGCAAGCAGCTACAACTTCGCGAACATCGAGGGAACGGGCAATGGGAGCTTCAACTCGTATCTGATCGTCGACTTCAACGGAACCCAGACGTTGTCCGGACTGACCAATCCGGCCGACGGCACTTACGGCGGCCTCTTCAATTTCGGTGGTCCTGAGCAGGCGACCTCGATGAATCTGAGGTTAACCCAGGATAACGCGTCCTTCACCCATAACGGCGCGCTCCAATTCTGGCTCGCCACCGCGAATACCGGCGGCCAGAACTTGCATTCGGGGTCTACGCCAAACTTCGGCGACAACGCTTCTGAGTTCAGTCCGATCCTATTGGGAAGCGGAACGTTCACGCAAGGGTCGACCACGGTTTCAGGAACCGGAGCGCCTACCGCGGTTGGTTCCGGGACCCAGGACACTTACTCATTCACGCTGACAGGGGCCGCGCAAACCGACGTGAGTTCTTTCCTAAACGGCGGCAATCCGATCCGGCTCATCATTACTCCTAACGACGCCACGGTCGCCGCTACCTACGCGGGGTTCACGGTATACAGCACCACCGACACCTCGTCCTGGACGCCGCCGCTGAACGATAAAAGCCAGTGGCGGCCCCAACTCACGATCAACGCCAATCCGGTACCCGAACCGGCTAGCATCGCGATCGTCGCGCTCGGGCTCGCCGGGCTGATTCGACGAAAGCAGAAATAGTTTTATTCCTTGGAATGGAGAGGGAAACAGCGGCCCCCGGCAACGGGGGTCTGCTTTTGCATTAGGCGCCTAGGTCTTGAAGAACCGCACCTTGCTCAAAACCGGGGCTCCTCTTGAGTCGTCGATCTCGACCCAAATCTCCCTGGCCTTCGTCGGAGGAATCTTGACAACCCGAAAACGGCCGATGGTCGTACCCTCCGCCAGCGTCTTGTAGCCGTTTGCGAGATCCGCGGTATGGATCTTGAATCTCCTGATCCGCTGCCCATAGGAGATCGGCTCCTCGAGAACAACGCGGTCAACGAGCGTCGCGTCCGCGAAACTAAACTGGAGCTGGTTCGCCACGCCAGGATTCCCATGCCAGATGCCGTGCCGTTCTTCATCCATGAGTCCGCGAACCTGAGTCAGCGCGCTGCCGCCCGGCGTCAGCGATTCGACGTCCGTTATGGGAACTAAGTTGGAGAACTCCTTTTGCAGGCCCGTATTGAATTCGGCAAGCCGTTTGACGTCGACATCCGAAATGAGCCCGTCGACGTTCGCCGGAACGTTTAACAAGAGGTTCGCACCCCGACCGACAGAGCCGTACCAGATGTCCATCAGCTTATCGACCGATTTGACTTTGGAATCTTCGGTGGCGCGCCAGAACCACCCCGGCCGGATCGACACATCGCATTCAGCCGGGACCCAGTCTGGACCGTTATCGTCGCCTACGTTCAGCTTGTGCTGATCCGATGCGCCGATCACGAATTGCTTGCGGTCGATCATGTTCCAGTTCGTCTCACCCGCATAGCCGTCCTCGTTGCCAACCCAGCGCACGTCCGGCCCGGCATCGGAGAAGATACAGGCGTTGGGCTGGTATTGCCGGACAACCTGGATGAAGCTTGGCCAGTCGTAGACCTGGCGTTTGCCGTTCGGACCTTCGCCGTTCGCGCCGTCGAACCAGACTTCGAAGACCGGTCCGTAGTGCGTCAGAACCTCTTTGAGCATCGCCTTGAAAACGTCGTTGTACTGGGGTGTTCCATAAGCGGGGTGGTTGCGATCCCAGGGCGATAGGTAAACGCCGAACTTCATATCCTCGTCGCGGCAAGCCTGGCTCAGCTCCCTCAGAACATCGCCCTTCCCGCCTTTCCACGGGCTCTGGGCTACGGTGTGTGTCGATTGCTTTGAGGGCCAAAGACAGAATCCATCGTGGTGCTTGGCGGTGATAATCACGCCGGCGAACCCGGCATCTCTAAAGGCCCGAACCCACTGCCGGCAGTCGAGATGCTTGGGATTGAAGAGTTGCTCGGCCTCCTTGCCCGTTCCCCACTCGTTTCCCGTGAAAGTATTCGGTCCAAAGTGGACGAAGCAGTACCGGCTGAGGCGATGCCACTCGAGCTGGCGGGGAGACGGAAGCGGGGCTAGAGGTTTCAATTCTTGGGCGGACATGGCGATTGCGGCGAGCAGGGGGAGCATTGTCGTTCTATTGTGGCGCTCAATGCTCGCAAGCGGCTCTCGTTGTCAATTCCGTGGTCGATATCTTGGAGCCGATCGAGAGAGGCCGTTCTTCAGTCTGAAATGGAGCCTCACGGGTATCCTGCTAGCCTCTCATGGCATTCCTCCAACGGACGCGTTCGTGCGGCGAGCTGCGCGCCCAAGACGCCGGGCAGCAGGTGGTTCTCAACGGGTGGGCTCACAAAGTGCGCAACCTCGGCGGGCTCCTTTTCGTCGACATGCGCGACCGGACGGGGATCGTTCAGATCTTCATCGATCCAACAACCTTTCAGGTCGATATCAGGAGCGAAACCTGCCTAGCGGTTCGAGGCCAGGTCAGAGGTCGAAGCGAAGCGACAAAAAACCCATCGATCGCAACTGGAGAAATCGAAGTCGAGGCTGCCGAGGTCGTCGTTCTCAGCCAAGCAAGGGCCCTTCCCTTCCCAGTTAGCGATGAGGAACGCATGGCTAACGTCAACGAGGAGCTGCGGATCAAGCACCGATACCTCGACCTCCGCAGGCCGCAGATGTATCGCAAGCTCGCGATTCGCGCCTCGATCACCCGGCGGATGCGATCGTATCTCGACAGCCGAGACTTCGTCGAAACCGAAACGCCGATCATCACCCGTTCGACTCCCGAAGGCGCTCGCGACTATCTGGTGGCTTACCGGCTCGAGCCGGGCAAGTGGTACGCGCTTCCTCAAAGCCCCCAACAGTACAAGCAGCTTCTGATGGTGGCGGGGATCGAGCGCTACTATCAGATCGCTAAATGCTTTCGCGACGAGAGCCAGCGCGCAGACCGCCAGCCCGAGTTCACCCAGCTCGATATCGAAATGAGCTTCGTGACCCAAGAGGACGTCCTCGAAGTCGCCGAGGGTTTGCTCCGGGAAGTCATGAACGGAGTGATTGACGAGTTCGGCCTGGACAAAGCGCCGGTCGAACCGTTCATCCGCCTTACCTATGACGAGTCGATGCGGCGCTATGCCTGCGATAAACCGGATCTCCGATTCGGACTCGAGATCTTCGACGTTACGGACGCGGTGAAGTCGAGCGAGTTTGGCGTATTCCGGTCAACCGCGGAGAAAGGCGGCTTGATTCGCGGGGTTCGCTACCCTGGCGGGGCGCAGCTGTCGCGCAAGCAGGTCGACGAGCTGGCCGAGTTCTGCAAAGAGTTCGGCGCGAAGGGTCTCGCGTCACTGAGCGTCGAAGAGGATGGTAGCGCAGGATCCCCGCCTGCGTCGGACGGGCAAGGTGCCCGCGCTACTAGGCTCCACGGCTCGATCGTCAAGTTCCTATCCGAGAGCGAGCAAGCGGAGATCCTGAAGGTTTCGCAGGCGGAAGCCGGCGATCTCCTGCTCTTCATTGCGGACGAATACCTTGCCGGGAGCAACGTTCTCTATCGCCTACGCAACGAGATTGGGGAGCGCTGCGGGCTGCGCGATCCGCGCGTGCTGAAATTCTGCTTCATCGTCGACTTTCCTCTCGTCGAATGGAACGAAGACGAAAGGCGCTGGGACTCGGTCCACCATCCCTTCACCGGCCCGAAGGAAGAGGACATCCATTTCATCGACGAGGGCCGCCCCGGTGAGGTCAGAGCCGACTGTTACGACATCGTATGCAATGGCCTCGAGATGGCTAGTGGCTCGATCCGGATCCACCGCGCCGACATCCAATCGAAGATTTTTTCCCTGCTCGGCATCGACGAAGCAACCCAGCAGGAGCGCTTCGGCCACATGCTCGAGGCTTTCAGCTTCGGCGCGCCCCCTCACGGCGGAATCGCGCCCGGGATCGACCGCCTCGCCATGATCCTGAGCGACACTGAGAACATTCGCGAGGTCATCGCCTTCCCGAAAATCGGTGGCGGCTACGATCCGATGATGGATGCTCCGAGCACGATCGACCAGGCCCAATGGAACGAACTCGGACTTCGGCAGAAGTAGTTTCGAGATGTTTGGCTGACTCCGTGTCGCCCAATAACGGAAGAAGGGCACGGATTGGAATCCGTGCCCTTCGCATAAGCAGTTTGGTCAGCCGAACGCTTAGTACGGCAGAACGTGGAGATCGGGCGCTGCAGACAGGCTGCAAGCCGGGTCGGTACCAACCACATTGACGGTGTAGGTGCCGCCGCCGGGACAAACCGGACCGGTCGCCGGGCCCTTCATGTAGGTGCCCGCGATATCGCTCATGTTAACGGTAGCGCCCGTCGCGGCCTTGTTGTCCATGGCCCATTGCTCCTTGGCGCTGTCGATCTGCTTAAGGTTAGCGATACACGAATTCATGCGGCTCGTCTGCCGGGCCCGAATGAAGTTCGGCACGGCGATCGCCATTAGAATTCCGATGATCAGAACGACGATCATGATCTCGACGAGCGTAAAGCCGCCAGTTACTCGATTTCGCTTCATACCTTCAGTCCTCCCTTCGTTGACGGGTTACTCCCGCGCAAAATAAATTCCATGCGATAGGGTCGGTTAGCCCAGTAGGATTGCCAGAATTATCGGAATCCGATAGAAAGCCCAAATAAATGGGCAAAGCCCCCGGTCGAGCGCCGGGGGCTTTGGGAGATTGAGCCGTATCTAGCTTAGTACGGGAGGACGTGAAGATCGGGGGCAGCAGAGAGGCTGCATGCCGGGTCGGTGCCTATGACGTTGACCGTATAGGTGCCGCCACCGGGGCAGACCGGACCGGTCGCAGGGCCCTTCATGTAAACGCCGGCGATGTCGCTCATATTGACGGTCGCTCCGGAGGCGGCCTTGTTATCCATGGCCCACTGCTCCTTGGCGCTGTCGATCTGCTTCAGATTGGCGATGCACGAGTTCATGCGGCTCGTCTGCCGGGCTCGAATGAAGTTCGGGACGGCAATTGCCATCAGGATTCCGATGATCAAAACCACGATCATGATCTCGACCAGAGTAAAGGCGCGATTCTTGGTGTTGCGATTCATTGTTGGAAACGATCCTCCTAGTCAGCGGGCTGCACCCCGTTGATTTGGGCGTTCCACCTCGCAATCGGATAGGTAACCGGTTAGATTGCCAGGTTCATCGCAAAGCGATAGGTTTATTAGCGCAGGCCCATCGCGCTTTTGACGTCAGCCATGGTTTTGGAAGCAAATGCATGCGCCCGCTCCGCCCCGTCGCGAAGGATGTCCTCGACCGTTGCATCGTCGAGTTGGGCTCGACGATCGCGCATGGGCTGAAGGTATGCGTTCAGAGCCTCCGTAAGCTCTTTCTTGTTTTGCATGCACCCGCGCTCTCCCGCTCGATCCTCGTCCCATTGCACTTTCCAATTTGGCGAATACAGCTTCAGGTATTGACATACCGCGCAGCCCTCCGGGATTCCCGGATCGGTTTTTTTGATCTTGGTAGGGGTGGTGAAGGCGCTCCTCACCTTTTCCGCGACCTCATCCTCCGAATCGCTCAGGTAGATGCAGTTGTCGTAGGACTTCGACATCTTGCGCATGTCCAGCCCGGGAACCTTTGCCCTGGACTCGTCCTTGGGGATCAGATACTTGTATTGCTCGAAAACCTCGCAGTTGAACAACCGGTTAAATCGAAGCACGATATCGTTGCCGATCTCGAGGTGGGGCGCCTGGTCACGGCCAACCGGCACACCGTACGGCTTGTAAAGCAAGATGTCGGCAGTCTGGAGTACCGGATAGCCGAGAAGCCCGTACGGCTCTCGCTCGGCCGAGCCAAGATCCAGCTGTTTCTCCTTATACGTCGGTATCCGTTCCAACCAGCCAAGCGGAGTGATCATGCTGAAGAGCAGATGTAATTCGGCATGCTCGGGGACGTGCGACTGGATGAAGACGGCGGACTTTGCCGGGTCGATTCCTGCCGCGATGTAATCCTTCGCAACCTCCCTCGCGTTGATGCTTGCCTGCCCCGCCTCCTCGTACATCGTCGTCAGAGCATGAATGTCCGCGATCATGCAGTACATGTCGTAGCCCTCGTTCTGCAGGTCGACCCAGTTCCGAAGCGCGCCCTCGTAGTTGCCGATGTGCAGTCGCGGGTTACTCGACCTCATTCCGCTGAGAATGCGCCTATTTTCCATGGCTATATCTTCACGCCGGTCAGGTAGCCGAACAAACCATAGAGCGGCGGGCCGATAACCATTGACAGCAGGCGGATTCTAGTGATCTGTCCAAACAGAATGATTCCGACTAGGATCTGCCATCCATAGGATCGATTGAACTTATACCAATAGTAGCGTTGCTTCTCAGGCAGCAGCTGGCCCACGAGCCAATGTCCGTCCAGGATTCCGAAGGGAATCAGGTTGAACAGGAAGAGGCTCAGGTTTACGAGGACTCCAAGAGTCAACCACGCCGCGAGAAAGGTCGTATCCTCACGGGCGAGGGCGGCAAAGACCTGATCATTGGTGACCGATTGACCAGACATCGCCACGCGAAGCGCGAAAGCGTAAATCGTCGCCTGGGCAAGATTTGAAAGGGGGCCGGCCGCAACCGCGATGAACGTGTCCCAACGCGGATTCCGCATCTTGCTCGGATTAATGGGCGCGGGCTTGCCCCAGCCGAGACCAACTCCGTACAGCGAAGACACGATGATCATCAGCGTGCCGACCGGATCGAAGTGCTTAAAGAGGTTGAGCGTGACGCGCCCATAGTAGGCGGGAGTTGGATCGCCCGCCATATCCGCGAACTTGCAATGGCAGTACTCGTGGATGCCGATCGCAAAAAAGATCACGATGGCTAGCGCGGCAAGGATCTCGGTAGGGGGAAGTTGCCCTATGTCAGCCCCTTCGGGAGGATTTCCCGGGCGAGCAACTCGTCCCAGGTCTCTCGCCTTTGAATCAAATCGTACGATCCGTCCAACCTTATCAATGCGGTTGCGGCCCTCGGATAGCGATTGTAGTTGCTCGCCATGGAGGAATTGTACGCGCCGGTGCAAAGCACCTGCAGGACGTCCCCAGGACCGGTGTCGGCCGGCAGCTCTACGTCGGGGAACAGGGTGTCCGTCTCGCAGTGCTTTCCACTAACCGTCACGAGACGTGAGTCCGCCATCTCGGCCCCATCCAACATCTTTGGCCCCTTCAAAACCCGCTCGACTTCGTACTTCGAGCCATAAAGAGCCGGACGAGGATTGTCGCTCAAGCCTCCGTCGACGGCCACGTACGTGCGAGCCGTCCGGTTCTGCGCCGGGACCGTTTTGACGACTCCCACCCGGTACAGGGTCACACCGCTTTCTCCAACCAAGGACCGGCCCGGCTCCTGACCCAGAACCGGATCGAGACCCGATCCCTCGAGCACCCTTCGAACCGACTCAGCTACGAGCCCGCAATAGTCGCGGACCGGCATTGGCTCCATCGAATCCAGATATCGAACGCCGAGACCGCCACCGACATTGAGGTATTCGGCCTCGAACCCGTGCTCACGCTTCATGTCGACCGCAAATTGAGCGATCAGCTCGCCCCCCGACCGCTGTGCTTCGGGATCGAGGAGCTGTGAGCCGACGTGACAGTGGAAGCCGATCAACGGAAGCTCAAGCTCCAAGCAGCGCACGGTGGCTCGCTCGGCCGATCCGTCGGCGATGTTGAAACCAAACTTGGTGTCGGCTTGGCCCGTCGAAATCTTGTGGTGGGTGATCGGGTCGACGCCCGGCGCGAGTCTCAGGATGAGGTTGGTGTGCCCTAAGGATCCACGCTCGGCGCCGAGAGCTTCTATCTCACCAAAGTGATCCACCACAATGTGGCCGATTCCCTGCCCGATCGCATACGCGAGCTCCTCAGCCGTCTTGTTGTTGCCGTGGAAATAGCATGCTGATGCGGGAACACCCGCCGCTTGGGCCGCTCGCAGCTCGCCTTCGCTCGCGACGTCGATCGCGCATCCTTCCTGGTACGCGATCGCGATCAAGGCAACCGTTGAGTTCGCTTTCGTGGCGAAGCTCAGCTCCGACCGAGCGGCGGCGGCTCGGAAGGCATCCCTATAGGCGCGGATGCGCCCCCTGAAATGAGCCTCGTCGAGAACGTAGACGGGCGACCCAAAGGCTCGGACGATCTCGCGCGCCTGATCACAGGAAGCACGAAAGCGCATGTCTCGAGAGGTGGAAACGGTCACGGAGGCACTGATTATGGCATTTCATAGCATCGGCGGCCCCGGACGGCCCATCCTCTCCGTCCGATGTGCGTCGTTCGGCGGTTATCGAGACTCCGAGTAACATGGCTTCCGAACGAGAAACAAAGTCAGCCGTTTGGCCGTCGTGTTCCCCGAGGAGAGAAACAGCATGCAGTTCAAGTTTATCGCCGCGTTGGTCGGGGTCGCGTTGCTCGTTCTTGGTTGCGGGGGCGCAGGAGGCACCAGCAATCTGTTCCCGGCGATTTTCATCGCGGACGGCTCCAACGGCCGGATTGTCCGGATCGACGATATGACCGGATTGAACTGGATTACGCTTGGATCGACCGGCAGCGGCATCAACCAGTTCAACGATCCTTGCGACATCGCGGTCGATTCGTTCGGTCGCATCTACGTCACCGACTATTTCAACAACCGCATCGTCAGAATCGACAACATGACTGGGGCCGGATGGACAACCTTCGGCACTGCGGGCAACGGAACGAATCAGTTCAGCAACCCTTATAAGATCGCGATCGATGCTCTCGACAGGATTTACGTGACCGATTCCGGCAACAACCGCATCGTCAGAATCGACAGCATGACGGGCGCTGGGTGGACCACTTTCGGAAGCACGGGATCGGGAACGAACCAGTTTTCAACCCCCATCGGGATCGCAATCGCCTCGAATCTGCAGGTCTATGTCACGGATTGGGGCAATAACCGGGTTGTCCGGATCGATGACATGAATGGCTCTAACTGGACCACTTTCGGTACCTCCGGAAGCGGCGTCGGCCAGTTCAATTCCGCAGTTGAGATCGCGCTTGACAACAATGGCCACATGTTGGTTACCGACCGAAACGGCCGGGTGATCCAGACCGGCCTCATGTCGGCAACCGGGTGGATCGAGTTCGCGATCAGCACGCCCCAGAGCGCAGCTTACGGTGGCCAACGTATCTATATCGTCGACCAGAACGTGATGAAGCTCACCCGGATCGATAACATCGGCGGTTCGAATCCAAGAGTCTTTGGCGGCGTCGGCTCGGGCGTCGACCAGTTCAACAATCCCGTTTCCGTATTCGTTCACTAGGGTCGGGAGGGCAAACTCGGGCCCGGGGCTCGAATGTTACTCGATGAAGCGCGTGGTGGTCTTGGGTTCGACCGGCAGTATCGGCACTCAGACCCTCGACGTGATCGCCCAGCACGCCGACCGCCTCGAAGTGGTCGGTCTCGCCGCCCGATCCAACTCCGATCTGCTGGCAGAGCAGGCTGAACGATTTGGGGTCAAGCGGCACGCGTTGTTCGAGCGCGATGGAATGAACGCGGTCGTCGATCTTGCGACGATGCCGGAGGCCGATATCGTGGTCGTGAGCGTCGCGGGGGTCATCGGTTTGGTTCCGACTATTGAAGCCATCAAATCTCGAAAGGACATTGCCCTCGCAAGCAAGGAGGTCCTCGTCGCCGCCGGCGAAATCGTGATGCCCCTCGTCCGTCAATTCGGCGTCAGGATCACGCCGATTGATAGCGAACACTCCGCCATCTTTCAGTGCCTGCAGTCTCGCGACGGGGATGGTGCCGAGACCATCGGTAATGGGACGGCAACAAGCCAAATCTCAGAGCTCATCCTCACGGCCAGCGGCGGCCCTTTCCGTGGCAAATCGAGGCCGGGACTGGAAGGCGTGACCGTCGAGCAGGCTCTCAACCACCCAACCTGGCGCATGGGCGGGAAGATCACGATCGACTCCGCGACCCTCATGAACAAGGGACTCGAAACGATCGAAGCGAAATGGCTCTTCGCGGTCGATATCGATCAAGTGACGGTCGTCATCCATCCGCAAAGCATCGTCCACTCGATGGTTAAGTTTGCCGACGGTAGCGTTCTCGCTCAGATGGGATGGCCAAACATGCGTCTGCCCATCCAATACGCGCTTCTCCATCCTGACCGAGTCGCCAACGACCTCAAGCCGTGGAATCCGATCGAGTCCCCGAATCTCACTTTCGAGGATGTCGATCATAAGACATTCCCCAGCATCCGGATCGCGATCGAAAGCGCAAAGCGTGGCGGAACGATGCCATGCGTGATGAACGCCGCGAATGAAGAAGCGGCGAACGCTTTCCTTCGGAACGAAGTCAAGTTCCTTGATATCCCGAGAATCGTAGAAGGAACCATGGACCGGCATGATCCGTTGGACCCTACTCTGGACAATATTCTCGCCGCAGATCAGCAAGCGCGGCAGATCGCGCGTAATCTAATGAAGGCGTAACCCGATCACCTATGTCCTTGGCTAACCTCCTTTCTGATCTTCGAACAGGCGTCGTTTTCCTCGCGATCATCTCTGTGTTGGTGGCGGCGCACGAGTACGGTCACTACCTTTTCGCCCGGCTATTTGGGATGGGAGTTGAAGAGTTCGCCATCGGGATGGGTAAGAAGCTCAAGGTCTGGAGAACGAAGACCTACCTGACGCCAGTGCCCGACGGCTACCTGCACGTGGAAGACGCTGTTAGCGACGGCGCGCGATTCGAAGGCGGCGCTCGCAAGTCGAGCGCGAGGGTCTTGAACACCGGCAAGGACCAAGTCTTGCAAGACGAGACCGAGTTCACCGTCCGAATGCTTCCGATCGGCGGATTCGTGCGAATCAAAGGCATGGTCCCCCAAGACGATGGCAGCGAAGTGAACATTCCCGGCGGCTTCTACAGCAAGCCTCCGTGGCAGCGCCTCTTAGTCTTGCTCGCGGGCCCGGTTGCCAGCGTCCTCTCCGGAATTGTCGTCCTTGTCTTGGTTTACGTGACCTATGGAGAAAACCTGCCAGTCCAACAGGCGATCATCGGAGGAGTCACGGTGGACGGACCGGCCGCAAATGCCGGCCTGAGGCCCGGAGACGAGGTCACGGCAATCGGGGATCAGCCGATACGCAAGTTTTACGATATGGTTCGGGTGGTCAGGTCCGACGCCGACACACCGTTGCTATTCGTATTCAAACGTGACGGACAGCTTCATGCGACAACCGTAACCCCCCGCGCCGAAGAAGGTCCGACCCTCGGCCCGGATCTCCAGCCCAACCTCGATTCAGTGAAGCAGGGTCGGATCGGGATCGGCGCCGATTACCGCTACTTTGTGCTCGGATTCAGCGAGGCCTTGCACGATGCCGCGATGGCCCCGGTCCAGGGAGTTGAAGGGCTGATAAGGATTCTCGTTCGGCCATCGCGATTCAAAGACGAGGCCGGCGGCGTCACCGCGATGGTCGCGGCAACGAACTATGTAACGCATAAGGGTCTAGGACCGACCATTTGGCTCGCCGCAATGCTCAGCATCTCCGTCGGCATTTTCAATTTGCTGCCGATCCCGCCGCTGGATGGCGGCCAAATGGCGGTGGCCTTTGCCGAACTCCTTCGAGGTGGCCGGCGCCTAAGCGTGCAGGTTCAGCAGGCCGTTATGAGCGCGGGCCTTGCATTGATCGCCGTTTTGTTTGTGGTCGTCACCTTTATCGATGTCCAACGCTTTACCGGAAAGGACAAGAGCCCAGCTCCAGCGGCATCGAGCCGCAACGCACCGGCTCAGCCCGCCAAGTAGATCGAGTTCATCGACGCGGCACAGGGCACAGAGGCCAACCTGCCAACCACGCTCGACGCCACTCGACGCCCAGGTTTTCGGCGGGCAAATCGGGAATCTTCGTCTCGCCTTCCGCTCGTATCGATCCCTTCTTGAGTTCCAGCTTCTGGATCTTAATCGCGTCGTACAGCTTCAAATCCCGGTTCAAGTCGACCACCGGATTCAATGTGTTGAGCAAGGCCTTGCGAGAGACGTCGTCCGCCAACTTTCCGTCGAAAAAAATCGTGGCATCGGATAGGGCCAGCTTCGTGCCATCGATCGCGATTAGCTTGGCGTCGACCGCGAAGTTTGCCTTCACAATCAGAAACTCGCCGTAGCCCTCAACGTGAACCATGTCGTCGGCGATCCGCACCGACACCCGCTTGATCTCGCCGAACTTTCTCAGGATGAATGACTCGAGGTCCTTCTCTCGGATCGTAACCGAACCCGTTCCTTTTCCACTCTCGCTGAGCCTGATCTGACGCTTGGAAACCGCTAGGGAGTAGTCGTAGTGACAGTCCGGTATGTCGGAGTCCAATTCCTGTATCAGCAAGCCCCCGATCTTGAACTCCTTCAGTTCGATGCGAAGGTCCCGAATGACTCCTTTCTTGGAGCGATCCGGCTCGGTAAACAAAGGCACGCCATCGGTCTCAAAGTTCGAGGCTCGAATCGTGACCTGCTTGAGGTCCCCAAGCGGACCCCCGATGAGGCCATTCAGCTGCGTCCGGACGGTCACCTTCATGTGATCGCCATGAAGCTTTGACCGGATGTCCTTGGCCGCCAGGTTTTCGAATCGGCGGACTTCCGAATTGCCGAGGTAGAAGAGAGCGCCAAAGAGGCCGAGCACAAACGGGATCATTTTTCTGAATCTCCCGTTGAACTAGATGCGTAAACCATAATCGATCTAAGTTAGCCGGATTACGACCTGGAACTTTGAACTGAGTCTCCTACCGATATGTCCGATTCCATCGCCGATCCCTTGGCGCCTCCCGTCCTCGAATCCTTCGACCGCCTTCGCGCGGATTGCGGGTTGATAGAGCCTGCCGACACCAGCATTATCGAGATTCGCGGCGAAGATCGCAAGGGATGGCTGCAAGGCCAAGCGACCAACGATCTAAAACAGTTGGATTTGGGAGCTTCCAGCGCTTTTTGCCTTTGCTCCCCAACCGGCCAGACTCTCGCAATCTGCGATATCTGGGGCTTGCCGGAGCGGTTCGTCGTCACCTGCGCGAAAGCAACGGCGAGCGCATTTCTTGCAAGGGTCGAACAGATGGTGATCCTCGAGGACGTCGAGGCTGAGGATGTCACCGATCGGTATGCGTTCCTGAGCGTCCAGGGCCCAAACGCGACCAGAGCGCTGCACGATCTCGTCGGCCTTCCGACTCTCGACGCCGCGGATTCGAGGGCATCAGATCGACCCGTGATCGCACTCCGCTCGAACCGGACTGGTCTGGGCGGCTGGGACATTCTGATTCCTAGCGAAGACTCCAAGACGGTCAAGGCGATCCGTAAGGCATTCCCGCTCGTCCTCCCGGAAGCCTACGAGATCGCCCGGCTCGAAGCGGGCATCCCCGCCCTCGGTCGGGATTGGGACTCGAAGACCTTGCCCCCCGAACTTGGGCCAGCCTTCGAAGCCAAGCATGTCAGCTACAAAAAGGGATGCTACACCGGGCAGGAGGTGCTTATGCGCATTCACGCACGGGGGCACACGAACCGAACGTGGATGGCTCTACGATCTGATCGACCTGTAGCTGCAGGGGACTTGATTAGCCATCCACGCCGCAAGGATGCCGGCACGGTGACGAGCGCGTGCTACTCGCCTGATTACGGCTTCATCGCGGCGGCCATGCTCAGAAACGAAGCAGCCGAGGAAGGCGAAATTGTTACAGTAACGACCTCAAGCGGGGCCGTCGAAGCCGAGGTCAGGCAAATGCCCGTCCTCCGCTTCGGCTGACGTCTCTCGTTCCAATCAGCGGATTGCCCGCGGAACGGGTTAAAAACCACCCCCACCCTGGAGGCGGAGGACCCAGCCGATCAAGATCGCAAGGAACGATCCGCCGGCGACGACCAAGGAAGCGATCCCGTACTTGTGCCCACGGCTCATCGACTGGATCGCGTAGTACAACCCGTAGCCCCCGACGATCAGACCGATTCCATGCAAGACAAAGAACAGAACGATCGCCAGTGCCGACCGAAAGAGGACGCCGAAGAAAACTCCGCGGCCGTCATCGGTCGAACCAGGTACCGGGCGCGGTTGCTGGTAGTTCCTCGGGTATGCCGTCGGGGGCTGTGACCAGTCAGCGGACTGTGGTGGAGGCGTTGCGACCATGCCCGGAAAAAGTCCGGGAACCATCGAAGCCCGCATCATCTGTCCGGTGTGGAAGCCTTTAACGGGCGTGTCGGCCCAAACCGAATCTTGGCTTGCCAACTCTTAAACCTAATCGGCGGTGACCGCCCCTTCCTCCTTCCGTTCGCCCCGGTTACCCATTTTTTCATCTGTTTTTTTCCTTACCTGTCCTTGGAAATCTGATGGTTTAGATAACC
>CAZNUL010000061.1:0-22614 GCA_964576205.1 uncultured Fimbriimonadaceae bacterium | reverse complement strand
CGGCGAGCACCCCAAGCAACGGAGGCCAATTTTCCTTCAGCAGAAGGATCGAGAAGATGACCCCGAGAAAGGCGAACAAGGAGCCGACCGACAGGTCGATACCGCCGGTGATGATCACCATCCCGAGGCCAATGCTGAAGATGCCGTAAATCCCGATAAGCCTGCCGGTGTTCTGCAGGTTTTCAACGTGGATGACGTTCGGGTTGAGCTTCGCGCTGACGGAACACAAGCTTAGGAGGATTGCGAAGATGCTTAGCTCTTTTCCTGCGCGCATCAGCGATTCAATCTCCCTCGGTTCAGCCCCTCGGGGGCCGGGCGGCCGTCCCCGGCGCCCCGATGGCCGGGACGGCCCCCGAAATCCAACCTACTTGCCCCGCAGCTCCTTCAGCTTGGTTGAAAAGTCGTCGACGTTGGACTTGTCGATGATCTTCGTGGGGATGATGATCTTCTTCGCGGCGGGGATCGCGCTCTTATCACCGTCGAGGACCTTGGCGATGAGTTTCATCGACTGGTAGCCAAATTCGTAGGGCTGCTGAACGACGGTAGCGGAGATGCTTCCGTCCTTCAGGCCGGCCAGAGTGTCGTCTTCCTCATCGAAACATACGATCTGGATCTTCCCCTGCTTCTTGGCTTCCTTTACCGCGTTGACGATAGCCGGACCGTTGTAACTCCATAACCCTACGCAACCAACCATGTCGGGATCGGAGACGAGGGCGTCGGCGACGTTCTGCTTGGCTCGCGCATGGTCGGTGTCGTCGGTTCGAAGGCCGATGATCGTGACCTTGCTGCCCTTGAGGGCGTCCTGGAGTCCCTGATATCGCTCCTTGGCGTTTTGGGCGTCGGCCTTGCCGACGAAGACCATAATCTTTCCGCCATTCGGGAGAGCCTTAAGAACGGCCTCGCCCGCCATCTTGCCGGCAGCGACATTGTCGGTTCCGAGATAGCACATGCGCTTGCTATCGGGAGCGTCGCTGTCCTGGGTCATGAGGAAGGTCTTGTCGGCGACCGAGTTCAGCTCGTCCGTCTCGTTCTTTGGATCGACCGGGCTGACCGCGATACCCTTGACTCCGTTAGCGACCAGATCATCCAGCTTCTGCTTCTGAGTTGCGGCCTGACCGTCCTGAGGAATGACGAACTCGACCTTGTAACCGGTTAGCTCGCCCTGCGCCTTTTCGGTTCCCTTGCGGGCGATCGTCCAAAAGTCGCTCGCGTTGTTCGTGACGAACGCGATCGTCTTGGTCTCTCCCGACGACTTAGCGGTGGTCGGCGCCGGGCTTGGCGCGCCATTGCCCTGATCGCTCGAGCCGCCGGAGCTGCAACCCGCCAACAAAGCTGCCCCAATCAGGGCAATGATCCATTTTCGCATCGTTCTAGTTCCCTCAGGTCGGATCATACCGAGGCTGGACCAATCCTCACAAGCAGACAACGAACTAGGCGGTCGAGTCTCCGAGGTTACGCCGGATGAGCCGCAAGAGATCGACGGTCTGTTCGGTAGTCGTCGACGGGCGCCCAAGGAAGTCGGCAAGGTTAACGAGATCGAGAGTCCTGGAGAGCTGGATCCAGTTTTCCGGGAGGCGGCTGCCGTCTGGATCGAAGCCATTTGCGAAAGCCTCCGCGAATCCGTTAGGCAGGTGCTCGTCGTGGCGAAAGAGTTGGCCCACGCTCAGGAGCCAAGTCCCGGAGTGGGCGTATTCCCAGTCGACGACGCCGGTTAGCCTTCCCTCATGGATAAGAAGGTTCGAGGCTTTGAAGTCGCCGTGAACCAGGCAGGGTACGCCGGGCAACGCGTCGAATGATGGTCCCGCCTGAACGAAAGCCTCCCGGATTCCCCGGGCAAGAGCTGGCTCGACCTCCGGTCGAGCGGGGACAGGAATGTCCCCTCCGAGTCTGGCCAGGCATTGATCGAGGTAGCCCAGAAGTCCATCGAATGCCGACGGCCAAGGCAGCGCCACGCCTAGATTCTCGTTGAGAAAGCCGGCTTGATCGAAGTGAACGCCCGAGATTCGAGCGAGCGCGCGACCAATATCCTCCGCCGCAGTGAGGACTTCGCCGGAGCGGCCAACAGCGAGAAGGCTCTCCATCGTCCGCCCGGACTTCCATTCCATGAGCGCACAACCTTCACCAAGCCCCTCCCGGAGCGGAAGAGCAATCGTCCCCGGCATCCAGGGCTCGGAGGCGAAGAGATCCGAGAGGGCTGTGTCGAGGCGAGCATGAACGGCAGGCTTCTGATAGATCCGCAAGATGACCCGAATACCGTCAGCGAACTCTACGATGTAGTTGGTGTTCGCCTTGCCTTCTTCGATCAACTCAAGTGATGTTGGGGGCCGATGAATCGGCCCATCCGATATCGCGGACAGGTCCGCGCACTCCACGAGGGCCTTGATCTCGTGGAGGGTTAGCCGGAGGAAGCCTTTCTCCCTTCCCCAAGACTGCTCCACGTTAAGCGCCGGCAACCGGAAGCAGGACGCGCTTCGCAGGTGGCGCGCTCTTGATCTCGTTGTAAAGCGAATCGCGTTCGACCGGTATCCGGCCGACTTCTTCGATCATCTCGATCATGTTCGCGTGGGTCAGGACCTGGCTCTTGTTGCCCCATTCGCCGGTCTTGTAGGTGATCTCGTATTCATGAACGAGCCCGTCGGCATCGTCTGCGCCGTACCAAAGCGCGGCCTGGGTGACCGGGACCGAGTTCATGATCCAGAAGCTCTTGACGTGATCGAAGTTATCGAGCATCAGCCGCGACAGGGCGATGTTGCGCAGGTCCATATCGCCGGTCGGCATTTCGATCTCGTCCAGTTCCGTGTTCTCCGGGTGGAAGCTGAGCGGGGTCATAGTGAGAAAGTTGCCGGTCTCGTCCTGAAGTTCTCTCAGCTGAATTAGATGATCGACCCGCTCTTCATCGGTTTCGATGTGGCCGTAGAGCATGGTCGCGTATTGTTTAAGACCGAGCTTCGCGGCGGCGCGAGCAACATCTTTCCATTCCTCGCCGTTGAGCTTCTTGCCAAACAGCTCCTTGTGGACGCGGTCGCTCAGGATCTCGATGCCGCCTCCCGGCAGAGAATCGAGGCCCGCCTCGATGAGGTCGGCCAACGCCTGCTCGATCGTCACCTTGCCCTGGCGGGCGATCTCGACGATCTCGACAGCCGTAAATGCTTTGACGTGGACTCCCGGCCGAGCCTCCTTCACGACTCGAACAAGGTCCAAATAGTATTGGTAGGGCAGACGAGGGTTGATCCCGCCAACCATGTGAATCTCGGTGAGCGGGACCTCGCAATGCCACATGAGGCGCTCCCGAACTTCATCGAGGGACATTTGATAAGGCGCGGGCCCGCCCTTCTTGGCATAGAAGGAGCAGAACTTACAAAACTTGTTGCAGATGTTTGTGTAGTTGATGTGCTGGTTGCGTACGTAATAGGTCTTCGCGCCGTGCTTGCGTTCACGGACTACATTGGCCATATGCCCGACTGCCGTTAGGTTCGGGGATTTGGCAAGCCGCATGCCGTCGTCGAAAGTCAACCGCTGACCTTGATCGACCTTGCGGTAGATGTCGATCAAATCGCCTGCGACTCGCTCGGGTGAGATGGCCATTTCGCTTCGCTCGAGGCTTGGAGAATTCCAGTATCGACAGAAGGCAGATGCCGACAATCCTTCAATCCTCAAGCCTAGGATACCAAATCAAGTTTCACCGATTTCTGAAAGTTGCCATGCGTCAGCCGCAGGAGGCATGGAATACGTGACGCTGCGACGGTGTCTGAACCGTCGTGAACACCACCGCTTCGGTCGCCGGGCGACCTGCGATCAGCCAAACGAGCGTATCCCGGATTCTCCCAATCAAGCCTTCTCCGGCAGCGGAGGCGGACCTTCGGCCGCGTGAGCGGTCACTCGAGCCTTGGGAAGCCAAACGTACCCAACCACTCCGTCAGCCTCGACGCGTTCGGTTCCGATCGCCGATGGCCCGCCGGGAATCTCGATGGCAGCATGCTGGCTGACCGCGATTCCGCCGGGAGGGCAAACTTTTTGAAGGTGAGCCGCGATATCGATTACGTGCGCGAAGTTCACGGAAGTCACATCGTTGATGTCCGGCGCCATCACATCGCCACTGTGAATGCCGCATCTGAGAACGACCGGGGCGCCAAGCTTGTTTCCAAAGGTATTCAGTTCAATAATGCCAACCTGGATGTAACTGGCGGCCTGCCAAGCGAGCTGGGGATGCTCGAAGGCGCAAGTCACGCCATCCCCCGCCGTCGAATGGACCGTCCCTCCATGCTTGAGAGTGGCCCGCTCGACGAAGCGGTGGTATTCGTTGAAGGTGAACTCCACGCTCAGGGGATCGGCGCCGACCTTCATGCGCGACGAACCGACGATGTCGACGCTCAAGAACGTCAATCTTTGCTTCCCACTTTCGAGCTTTGCCTTCAGGTCGTTGAGCTGCCTGAGGAGGTCCTGTCGCTCCGAAGTCGGATCCTTGACGCCGAACGACTTCCGGTTCGAGCTGACGATCTTTTGTACGGCGAACCCCAAGAACGAGCTAATGAAGGTCAAAGGGATGATCATCATCGGCTCACCTGGCGAGCTCAGCCGCAGGAGCAAACCGAAGACACTCGAGGAGATCACGCCCACGCATCCGAGGATCGCACCGGAAATGGTGGCCATCCGCGAGTCCTTCCGCATCGCGATCGTGGCAAAGCCGATCACCAGCAGGAGGATCATCACGATCATGAACAGACCGTTGTTATGGGGCCATTTCTCATCGATCGCGTAGGCGATCCCAGCGCCGGCGCCGATAGCTCCGGCTGTGACCCAGGCTCTCTCCTCGGGATCGAGGCTGAGATAGGTTCCGCGGAGCTTCTTGGTTACCGTCTGCTTTTCGTCCCGGGAAACTCGCGCTACGGCAATCCGAACGTAATCGACTGGCGCACCGGTTGCCTCGGCAACCGCCAGGATCGCCTCGTCGTTCAACTCCCCTCCTTGGGACTCGCGAAGACGCTCGGCAAGCTTGAGCATTTGCTCAACCGTGTGCTCGCTGATTTGCGCCTTTTCGAGCTTTTGCTCCACCTTCACTGGAGTTTACTACTGCCTCTATTCAGTAGAATCGTCGTTCGTGGCCCCGTTGGGCATGCGTCGGTGAATTCGGTGAGAGCGGGTGAATCGGTTATCGGGATGGACAATTGGGGCAGCAGAACGCACGGTCCAACCACGGCAAAGCAACCCTCCATTCACCGATTCACCAGCTCGCCTTCTCGCCTCGCAGCGCCATCGGAGGTCACTGCATGAGCGGATCTTCCGGTTCTAAACGTGACGACCTGATCGCGGGTTGCGCCGGTGGGCTCTTCGTCCTCCTTTTCCTCGAAATCCTCGCTGGCGCCCTTCTTGAAACGCGCTATTCCGCGACAGCGGCTTTCGCCTATCGCGATGTCCATGCGATGCAGACAGGCGGCCTTGCGCTCATTCGCGCCTTGCACTATTGGTCGAGCGCCCTCCTCATTGCCGGAAGCTTTGCGTTGCTTGTCTGGATGGCGTTCTTGCGCTGGTTCGCCGGCGCCTTCAATCGCATGTGGCTGGCGGTCGGGCTGCTTTTCCTGGCGAGCCTAGTTGGACAGATCACCGGAAATGTGCTGCCATTTGACCGCCATGGCGTTCAGACAGCGGTGATCGAGTCGGGGATCGCCGCGCGCATGCCGGTGGCCGGAGGTACGGTTGCCGGCATCATGTTGAGCGGCAGCCAGTTTAACGATTCCACAGTCGGCAGCTGGCATGTTGCGCATGTCGGCATCCTCGTCCTGGGGCTCGCAGCCATCGTTCTGTTCTGGCTCGGCAGTCGCGGACAGGCCAAGAACATGCTATGCCTCGGAGCGCCGGTGGTGTTGGCTTTGGGGGCAGCCTGCGCCGCTCACGCGCCGCTCGGCAGCGCGGCGACGAGTACCGACTATGGATCTTTCGACGCCCAGGTCAGTTGGTACACCTGGCCACTCCATGGCTCGCTGAATCTTTTCGCCAAGGTCTCGCCGGCGCTCGCTTGGATCGGGAGCGGGTTGATTCCGTCGCTGTTCGCACTTGTCATCGTCGCCGCGCCCTTGCTTGGTCGACGGATGGGGGCGAAGGCTGTTCAGAGGATCTTCTTGGGCTTCGCCGCGTACTTCATCGTGGCCGCAGTCTCTTTTGGCGGCCGGTTCGCGCCCCTCGTGGGGGATCGCGATCCTGCGATTGCATCGGCCACTCGGGTAACTGCCGTGCCTAAAGTCGACCCTGTTCTCTACTCGAAGGGGCGGCAACTGTTCAATTCAAACGCCTGCCAAGGCTGTCACGGAACAGACGGTCTCGACGGGACCGAGGGTGGAGGGCCAAACCTCAGAGGCGTCTCCAAGAAACGCGGAACAGACCCGGCTTGGTACGTGAACTTCATTAAGGACCCGGCCAGCGTCAAGCCCAATACAACGATGCCGGCATTCCCCGAACTGTCGGAAGGTGACCGGCGCGCTATGGCCGAGTTTCTAATTCATCAGAAATAGTGAGCGCAAGGTCGGAATCGGCGTTCGGAAAGGCACGCCTACCCACACGGACTTGGAGGCGGAGGCGGAGGCTCGCTGGCTCCGTTGATGCTGGTCGGCGGCACGAGGACATTGCCACTCAGGTTAGAGGTGTGGCCACTGCTCAGAGCGGGAAGCGGGGCGCGGCAGAGACCACTCGGCAGGAACCAGCGATTGATGTACTCGTACTCCTTGTAGTAGCCGGCTGGAATCGCGTTCTTTCGCAGCTCGAAGGTTACGGCGGTTGTCGGCACGGCCGCTCGAAAGGTTCCATCGAATTGCGAAGTCGAAGTCCCGACCAGCGTATTGCTACCGTCGTATAAATCGATCACGGCCCCGGCAACGTTGCCGCCAAATCCATCGACCAGCCGTCCGGTAACGAGGGCATCCGCAGGGTCCTTAACTTGGGCGACTCCGTCGCGCTGGGAACCGCCCGACTGGCCTGAAACCGTGAACTGAGGCCCAAAAGCGGTCGCCGTATAGAGTCCGCCCCCCGACATCGTTCCCTCGGTCTGCCCGGTCGGGTCGGCCACCCATCCGCTGGAAGATTGGATGGAACGTTGGTTCGTTGCCGTATAGCCGGCAACGACGAACTGAATATGCTCTCCAACGACGATGTTCTCGGGATCGATAATCAGGTTGTTCTTTGTCGCTTCCACCTGATACCGAACGATGGGATTGCCGGTTCCGGTGCCGGTGCTGGACCCAGAGCCCCCTCCGCCTCCACATCCCGAACCAAAGGCGAGAAGGAGCACGAAGCTGCCGACGACGGTAAACCAGATTGTCAGTTTGTCTCTCATCCAAAATCTCGAGGATCGCGTTATCTGCCGGACTTCATTCGCTGGTAGAACCAAGACCGAACTTGGCTACGATTCCGTTCACTTATGGGCGATCCAGATGGAAGGCATGCGGGAGCAGTTCAACAAGTTTATACGCCAATTCCTCGCGTTCCTCTGAAACTAGACGAACAACCGTCTTGGCAGGATCGCTGGAGAATTCGACCAAGACCTGCAAACAACCGCCGCACGGTGGCCTGCCGTCCGCAGTCGCGACGACGATCTCAACGATCTCGCGACCCCCGCCGGCGACCATCGCCGCAACCGCGTTCCTTTCGGCACAAACCCCCAAAGGATAGGACGCGATTTCGACGTTGCATCCGGTCCAAATACCACCATCCGAGCTGCGGATCACCGCGCCGACCCTGTAGCCGCTGTAAGGGGCATAGGCTTGGTCGCGCGCAGTGCGGGCCGCTTCGATGAGATCCGGCATGGCTCTATTGTGATGGGTTGGAGAACTCGCGTGGTGGACGCTACCGGAAGAAGGCAACCGTAACCCCGTCGCCGCCTTCCGACGCGTCTGCGGTCCGGTAGGATCGCACGTGAGGATGCTTGCGCAGGTAGTCCTGCGTGATCTTCCTTAAGATGCCTTCGCCCTTGCCATGAACGATCCGCACGCTATCGAGTCCAGCGAGCACGGCATCGTCGATAAACCGCCCCAACTCGCGTTCGGCATCTTCGGCGCGCATCGCGCGAAGATGGATTTCGGTGTGGGCCGTCTGAGCTTTCTGTAGCCGGATATTGGATTGCGCGCGACGGTGCTCCTGACCGGGAGCCGCCACAGTGCGAAGCGACGACATCGGAACGGTCATCTTAAGGGCGCCGACTTGAACCGTGACATTGCCGTTGCGGGGTTCGTCGATCACGGTACCGACCTGATTGTATCCGTCGATCCGAACCATGGCCCCCTTTGCGATCCCGGCCTCAACGACCGGCTTCTCCTTGCGCGGGGCCAATTCCTTGGCGAAATCGGCGCCGACTTCCTGGAGATCTTTGAGATCTTGCCTCACCTTCTCCAACGACTTTTGGTCCGGTGCGCGCTTCAGGTCTTCGAAGAGCCGAGATGCTTCAAGCCGGATCTCTCTCAAAGCAGCTTCGATCGCTTCTTGAGCCCGGCCGTGCGCATTTTCGCGCACCTCGCGGGCTTCTTCGAGCTTTTGGTCCGCCTCGCGATCTTTTCGCTTGAGTTCGTTCAGCCGTCGATCAGCCTCGCCCTGGGCGATCCTTGCTTGTTTCTGCGCTTCGTCGAGTCGCTCCAGCATGCTCGCGACATCCTGCTGCTGCTCGCCCAGACCGGTGCGCGCTCCTTCGATCACATCCCTTGGAATCCCGTAGCGCTCGGCGATGCGGAGCGCTTGAGACGCGCCTGGCGCTCCCATCATCAGTCGATAGGTCGGGCGCAGGCTCTTTGCGTCGAATTCCATCGCCGCGTTCTGAAAGCCTTCTGCGTTGTAGGCGAATGCCTTGAGCTCTCCATAGTGGGTGCTTGCGAGAATCGCCGCCCCTTTCATTCGCATTTCGGAGAGGATTGCCCGGGCCAAGGCGGCACCTTCGGCAGGATCGGTGCCGGCGCCGATCTCATCGAGAAGCACCAATGCTCCTCGCTTAAGGCCGGCCAGGGCGGCCGCGATGTTCTTGATGTGGCCGCTAAAGGTCGAGAGGGATTGTTGGAGGCTTTGTTCGTCACCAATGTCCGCCCAAACCTGTGTGAAAGGGCCGAGCCGAATGTCCAGCGCGGGTGCCGGGATGCCAGACTGCGCCATCAGGACGAATAGCCCGACTGTCTTGATCGCGACAGTCTTACCTCCGGTGTTCGGACCGGTGATCAAAACGCTGCCCCGGGAAGGCGGCTCTATCGACTTGGAACTTTCGGCATTCGGCTTCGGATTCGGTTCCGGCGCGTAGATCTCAATATCAAGGGGAACCGCGATCGCGGCATCCAATAACGGGTGCCGGCCGCCATGGATCTTGATCCCGGTCGAATTCATGGGCTGGGGGATTGTTCCCTTGAGGTCGTACCCGAGCCTTGCCTTAGCCAACAAAAAGTCGACGAAGCCGGCCTGTTCGATACCGGGAATCGCTTCGCCGGCGATCGCGCCGACCTTGGCGCTCAACCCGGCAAGAATCTTCTGCTCCTCGGCTCGCTCGGCCGCCTCGAGCTCACGCAGGGCGTTGCCAAGTTGCAGAATCTCCTCCGGCTCGACAAACACGGTCGCGCCCGTCGAACTGGTGTCGTGGACGATGCCGCGGATCTTGCCTTTGTTCTCCGCCTTGACCGGAATGACGTAGCGGCCGTCCCTGACCGTGTAGATCGGGTCGGAGAGCAGCTCGCGTGTTGCGCCGGTCGTGTAGCTTTGGATGCGATCCTGAATTCGTTGAGATGCGCCGCGCTTCTTTTGTCTGACGGATGCAAGATGTGTACTTGCTCCGTCCTTGACCCCACCGTCCGATTCCAGCGAATCGAAAATCGCCTCCTCCAGCCGCTTGTGCTCGGGGAGGAATTCCGCGTGACGCCACAGGATCGGATAGTCCGATCGCTTTGCCTTGAGCGCTTCCTTAAGCGAGCGCATGGCGTAGAGCGAGTCGGCGATCTGAAATACCTGGTCGCCGCCGAGGAGTCCGCCCTTGCTTGCCCGGTCGAGGGCCTGACGAGGATCGTGCAGGGCTCCCAGTGACGGGGGCGACTGTCGCGCGACAAATTCCATGCCTTCGCGCGTCTGCTCGAGGAGCAACCAAACCTCATCGGAATCGAACGTAGGCGTCAGTTCCTCGGCGAGGGCAGCTCCGATCGGCGTCTCACAGTTGTACTGGAGGCGATGGCGGATCGCATCAAACTCGAGGACGCGCAGCGCGTGCATCTACGGCTATTGTGGCGCGCGAGGCCCGCGCAAGAGACGCAGGCCGTTCAGGATCACGATGACGGTCGATCCCTCATGCCCGATTACCGCCAATGGCAGCGGTAGTTTGAACAAGAGCGACGTCAGCGTCAGGCCGACGATCACTCCGGTCGCGAAAAGCAGGTTGAACCGAATGATGCCGTTCGTCCTGCGTCCCAAGCGGATGAGATCGGGAATGCGCTCCAACTTGTCGTGCATGAGGACGACGTCGGCCGAGTTTAGGGCGACGTCGCTTCCCAGGCCGCCCATGGCGACACCGACCGTTGCTCTAGTAAGCGACGGGGCATCGTTCACGCCGTCGCCAACCATCATCACCGAATGCCCCCTTTCCTCGAAGTCCGCCACTGCATCGGTCTTCTCGTCCGGCATCAGTCCGGCGCGGAATCCGTCGACGCCAACGCGAGCAGCAACGGCGCGGGCGGTCTCGGGGTTATCTCCCGTGAGCATCTGGACTTTTCCAATGCCGATCGAATGCAACTCCTCAACGAGTTCGCGAGCACCGGCCCGCGGCGAATCCTGAAAACCCAGAGAGGCCAGCTCATCGCCAAACGCAATGAGCGCGACCGTCATTCCTCTCGATTGAAGGCCCTTTGTGTGCTCCACGAACTCGTTCGTGGGCTTTACGAACTGTTCGAGAAGTCTGAGCTGCCCGATCGCGACCGTTCGCCCGTCAATGTTGGCATGGACCCCGAGGCCCGGAACGACCCGCTGATCCAGGGCCTCGGGCACATCGACCTTCCGCTCCCGCGCCGCCCGCAGAATCGCCTCGGCGATCGGATGTGTGCTGTATTGCTCGGCAGCTGCGGCGGCCCGCAGGAATTCGAGGGCCTCCTCCGACATCTGTGCCCCGCCCGCCCAGCACTTGTCTTCATCGATACAAGGGGCGCCGGAGTGCGCGTGGGCGTGAGAGCAGAGGCAGATCTCCTGCAGACTGGGTTTGCCTGAGGTCAGGGTTCCAGTTTTGTCGAGCACGACGGTGTCGATCCTGCCGGCGGCTTCGATGAAGCTCCCGCCGCGAACGAGGATGCCGTTGCGGGCCGCCCAAGTTAACGCGCTGAGTGTCGAGGCCGGAGTTGAGATCACGAGCGCGCATGGGCTGAGAGAGACGAGAAGCGTTAACGACGTAAGGAGGGCCGAATTTAGCGGGGTTTGGAGAAGGAAGTAGCGAACGACCAATGACACGAGGAATGCTCCGACCACAAGGAACGTGTATTTCTGGCCGAACCACTGGCTGATCCGCTCGCCGCTGGCCTTGTTAGTCTGGGCATCGTGGACGAGGGCGACGATCTTGTCGAGAGTGCTGTCTCCGACTTTCGCGGTGACCGATACCACGAGTGTTCCCTCGAGATTCTGGGTGCCCGCGAGCACCGCTTGGCCGTGCTGCTTCGGAACGGGAATCGACTCGCCCGTCATGGCGCTCTGATCGACCTGGCTTTCGCCAGATACCACTTCTCCGTCAGTGGGAATGGACTCGAACGGCGGGATTCTGATCTCGTCGCCGATCTCCAGCGCTTCTACCGGAACACGCTCGTCGATACCACTTCGAATTCGGACGGCTTGCGATGGCCGCAGCTTGACGAGCCCTTCGATCGCCGACCGCGTCTTCGCCATGGCAATGGACTCCAGCGTGCTGGAAAGGCTGAAGAGGAAGAGGAGTGCCGCCGCATCCTCCGGCCGGCCGACGGCGACCGCCCCGATCGCCGCGAAGACCATCAGAAAGTTGACGTCGATACTCTGCTTCCGGAGGGACTGCCAAGCGGCGTTCAACGCGAAGTACGAGCCGCAAGCGACGCCGAAGTAGGCGAGCCAGTGGTTGTCGGTGATGAGCACGCCGACCAACCCGAGTCCGCACAGCGCAGTCAGGATCGACTGCACGTGGGTTGATAGACTCGCCCAGACGACCCTTCCCATCTCTGGTTCATTGTGGCGCACCTCGTTTTGAAGGGGCATTTTCGCAACCTCCCCTCGGCTAAATACAGGGCGCGAGGGGAAGGCGCGTTTGCGCGTTTGCTACTCTCCGCCGCGAACGAACTCGCCTGTTGGGGCAGGGTCGGGCCGGGCGCTCGGCGTGATCAGGTCCATCGTTGGAGCAGGTGTTTCCGGGCCTCGGAAAAAGCCGCCAATCGCAGTCGAGATGTCGTCGAAGATCGTATACGAACAGGGGATGACGAAGAGCGTCAGCAGCGTCGAGAGCGAAATGCCTCCGATGATAATGATGCCGATCGATTGCCGGAACTCGGACCCTCGCCCGATCGCGAACGCGACAGGAAGCATTCCCAGGATGAGCGCGAACGTCGTCATCAGGATCGGGCGCAACCGGGTTGGACCGGCTTCGACGAGCGCGTCGTGGCGGGAACGGCCGCGATGCCGTAGCGTATTGGCGTAGTCGACGACCAAGATCGCGTTCTTGCCGACGAGGCCAACGAGACACACGAGTCCGATAAACCCGACGACGTCGACCTGATTGTCCGTTAGAACGAGTGCGAGAATGGCGCCTGTGAAGGCCATTGGCTGGGCTAGCTGAATGATCAGCGGATAGAGAAGATTGTCGTAAAGCGAGGCGAGCAGCATGTAGACGAGCAGGAAGCCCAGACCGAGTGCTCCGAACATATAGCCTTGTTCGCGCGCTTGTGCGTCGGAGGCTCCCAACGGCCTGACCGAGACCCCCTCCGGGATCAAATGATTGTCGCTGATCCACTTGTCGACATTGCCCTGCACGACGCCCTGCGCGCTTCCGGGAAGGATGTCGGCCGTAACGCGCACTTCTTCGAGGCGGTTGCGGCGGTCGATCTTGTCGACGGCGGGCTTGATCTGGGGCGTGGTCAAGTCGGACACTGTGATCGGGTTCCCCGACTTGAAGACGACTGGAACTTGGGAGATCACGGTTGGGTTATTCCGGTCCTTCAAGTCAAGCATCACACGAATGCCGTACTCGTCGCCATGGATGCGCATTTTGGCATCGTCGTTTCCGCTGTAGGCCGTCCTGAGAGCGTTTCCAAGATCGGAAAGGGAGACGTTGTAGTCGGCCATTCGCGCCCGGTCCGGGACGAGCTGAAGCTCGGGCTTACCTTCCTTCGCACTGACATCGGGATTGATGACGCCCTTGACGGCTCCGGCGGCGAGGCCGTCCCTGATCTTCTTGGCGGTTGCTACGAGAAGGTCGTGATCGTTCGATCCAAGCCCAAGCTGAATCGGCGAGCCGAAACCACCACCCTGGCCCGAGTCGACGAGAACCGTCGCACCGGGAATCCGGCCGATCTTCTGGAGGATACGGGCGGAGACGAGCGTAGTCGAAACATTTCGCAGATGCTCGCTGGTGTGGCGGATCTTGTCCAACGGAGCCGCTTTGTCCCATAGCGTGACGTTGATTTGAGCGTAATTCTCTCCCGTGGCGCCACCTCCGCCAAATCCGCCGCTCTGGCTTCCAATTTGGGAGTTGACGTATTTGACGTCAGGCTTGAGCTCGGGATCGTTCATGATCACGTTCTCGATCCGGGTCACCACGCCTTGAGTCGTCGCCAGGTTCGTTCCCGGCGGCATTTGTATGTTGATGCCGAGCGATCCTTGATCCGCTGCCGGGAGGAATCCGAACTTAAAGACCGAGTCTTGCTTCCACTTCGCGTAATAGTGCCCGCCGAGCGACGCAAGCGGGAACATCAGGCCGAATAAAGCGCCGAATGCGAGGAATCGGTATCGCGTAGTCCTCGTGGCAAAGTTCGCGAACAAAGCGGGAACTCCGATGATCATGAACGGCACAGTGAGGGGAACGATCAAGCCGGCGATGACTGCCAGGAAGGGACTCACTCCGGAGATCGTTGCAAAGACGGTCGTGACAAGGCCGAGCCCAACCAGCAAGCGGGCGCCAATACGCCGAACCTGGGACGAGAAAGTGTTCTTGGCGAAGTTGTAGCCGAATACGGCAAAGCTGAGGACAAAAGCGCCAAAGAACAGTCCCGCGCCGGTCTGGATAGCCGCCGCCGGCTTCGGCGCAAAGCTGCCACCGATGAACATGAATACCGAGATCAGAACGCAGAAGCCCATGATGAACACGAACCAGCGATGGTTCAGTGCCCACTCGAGACCGTTTCGGTAGGCGTGTTCGACGCGACCATAAACGCGCTCGAACCAGTTGGCGAACGCTCCTGTCGGGTGCTCCATGTCCTCGCCTTTTCGATACCAGCGTGAGGCCAGCATCGGTGTCAAGGTGAATGAAACGAACAGTGAGAAGACGGTCGCCATGACGAAGCCGAGCGCAAGGGGCTTGAAGAACTGGCCGACGATGCCGCCCATAAACGCGACAGGGAGGAACACGACGACGTCCGCCAAAGTGATCGCGATGGCGGCGAGGCCGATCTCGGAGCGGCCGTTGATCGCCGCGTCGCGCGGATCCTCTCCCATCTTGAGGTGGCGGTAAATGTTTTCGATGACGACGATCGCATCGTCCACGAGGACGCCGATCGCGAGCGAGAGCGACAGCATCGACATGCTGTTGATCGTAAATCCGAACACTTTCATCGCCATGAAGCTGGCGAAGATGCAGGTCGGGATCGCGAGGGTGACGATCAACATCCCGCGGAAGTTGTGAAGGAAGACGAAAACGATCAGGGCGACAAGCAGAACGCCGAGCATCAGGGAGAACTGGAGGTCGTTCAGCGACTCAGTGATCTGTTTCGCGCTCTCCAGCGTCTTGATGAAGCTAATTCCCTGATCCTTGTATTGCTTTACGATGTCGTCGCAGACCTTGTCCGCGGCGCCCGTGATGTCGACGGCGTTTCCTGTCTTGGTCTTCGAGATCGCGATCGTGATGTTGTCGCGACCGTTCAGTCGGGAGTACTGTTCTCTCTCCGCGGACGTATCGACGACCGAGGCAACGTCGGATAGGCGAACGGATTTCGTGGTCGCCGGCCCGTTGCCCCCGCCATGGGGATCGGTCACCGTAAACACCAGTCCCTGAATCTGCGACGGGTCGGTGAAGTCTCCGAGCACACGCACCGAATACTCTTGCGAGCCGGTTACGATGTGGCCGGCGGGGATGTTTCCGGCAGCCAAGCTGATGACTCTTTGAATATCGTTAATGCCCAAGCCGTAGGCGAGAAGCTTGTCCTTCTTAACCTGCACCTGGATCTCGCGGACGTTTCCGCCGATAACGTCGGCTGAAGCGACACCCTGGATTTGGCTGAACTTGTCGATCAGCTGCTTGTCGATCAGATCGCGAAGTGAGCGGCTGTCGAGCTTGGTGCTCTCGATCGACAGGTAAAGAACGGGCTGGGATGTAAAGTCGTTCTTGCTGACCGTCGGCTTGAGGGCATCCTTGGGAAGGGCGTTCGTGACTGTGTCGACTTTGGATCGCACGTCACTGAGCGCCGTGTCCATATTCGTCTCGAGCTCGAACGCGATCGAAACGACAGAGACGCCTTCGCGCGAAGTGCTCGTGATCTCGCGTATGCCGTTGACGCCCGCGACCGCGCTTTCGACCTTCCGGGAGATAAGGTTGTTCACCTCCTCGGGTCCGGCTCCCGGGTAAGTGGTGACAACGGTGATGGAGCCGAAGTTAACGTCCGGATTCAGCTCCTTGTGCATGCTGTTGTACGAGAGATAGCCGATCAGTATCGCGCCCAGCATAAGCATGAGCACGAAAACCGGCCTAGCGATTGCAGCTTTGGTTAAGCCCATGGTTAGCCTCCGACGGTACCTGCGGTCATGGTCTTTGCAGTCGCAGTCTTCGATGGCTCGACGCGGACCTTGCTCTTCTCGTTTAAGGACTCCTGGCCCTTCACGACGACCTGCTCGCCGGGCTTGAGACCTTCCGTGATCTGAACCGAATCGTCCTTCCGCAACCCGATCGAGACGTTCGACGGCCTCACTGCCGACGCGCCGTTAAGAACGAATACCGCTGGATGATCCTTATATGTCACCACTGCGGTCGACGGGACCATCACCGCGTCCTTGATGACGTTGAGCGTAATCGCAGCCCTTGCGAACATTCCAGGCTGAATTTCGGGCGTCGGGGCATCGAAGGTGACGCGTACCGAGAACAAGCGCCCCGTTTCAGAGCCTAACGGACTAATCGCCGCGATGTGGCCGGTGAAAGCCCTCCCAGGGATAGCCGTCAAGCTAATTGAAACCGGGCTGCCGGTCTTGATTCGCGTAATCTGATCCTCGGGAACATCTCCGTCGAAGTAATCCCCTCCCGCGCCGATGATGCGAGCGATCGTGGTGTTCGCGCCGACGATCTGGCCAGACTGGGCAGGCTTGCCCGATACACGACCTGTAAAGGGCGCCCTGATTTCAGCATCGGCTATCGCCTGCTTTGCAACGTCGACCTGGGCTTGGGACGATTGAACCGTTGCCTTGGCCGCCTGAACCTGATCGTTGAACAGGATGTCTAGCTTCTGTTGCTCCTTCGCCTGCTGAAGCAGGTCTCGAGCGCTTTTTACCGAAGCTTCCGCCGCCGCCAAGTCTTCGGGCCTTGCTCCCTCGTTCTGTAGCGATTGATTCTGAACCGCGGCGTTGTATTGCATTTCCGCGAGGACATAAGCGTTTTGAGCCTGTTCGAGCTGGGTCTTCGGTATCGCTCCTTGATCGAAAAGCGTTTGCTTGCGCTCGACGTCCTGCTTGGCGATATCCATATTGGTCTTCGCCTGTTTGACCGTCCAATCCATTTGGATTCGTTCTTGCTTTCGAGCGCCATTCTTGACCTTCTCGTAGTTCGCTTGTGCGGACTTGAGCTGCGCATCCGCCTGGGCTACCGCGGCCGCGCTCTTCTGAGGGCCGAAGCGAGCGTTGGCGATCGCCTGGGAAAGCTGCGAGTTCGCGTTGCTCAGGGTCGCAATCGATTGCCGGAGCTGTGCCTGCAGCGAGCTCGCATCTTGCGCCGCGATCAGCTGTCCAGCGACAACCGGGTCGCCATCTTTGACGAGCACGCTCACGAGCTTGCCCGACTGCTTCGCTCCAACGGAGGCATCCAGTCCCGCCGTGACCTGGCCGGTGATCTCGAGAGTTTCGGACACGGATTGCGGCGAAACGGCCAACACGGAAATAACCTGGGTTGGGTCCGTGACAATTGCCTGCGTGGCCTTCGCCTGCTTCTGGGCTTGCCTGTCGACGCAGCCGGTCAGGGTAAGAACGGCGGCGATAAGAAGAGCACTTGTTTTCCAGCGGTTCACTTGATAGATTCCTTTGTGGCATTTGTAGCCGGTGCGGTGCCGGCGGCGTTCAGATCGTCGGCGCCCAGCGCGTGCTGCAGTTGGGCGAATGCGGAGAGATAATCGTAGCGAGCGGAGACCTCCTGGTTTCTTGCCTGGGTGAGCAGAGTTTCCGCGTCCGTAACCTGGAGGAGAATGCCCTCACCCGCCTGGTATCGGAGCCGGGCGAGCCTCAGGTTTTCAGTCGTGTATTCGACCTGTTTGGTCGCACTATCGAGCCGCTCTTTGGCATTCACGAGGCTTGCCATCGCTTGCCGGACTTCCTGGGAGATCGCTTCGAGTTCCTGCTCGTACTGGATCCGAGCCTGCTCCTCGTCTTGCTTGGCTTCCTTGACCCTCGAGCGAGTAATCCCGGAGTCGAACAGTGGCCACCCAAAAGTCAGGGTTCCGCCGAGCGTATAGGGCTGCGCAAAAGCTCCCGTGTTAAAGCCCCTCGTGTAGGTCACGCCAAAACTGAGGGTCGGGAGCAGCCCGGTCTCGGCGGCACGCCGGACTTCCGCCAAAGCATCGCGGGTGTGGAGCAACGACCTGGCCTCGGGACGCCGGGCGTGCGCGTCCTCGCGAAGTTTAGCCTCGTCCGCCGGCGCAGACGGCAATGCCGTCACATCGACGAGTTGGACCGGGGTGTCGATGGGTAAGGCAAGGGCGGCATTGAAGTTCGCGTTGGCGATCGCCAGAGAGTTCTGCGCAGCGATCAGATCGGACTGCGACTGCTGAACTTGGCTTTGAGCGCGCAGCGTGTCTACATGAGCCGCGACGCCCCCTTGCTCCAGAAGCTGGGTGTTCTTCAACTGGTCCTGGGCGTCCTTCAAGGCCTGCTCCTGGACCTCGATGTTCTTGTGCGCTCTCTGGACCTCGTAGAAGGCGTTCCTGGCGTTGAGCTTGATGTCGTTGCCGGCCGCCGCAAAATTCTGTTGCGTGGCCTTCAAGTTGGATTTGGCTGCGCCAAGCAAGTGATGCAAGTTTCCATTGATGTCGATGGGAATCGACGCGGTTGCGGTGCCACTCGCGGTTTGGATCGGCGAGGTAACGATGGATTGGTTGTTAAAGTGGGCGACGCCCTCTCGGTCGAAGCGCGTATAGGTAGCGCCGACGCTGGCCTGAGGTCCCAGGCGGCCGGCATTCTCCGAAACCACGCCCTGCTGACGAGCCACCCGCGTCTGGGCGATGAGAACCGAATAGCCGTTTCGCACCGCGATCTGGACGGCCTGGTCGATCGTCAGCGGCCCAGCGGGAGTCTGCGCCATCCCGAAAATGGCGATCGGCAACCAGACCGGCATTATTTCTCCACCGACCTTTCGGCTTGGTCCAGCATCGCGCTAAAGTCGTCGAGGAAGGCGCGCGCAGAATCGATCTTGAAGACCATTAGACCGTGATTGGCCGGATGCTTCATGATCAGCAGCTTGTCCCCCTGCTGGATTCCCATTTGGGTGCGTGCCTCGGCCGGGATCACAATTTGTCCGCGCTCGCCGACCGTCACCGAGCCATAAAAGCACTCGTCGTAGCCGGCACTCGTCCGTTGATTCTTGGAAATCATGTTTTTCATACGAATGCTACCCATCCTCGTCTCATGACTGGTAGGTCTCGCCGGATAGATAGCACTTCTTCTTCGGAGGTGCATCGAAAGTCTTCCTCGGAAAGATGGTCGAACTGCGGAACGCCAATTCGACAACGCCCGAGGGATTCCACCCAAGGCGCTTTCTTCTTTGAAGATATCGAACCGCATCGGTTCGCGGCTTCTCCGATCTTGCGGGAAGCGCGGACTTTGGCGCAAATACCTAAGCGCGGGATGCGCGAATCCGGATTGCGAACATGTTGCGGGTATGGTCGTCGTCAATGCCTTGTCCTCTCTTCGCCTGCTCCATTCTTGCTGCGTGGTGGTTCCCGGTACAGGGCATTGGCCCTAGTCAGGAGCCGGGCGAGGTCAGCCAGGGGCCGATTTCGACTCGTAACGGCCGGGTTGTCTCGCTGCCATTCCTGCGCTTCGTCCCACGCGCAGACTTTCTAGGCAAAGGAGAGGACTCGCTCGAGACCTCGATCCAAGTGATCAACGATGTGAGGCGTGATCCACAGGATTTGAGCAAGCCGGCCGTCCTTTTTGAAGATCAGGAGACGCAGCGGCTCTCGTTTCTGTACAGCAAAGGTATTGCGACGAACCTCGAGGCCTCGTTCGAGCTTCCCTTTTTGGCACGGAACGGCGGGTTCATGGATCCGATCATCGCCTGGTGGCACCATACGATCTTGCCGCCTTCGTTCCGGGTGAGGAACTTTTTGCCCTTCGGACAATGCTTCGTGACGATTCCTGGGGTCGGAACCTTCCAGAGCGCCGAAGGCGTCGGCGACGTGTCGGGGTTCCTCCGAAAGAGGCTGAGCCCGAAGTTCATCGCCTCAGTCGGCGTTAAGGCTCCGACCGGCAACCCTGGGGGATTACTCGGAAGCGGCGCCTTCGACGGCGGGGCCAATCTAGAGTATCGGACGCTGCTCCGCAAGAAGCTGCAGCTCGACGCCTCTGCCGGGTTGGTCGTCCAAGGCAAGCCGACGGTCCTGAAGCACGGTCGCACGCTCGTCGATCAGGAGTTCCTCGGCCTCACTTACCTTCGAAATAGCCGCGACGCGTGGATTGCCCAGTGGCAGGCCGAGTCATCGGCCACCAACATTGGCCTAGCATCGAACGATGGACCGCATCGAATGCTGACGTTCGGCTACGAGCGGAGGCTGACAGACAAGGAGCGGCTGGACCTCTACTTCAGCGAAGATCACGACCTTGTCCCAGGCGCTCCCCTCCTTGTGAACATCGCTCCCGACTTCACGATCGGGGTGCGGTTCGTGAGAAGGTTCTAGGCTGTCCTTCGCTCGGTAGGATCGCGCCGGAACGCGAGCAGGATGGCCACCGCGAGCAGCATCACGATCACGAAATTCGCAACGGCGATGGCTGTCGCATACCCGAATTGCGAGTACTCGAAGGCGTTGCTGTAGAGGTATGTCAGCATCACCTCGGTGGCGTGATCGGGTCCGCCCTTGGTCATCAGGAAAACCAGGGCGAACACATTCACAACGGAGATAGCCAAGTGGACGACGGCGATCCGCTTGACCGACCAAAGCATCGGCCAGGTCACGCGACCGAATCGAACCAAGCCGGTTGCCCCGTCCAGTTCAGCCGCCTCGTTGATGTCCGCGGGAATTGCCTTCAGTCCAGCGGCGAACAGCATGATGTAGAAGCCAACCGCGTACCAGGTAAAGGCGACGCCGACGGAAGGCAGCGCCGTTCCAGGCTCCCCCAGCCAAGTATGAACCCAACCTCGCAGGCCGACCGCATTCAGGAACGAGGTTACGAGCCCGAATTGGGGGTTAAAGATGAACATCCACAGCACGGCGACGGCGACGAGCGAAATCATTTGCGGAAACAAGACGACGCTTCGCAGGGTCTTCGGAACCCAGCCGCGCCCCTGAAGTCCGTGGGCGACCGCGATCGAGATCGCGATGATGCAAACGCCACCCACGACGAACAGCGTTAAGTTGTCGCGCACCGAGCGCCAAAACACGTCGTCATGCGACAGATTGACGAAATTCTCCGGCCCGACATAGGTTTTCCTTAGGGACAACCCTCGCCAGCGGTAGAGAGATAGGGCGAAGGATTGGAGGAGCGGGTAAACGACGAAGCCGATATAGATCAGGGCGGCAGGGGCGAGGAATGAAACGATGAAAAGGCCGCGTCCCCGCTTGTCCACAAGGCTATTTTCGCACGATCAAGGCCTCACGGCGCTTTCGCCGCAAATACGATGCCGTCCGCACGGGTCGGTTGTTGCGGCCAACTTGCGGCGGCCCTTCGGCCTTTCGGAGTTCCGGCTCTACCGTGATCATCGTTGTTGCCGATTTGCGAACGCTTGGCGTCCAGCCCAGTTGAATGTTCGCCGCCCGAAACGTTGTAGGTCCTTCCGATGACAAGGTTCGCCTGACATGCAAATCGTGTCTTGCGAGCCTCATTCGCCGGACCCAGACTCTAAGTTGCAGGCAAAAGAGAACCTGCGACAAGAGGGTGAGGCGCCGCTCGAACGTGCCGTGAACGGTGTTGGGCCCTGAAGCGAGTGCGCAAAGGCTAGCCGAACCCTCTTCTCCGTCGTCGCTGCCCAAGTCTGCTACGGCAGAACTGGAATCCTCAACACTCCGCGAAGATAGCGATACCAGACTCCCTTCGACCGAGGCGAGAGCTTTAGGGCCCGCCTGTAGAGACCCATTGCCGATTCTCGATCACCGTCACGATCCACGTAGGTCGCCAAGATCGCCATGGCGTACCCGGTCCTTTCCTCGATCTGGCGCCGACAAGCATCCCGCTTAGCCTGAGGTACTTGCCCGTACCATCGATCGAAGTTCGGTAGGATTTCCTCCTCGAAGAGCCTTACCCGGCATTCAAATTGGCGTCTGTCGGGCGCGCTCGCCGATCCTTCCCGGCGAAGGATGTGAACCAAGGGCCGGGTGGCTCGGACGATCCGCCCGATGCCTCCCAATTTGAACCACATCAGAATGTCCTCTCCCGTACGACATTCATCGTTGAAATTGCCGGCCTCGAGCACGGCGCTCCGTCGCAATAGAACGGAGCTGGTCCAGTCTTCCGGGGAAGGCGATACGTGGTCGATCGACGGGGCGTCAGGTTCTGCATGTAGGAAGACCTCGGTCTCCAGCCCGTGGTCGTCCACATGCCAAGCGCCACAGTAGATGAGGCTGACTCCAGGGTCTGACGTAAACGGAAGTTCGGCTTCTAGGCGATCTTTTTCCCACCAATCGTCGTGATCGCAGAACGCGATCCATTCATGGGCGGCTTCCTCGACCAATCGTCTTCGCGCCGCACCGATCCCGCCATTTGCCTGGCGAATCACTCGCACACTCGGGTAGGCGCTCGCTACCGCAACGGAGCCATCCGTTGAGCCATCGTCGAGAACCAGGACTTCGTCAGGTTTGACGCTTTGCGCCAGGATCGAATCGAGTGCTTTCGCGAGATGCGCTTCCCCGTTGTAGACGGCGACGCAAACCGAGACGGTGGCCACCTACGTCTCCGTAACGGGTTGGGGTGCGAGCTTGACCGGCTGACGGACCTTAACGGACCTCTTGAGGGTTGACCTACCCTGTTCGGTGACGAGATAGGGTGAGACGGCAA
>CAZNUL010000060.1:0-23038 GCA_964576205.1 uncultured Fimbriimonadaceae bacterium | reverse complement strand
ACGCAACGGATGCCGACGACCATTTTCCGTCGATCTACGACAACTCCGACGGTTCGGTGAACGGATGCGGCGGCGACCCGCCGTGCGTCATGTCCGCTTACGTCAAGAACGGCGGAATCTGGGCGGGCGGCTATCGCAACGGCCTCCAGAGCCGGCAGTATTGGAACAACGACCACGACTACGACCGGCTAGATTTCGGCTACAACTGGGGCTGGGAGATCCGGTCCGGCGGAGCCATCGTCGGAGCGGAGCGCTGCGAGGACGGGGGGCCAGTCGTCGGCTGCCGCGGCCGCACGATCAACGGCCACCGATGCGTTCGGATCATGGACGGCATCTCGACAAGCCAGCCAGTGAATCCCTCTGGGCTCATGGAGTTCGCCAATACCTACGACACCCCCCGACAGACGGTCGGCGGCGGCGACGGTTGGTTCTTTGACAGCTGGTCGGGTTGGAACACGACGACCGGTATGGGTAACAACAACGGCATCTACTTCACCGGCCGGATCACCGTCGTTCGAGCCGATTCGAGCGCGAAGACATACGCGTGGAAGGGCGGCATCAACACAGGCTACGGCGCTGCCGGCGACACGCCTCTGATCGCCTCGCCGAAGAACTTCAAGGATCGCGTCGACCTCTATTGCGCCGATCCGCAGGCCGCTCTCGCTCCGTTCCCGCGGCTGGGGTACCCGCTCGGGACGAACTTCACCTGCAGCACGTGGGTGGCATCGCCTGAGGCTCTGGGGGTGACCTGGTGGCCGGACTAGTCCGCGGTGCTTTGGGGTTTTTCGTTCTCGGCGGCGTTATCGCCGCCGGGTGCGGCGGCCCCTCGGATCCGCCCGAGAGCCCGGTGAGCCAGGCAGCCGCCAACGAAGAGGCCGCGAAATGGACGCCTGAGCAGAAGGACAAGTTCCGGGAAGCGATGAAAGGTCACGCGCTGACGACGAAGGGAATGAGCGCCGACGCTCAGGACAAAAACGGCGACAGCAAGAAGTAGCGTTTCTAGGAAGCATCCTGGAAGCGACCAACCAGAAAGGACCTACTTGCGGTCAGCGAAAGCGAGCTTGCGTCGACTCCGACCGGGGAGCCGATTTCCGAGCACTTTCAATGACCGCGTTGGTCCTACGACCTCGCACGCTCGGTCTCCGGATGATGCTTGGCAGGTGGCCGACGGCTGAAATAGGATGATAATCAATCCGTGATTTCTCTTCTCACATTCGCCCTATTCGCTCCGACGTCAGTCCTTCGATCGCCTGCGGGCAACGAGGTTGCACGGGTCGTGCCCGGTGGGACGACCATCCTGCCAAACGGGCGTTTGCTGACGCCTATCGGAGACCGGCTGTACACCGGCGAGGATCTTTGGAAGGTTCTTAGGTCCCCGAACGGGTCGCTCGTCGTCGGGATCCACGACGGTGGCTTCACGGTTTACGAGGGGAAAGAAAAGCGCTCATTCGCGACCAGGGAAATCGCGCCTGCCGGCGCGTTTACCGGTGATGGCTCCAAATTCGTTCTCAGCGAGGGCGACGACGGCGAAGTGGCAATCTACGGCGTCCCCGATTTCAAGAAAGAGGCGTCGATCTCAGTTAATTCGGACGCGGTCAAGGACAGCTACATCAACGACGTCGCGATCCGTGGCAACCTCGCTTACTGCGTCGACGTCGCGAATCAAAGCCTTGTGACGATTGATCTAGCTGAACGGCGCGTCGTCAGCCGTATTCTGGCGGGCCGAGAACCTTACTCGTTGGCGCTATCCGCCGATGGGAAGCGCGTCTATGTTGCGAACATCGGCCTCTTCGATTATTCGGTCGTTCGCGATGAGGACAAGCTGAAAAGGGGCTTGGCATTGCCCCCCTTCGCCTTTCCGAGCCCGGAGAGCAAGGAAGGCGTGAGCGTCGGCGGGACCAAAATTCCTGGCCTCGGAGACCCCTACGTGCCGGATGCGCAGTCGATCTGGATGTACGATATCGCGCCGAGCGGCCTGCCAAAGCTCGAGAAGCAGGTTAAAGCCGGGCTCCTGATCCACGCGCCGGCAGATGGAGGCAAGAGCGTAGGAGGGAGCGCGCCAAACGGCCTGCTTTTCGATCATGGCCGGCTCTTTGTCAGCAACGCGAATAACGACACGGTCCAGGTCTTCGATCCAAGTCTGAAGCTGCTGAGGACGATCAAGCTGTCTCCGTCTCCCCTAGTGGCGAAGCTGCGGGGGGTGATTCCATCGGGAATGGCGCCTTCGCCGGACGGATCGAGGCTTTATGTCTGCGAGTCGGGCCTGAACTCGATTGCCGTCGTCGACCCGGCGAACGGAAGGACTCTTGGCAGGCTTCCCTCCGGGTGGTTCCCTAACTCGATCACCACGTCCAAGGATGGCAATGCGGTCTATGTCGCCACTCAGAAAGGAATCGGCCGTGGGCCGCGCGGGCGCCTCAATCGACGAGCCGCCGGCGACGAGCGATATGGCCTCTCCGACATGCCGGGGATGATCCAGCGATTCACCGTGCCAAAGGACGGGGAACTTGCGGCCCTGACTGAAACCGTGCTGAAAAACAACGGGCTCCTTGAGCGGTCGAGACCCGCTGAGTGGCCGCGCCAGATAAAGTACGTCGTTTTCATCACGAAAGAGAATCACACCTTCGACGGCATCTTCGGCGGCATGAAGGGCGTGAATGGGCAGCCGGAATACGCCGAGTTCGGCTTGGAGGGTTGGATCCGCGAGAAAGGACCCTCGGAGCACGTCCCCATCATGCCCAACCATTTGCGGCTAGCCGAGCAGTTTGGCATCAGCGACAACTTCTATATGGAGCCCCAGGCGAGCGGCGACGGTCATCGTTGGCTGGTCGGCGTCTATCCGAGCCTCTGGACGACGCGCGTGTTTTACGCGGGCTGGGGCTTCCGCCCAAACAACAATGCGAAAGGCAGGCTCGTGAGCTTTGGTTCAAACGGGTCTCAGATTCCCGAGGACTATCTCGAGAATGGCTCGCTTTGGGAGCATCTCGAAGCCGGAGGAGTTTCCTTCCGAAACTACGGCGAGGGCTTCGAGTTTCCCGAGGTCGATGAGGGCTCGGCATTCTCGCGCTCCGGCGCCGGCGAGATCGCCAACTATCCGATGCCGGCGGCTCTCTATAAGAACACGTGCTTCGAATTCCCGATCTTCAACACCAATATCCCGGACATCGCCCGCTTCGAGTGGTTCCGGGAAGACCTCGAGAAGTATCGGGCGGCGCACGGTGCGATTCCGCGGTTCATCAACATCTGCTACTGTAACGACCACGGAACCCGGCCGAGGCCGGACTGGGGATATCCGTACGTCTGCAGCTATATGGCCGATAACGACCTGGCGCTGGGCCGGACGATCGAGTATTTGAGCCACTTGCCCGAGTGGAAGAACATGGCGGTCTTCGTAACTCAGGACGACTCCGGCGCGGACGATGACCATGTGGATCGCCATCGCAGCTTTGTTCTGGCTCTCGGTCCGTACGCGAGGCACAACTACGTGTCCCACGAGCATACGAGCATCATGAGCATCATCCGCTCGATCTACGAACTGTTCGGGCTCGGCCCGAACAACATGTTCGACGCGGTTGCCTCGCCTCTCGACGCCATGTTTACGTCGACTCCGGACTTCAGCCCTTATACTCATGTTGAATCTGATCCGCGAGTTTTCAAGCCGGAGGCGACGCTCGATCCAAACGATCCGAAGTTCAAGAAGCGACGCACGGAGCCGGGCGTTCGGATGGACGATCCGAAGTTCATCGAGTGGCTCAGGCGGCGAGGTTAAAGACCGACAAGCATCGATAGGCACTTCCCCTCTAACCGGTTGCCTTCGCTTCGCCTCCTCTCGCCATGACATTGCCAGCAGGCCAATAGGCCCGAGGAATCGGTAGGCTTACAAGGATGGAAATCGTCGCCTACGGCGGATGGGATCGCTGCGCCAGGATCGTCTCGGACCAGCTCGAAATGATCGTCACTATCGAAGTCGGGCCCCGAATTATCCGATTCGGCCAGATCGGAGCGCCGAACGAGTTCGTAGAGTATCCGGCCGAAATGGGAAAGACCGGCGGTGACGAATACCGGAGCTACGGCGGCCATCGTCTGTGGATCGCCCCGGAGGAGATGCCGAAGACTTACTTCGCCGATAACCAAACGGTCGAATACGAGATGGAGGGGGAATGGAATGTGTTTACACCTCCAGTTGAGCAGTTCCTGATTCAGAAGCAGATCCGAATCCGGCCAGAGAAGAACGGCTTTCAGGTGGAGCATCGAGTCACCAACCGGAATGCTTACGCGATCGAGTTCGCGCCCTGGGCGCTTTCCGTGATGGCGGTTGGCGGGGAGTGCGTGTTCCCGCAGCCCCGGTACGGCATACACGCCGAAAACCTGTTGCCCGTGCGTCCGATGGTGATGTGGGCCTACACGAACATGGCGGACGCTCGCTGGACCTGGGGCCGGCGAGTGGTGCGGCTCCGCCAGATGGACAATAGTGAGCCGCAGAAGATCGGCGCCTTCATCAAGCAGGGGCTGGCCGGTTACGCCAACCACGGCAATTTCTATTACAAGAGGTTTCCGGCTGAGCTCGGGGCGAACTATCCGGACTACGGATGCAACTTTGAGACTTACACTCGAGAGAATATGCTCGAAGTCGAGTCGCTCGGGCCCGTGCAGCGAGTCGAGCCCGATGCGCAGGCCGTTCACATCGAGCGACACCATCTGCTGGTTGGAGTATCGCCTCCCCGCGATGACGAGCCCTGCGGAGATTTTCTGGATTCGCTGCTTTGATTCAGTCGCGGAAGTGACGCGCGGTCTCCAGTCCGAACATGGCCTGCGGCGGAAGGTATGCGGTTGGCCGCCAATTAGCGATTCGGAATTGTTTTTTCAGCATATTGTATGCAGCCTCTCGGTATGGCTCAGCCCTGAACCCGGCAAATCAACCTACCGAGAATCCAATCATGAGGGCGGACGTGTTCCAGGCGGTGGCACTGTGCTGTCATTCGAACGCGTACCTCGCCGGCGAAGACGACCGGCCCCCCGATTTGTTGCCAAGCAGTCCGTTTGCGATGGCCCACGAGATCGTCTTCGAGCGCAGCGCAACGGGCAAGTTGGCTGCCGGCGTCGTCGCCGATGCCATCGGTCCCTGGCTGCGACGCTTGGCAAAAGAGGGTGTCGAAAAGCTAGAGCTCAATTTAGCCGGCTGTCCTTTCGATCCGAGATCATCGACTCCAGAACCCTGGGGCGTCCTCACAGATGGCGACCTCGGAGTAGAGATCTGGCAGCCGGTCTGGAAGAAAAGGATCCGCACTCACAGCGATCCAGCGCCTTGGCGAGTCTGCTACCTTGCATCCCGGGCCAGCCGCTGGAACGCGCAATCTCCATACACGCCACTGGATGTCGCTAAACTATTGGCGGGCTTGATCAAACAGACTTCGCCGGCGCATCGGCTGATCAGCGATCTTGCTTTGGCTCAAAGCCTACCGTTCCCGGATCTGTACCCGACCGGCTGGCCGGATGAGCAGCGGCTCCTGGGCGAACTCGGAGCCAAGACGGCCGGGCTACTTCGGTCGGAAGAGTGGGCGCAGGTGATCTTGAGACGGGAAATGAATCCCGAGGAGCACGATGCGATCTCCCAAAAGCTGTGGAAAGCCTCGCTTATGGCTTTAGAGTATTCGGCGAGACCCGACGAGCGGGCTTTGGAACGTCCCACGGCCCAAAATATCCGCCTTGCTGGATGACCTCGGCGATCGCGCCGTCGCCGCCGCGGCGATGTCCATCGAGGGTTAAGAAATGGTCCCCGTCCGGATGTCGGGCTTCCGAGTTACGGTCGAAATGACCGCTCGAAGTGCCCCGGAACGCCAGCCGAGTCGCAAACGCCGTCTTGGCGTCTGGGTAATCCTGACTGTTGTCAAAGCCGATGAAATTCCCATCGTCGGCAATTGGTTTGCCTTGGGAGAGGAGCGGCAAGGGATCATAGCTTCCCATCGCGCCGCGGTTGGCGGTCTCCCCGATGATGATCTTTTGGCCCGGCTCGCTGACCGTCGACAAATCCTGCCCGCTATAAGCGTTTAGCATGCCATAGTCGCTTGACTCGACTTCTCCCTTCCACGGGTCGGCGGATTTGGAGTGCTCGGAGGCATCTGCGGCCGGGCATCTAAACATCGACCAGTCCGACGTTTGAGCTTCGAGAACCCACTGCCAAGTGTAGGCATAGCCGTTATGCACGGCAATTTCCGACGAGCCGTAGCCATTCGTCTCATACGCGAATGGCAAGTGCTCCTCGTTGTCGTGAGCGTAGGCCAGGAGCGCTTCGCTAATTCTGCGAAGATTCCGATTGCAGGTCGAGCTATTAACCTGCCTGAGCATGTACATATAGACCGGCCACGCGGCGAGGGCGAGCACCGCCAAAACGATGCCGACGAGCCGCACGTCTCTACGCGTGACATATTGGCTGCCTGAGCGCCTCTCGTCGGACGCTTGCGGATCGTAGGGGTCACTCATTGATTAATCTCGACTGAAAGGATGAGGAACGGGAAACCTACCGCGAACGGAACGAATTAAGGCGAATGGCACCCAGTGCAACGACGATCCGGGCGGCAAGATTCCATTGTCTCCCGAATCAACGAAGGGTGACCCTCGCCGCGTTGTCTCCTAACTTATATTCGGCAAGAACGGCCGGCAGCTTGCCTGCATCGAGACGAAGGCCGTTGCCGTCTTCGCGAGTTGGAATGACTCCAATCCTGATGTTTTGAGATCCGATTCTGCGTACGAACCCGGCCAGAGACAGGATTTGATCGGAATCCAACGAGTCTCCAACGGTGGCCGCGCCGGCGTCGACGATTCGGCCGAGGTCAGTCCATCTGCGCATCGCCGCCTGCTTTAGCCCAAGGAGCATGTCTTTTTCGCGCTCCTGCCGTTGAAAGTCGGACTCTGCCTTCCCGTTCTTGGAATGCCGGAAGCGAACGTATCCCATCGCCTCATACCCGGTCAGTTTCTGGTAGCCGGGCTTAAGGTGAATATGCAAGAGGCCGGCGTTATCGTCATAATCCATCTTTCGCGGCACGGTGACCCAGACGCCACCCATCATGTCGACCATCTTTTGCATCTTATTGAAGTCGACCACGATCACCTTGTCGATCGGCACCCCGATCAGGTACTCGACGGCTTGCTTGGCCAGCTCGTTCTCCTGGCCGGACTTCGCGATCGAGTGGTAGGCATTGATCTTGTGCATCTTGTAGCCCGGTAGCTGACACCACGTATCGCGTGGAATGCTGACGCCCGTGATCTCACCCTTGTCGAAGTCCATCCGGGCCACCATCATCATGTCGCTTCGCGACGCGCTCTTAATGAGCAGAGTGGAATCCGCGGTACGGTGGCCGTTCTCCTCGCCACCATAGTATCGTTGGGTATACGAGCCCGGCTTATAATCCTCGTCGCAGCCCAAGATCAAAAAGGTCTGAACATCGCTCCGGAATGCCTTCGCCGGATCAGGCGGCACAAGGATCCTGTATCCCGCGAAGCCACCGAGCTTGCTCGAAGTTACTTCGGCGATGACGCCGGCCGAGAGGAACGTAGCGCAGACGATAAGGAACCAGAGGGCTCCAAAGAACCGCTTCCAGCCAGAGGGTCTGGTCTGCGCTCCGTTCCTGCTCATGCCGATGCCGCCTTTGCCACATCCACATGCGGGAAAGCCACCCTGAACGTCGAACCTTGGCCAGGCTTGCTATCGATGCTTACCTTCGCATTGTGTGTCGCGGCCAGTTCTAAGACGATCCTCGTCCCCCAGCCGGACCCGCTTGCCTTGTCCCACTGAGACCGGGCATTGCCGGCAAGGATTCTTTCTGCGGTCTCCTTACTCATGCCCGGCCCGGAGTCTCTTACTTCGATAATGTGCTCTCCCGCCGCGTAACAATATCGGACGAAAACCTCGCCCATAACGGCGTTGTCGTCATCGGAGTAGCGGTCGGACCAATCGTCGGGAATCGTTTCCTTAACCGCCTTGATCGCATTGCCGACAAGGTTCTGGACGATCCTAAACAAGAAAAGCTCATCATGAAAGAGCGGCGGGGCGTCGTATTGGATCTCGTAGCGAATGGCCACGTGATTCTTCCTGCCCTCGTTCTCCAAGTACGCTGCACTGGTCTGGATGGTCTCGGCAAGAGGAGCAAGCACTTTGTTCGGCTGCAAGTCCCTACCGGCCGACAAATCGCTGATGAGCCGGGAGTATCGGACGATCCGGTCAACCGAGCTTTGCAGGTCGTGGTGCATCTCTTCGATGCTGGTCACGTAATCCTGAGTCTCCTCCTCGCACTTCTGTCTGCGGAGCGCGGCCTTCAGCCCGTCCATTGCGAGGCCCGAATAGGATAGCGTGGCGAAGAGACTCGCCGCAAGATTGCCAATGTCGTGGCCAACCTTGCCCATTCCGAGCAGGGTCGAGGCTCGAGAAGCTTCGTCGGTAAGCCGGTAGTTCAGATAGGCCATTGTCGAGACGCCGGCGACAGTTTCGAGGACGGCGACATCAGAATCGGTGAAGGTGCCTTCCCGCTTATTGAGCAGTTGCACGACCCCAATCGGCTCCTCGTCTTCCAACATCAAGGGGCAGGCAACCATCGAGCGCACCGTTACGCCGGTTGCTACCTCGAACGGATTCCGCTCGCTGTCAGGTTTTGGAAGAAACTCCGTGCGGAGCGTTTTGCGACTTTGGAACGCGCTCCCAACCATTCCAAAGTCGTCGGCAACGTCTTTCTGAGGAAGTTTCTCCTCAATCTTCTCGGGCAAGACGTGTCGAAACCGAAGCCTTTTCGCGGCCGAATCGTGGATGTAGATCGTTCCGCCGGTCGCCCCGACGGCTTCGACGCAAATTGCGAGTACGTCTTTAAGAAGCAGGTCGAAATTGCCGCTGCCGGATAGTTTGCGAGTAGCGACCTGGACCGCGCGGATCAGTTGGTCGTTGGTCTCCATCCGAGTGAAATTGTACTCAAGTGGCAGTGCCATGGGGCCCTTCAGGAGCAACGCCCGAAGGGGCCGGAGGGTTCCTTTCTTGGCCGATGGAATTCTGAAGCCGGCGCCTTGTTGACCCGCTTCGCTGCGAGCCACTCACCGGGCCGGGGTCTTCCACTTGTGGCAGCAAAAAGCGACAAATCATGAGTCTCAAATCCCAAATCTCGGCATTGAGGGACTTGATGCGCACGTCAGGCAATCGCGCGTCGAAGTAGCACGATGCAACCCCCAGTGGTTGCCGAGACATTAACGGGCTCCCAGCCCTCTTTCGCGAGGTCGTTGAGTTGGTATTCGACTACACCCTTGTTGCCAACGATAATTTTGTATTCCCACTTTGCCATGACCAGTCCCTACCTTTGAGCCTAGCGCTCACTTCGCGCCAAGTCAGTCAGTGCCCAAATCTCAAATCTCAAATCTCAAATCCCACATCCGCCATCCGCCATCCGCCATCCGACATCACTTGAACGGGTTAACCCGCTCCTTCATGCCCTCGGCGTGCAGACGCTCAAGCTCCTCATACAATTCAAGTGGCAGGTGGGCGATGCCGTACTGGCACGTCCGCTCGCCGGCTCGAACCGCCCATCCGGCATCGCCGTAGCTGTAATGCCACCATTCGTCGCGGCAATTCGAGAAGCCAACCGACAGCATGGTGTCCAACAAGATCATCCGATTTCTCAAAGCATCCTCGCTCAAGCCAACCGTATACGTGGGCGACGCACTGAAACGGTTGAAGGGCGAGGTCACGTCGATCCCTTCGCCGCCGTCGTCGACCAACCAGACGTCGACCGCAGCTCCCGTACAATGCCCGGGAGGGGCCTTCTGATCGGTCGGCGCAACCCATCGACAGACGGTTCTTCGCAGGGACCGGTGATCGCGCTCCGGATAAGCCTCCGATGCCGCCCACCAGAAGAAGTCGTAGATCCTTTGCTGGCGCTCGATCGGGCGCCAGCCTTCCACAAGTCCTAAGTGATATCCGGACGGGAGGCGATGGGCGGCCCGCTCGCACATCTCTGCCACGGCCTGGCGGACATAGGGGATCACCGCTGGCCGCAGGATCCGTATCGAGGGAGCGACTTCGCGAAGATCAACGAGCGGCTCCCCGTTCTCCCGTTCGAGAACGCGGTTGAGCGCGGCAATCGGCTCTGGGCTGCCTCTGGCGCGATCCCAACTCATGCTGTTTGGACGTGATCGGATTTCCGAACTTGGAGTTTCGATCTGTGATTGCCGGACCGTACAATTTCCAAACCACAAGTCACCCTCGTCACTTCATTCATCTCCATGACCTCTATTATCTGGAGAGGGGCGGCACAATCGGGTTCGACTTCCCTTTCTTGGTTTCTGGCGGGCGAGTTTCGACCTTCTGCCACTTCGCGTTCGGCACGTCGATCAAGTCCGCGGGTTTGAGGATCAGATCGGGAGCCTGCCCGGCAACGATCTTGTCGAAGTCGAAGCGGCGCTTCCATTCGCTCAGACGCTTGACGGTTACCGTCGCGCCCGCAAAAACGGTCAAGCCGCCTGCGGCGCGGACTGCCTCCTTTAGGGTCATGCCGGGTCGATATTCGACAAGGCCCGGACGTGCGACCGAGCCGTTGATCGTGATGAAACCTCCGTTCTCCATCGCAGGCACGACGACGACGTCGCCGCGATCCAGCTTGGTATCCGAGTCCATGGAGTCCAGATCGAGAACCCGTGGTTCTCGACCTTTGCGCTCCAGTCTAATGCGATTCCGCTCTCCGTGGCCGGTGACTCCTCCCGCCAACTGGATCAAGCTGGCAAGGGTCAGTCCTGATTCGAATGGCTTGCTGCCCGGCCGTGCGACCCCTCCCAGGATCAGGACATCGTTGGATTGGTCGGCGAGCGGAAAATAGACCCGATCCCCCGGTCGAAGCGTCATCGAGGCGCGAGATGCCAGATCGACGACCTCCTTCTTGCCGTTTTGGGACGTGATCTCGACGGCCTCCGTTGCGGCGGCCGCGTTCGGCTCCGCCAGTTTGGCCACGTCGGCAAGGGTAATCCCGCTTCGGAAGGGCACGGAGCCGTTCCGGTTGACCGCCCCCCAAAAATCTATCGGCGCCGAACTGTCGCCAACCAGCGTGATCGCGATCACGAAACGATCGCTTCGCAGCTTTGCGGCCGCCAGCTGTTCTAGCTGGCGTTCGGCTTCGGTAACGAGCTTCCCTCCGAGGTTCACCCTGCCAATAATCGGCAGGTCGACATTTCCTTCCGGAGACAGGGTGCGTTCGACCGAGAGCGTGGGTTCTTGCTCGCAGACGAGCCTGATCCGGCTTCCGGGAAGGAGCTGTTGAGCGCACGCCGTTCCAAGAAGGTAGAGCATCGCGAGGAGCAGCCTGAACACGATTTGCGCCGACCCGCCGGAGAATCCGGTCGCTCGCACCTTGGAAATGGTGCCGCCAGCCGGACTTGAACCGGCGACCCAAGGATTTTCAGTCCTTTGCTCTACCAACTGAGCTACAGCGGCACGCGGAGCGAAATGGCGCGGAAGACGGGACTTGAACCCGCGGCCTCCGGCGTGACAGGCCGGCGCTCTAACCACTGAGCTACTCCCGCGCGCGGAAGAGAAGTATGGCATCGAATCTAGGTGATTATCAAGGCACGGTCTATACGGAACGACGAATCCGAAACGGCGAGTAACTGAAGACCGAGGTAGGAAACGCGCATCGCTGCTAATACGACATTTGCGTTCAGATAAGCGCCTTTTCAGACGCAACGCGATTCAGGAGTAGCCAATACATTGCCACTTGAAGGATCATCTCCGAAAAGTCGGTCGGATCCGCCGGCTTCTTGATAAAGCTGTTCGCGCCTAGCGAATAGCTCTCCTCGACCTGTTGTTCGTCCTCGCTCGACGTCAGCACGACAACCGGCAGGCGGCGGGTATGGGTCTCCGACCGGATCCTCTTCAACACCTCGAGACCGCTCAGTTTTGGCAGCTTCAGGTCCAGGATCACCACTGCCGGCATCACCGACATATCGCGGCCGGTAAAACTGCCGGTGCCAAAAAGATAGTCGATAGCCTCCTGGCCGTCGCAGGCGACGACCACTTCGTTCATGATGTTGTTCTTGCGGAGCGCCCTCAGCGTGAGCCGTTCGTCGTCGATGTTGTCCTCGATGAGGAGAATAAGCTTGCTCTCCGATCCCTGCGACGCAAAATTTGTCATGAACTCCATCCAAACAAGGCTCGCCTCACGCTGAATGCGTTTACCAATATCTATTGCCCGATAACGGCATGGCTTGGCCCGGCCATGCGGTTCCTTTGCGGACGCAAGAATCGTGGCTGCCTTTGTTGTACATCATTGCCTGGTTACACGGCTAGGGTGTAGCCTCGCAAAGGCTTTGCTTAGGTTGGACGGAACCACTCCGGCGTTTGGTTTGCGTTCACGCGGAGGGCATAGTGAACGCGACCGCTCGAAGGTTTTCCACCGGTTTTCCACATGAGTTGGCGGTAGTGGCCCGAGCACGCCCGGGCCCCAAACCGGGTGCGCCGTCGAGGTGTGATGTCACGGCACAATTCTAAGATCGGACACAGTACCGGATATTTTGAGGTCAGCACGCATATTTGACCACTAATCAGCAATCTCGGCAATTATCGAACATACATGTGAGCAAAAATCGCAAAGGGACCGAAACGAGCTCGGGCGGTTGGCGTCGGACGGTTGGAGGAGAACTTCATGGGGATTTTTGCAATCGTTGCCTTCGCGGGTTTGCACGCACAGGTAGTTCCGCCGCTGCTCTGGCTCGCGCCATCGGGTCAAATTGAAGTTGCGGGTAAGCCGGTAAGCGCCAGAGTCACGCCGGGAGCGAGCCGGATACGGCTGCCAGGCGGCTATGGCTTCAGTTTCGACGGCACTCACGGAGGCGTATTGCTCCCAGACCTGCCGGCATTGCGCCTGACCGGATCGATGACCATGTCGGTATGGATCAACCTGAGGTCCTATGTAAACACCGGACCAGGCGCCCAAGTGCTCTTCCGCGGAGACGATCGCAACGGTCTCGATCCCTACGATCTCGTCGTCCACAGCGACGGCACGATTTGGTTTGCGGTCCAGGACGACCAGGATCGGGGTTTCGGAGTTGCCGGCGAGATCCCGCTTCGCCAATGGACGCACGTTCTGGGAAGCTTTGACGCGACGAAGGGGGAACTGAAGTTGTGGCTGAACCACGAACTCGTGGCGACTGCGAAGACGACGCGGCGTCCGTTCGAGACCCTCGACAATGCGTTTGCTCCCGGCATCGGAATCGGAAACGTTCAAAACGACCACGGGCCCCATAACCAGCCGCTCAACGGTATGATCACTGACCTAAGGCTCTATGATCGCATCTTCGAGCCGGACGCAATCGACGAGGGGGTCCCGCCTTGGACTGGCGATCCGCCCCTCGCATTTTGAGCGTTCAGCTCAGCGCTAGGGATTCTGAACGTTATTGCGGAAAATCGTGTTTTCCTGAGCTGCGGTGCTGCCTGCCACCGTGTAAACGTGATCCGACTTGAGATTGCCGTCCATGAAGATTCTCACCCGCACGTCCTGGCTTGCCACCAGGTTATTCTGGGCGTAAAGAAAATACGGAACCTGGTTCGAGTTCGTGGTGAAGTCGATCTCTTTGAACGATCCGCCCGTCACCACGTTCGCCCAAGCCTGCACTTGCGTGTCGGAGGCGGCATTGGCGCTGTTCGCGGCGCCGCTGTTGGGTGAAACGATCACGTGGAGGTTGGAGAAGTCGGTGGTCCCCGCGGATGTCTCAAGGCGCACCTGAACGGGGGAATCATGGCCCAGGGATCCGCCACACCCCGAAAGACTTAGGAAGAGGGCCGAAAGGGCCATAAAGCAAGCTGTTTTGCACATGGGTCGTCACCTGCCCGAACTCGGGCGTCATCATGTCATGGGACTTGCGATAAATAGTGTGCGTTCCACTATTGGCTCAAATGGAATGAGTCGTCTCACGGGCGCTTGTGGGTAGGCTTTCGGCGTGATCCGGTTGAATTCGGAAGGCATTTTGCGAGGCGACCTTCCCTGGGCTTTGAGCCAAAAGAGGATCGTCATGACGGCGCGCCGAATCAACTCGTGCCTCTTGTGCCGGCGTATCGGCGTAAACGAAGCCGGCGTTTGCGACGTCTGTCAAGCGAGCCTTACTGAAGAAGAGCTTGTACTGGCAGAAAAATGGATGCGCGGAACGGGGCCGTAAGATGCAGCTGATCCTGATCGGGGTCCTGATCGGTATCGTTCTCGGGTGGGTCCTTGTCAGCCGAGGTAAGCAGGGACCTAAATTCCTTTCGACGAACGAGTTCTGGGTCTACCTGCCCGGGAAGAGAATGCCGGATCAGACGGCGGTGATGGAGCGCGTCATCTCCGGCAATCCATATAAGCACCGGGGCCGGAATCCGGTCACGCCGCGCGAGGGTCTGCTCCTGAGCGACACCAGGCTTCACCTGGCGCTCGTCCTCAAGAGCAAGAACCCGCACGTGTTCAGGCCGGACCTCTTCGATGAGCACGTCGAGCCGACCGCCCAGATCTTGAAGGATCTCGCGGACTCGGAATCCCTAGTGAAGGTCCGCTATATCTCGGAGCAGCCCCTTAAAGATCGAGCCAGTATCCAATTGCTGCCCCATCTCGCCGACGCGGTCGCCGAGTTATCTGGCGCTAAGGTCGTCTACGACTGCATGAAAGAAGAGATGGTGTCGAGGGAGGATTTCCGGACCCTTCTCAACGATCACTTCGATTTGAACGAGGCGGATATTCAGGTCAGGCCTGTGTGGCGACGGGCCGAGCAAGGCGGCTGGGCGGAAACGCGCGGCCTTCGCAAGATCGGCTTGCCGGAGTTGGCGACCGAGCGGATGGAGGCCGACGAGCAGGTTCTTGTTACCGAGGTGCTCGGAGATGCGGCAAAGAAGCTTTGGGATGAGGGGTCACTTCTCGAACGCGTGGATGTCAAGCTCTTCGACGACGAGTTCCAGGTTCTCATGGCGAAGCCGAAGGACCGGGTTAGCACGGTTCGAATCATGCGTATTCAGGCGGTCTGACGTCGGCGCCATCCCGTTCAGGCTCACTTCGTGACGATCACGGAATCTAGCTCGAGCACAGCGGCGTGGGGCAGAGCCAACACCGGGGCGCGCGGCGGTCCGACTTCGATGTCCCTCAGGTTCAGGGCAGCTTTTGCAACGCGGACGCGACCGAAGTCTCCGATGATCCTCGACAGTTTATGAAAGTTCGCACCCTCCACGACGCCCTTCGGATCGATCTGGATCAGTGGGCTCACCACGGCCTCCTCGATCACGAATTCGTCCGATCCGGACCCGATGGGGTCGACCGCGAATCTCGAGCGCATGGCGGCTTCCGGCGTCTCCGCAAAGTGCAATTCGGGAAGGGCGCTCAGGCTGTCCATCAGTCCATGTCTGATCCGGTGATCGGGGTCGACGATGATGACTGGGAGGCCCGCGTGCTGGACGATCGTGCGGAAGTGCTGCTCGATCTCATCGTCGCTGTGAGTCCCGAAGTACGGCGGCATCATGACCGCGGCTTTGGCGCCGTGCCGCCCGGCATGTTGGCACAGATCGAGAGACTGGGCAGTGCCGAGGCGCGTGGCATGAGCGAGCACGGGAGCGCCGCGCGCTTCGCGAATCACGATCTCTAGGGTCTGCTTTCGCTCGACCGCCGAAACCGTGGTGAATTCGCCGGTTTCCGAGCAGCAGACGAAGCCGTTGATGCCCATCGACTGCAGGTGTTTGAGCAGCCTCGCCAACCTGATTTCGCTCACCGAGCCTCCTCCGTCGGTGAACGGCGTCACTATCGGAGCAAACAGGCCGGTGAGTCCGAGCATTACCGGATGGTCAGGTAGCAGGTCTGAGTTACGGTCCGGTCCTTCGTTTGGCCGCTGAACTTGATTGGGAATGTCCCATGGGCGTCCGCCGGCAGATGCAGGGCCACCTGGTGGGCTTCCGCGGTCTGAAACCCGAGGAGTTTGAACTTCTGACCGTCTCCCTTGACGATTTGCCATCCTGCCGGCGGCTCGACTCGCACGAGACCTTCCGAGGGCAGATGGGTGTAAACCTCCAGAACGTAGTAGATCCGGATCACGTTATCCTCAGGCAGGCGGTCGAACTCCGTCTTTATCAGAGAGAAGTCCATGAGCGGCGCGATCCGGTAGCTGGCTTCAATCGACGCAGGCGCGCCGTCTTTGAACGTCAGCGCTCCAGAGACGATGCGGTACCCCAAGGTAGCGGTCGGATCGATCTTGGTTGGATAGTCGACGAAAGCGCGGCCTTTGTTGTCGAAATTTGGAAAGAGCAGCGACATCCGGTTCGCGGAGTTTTCCGCCTGGCCGAGAGTACGCAACTCGATTGTTTTCACACCCAAGGCGTTCGAGCCATGGAACGTCATTCGGAGGGATAGGTTCTCTCCGGGAATAACCGAGCGAAAACGGGCTTCCACGCCCGAGTCCATCCCCCGCGGCAGAGCCACCGATCGATGGTCGTCGAATCGAACCGCCATGCAGGTTCGTGGAATGTAAGGCGCGGAATCCGCCGTCGAATCCACGGAGTCCAGACGCAGCATCATCGTCTGCGGCTTCCTTGGGAGTACGCCCAACCCCGCATCGTCGAAAACGGCTTCAATCGTCGTTTGGTCTCCCTGGGTTCCGGCAACGGCCGTGGACGCTGCCTCCAGATCCTTTCGCTCTCTCCAAACCGGAGCGCTGACGACCGTCGCGTCCAACTCGCGAACGGTCACGATGGCCTTGCCGTCCTTAACCGAAACGCGGAACTCCAGGTTATCGCGGCCGACGAGCCAACCATCGCCTTTGCCGTCGATGCTAAGAACGAGGTCTTTCCCCGCCGCCGCCTGACTCCCGATATAGAGCTTGCCGGGCTCCCATTGGAGAAACGTTTGCGGTCCGAACGGATCCCACTCCTCTTTAGAGATCGTCCCGTCTAGCGCAGGTGTGAGTTCGAGGCGGACCGGTTGCGGCGCCAGCATGGGCGTCGAGTAGGGCCCCTGGAAGGCAAGGCAGGACGCCGACAGGATCAAGGGGAGCATCATCTCGATGCTAAAGACGCGCGAATCGGGGACGAGGATTGCGTCTTTTTTCCACCGCTTTGCGTGGCTGGAGCGGCTCCCCCGAGAAGGAAATGGGGCTTAGGAGCTGTGGCCCTGGGCTTGGCGCCCAAGGCACGAAATTCAGCCTCGGCCCACCGGCACCGGTCCCTTTGAACTCATCAGGCCATCGAGGTGGATCGTCGCATGACGGAGCCTCGTGCAGAGCGTCTGAGCGATGTTCTTATAGACCGTTGCCGCCAGCGCCGGGTCTTTGGCCAAGACGTCTCGAAGCTTGGCTGCCGAAATGACGGCAACATCCGTGTATTGCACGCTCCGGATCGTGGCGCTGCGAGGCTGCTCATCGACGAGAGAGATCTCCCCGATGATGCTTCCCGTACCGATCTCCGTGATCAAGTCGTCGTTAAACGTATTGATTTGGGCGGTTCCGTCGAGCACGACGATGAGGTCTGAATTCTTGTCGAACTGCCTGACGATCACGTCTCCGCCAGTGAACTTCTTCATCTCGGCCAACTCGGCGATCTTCCAGACGCCCGCTTCCCCTAAACCTCTGCCCAATGTCGCGGCAATTGCCTCTTGGATGTCCATCTATCCCCTCCACTACTACGAGTCCGAGCCATCGCCCACACTCCACTGCATATCTTACGGCAGGTTGGCAAGTCAATGCCAGCACCTTCACTGTTGTAATTACTTGGAGCCATCCTCGGTTTTCAGGGAAAGAGCGGCTTGATGCTGCGAAAACATGGGTATCTCCTCGCACTCTTGCCATGCGTTCTCGTGGCCCAGGGGCCGGCCGGCTCGCAAGATGCGGCCAAGGCTAAGACGCTCGATGGTCTTGCCAAAACTCCTTTCCTAACCCAGCGCTCGGCCGATGCGGTCAAGAATGTCATGGCCGGCGGCGCAAAACACAAGGCCGAAGAGAAGGTCCTCGATCCGGCTGCGCCCAGCGCGGCTACCGCGTCGCCAAATGCGGTTAAGCCGGCTCTCAATGCACCGGCAGCTGGGCAGCCTGCGAACGGACAGCCAACTCCGGCAGCCGCGCCGGAACCCAAATTCGGCTGGCGGCTCATTGGCATTTCAGTCGGAAAGCGACAAGGGATCGCCCTCTTCGAGTCAGACGGAAAGTCAAAATCCGTGTCTCGCGGCGCGCAATTGGACTCCGACTCGAAGGTCCTCTCGATATCCAAGACCCGAGTCACCCTCGACTTTCACGGTAAGCGACTCGAGCTCATGCCCTGGTAGGCATAACGCCCGGCCGTCTCGCGGCCGCTCGCGCGAGTAAACTTCTCGAATGGCCGAGAAGGTGACCGCGCCCAGGCTTCAAGCGATGAAGCAACGATCTGAAAAGATCGTGTGCGTCACCGCGTATGACGCCTACTTCGGACGGCTGGTCGACGAGGCCGGAGTCGATGTCGTCCTCGTCGGAGATTCCCTTGGAAATGTGCTCCTAGGTTATGAGACGACGGTACCCGTCACCCTCGAGGCGATGGTCCACCACACGGCTGCCACACGGCCAGGCGTGACCAGAGCGATGCTCCTTGCCGACATGCCGTTCGGCAGCTACCAGTCGTCGATTGGGCAGTGTGTCGACTCCGCCGTCGCGCTCATGAAAGCAGGGGCAGAGGGCGTCAAGCTCGAGGGAGCTTATTACGATGAGGTCGCGGCGCTGGTCAAGGCCGGGATACCTGTCATGGGACACCTTGGAATGACTCCGCAGTCCGTCAATGTGTTTGGCGGGCACAAGGTGCAAGGAAAGGGAACGGCGGGCGCCGGCCTGATCGAGGCTGCGAAGAATCTAGAGCGGGCGGGTGCTTTCAGTATGGTTCTCGAATTGATTCCGGGCGGTCTCGCTTCCGACATCACTGCCGAAGTCACAATTCCCACCATCGGCATCGGCGCCGGACCCTGCTGCGACGGTCAAATCCAGGTCATGCATGACATCCTCGGCTTGTCCAATCAGAGCTTTAAGCATGCGAAGCGCTTCGTTGAAGGCGAGTCGATGTTCCTGGAGGGCCTCAAGGCCTACACCGCATCCGTGCGAACCCGGTCGTTTCCAACCGAAGAGAATTCGTTTTGAGGATCGTTCGGACGATTGCCGAAATGGCCTCGCTTGGTGGGGGCGACCTTGGCTTCGTACCGACAATGGGAGCGTTTCACGAAGGACACCTCATGCTCATGCGCGAGGCGCGGAAGCAAAACCCGCGGGTGTGTGTTTCCCTATTCGTTAACCCGCTCCAGTTCGGGCCTAACGAGGACTTCGACCGTTACCCGAGAGACGAGGAACGCGATTTCTCGCTGGCTAGCGGCGAGGGAATCGACTATCTATTCGCTCCGGGAAAGGACGAACTTTATTCTAACGAGATGACCAGGATCCATGTGCCGAATCTAGGCGATCGATGGGAAGGTCGTTCAAGACCGGGACATTTCGACGGGGTAGCCACGATAGTTGCGAAGTTGTTCAACATCGTGCTTCCGAGAAACGCCTACTTCGGGTGGAAGGATCTTCAGCAATGTCTGGTCGTTAGTCGGCTTGTTACAGATCTCGCGCTACCCGTCCGGCTGAATTTCCTCGAGACGGTTCGTGAACAAGATGGGCTCGCCATGTCGAGCCGCAACCGTTATCTCTCTTCCAAGGAGCGAGGGATCGCCCCGCTCTTGCGGAGGACGCTCGAATCGATAGCGGCGAGTATCCGCCTGGAAGGGTCCAGCCCTGAACAGCTCATAGCAGACGGCCGTGACCGACTCGAGAAAAGCGGCTTCGAGGTCGAGTATTTGGAGCTAGTCTCTCTTTCCGACCTACAAATAGTGCGTCAAACAAGCGACGCTGCTTTGATCATAGCAGCGAAACTTGGTACCACGAGACTAATCGACAATCTGCGCCTGGAAGCCACGTAGCCAGACGCCGGATTACTACCTAGCGGCTCTCGCAACACATCGATCGGCGTAAAACTCCGTGAGTCGTTTGTTTGTAAGACTGCCAATCGCCGGTGGTTTTTGCACCAGACTCTTGCAGTATAGTGGTAGCGGCTTACGAGGAATCCAAATGCAGAAGTCGGTCCAGAACGTCAAGAACTCGCTCAAGTTTAAAGCATCGCCAAGGTCCGGTGTCTTATCGGTCAAAGTTGGCATTAAGAAGTTTGCGTTGCCGGTCGAGGCCCGGATGCTCAGCAACGGCGAGTATTTGTTTCTCTCCTTTTCCGCAAGCTCCGAGCTGTATACGATTAGCGGAAGGGAGATTCAGGCGTTGCCGTCCGAGTCCGATGCCACCGACGCATTTCAGGCGCTGAACCCCGGAAAGAAGCGCGGACGGCGGCGGCGAGAACCCGTGCAGATTCCGGCCGAGCTAGAGCAGGCGCTGAAAGCGCTTCCGACTGGTTACCGTCTGGGCTACGGAACCGACGGGAGCCCGAAGCTCATCCGCGCCCGGGCGAAAAAGAAGTCCAGGGCCTCTTAGCGGCTAAAGAAATAATTCCTCAGCGGCTAAAGAAATAATTCCTCGCAGCTGGGCAACCACAATAAAGGGCTGTGGAACCTCGCGGTTCCACAGCCCTTTATTTGCCATCCAGCGCTTACTGAGCGGATGGCTGCTGCGCGGCGCCCGATTGCGGCGCCCCGCCTCCGCCACCGGCGGGCGTAACGCCCATCGGCTTGGGATCGCCCGGTTTTGCGAGCGGGATCTTGGGGTCCGGATCGTTGGAACCGCACCCCGCGGTCATCGCTACACCGGCGATTGCCACGACGAACAGAATCGAACTGTAGACTAGCTTCATTAGACCTATTTTGCCTAACTCGGGCTTACCACGTTCGGTCCGGTCGGAAATAGCACGGATAGTTCGCCGTCGGACCGAAGTCCAGCGGGCCACCCGCTCCGCAGTTGTAGTACGAGAACGGCACGCCGGTGGTACCAACCTGGGCCCACGGGTCGGTTGCCTGTCCTGACGGAGAGGCCAAGTTTGGAGTGATGACGATCCCAACCGGGACGGTCTTCGCCGAACTGTCGGCTCTGCCGATGACCATCTTCTTGTCGAACAGCCACGAGGTAGTGGCGAAGTCATAGACATAGAAGATGCTTGCGTTAACCTGCGTAAAGCTGCAGGGCACTGGATTGGCCTGCAACGAGCCTGGACCGGAACCAGGGCAATACGGAACCGGCGTGGCAAGGCCGCGTCCAGTGAGGTTTAGCTTCTGAACGTGCCAGAGCACAACCGCATTGGCGGGAGCCGCAACCACCGAGGCGTTCAGCTGATGGAACAGACCGTTGTAGTCCATACCATAGTAGGCCGGGGTGACACCGGGAGCGAATGTGTCCGCACCGAGACCGAGATCGGCGATCGTGATGTTTCCGACAACCGGAAGAGTCAGGATGCCCAAGTTCTTAGCGTACGGAGCGCAGGCGTTCGCCCAGAAGCACTGAGCCATAAGCCAGCGCTGAGGCAACGTCCACGGGGCGGTCGTGATCACGTTGTACGGGACCGGATGGACAACGCCGTAGCCCCAGGTACCGTTGCCGTCGGGGCGGACACCGAAGCCCATCGGATAGACGTCATCGACGTCTCCCTGGTAGATCGCAATCGACAAGCCTTCTTGCTTGACGCTGCTGATGTAGGCAGTCTTCTTCGCCGCAATCTTAGCTTGGGCGAAAACGGGGAAGAGAATTGCTGCAAGGATCGCGATAATCGCGATAACGACTAGAAGCTCAATGAGAGTAAATGCTTTGCGATTCAAAATAGCCTCCCGTGTAGAACGGAAAAGTTGACGATACAACCACGATTATGCTCCCTGATGCTCAGAATGCCAACTTGCTGTGACCTGGATTCGACAAAAACCGCAATTCTAGATCAAGCGTGCATCCGATCAGGTTCCAGTAGTGGTCAGCTTGGATGTGGCATCGCCTTCCAGGCGATCTGATCCTCTACCCAAACACCCAAGATGACTTGCGGCGAGGGAGCGTTGGGGTGATGGGCGGTACCGGCAGGGCTTGCCCAGCGATAGGATCGAGACCAATGCGGAGATCCCTCGTTCCTCGGGATGACAAAACCCGGTAGTGGGTCAGTTTGCGCTCTGCATGGCTGCGGCGTCTTGCCGTAGTGCGCCGACGGCTTCCAAGCCGTCGGGAGCAGGAGCTGGAAGCTCCTGGCACACACCGCCTGGAAGGCGATGCCACATCCAAACTGACCCACTACCCAGGTTCCCCGCACCGACGCATCTATCGCAATCTGAAGGCCGGCACGGAAACGACGGATACCGGTCCAAGCAGTCCGGACTCGAGCAGCGGCGAGTCCTTGGTGAACATCCGCCAAGTCGTGAAGGTAACCCTCGCGCTCCTTGGTCTCGGCAACATGTCGAGGGCCCATTGAGGCATCGTCGCAATCGATCCATCGCGCTTCCACTCAACTTCCGCGGGCAAGTGTTCGTCGCCGATTAGCCGGTTCGGCCACAGGTTCGTGACCTTAACCAAGAGCGAGTTGCGGCCCGCCCTAAACTTGTCGGTGGCAAATCGGAATGGAGCCTTCCAGAGGACCGGAACTCGGTTACCGTTCAGCCAGACTTCGGCAAAGTTCTTGACGCGGCCCAGGTCCAGGTAGACCCTTCTCCCAGGCCCAAGCATGCTCGGTGGGACTTCGAACGAGGTCTCGTAAGTGGCTGTCCCCGAGAAGTACTTCACCCCGGCGTCGACATGATCTGGCCATGAAATGAGCTTATCGAGAGTCACTGAGCTTGGTGCGCCGAGGTTAGGCGGGAAAGATAGCTTCCAACTCCCGGCGACAGGCAATGTCCGAAATGCCGGAGCCTGGATCCGCCTCGAGCGGCCGTTCGCCATCCGCACGACGTAACTTCCCGCCGACCAGGCCACAAGATCTCCGTTTTCGACGACGTATTCTGGCAGGGCCGATTCCGATCCGCCCGACGATCCACCGAGATCGAGCGTGTCGTTTTCCGCGACCGTCTTCGAAGCCTGTTTCCCGTTAATCCGGTAGACGACCGTCAAATGCTTCACG
>CAZNUL010000059.1:0-24772 GCA_964576205.1 uncultured Fimbriimonadaceae bacterium | reverse complement strand
GGGGGGGGGAGGAGGGGGGGGGGGGGAGGTGGGGAGGCGGTGGGGCGGTGGGGGCGGGGAGTCGGTGGAGTCGGTGCGTCGGTGAGTCGGTGAGGGCGCTATAGCGATTCCTCAAACTGCGAGATCTCCAGAGTCGGAGCCAGGGCAAGAGTTTTGTCCACGATTAGATCGGCGCTCAGTCCCGGCCGGTGGATCGGCCAGCCAAGTGCGCTGCGAAGGTTCTGGGCGGTCCGTTCGTCGAAGTAGCTCCGCTCGGCCAGTGTCGGTGCGCGAAATGTCCACGGCAAGTTCAAAACGTCATCGAGCCCCATGACCTCAGCCTGGCCTCGCAGCTCGACGAGGAAGGCGCGAAGGTTGATCTTCGACCTCTCGTAGATTGCCTCCGGCAAGGCCTCTGCGAATTCCGGCGATGGCGGCGTCCGTCCGGCATTGTATGGGCTATCCCAGAAGTCCCGGTGGCGGAGTTTGGTCGGGTGTCCGACAAAAATGCCGGTCCAACTTGGATTGGGCTGCTTGTTGGATGCCAGATCCCCCAGCACTTGGGCCGATCGGGCTTCTGCCCTGGCGTCGTCGGCCCAGTTCAACTCCGAGATGCTAAAGTGCTGCGGGAAGGCAAAGACGCGGTTAAACCGGTGGACAGGTCGATCCGGAAGCTCCGTCAACGCGTAGACGTAGCCTTGGATTCCAAGATGCTTGAGCGCGTCGGTGATCTCCGGAGACCACGTGTTTCCGGCGCCACCCCAAAAAACCGGCGGCCGGCGAAAAGCCTGAACGAATGCGTCGTAACCTCGCTGCTCCGCTTCGAGTGCCGCCAAGCCGCCTTCCTGAAAGGGCAGATCGGCGAGTAGCTCCATCGTTGTGGGATGGTAGGAATGAGTGTCGGTATGAAGACCTAGGCAATGGGGAAGAAAGGAGTTGATCACATCCGTTCTTCCACGTGCCGAGAGGGTTCGGCACTTCTCTCCCGTGAGGCAAAAGGAGCCTCGAATCCCGACTCCGGTGAAGAGAGTGGCGATATCCAGCGCGGCATCGTCGGAGCGAGGATTGATCGGATCCTCGACATCCATGAAAACGGAAACGCGATTCATCTACGTGAGGCCCTTGGCTCTCAAGAAGTCGACGGAAATTCGCAACGACTCCAGAGTGTTGCGATCGCACGTGTCCTGTTCGATCGCTCCGAATTCCACTCCGGCCTCTCCGCATGCGGCGAGGATGTCGTCCCAATCGAGGTCGCCCTGCCCAATCTCCAAGAAGTGGGGTTCTGACCCGCCAAGCCGGCCATCCTTCAGGTGGCAATGCTTCACCCGGCCAGTCAGCTTCCGTAGATAGGCGGCGGGATCGGCGCCTCCGTAGGCGACCCAGTAGGTATCGATCTGCGCGGTGACGAGCCGGGTGTCGGCGTTCTCATAGAGGATGTCGAGCCCGGGCCGGCCGTTTTCAGCTTGAAATTCGAACGCGTGGTTGTGATAGGCGAAGAGGATGCCCGCCGCCCTAAGTTTCGCTCCAATCGGCTCGATGGTCCTCGCCACTGCCGCCCAACCCTTCTCGTACTGCTCGCGCCCAACGGATGAAAGAACGACGCATGGGATCGCCAGAGTGCGGCACTCCTCGATGACGGCGCCAAGATTATCCTGCAGATCGCCAAGGCTCTTGTGGTTCGCGTTGACCTTAAGATCGAGACGGTCGAGACCCTGCTTAAACTCGTCGACGGGGACGCCGAACGTACCCCCGATCTCGACGTATCGAAGCCCGATATCCCGCATCGACGCCAGAGTGCCCCATAAGTCCGCCGCAATGTGATCGCGAACGGTGTAGCACTGGGCAGACAGCCTCATGGCGCGATTATACTGGTGGGCACCACGACTGGATTCTAGCCGCACCGGGCGTGGCAGGCGCGAATGGGATCGATCCGATTCGGGCGCGAAGGGATGCAATAGCAAGATATGGGATTAGGGAAGAATATTCGCCTCAATCGGATTTTTGGCCACCCGTCCGGGCGCTTGTGCTCCGTAGCCGTCGACCACTTCGTGGGATACGCGCACGAGATGCCGGCGGGGCTCGCGGACCTTCCAAAGACGATCGCCGAGGTAGTCCAGGGAAGACCGGATGCCGTGACCATGCAGAAAGGGACAGCCCTTACCTGCTGGGGCCCTCACGCAGGAAAGGTCGCGATGATCATGCAGGCCGGCTGCTTCACGCCCGACGAGCGCATCCTCGAAGTGCTTACCGACCCTGAGGAATGCATCCGGGCCGGCGCGGATGCCATCGCCATCGCCATCTGCGTCCGGGAAGGAAGCGAGGGCCGGTTCATCAAGATCCTTTCGGACGGAGTCACCGCGGCCTCTCGTTACGATCTGCCCGTCATCGCCCACATCTATCCGCGATTCTTCACGCCGGACGGACCTAAGCTTGTGCACGATCCCGATAACATCGCCTGGGCGGTCCGTGTGGGGATCGAGTGCGGAGCCGATGTCATCAAAGTTGGCTATACCGGCGACCCTAAATCCTTTGGCCAAATCGCTCGGGCGTGCCCGGTTCCGGTCGTCGCAGCCGGAGGGCCGAAGACAACCACCCTCGAGGAGGCTTTGGAGGCGATGGCAGGAGTCGCGGCAAGCGGCGCCAGGGGCGCGACGATCGGCCGAAACATCTGGGGTCACGGAAACGTTCCCGGAGCGCTTCGCGCGTTCAAGGCCGTGATCCACGACCTGGCGAGTCCGAGCGAAGCGATGAAGCTGGTTTAAAGGATGAAGTTGTTGGAATCGCTTCGCCAGGGATCTGAGATGATGCTCGCAACCCAGATGACTAGGTTCCCGGTCTCGCCAGGCCCCTCATTTCCATCAGAAGCACCAGCGTGATTAACTGCTTCGACGTCCTTGGTATCGGGTGCGTCGCGGTCGACGATCTGGTCTATGTCGACGCCTACCCGCCCGCCGATTCAAAGAAGCGGGTCACGAGATCGGAGCGAAGATTTGGCGGTCTGACGGGTATGGCGCTCGTGGCCGCAGCCCGGCTCGGCGGCCGATGCGCGTTCGCAGGGTTACTCGGCGAAGACGATCTCTCCCAGCGCGTCGAAGACAACTTCGTTGAGCACGGGATCGACCTAAGTGAGGCAATTCGGCGCAACGATGCACAGCCGGTTCACTCCGTTATCGTCGTGGCGGAGGACACCGGTTCCCGAAACATCTTTTTTGATTCGAGGTCGCCGATCGGCGCCGATCCGGCTGGGCCCAGCGAGGGCTTGATTCGATCCTCAAAGGTTTTATTTTTGGACAATCTCGGGATCGAGGGAGGAATCCGCGCGGCGAGCATTGCTCGCGACGCCGGGATTCCCGTGGTCGCGGATTTCGAAGACGATTTCGATCCTCGGTTCGCGACCCTCCTAGAGCTCGTCGATCACCTCATCGTGTCGCAGGACTTTGCCGCCAGGTTGACCGCGGAAGACGATCCGGGACTCGCCGCTAACCGCCTGATGACGGATGGGCGCAGTGTGGTTATCGTGACCTGCGGCCAGGACGGGTCTTGGTCCGCAACGCCAAACGAGGTGCGGCAACAGCCGGCGTTCAAGGTGAAAGCGGTGGATACGACCGGCTGTGGCGATGTATTCCATGGCGCTTATGCGTTGGCCCTTGCGCGCGGGGACAATTTCGAGTCTCGCGTCCGATTTGCTTCTGCGGCGGCCGCATTGAAGGCGGCGCATTCGGAGGCTCCTCGAGCCGAGCAGGTGGAGATGATGTTGGCGATGAATCCACAGGACTAGAAGTCCTTACTTGGGCCGTTGAGCCGTGATCACTTCGGTATTCATTCCCGCCCAGTGAAGTGCGCCGCCAAAACGGCCGTGCTCCATCTTCATGCATTTGTCGACGATGGCGAAAAGACCGGCTGCGATTGCCCGATCCGCAGCTTCCAGATTGATGATGCGCAGCTGCATCCAAACTGCTTTCGCGCCGATGGCGATTGCGTCCTCGACGATCGACGGCACTTCCGATGGGGGCCGGAAGATTTCCACCACATCGACGTGGTCGGGGATGTCTCGCAGAGACGGATAGGCTTTCGCACCCAAAATTTCGCCGGCCTTAGGATGTACGGGAATGATTCGATAACCCTCGTCCTGAAGGTATGAAGCGACCATGTTGCTGGCCTTCGTCTTCTCGGTCGATAGGCCGACGATCGCGATGGTCTTGGCGGTCGTGAGAATTTCGCGGATCGCTCGTGTGTTCTGATATCGTTCGCGTTGCTCACGAGTGAGCTTCGTGTTGAGACTGATATCGCAGGCAATTGCCATGGGTGGTCAGTTTACAGTCTTGACCGACCATCAAGCACTGGCCCTAGAAGCGGTGCTGGGAGACGGCGACTAGAACCGCGGCAACCGCCACGGTAAGTACAGCCGCCGCGATGGCCATGAACCGATAGTGGGTCCTCGCCTGAACATCAACTCCGGATGCATGAAGCTCGCGGCTAGAGAAGGAATTGGCCACGGGCAGCCCGCACTTCGGGCAGAATTGCTCTGCCGGCTCCATCACGTGAAAGCAGCGCGTACAAGATCTCTTTCTCATCGATTCCATACAGCCCGGTCAGGGAATTGGCTGCGAATTGAGCCGGCATCCAGACCCGAGTTGTCTCTCCTTATGGTTCGTTTTGCGCCGCAAAGCGGCAAGGATATCAATCGCCAGACTTAATGAGCCGGCCACCCGCCGGTAAACGATCTCAAAAGCCCCTACATACGAACGACTACGCGAGCGCGGGAAATCGTTCCCACTAATATTTGCCTGGGCCCTTTGCCCGCTCTACCGGCATCGCATTCTACTGACGGGTGAAGTTTCGAGCTCTATAAAGTGTCGCCTTTAGGCTTGTTGACTCCCAAGGAAAAGGTTCCAAGTCTGATGGGTTGCTAAATCAAGATAATTGCTAGGGCTTTCAGCCTGCAGAAACGAATTTCCGAACACAGGCGTCCTTAGCGCAATCTATTAGGTCAGGCGGCAGGTGAAGACAATGTATCTCAACGGCGATGAGTGGCCCTTTCTGACTCTGTTCCTTTACGGCTGGGTCTACGACGAGGCGGCGGGCAGTGCCAACATCGATGAGGCGGCGCGACGATTTGCCGCCCTGGCGCCTTCGTCCGAAGTCGAACAACTCTCCACGGAGATCGCTCGCATCAACGACCGGCTCGCGGAGAACTGGGTGTCGCTGGGTTGGACAGCCAACCGCTCGTTTGGATCGGAGGCAGAAGCGGGGGCCTGGTTGGCAAGGCTTCAGTCGGGCCTGCAAACAACAGTCCCGGCGCAGAATACGATCACGCTCCGATGAATCTAAGCTTTCGGCTGATTCAGCCAATAATCGTGCTGGGTACCCCAGAGGATTAGTCAGTTGGCTTACGGCAGGTTCGTTCAAGAGTATCAAAAAGGCGCCGTTAACGGCGCATCGCCCGTTCAGCTCGTCATCATGCTTTACGATGGCGCCCTTCGATTCATGGAGGCGGGCAAGCATGCGATGTTGGAAAAGGACATCGAGAAGCAGAACCAGAATCTGCAACGCGCCCAAAAAATTGTGATGGAGCTGATGTCGTGCCTGGACATGCAGAAAGGCGCGGAGATTGCCAAGAACCTGCTCGCACTCTATACCTATGCTCTCGAACAGCTTGTTCAGGCGAACGTTGGTGACGATCCGGCGGGGATCGATCGAACGATTCAGATCTTTAGCGAGCTACGGGAGAGCTGGGTTGCGATCGAAATGACGGTGAGGCCAACCTCCGCGGAACAAAACCATGCCGCCTAAAAGTTCAAACGCTGAGCGGCTTCTGGTTCTCACCTTCATGCTCGAAGCAGCCGTCGAATCGGAAGACTGGGCCGAAGTGTCCCACGTACTAGATGCTCGCCAAGAGCTGATCGACGAACTTGACCTGATTCCCCCAAAGACAATCCGTGAGATCGGAGTGATCGAAGAGCGGGTGCTCACGACAATGCGGCGGCGACTCGTTGGAGTTCGCGCCGACATGCGAAACCTAACGGCTGCCCTGAGAACGGCAAACTCGTATGTTCACGCGCGGCGACCCGCGTCGCTCTCCCTGGCGGGATAACGGGTAGTGGCTCAGTTTGCATTTTTCTCGTGGCTCCGGCATCTTGCCGGAGTGTGTCGACGGCTTCCAGCCGCCGGAAGCAGGAGCTGGAAGCTCCTGGAACACATCGCCTAGAAGGCGATGCCACATCCAAACTGACCCACTACCGGATAACGCAGCTTTCGAAGTTCGCAGACAAAAAAAGCGGGGACCGAACGGTCCCCGCTTTCTTCTTCCCGGGGTTACCGGACGAGCAATTGTAGCAGATCGATCTTAAACGTGAACGGGTTCGGCAAAGAGCCCGTGATCGGTCTGATCGGAAGGTGCCCGCGCAGCCGGACGCGAACCGCGTTACCCGCTCCAACGTACTTCCCGAGATCCGCTGGCCGGATATTGAAGAACTTATGGGTTGAGCCCGAGGTCGGCGTCGGAGTGCTGGCAAGCAGATCGAACCGGGCGGTAATCCAGTTATAGACCCAGCACATCGTCGTGCCGCCGGAGGCATCGGCTAGGGCGAGGGTATCGATCGAAATGTTGGCAGTGCCGTCCGGGATCGTAAAGTGGGCGTCCACGCCGGCTGCTTGACCAAATTGCGGCACGCCGGCCGAACCGACTTGATAGTAGATCCCATCGGCAGTCGAGATCGTCGTGTTGTCACCGAAGATCAGGTTGCCGACGAACGGCGATACCGAGTCGACGGAAATCGGATTGCCGGTCCCGTTGCCGACGGTGACGGTCCACGACTGGACTTGGGTCGAGTAGGCGCCGCCATTGACAGCCATGCTAAAGCCCCAGAACGTCCAATCGTCGTTCGGGTCGATCTCGTTGGCAAGGTAGTCGCCCCAGCGACCGCCGTAACCTCCATTGGTCGATCCAAACAGCTTCACGGGCTGTCCGATCTGTCCGAGAGGATCGCTGGCGACCCTGGCTGAATAGCATAGATCCGACACGATCGAGCTGCTGCTACGCGTGTAGAAGACCGAAATGTCCTCAAACGTATTCATGTTGATGGCCGGATAGAAGATATCGGTGTTCGGCTGCGATATCGTCCCCGATTGCTTGAGGGTCGGAGTTCCGGATGCCGGCCAGCTGTTCACGTTGAAGTCATACCAGCGTCCGCCGCAGTGACCGTTCACGTCGATGGTCTGCGACGTGAGCAATCGGCCGTTGCGGAAGTTGGCCACCCATAGCCGGTCGTCGTCGGGATCGAGGGCGTTACCAACCGAATTCGCGGCTTGAGACGGGGCGCTATAGCTCGGGACGGCAATATCGACCTCTTTGAGGACGGGAGCAGCCGTGAGGTTAGTAAAGGCGAAAACATGAATGGAGTTTCCGCTCGGGAATACGGATGCCGCGCCATAGATCTTGTCGATCGTGGTGTCGACCGTTCTCGCCGGCTGGAGCGTAAAGTTGGTGGGATCGTTGAAGACGGTAGCCGTCGCAGCCGCTCCGGTCAAGAGGGGCGCTTTCTTGATCACGAGAGCTTCGACTCCGGAGCCAGTCCCGCTGAACAAGTTTCCGGTGATGATGATTGCGTCCTTGTTAAATCCAAACCCGGGGAAATCGAGCCAGCTGCCGTTGAAGAGGGTGTTGAACCGATACTTGAACCAGGTTCCGTTAGGATTGTTGGTGGCCGAGACGGCAACCAGGATGTTGCTCAGGCTGGTCGACGCGCCGTCGTCGGCAATCAGGAAAAAGCGTTGCGAGCCGGGATCGTAAAACGCCTTCGGGTCAAAGACGAACCCCGACTGGGCCACCCCGGCGAAAAAGCCGTTCGACCCGTCGAGAAGTTGCTGGAATTGCTTGGTTCCGTCCTTGGTATAGAACGCGACGATCGCATTTACAATGCAGACGATATGGTTCGGCCCGACCGCCATTTGGTTATCTGCAGGCTCGTAGCGGCCATCCACGGGACCCGGGAAATAGGCAGACCCTGCGCTTCCGCGGGGACCCGATAGGAACCCGCCGGCCCGGAGGTTGTTTCTCGGGCCGGGATTGCCCCGCACGGGGGGACCGTCGTTCTCCGGAGAGACCGTTGGGTTGAATGCCGGATCGGGAGTAATTTGCGGTTGAACGTCTAGAGTCGACGAAACCTGCGCCGGAGACCCGGCTTCTGTCTTCGCGGGACTAATCGTCCGAGTTTGGGCGATGGACGCGGTCAAAAATATGAACGGCAACCCAACGCACGCGATGAGCTTGGATACGTTATTTAGGCGAAACAAAGCAAACCCTCCTGACAAAGTGGCCACACCAAGCAATCCTACCCCAGCCCTTGGCGTAGCCCAACACCTTCATCAAAGACGCGGGTTGAGGTCGCCGGGGTTCGAGGCCAGAAAAATAAAGCCGGTCCCATCATGCGGGACCGGCTTGTCGATTTCAAGTGTAAGACCTAGCGAACCAGAAGTTCGAGCATGTCGATCTTGTAGGTGAAAGGCAAGGGCACTTGGTTGTTGAACGGCTTGATCGGGAAATGTCCGCGAACGATCGCGTCCACTTCGCCGCCCGGGCCTAGATAGAGCGGAACGTCCGCCGGTCGCACGGTAATCACCTTGTCGTTGCTCCCACCTGCATCCAGCGGCTTCGAGCCGATCAGATCGTAGGTGTTGGTAACCCAGTTCCACAGCCAAACCATGTTCGTTCCACCCACGATGCCGCCATTCGTCTGAATGTCGATCGTGATCGCAACGGAATTGTCGGGAATGAACCACTGTGCAAACACTCCCGCAGCCTGGCCGAATTGGGGAATCCCAGCGGATCCGACTTGGTAGTAGATGCCGTCAGAGGCGGCGACGCTCGACGGGTCACCGAGGATGTAGCTTCCAACGGCGGTTGTAACCGCATCCGGGAAGTACGGCGTTGCGGTCGTCACCTGGAGGAGCGCGTTGAACAGCCCATTGAAGTTCGGAGCGCCCCAGCCCGTGCAGAAGTCCCAGTTAACGCGAGCGCTCGACGTGCTCCCGTCCGGAAGCGAGCCGTTGCTGCCAACCGTAACGTCGAAGAACACGCTCGAATTGCCCCCGAGCAGATAGAGTGCGTCCGCCACGCGTCCAAGTCGCGGAGCGGCTCCAGAGTTCTGAAGGAGCTGCTCGACGATCGCGAGACAGCCGCAATTCATGGGCGAGGCTACCGACGTTCCATCGATCCCGGTCTGGGCGCCGCCGAAGTAAATGATCACGGCGCCCGGTCCGCCCGCCTGCAGCGCCACATCCGGTTGCAGCCTGAAGTTCGGCGATGCCGGAACTCCGGGGCCAACCTGCCAGCTGGGCCTTCGATCGAACGGGAATCCGCTGAGCGTCCAGCCGCCGCCGCCGCCGTCCCACGCGACCTCGTCGATGCGCACGCCGCTGTTGCTGTCGACTGTCGCGACGGTTCCACCGACGCCCAAAGCCTCGGGCTCGGCATCAGGATACGGGAACGACTGGATGTCGGTACCGGCGTCTCCGGTCGCGTTCATGATCGTCTGACCTTGGGCGCCCATGGCCAAGTGAAAGTTATGGGCTGCCATGCCCCCGGAGGGGCTCAGAATGAAGCCGTAGCTCTCCGAGATGCACTGAGCCTGGTTATCCGAGCTCTCCCGATTGAGCACCGTAAGCTCGTCGCCGGCGCCATCATCGTAGATGATGATGTTCGCGAGGGGCGCGGTCCCGATCTCCATTTGGATGTCGAGGTCGCCCTCACCTCCGGCGCCTCCGTTCTGGGCGCCTCCCTCGAGGGTAACAACCTGAATGTTGGAGCCGGCGCCGCCAGCCGGTACCGGAAGCCCAAACGCGGTGATGTAGAGCGGCACATTGCTGAGCGCGAAGCCATCGAAGTTCGTAATTCCGATCGTTTGGCCCTGTCCTCTAAATCCGCCTGCGTAAGCCGGAGCGGTGTTATAAAGGCCCCTAATGAGCGGCGGCGTCAGCGTCTGCGTCGACCACGCGTGAGGGCGCGACCAATTCTCAAGTCCGGCTACCGCCTGCACTTGCGGAGCCCAAGCCGACGGGACTCGCAGGGCGGTGGCGTTCGCCATGAAGTTCACCGTCCGGCCAAGGCGATCCGGCCCCGTGTAGTTCTTGAGCGTTGTGTTAAACGCGTTCTGTACCTGAGTTACCGTTCCCTTGGCGCTAATCCCCAGGTTGGTCCGGCCCTGCAGGGTTATCGTCAAACCCTTGGACCGGAGATAATTCACGATTGTCGTGACGGTGGTTGCGGAGGGGCCAAACTGTTGCGCGACCTGTTCGGGCGTCATCCATTGGCGGTAGGTGGGAAGCCGCGGGTTGCTAACCGAATCGACGAAGGCCTGGAATTCGGCCGGATGCCGGGGCTTGAGACCCATCGTCAGGTAGACCGTTTGCGAAGGCGAAGGTACGCCGACCGTCTGGGATCGCGAAAGAACCGAGAGCACGGTATCCGGCAATTGGGTTGTCTGCGCGAAAGCCGACATTGTCGTAGCGGTCGCCATGAGGATTGCGACTGTGCGCTTAGTGCTAGCCATTGAATTAAGAGCCCTCCTGCCCGAATTGCGGGCAAGTTGAAATGCGATAAATCAGATAGATTCTACAACCTTTGGCAGGTTTTGGTACACCAAAGGTTCGCGAGATCGAGAAACTTCGCCGGCGACTGGAGCCAATCTGAGGCTGGTACAATCCGCGTATGCTCGATCTCGATCAGCATGAAGCGCTGTCCAGGGCTCGTGGGAGACTGGACGCTATCGGAGGTCATCTTTGACCTGCCTAACCTTCGGCAACAAATAAGCGAGTTCGAGGAACTCTCCTCCTCCCAAGAATTCTGGAGCGATCCATCCGAGGCAAATCGGGTCCTACAGCGCCTCTCGCGGCTTCGTGCCATCGCTCAGCCCTTCGAAGAGCTCAACAAGACTGAAAAGGACATCGCGGAGCTTTACGATCTCCTCCACGACGATCCCTCGCCAGAGGTGGAGAAAGAGGCCGATCAAATGGCACTCACCTTCCTCAAGGAGCTCGATGCCTACGAGCTGAGAACCCTGCTTAGCGGCGAGCACGACGGCCGAAACGCCCTTGTCGAAATCAATGCCGGCGCGGGAGGAAGCGAGGCCTGCGACTGGGCCGCGATGCTCCAGCGCATGTACGCCCGGTGGGCCCAAAACCACGGTTTCAAGCTGGAGGTCATCAGCGAGACCCCGGGTGACGTCACCGGCTACCGGGGAATCAGCATGTCGATAAAGGGCGACAATGCCTACGGCTATCTCAAGAGCGAGAACGGCGTCCACCGTCTAGTGCGCATCTCGCCGTTCGACGCCGCTGCCCGTCGGCACACCTCGTTCGCCCGGGTCGAGGTTCTTCCAGAGATCGAGGCGAACGAGGTTACGATCAACCCCGACGACCTGAAAGTCGAGACGTTGCGGGCGGGAGGCGCCGGTGGCCAGCATGTCAACAAGACCGAATCCGCCGTCAGGATTACCCATTTGCCCAGCGGCCTCGTCGTCCAGTGTCAAAACGAAAGGAGCCAGCACGCAAATCGAGAGAGCGCGATGATGGTTCTGCTCGCCCGCCTCGGTGAGTTGGAACGAGTAAGCAGCGACCAGCGGATGCGTGCTTTGAAGGGCGATTCCGGTCCCGCCGAATGGGGCCGCCAGATCAGAAGCTACGTCATGCAGCCGTACACGCTCGTGAAGGACCACCGGACGGGATACGAAACCGGCAATGTCATCGGAGTGATGGACGGGGATATCGACGGCTTCATCGAAGCGTATTTGAAGCAAAAGCCGTCGGAAGATGCCTTTGTCGATTAGCCGTCCACGAAGCAAGTGAACGCTCTGCCGGTTGAGGCACGTTTAATACGGGGTAGGGTCACATAAAATGCTTCTAGCCGTTCTATGTACCGCGCTGCATTCGGCGCAGGCGTTCCATCCCGTGGTCTCCGTCGGTTCGGTTCCGGAGCTGTCGAGGGCGGTCAAAATCGTCGCGGACCTGAGCCAAAAGTCGGACTTCAGCGGCGCGGCCGCGGCCCTCGAACTCTTGCCCAAGGGCGACGCCAGGGTCCAGTGGGACGATTCCGCGGTTCCCGAATCAAGCCGGTTCGATTACGCAAAGCAGCGAGATGTCGTGATGGAGGAATGGCAGAAGGCCTCGCCTCTCTTTCATTTCTCCTTGGTCAAGGGAGGGGGCAACATCCGGGTCGTCTTTGGCGCGAACGCCTCAACCTCGAAGAACCAGGACTTGAGCGGCATGTCTTTGGACTGGTCCGAGGATCCGACCAAGCCGCGCCTGACGATCAAGCTGGATATTCAGCAAAAGGGCGGGCCAGTCGATCCTGCTTTGCTTCATAACGAGCTGTCTTTCGGTCTCGGAACTTACTTCGGCATCGCCAAGCTGCCAATCGAGGGTTCCATCATGGCGGGAACCGCCGCGACATCGAGCCCGATCGCGCCGTTGAGGATGGAGGTCGGGATCGCGAACGACAACATGAATGTCTGCAACAAGATTCGCGACTCCATTGCCCGTTCTGTCCCCGTCGCATTCGATCCTCCCGCGTTGGAGTGCGACCTTCCCAAAATCGACCTTGGTTTGGTCGTTCAAGGCAAGCTGGTCCCATTCAAGGTTCCGGTGAAGAACGCAGGATCGGGAACGCTGGTTTGCCGGCTTGTTCCCGATTGCAGCTGCTTCGCGGTAGCCGGCCCTCGCGGGATTGCCGCAGGCAGCACCTACGAAGCGCCCGCTCAAATGAGCACGAAGGAGTTTTCGGGGATCATCGAAGGAGGAGTCCTCCGCCACGAAATGTATCTCCTGACGAACGACCCGGCCAACCCGGTGAAGACCATCCCGGTCGAGATCAAGGTGACGCCGCGCTATCGAATGCAGCCGAACCGCCAAGTCTTGGTCGCGGACGGGAACGGCACCGTGTCATGTGTGGCCTATCTCTTTTTTCCGGCGGATCACCCGCTCGAGGTGACGAGCGCCGAATCGCTGGGGCTTCCCGGCGAGGTCACCTTTGAAAAGTGGGAAGGGATGATGGCCGATCCCGAATTGAGCGAAGGGCCCCTGCCCCGAAAAGGCTACAAGTTCACTTTGAAGGTGAAGAACATTCCCGAGGGATCGCAATTCGGTACGAACATCGCGGTCACGACGGACGATGCCGATTTCGCTCAGATTCTCTATCCGGTATGGATGCAGAAAGGGATTGTGACTCAGCCGGCAAGCCTCTTCATGGGCGAGGTCGGCGCGGCGCGAAGAACGATGTCGTTCGTTCTCTCCCGGCCAGGCAAGGATTTCAAAATCACCGGACTTCGATCCGATTCCAAGCACATCGTCGCGACTGCCGAGCAGACAACGCCGGGAACCTACCGGATTTCGGTTGTCTACGATGGCCAAGGAGCCTCGGGCGACTATCGGGCGACCGTCATCGTGACAACCGACGACCCGATACAAAAGGAGATCGACGTGCCTATCGCGGGCACCGTCAGATGAAGCTCGGCTTGGCGACCCTGGGCGCGCTCACCTTTGCGGGCGGCATCGCCTCCGTCTCAAGCTCCGCGGACCAGATGGTCATCCTTGCCGGAGACGCGCGGGGTTATCTCTCCCCTTGCGGATGCAGCTCTCCCATGATGGGCGGCATCCGCCGCCAAGCGAGCGTGGTACGTGGCCTTTCCCGGAACGGCCATACGACTTTCCTTGTGAACGGGGGTTTCGTGGAGGGCGCGGGCCGCCAGGACCAAATGAAGGCGGAAACGCTCGCCCAAAGCTATGCCGACTTGGATGTCGCGGCCGTTAATGTCGGGCCTCTCGATGCCGGCCTCGGGCCGGGCGAACTGGAACAGGTTTCACGATTGTCCGGAGGCAAGCTCGTGAGCCTGAGTGTTGCCCATCCTGGTACCCACGCTTTAGGCGACACACGGGCAAGTGGACCATTTCTGATTGGAGGCGCCACGGACAGCGCCGCTGTCGCTTCGATCCTGGGTGACAGCGCGGTACCTCTCGAACAGGCTGTGCAATCCCTGGTAGATGCCGCGGCCGCCGAAAATCTCAAGCCCGTCTTGATGCTTCAGGGCGGCCGCGACAGCGCGATGCGTCTCGGGCGCGCGTTTCCGCAGCTCGCCCTCATTCAATACAGTTCGGGAGGCGAGCCGCCGGCCAAGCTGGAATTCATGGGCTCCACAGCGCTGGCTACGACCGGCGAGCATGGAAAGCACCTGGTGCGCGTCACTTTTCGCAACGGTGCGTTCATCGGTTACGAGCGGATTGCTCTCGGGCCCGGATTCAAGGATGATCCGACCGTGAGCCGCTACTACTCGGCATATCTGCGCCGCGTAGGCGAAGAAAAGCTGCTCGACCGAGTGGCTCGCTCAGCTACTTCGGGTTACTCCGGTTCGTGGGCTTGCGCGGCCTGTCATCGTGAGGCGGGACACACTTGGAAGCTGTCCGATCATCGGTCGGCACTCGGTACCCTCGAAAAACAGGGGCACGCCCTTGATCCCGATTGCGTTTCCTGCCACGTCACCGGGCTTTCGAGCACTCAGGGCTATCGGTCGATCAAGGCTACGCCGGAGCTTGCCGGAGTCGGGTGCGAGAGCTGCCACGGTCCGGGTCTGGCCCACGCGAAATCGCCGAAGTCGATTAGTATGCCGCGATTGACCGCGAAAGCGTGCACGGGGTGCCACAACCCGCTGAACAGCCCGAATTTCGACTTCGCCGTGTATTGGCCGAAGATCCGGCATCGATAGTTCTGTATCTCGAGTGGCGGGCGATCGGCACGCAAAGCTACGGCCGTGTTCCCGCTGCCGACCTCTTCTGAACCTCGGCCTCGTACGCTGCGATCTGCGCCTCGATTTCCTCGGCGTTCTCGTTGGCATAAACGAGAGCGGCGCCAAGGGTCTCCAAGGATATGCCCTTGAGAGACTGCTGGAGCTTGGCGACAGAGCCGACTCGCCGATAGACGCGAACGACCTCCCAGACCGGGAGCCCGCCGTCCGCGAGTTTTGCATCGCAGCCTTCGGCAAGAACGATGCACGACCTCCTGAGAGCGCGCCGTCGATGACGGGCGAGGCACCTCAATGCCTCGGGTTCGGAGATACCAAGCACTTGGGCGGCGCGCCCGGCGCTGATCTGTTGGCGGTCGAGGGCGCCGATCGTGATCTCCTCGAGCAACTCGGGATGGCTTTCCCAAAGCGCATTGAGGCCGCTTTCGACCTCGTCTCGTTGTCGTTCCGACAGTCGCTGTAGCTCGGCGATCTGCCACGGTTCAAATGGCGTCCACATAAGACTTTTCCCTGTTCGCATTGACGCGCATCTCACCGCATCCTTACAGTGAGTCCTACCGGCCGCTAGGTCTCGTTTCTGTGAGTTCCTCGCGGACGGAAGGCTCATGCGCGCTTGGAGAGTCTAGCAGACTGCAGCGAATTAGGAAAGTTTCGAGCTCCTGATAGTAGCGTTCGGCTTGGAGCCAACGGAACTCGGAATGGCCGCAATTGTCGAACCAGGCGATTTCCGCGAGGGGGCCAAGGGCGGCGAGATTTCGCTCGGCTTCGGAGGGCGTCGCGAGGTTGTCCTCCCGGCCATGAAGCAGCAGTACGGGGCAGGTAACCGACCGCAGGGCACGAGCGACGTCGACTCGGAAGGGGTTGATTCCGGCAAGCGGGCCGGCAAACAGAATCACGGGACCGAGGAAGACCGAAACAAGCGGTCCCCCGAGGAACCGCCACCAACCGAACGAGGCGTTGATCATCTTCGAGTAGCAGCTATCGAGCACGATCGCGTCGACCTTTGCGCCTCTGGCGGCGGCGAACGCACAGGCCGCCGAACCCATGCTGCTTCCGATCAGCACGATTCTTGCGTCCGGCATCCTCCGTCTTGCCACTTCAATCGCGGCGAGAACGTCATCGGCCTCGTTCCACCCGATAGTGGACTTCCCACGTCTCGTCTTGCCGTGCGCCCGAAATTCGATGAGAAGAGACGACATTCCGCGCTTCCACAGCCAGTAGGCCACCGGCGTCAGCTCGGACCGATTCATGACGTAACCGTGACAGAGAATGGCGACGACCGTGCGTTCGTCGAATCGCCCATCTAGCGCGCTCACTCCCCTTTCCGTCTTGGGCATCGCGACGCAATCTCCGGCGACCCACCACGCCTTCATGACAACGCCGCCCGTGGATGGAATCTCGAGTTCCTCTTGAGGCGCCCCGAGATGCCCGGGCGAAATGAAGAGCGGCGTTCGAAATGGATGAAGGCTGACCCAGGCGATCCCGAATAGGATTCCGAGGTAAACCCCAAGCACGGCCAGCACCCAGACCATCACTCCTTGCTACCCCGCGAGTTCGCGTTTTGGGCGCCAGGTCGCAGATAATAGAGACTCAATGTACGCGCTCAATTTCTATACCGATTTGTACGGCGACATCCTGAGAAACAATCGTAAGACGGTCACGATTCGGTTGGGCGACAAATCCGACAAGTACAAAACGGGCATGATCGTCTGGGTGACGGTAGGCGCGCGCTTCGGCCGCCGTCAGAAGCTTTACTCAGCCATCCTCGACCGGGTCGAAGTGAAAACCATCGCTGAGCTCTCGCCGCGCGACATTGAGCGCGAAAACCCGGAGTTTCGAAGTACCGACGACGTCATCGCGGTCTTGAGCCGGATCTACGGCGACTTCGTCACGCCTGACAACCGCGTGACCGTGATCTACTTCTCCCGAGTCGACGAGTAGATCCGCTTTTGGAGTTTTGAATTTGGGATTTAGAATTGCAGAGGTCTCCTTCGGCTCGTTCAATGGCTTCGGCATCGCATCGCTCTAGGAAATATTGATGCCCGAGGAAATTCCAAGGTCCAAATTCCGAAGTCCAAAGTTCCAAATGGGCTGTTTCCCCGCTGCCATCACTCCATATCGCGAAGACGGCGAGGTCGACCAGCCCGGGATGGCGCGCCTTCTCGCCTGGTTCGAGTCGAAGGGTTGTGCTGGAGCCGTGCTCGGGGGAACGAACGGCGAGGGTCCCTCGCTGAGCGCGATCGAAAAGCGCGATCTCCTTCGAGCGATGATGCCGGTTCGCGGCTCTCTTGACTTGATCCTCGGCGTCGCAACGCCATCGCTGACCGAGGCGATCTGGACTTGCAAACAGGCCGCGAAGATCGGCGCCGCCGCTGCCCTCGTCATGGCGCCCGGCTATTTCCGCGAGGCGAGCGAGGATGGCATCCGCGGGTGGTTCATGGCACTCATGGACGAGGCCGATCTGCCGGTCCTCGTCTACAATTTCCCTCAGCGCACCGGAATCACGATCTCGGCGGACCTGATGGAGAGCCTCGGGCGGCACGAGCGCATGGCCGGCGCCAAGGACAGCAGCGGGAACGCCGAGAATCTCGGCAGGTATGCGGCCGCTCTGCCGGGAAGGTCACTCTTCGTCGGGAACGAAACGTTGCTTCTCGACGCGCTGCGAAGCGGCTGGTCGGGCACGATCAGCGGCGCCGCGAACGTCCTCCCCTGCTGGCTCTCTCGAATCGTAGCGCTTTGGCAAGCCGGCGAGCAGGAACAAGCCGAGATCAAGTTCAAATTGATCCTTCCCGCCCTCGAGGCCATTCGTAAGTCTCCCCAGCCCGCCACGAACAAGGCGGTCCTGGCCGGCCTCGGCGTCATCGACTCCGGTCGGGTACGGCTGCCTCTTGCCGAATCCGCGGGTTCGCCGGAACTCCTGGCTGTCCTTCGGGGGCTGGGCTGACGAGTCCGGCGCTAGGCGCCGACCAAGTCGGGCTGGGGAACGAGAGTCATGTCGTTCCAATTCGATCCGAGCTTTGCGTCGACCTCGATCGGCACGCTTAGCGGGAGCGCGTTCATCATGTCTTCGCGAATCGGCTCGACGGTCTCGCGATCGCCCGACGGGATCTCGAAGACCAGCTCGTCGTGTACCGTTAGCAGCATCCGGGTAGACGTCCCCCGAAGTCGCCGGTGGATGTTGATCATCGCGATCTTGAGCATGTCGGCAGCCGTGCCTTGGAGCGGCGCGTTCATGGCCTGACGCTCGGCGGCCTTGCGCTCCATGATCTTCGGCGCATGGATGTCCGGGAAGTAGCGGCGCCGGCCCATCAACGTCGTCGTGAAGCCCTTCGATCTCGCCTCGGCGATCACTCCGTCGGTAAAGCCCTTCACGCTGGGGAAACGTTCGTAGTAGGTTTTGATCAGCTCTTTGGCCTCGCCGATTGAGAATCCCGCCCCAAGCTGCTGGGCCAATCCGAACTCGCTCACGCCGTAGAGCACGGCGTAATTCAGGGTCTTGGCTTTGCCCCGCTGATCCTTCGAAGGCCGCTCCGCTCCGAGGTTGAACATGAGTTGAGCCGTCGCCGTGTGAACGTCTTCGTGCTCTCGGAAGGCATCGACGAGGGCAGGCTCACCGCACATGTGGGCGAGGACTCGAAGCTCAATCTGTGAGTAGTCGAACGATCCAAGCTCATAGGAGTCGTCAGCGAGGAATGCCTTCCGGATGCCTCGGCCCAGCTCGGTTCGGATCGGGATGTTTTGCAGGTTAGGATCGTTCGACGAGAGACGCCCGGTTGCCGCCACAGTCATGCTATAGGTCGTATGGATGCGGCCATCCTCCCGTATGAGTCCGGCAAGAGCATCCGTGTAGGTCGATTTGAGCTTGCTGAGCTCGCGCCAATTGAGGACCAGCCCGGCGATCTCGTAATCCGGCGGAATCAGCTGTAATACCTCGGCGCCGGTCGCATAGCCGGTCTTGGTCTTCTGTGCGCCGGGGAGCTTCATCTCTTCGAACAACACTTCGCCAAGCTGCTTCGGCGAGCCGATCGTGAACTCTCGCCCCGCCAGTTCATAGATCTTTCGCGCGGTTTGGTCGATCGTGACCTCGAGCTGCTTAGAAAACTCTCGGAGTTGATCCCTGTCAACCTTGATGCCCAGGTTCTCCATGTCGGCGAGAACGACAAGCAGCGGCAGTTCGATGTCGCGCAACACCTTGGTCTGCTGTTCCTTTTCCAGGCGGTCGAGCATGGCGTCCTCGAGGACGAGCATCGCGCCGGCCATCTCATGCGGCTCGGTAGGTACTTGCAGGTCGGTATAGCCCTGTACGAGGTCGCGCAACGCGTAATTGGCGCGGCCCGACTGGAGGACATAGCCCGCCAATAGCGAATCAAATCTAGGCGGCTCCAGACTTGACGATTGACGATCGGCGGTTGACGACCCGGCTTTTGTCATCCCGAGGAACGAGGGATCCCGGTCCAAGCGAAGAATGCTCTTGTATATCGGCTTCGCGTCGTGAAGCACGGCAAGATCGGGAAGGGTCGCGATCAGCCGGAGCGCGTCCTCTTCCCGCGCTTCGACCGCCTTCTTACCTACGGCGACGAACGCCTGGCGCTTCGGCTGTTCAAACAGGTCGGCGGCTTGTGGCGCTGCGAAGAAAACCGAGTAGCGACGATCCTCGACAAACCGTGACAAGGCGTCGTAGTCGTTGGCCTGGGACAGGGCGATCTCGATCTTCTCGCTCTCCACCTCGGCAATTTCTCCGGCCAATCCATCGCGAGTAGGCGCGTTCCCATCGAGATACGCGCCGAGGACTTGCGGCGCCCTTCGTTGCAGCGAACGGAATTCCAGCGACTCAAAGATGGCCTGCGCGGCTTCGAGCTGCGGCCTAGTCAGCACGAACGGCTTAAAGTCGTAAGTTAGCGGCACGTCGCATCGGATCGTGGCGAGCCATTTGCTCTTCGGCATTTGGTCCCGCGCCGGCTCCATCTTCTTCTGATATTTAGCTGGAATCTCGTCCCATCGCTCGAGCATCTGCTCGATGCTTCCGAACAGCTGGATCAGCTCCGCCGCGCCTTTATCGCCGATCCCGGGCACGCCTGGGATGTTGTCGCTCGAGTCACCCTTGATCGCCTTGAAGTCGGGGATGAACTCGGGCGCGAATCCGTAGCGCTGCATCACTGCTTCGGGATCGTAGGTGATCGTGTCGGACACTCCCATCTTCATCGTGAGCACGCTGATCGCCTGATCGACGAGCTGAAGCGCGTCGAGATCCCCCGTGACGATCGTGGTTTGATAGCCGTTCGCTTCGGCAAGCTTTGAGATCGTGCCGACGACGTCGTCGGCCTCGAACCCGGTCACTTCCACTTGCGGAATGCCGAGATTCTCGATTAGATTTCGGGCTACCGGCAGCTGTTCCTTGAGTTCGGGCTGAGTCTCCCGACGCGTCCCCTTGTACTCCGAGTACTCGGCATGGCGAAAGGTCTTACCGGGAGCGTCGAGCGCGACCACGATGGCATCCGGCCGGATGTCATTGAGGAGGTTGAAGAGCATGTTGGCGAAGCCAAGCAACGCGTTGGTGGGCCGCCCGTCGCTCGTGCTTAGAAACCGCGTAGCGAAGAACGCGCGGTAAAGAAGCGAATAGCCATCGATGACGACGAGCCGCTTGGCAGCCATGTCTCAGGTTACCGCCGCGTCGAGAGGCGATTGACTCGAACTGGAGAATGGAGCCGCCCGAGTACTATCGCGTCACGATAGGAATCGAGCGGTGGCTTCCGAGATTTGCGGCCCTGCCAGCAATACGGGGAAACACGTCTCCCGCAAAAGGGAGTAAACTCTATGGACCTCCCAGCGAGGTCTGCGAATCCCCGCCCTAATCTTTATTAGGGTTTTGGAAGACACCGTATGGTCTACCGTCCGATTCGATACGAGCAGATGATGAGAGCCGCCGAGGCCTACGACGTTCGAGCCCGCCGCATGTTTAACGGCATGGGTGTCTACACCGGAGAGAAGATGTTCGCCTTCTTGGTTGGCGAAGATATCGGGTTGAAGCTGGGTCCTGAGGACCTGGAGGAAGCCATGCTGCTTCCCGGAGCCGAGCCTCTGCGGCCTGAGCCAGATGCCGAGCCGATGAGGGAATACGTGAAGATGCCTCGCGAGGTGCTGGACAACTTCGACAAGTTCACCACTTGGGTCGACCGCAGCGCCAACTATGCCCGCCGCAAGGTCGCGCATTGACGACGAGGTTCCCCTCCGGCCGTTAGCCCTTCACGAGGTCCATTCTTAGCTGATCGTTCCCTTTTTCCATGGTCAAATGGATTTTGGGACCTTGAGGGTCGAAGAGCATCTCCGGCCACGAATCACGCGAACCTTGAATCTTGATTCGGGCGCCGCTTAGCGACCATTTGGCCTCCGAGCTTAGATCGAATCCTTTAGCCAGGACCGAGCCGTCGTCGCTGAACTTGACCTCGACCTTGGACATCATCGTCGTCGCGTCGGTCCATGAAGTCCTTGACTGCGTTCCCTGAGCCAACCGCGGTGTGGCGATCGAGGCTGGGTCGACGTGCCACGACCCTACAATTTGGCTTCGAGTCCCACCGCAACCGGTGGCAACGACGAGAGCCAGCCCCAGCCAAACTTGCCGCATGCCACCATTCTGATCGATTAACATCGTCGTGCAGTAATCTTGGCGAGCTTGCCTCACCTTCACAGCATCTATTGCAAGGATCCCGCCGGATGATCGTCGGTCTCGGAATCGACCTCGTCGAGGTTAGCCGCATCAGCGAGGCGATGGAGAATCCGCGATTCGTTTTTCGCATCCTGACCGACGCGGAGCGCACGATGTGCCGCACGCCTCACTGCGTTGCCGGCCGTTGGGCAGCCAAGGAGGCAATCGCGAAGGCGATCGGCTTAGCCATGACTTGGCAGGAGGTCGAGATCCTTCCGGATGAATTGGGCGCGCCGAAAGTGACCATATCGAATCCTAATTTCGATCCCGGCCGCCTTCGGATCCACGTCAGCATCACCCACGAAAAGGATCACGCGGCGGCGGTGGCCGTACTAGAAAGGATTACCATGCAACTGCCCTACGTGTAAGCGCGAGTTAGGGCTCATTACGTGCTCCCTCCGATCCTGGCAAATCTGCCTTAGAATGGGAGGCGGGGAGCTATGAAAGCCAAGTTTGTTACGTTGTTTCTCGCGCTCGTTTGCAGTGCCCACATAGGTCTTGCTCAGAAGCAGAAAGACCTAGTCCAGACTCACGAGTCGGACCTCCATGGCAAAGCCTATACCGGTGTTCATGCGCTCTTGATCGGTGTCAACGCCTATCCCAACTTGCCTCGCAACCTTCAACTAGCCCACGCGGTCGACGACGCCACGTCCCTGAGGAAGGTGCTGATCGATCAGTACGGTTTCACCGACGTGACCATCCTGAGGGACGGCGTCGCGACCCTGGCGGCGATCCGTGCTGCCCTATCATCGTTTGCGGATAACGCGCGGGTAAAGCCGGACGATCTCGTTCTCGTCTACTTTTCGGGCCATGGCCAAACGGTGCCGGTTGCCGGCGGAGGGTCGATGGGCTTCCTGATCCCGAGCGATGCGAAGGTCGATCTCGCCAATCCAACCAACTCTGCGCCCTACCTCGACACATGCCTTCCGATGAAGCAGGTCTGGGACTACCTCGACCTCTCGCCCGCGAAGCATGCCCTCGTGATCGCCGACGCGTGTTTCGGGGGATTGCTTGCGAGAGGTCGGGGGCTGGGCCTCTCGAAGGCGACGATGGACGTGATGCTCGCGAGGCGGGCGCGACAAGTCATGACTGCCGGCAACAGCGGCCAGGAAACTATGGAGCGCGACGATCTCGGCCATGGAGTGTTCACGGCAAAGCTGATCGATGAGCTAAAAGCCAGGGCGGTCGGTCAGCCCTTCACCGTCACCGACCTGTTTGCCACCCTGCAGGACCAAGTGACGAACGCAACCAATGGAAAACAGACTCCGCAGCTTGGAAGCTTCGATTCCGAGGGTGAAGTGATCTTCTTGCCTCGAGCCCTCGAAACGGGTGGCTCAGGGAGCGGCGATCCGGGAACGACGACAAAGACGAAGGAAGGAGAGCACAAGGACGCTAGCGCCAAGTCCGGTGCCGCGGGCGCCAAGGAATCCGTCCCGGCCGGGCTCAGCCGGAGCCAGTCTCAGATCTACGCCCGGCTCCGGAACCTCCTCGCCGACGCGGATAACCGCTTCGCAAATCTGCCAAGGCGAGGGAACCGCTCAGTGACCAAGCCGGAAGGCCCGGTCGACGTCAAGGTCTATCCGCTTGAAAAGGGTCTGCCAGGGCTCGACGGATGGGTAACCGATGCTTCAGACAGCCACACGTATCTGTACTTCGAGGGGACGCCGACGAATGGCGCCCAGGTCTTCGAGGACTACAAGGCCGCGATTAGGGCCGTGATGCCCGGGGGCCGCGAACAACATTTCGAAGACACGAACTGGCGGATCGGGGATGGCAACTTTCGAATCACCCTTCAGCGCGACACGAAACAGCCCAGGCACCCAGAGCAGGTGTTTCAATCGTTTGTCCTGACGATCCTGAAAATCAAGTGACAGCCAGCTAGGTGCGGCGTTCCCTCAACCCGCACAAGTATTTACCGTCGTCTGAATACTGACGCGGGCTTCTTCGGATCGGTAAGGTTGGTCCATAACATCGATCCGTCTTCCATGAACTTGATCGAATAGTCAGTCACGCGGCCAATGGTCTCCCTTCCACGGAGTTCGCTAATATACCGACCGGTATGCTCCTGGTCGGCGCCAGGGACCGATAGGTCCGTGAAGACGATCGAGACCTGGTTTCCGGTTTGGCGCCAGGTGCCCGACAGCCTGCCGTGTAAAACCAGTTGATTGTCGGTCACGTCGCGAGCCATCGACATCTTCCCGCCATCCTCGAACTTGAAGTTGAGCTCGCCTGCACTGTTCTCGCCCAGCGTTGTCCATTCGCCGGGAACGGACTTGCTTGGGCCACATCCAAGCGGCCCTATGGCGCCTGACAGGATAAGGAATCCAATTGGCCATCGACGCATGAGTCGAATTTAACATCACCGCCGGATTCGATGCTAGGCCCCAAACACTATGGACCTCGGGAACGTGACACCTGACACCAGGTACGCGTACACCTGCTAATCTCTAGCCATGAACAAGGTGGTTCCGGATGCAAAGTCGGCCCTCGATGGCCTCCTCTTTGACGGGATGACGGTCATGACAGGAGGCTTCGGGTTGTGCGGCATCCCCGAGAACTTGATCCTCGCCCTGCGCGACTCGGGAGTCAAGGACATCACCGTGATTAGCAACAACTGCGGCGTCGACGACTTCGGGATGGGTCTGTTGCTTCAGACGCGGCAAATCAAGAAGATGGTGAGCAGCTACGTCGGAGAGAATGCCGAATTCGAAAGGCAGTTCCTCTCCGGAGAGCTGGAGCTGGAGTTCAATCCCCAGGGCACCTTGGCAGAACGGATCAGAGCCGGCGGCGCGGGCATCCCCGCCTTCTACACAAAAACCGGCTACGGCACATTGATCGCGGAGGGCAAGGAGACGCGCGACTTCGGCGGCGAGCACTACGTCATGGAAACCGGCCTCGTGGCCGATCTATCCCTCGTGAAGGCCCTGCGCGGAGACCGGAGCGGAAACCTCGTCTACAGGGAGACGGCACGCAACTTTAACCCGATGATGGCGACGGCCGGGAAAGTGACGATCGCGGAAGTCGAGGAGCTTGTCGAAGTCGGGGCCCTCGATCCGGACCAAATCCACACGCCTTCGATATTTGTCGACCGCATCATCCAGGGCGCCGTCTACGAAAAGCGGATTGAACGTCGGACGACGAGGCCGCGGGACTAAGGGAGTTGCAAGCGCGACGCCATCGTCGAATGAAAATCCAAAGTCTGATCCGTAGGTTCGAACGCTGGAAAGCTTCGCGCAACGAGCTGCTGCACCAAGTGGAGGCCCTGAGCAAGGCGATTGACGGGCGAGAAAGAAAAGTCGCC
>CAZNUL010000058.1:0-24830 GCA_964576205.1 uncultured Fimbriimonadaceae bacterium | reverse complement strand
CACCGGCCCACTCTCGCACCGACCTAGTCACCTATTACCCTCCACACCTCCTCACCTCCTCACCCACTCACCTACTCACCTACTCACCTACTCACCCACTCACCTCCTCACCTCCTCACCTACTCACCTACTCACCTACTCACCTACTCACCCACTCACCCACTCACTCCCATGAGCGCTCCAGCACAGACCACATCCAAAGGCTTCCCTTGCCACCAATGCGGCGCCAAGCTCAACTACGCTCCCGGCACGAGCAGCCTGAAGTGCGAGTATTGCGGCTTCTTGAACGAAATTCCTCAGTCGGCCGAGGAGATCAAAGAACTCGACTTCAACCAATATCTCGAAATTGCGCGGCAGGAGTCGGTCGCCGATGCCCAGGAGACTCTCAAGTGCTCGGCTTGTGCCGCCGAATTCACGGCCGCGGGCGGCGCTGTTAGCGATACATGCCCCTTCTGTGGCTCGAATGTTCTGGTGCCTCAACCCGCCGAGGTTCGCATTCAGCCAAAGTCCCTGCTGCCGTTCAAGCTCAAAGTCGAGGAGGCGCGCGAATGCTATCAGAAGTGGATCACGTCGCGATGGCTGGCTCCAATCGCTCTTAAGAAGTTTGCACGCGAAGAAGGCAAGCTTCAAGGAATCTACGTTCCCTACTGGACCTACGACTGCGACACGACCACGGCATACACCGGCGAGCGTGGAATGCACTATTACCGCACCGAAACCTACACCGACTCTGACGGCAATACCCAAACGCGCGAGGTCATGGAAACCGAGTGGTTTCCCTGCGCCGGAGTCGTCTTCGACCAGTTCGACGACGTTCTCGTGCCCGCGAGCAACTCAGTACCGGAGCAGCACGCGAGGAGGATGCAGAATTGGGACCTGCCGGACCTGGTCACCTACCAAGAGGCTTACCTCAGTGGCTATCGCACGGAGCGATATCGCAAGGGGCTCGAGGATGGCTTCGAGGACGCCAAGGGGATCATGCAGCCGACGATCGATCAATCGATCTGCTGGGATATCGGCGGCGACGAACAGCGCATTTGGACGAAGGCAACTCAGTACGATTCGATCACTTTCAAGCACATCCTCCTGCCCATTTACCTCGGCGCCTATCGGTTTCGGGACAAGCTCTATTCCTACCTGATCAACGCCCGCAGCGGAGAAATCCACGGCGATGCCCCGGTCTCCGTCTGGAAGGTTCTCGGCCTGGTCCTCCTCGGCCTACTCATCGTCGGCGGCATCTTCTATCTGAAGAGCAGAGGACATCACTAGTGTCGCAGTACGTCGGGCTACTCGTCATCACGTCATCGGGGCCTATAGGGTGATGACGAGATCAATGACGAGCAGGGGACGGAGCCGTCAGGTCATCCCTTGCGGCAGGTAGAATTCTCCTCAGATGCGTATCGCCGACTGGGCGCGTCGCCTGGCTCTTACGCCGCATTTGTCTTCCCCGCTTGCACTGGAATCTTCGTGTGAGTGGCAGTCGGTGGCGCCCGAAGCTCGGGCATTCCTGTTCGCCGCCGCGTACAAGCTTAGCCCTCGCAAGGCGCTCATCGTCGCCGCGAATTACGAACGCGCCCTTGCCTGGCACGCAAGGCTCACCCTCGCAGGCGTCCCCCAGGACCAGATTTGCGATTTGCCGTCCGGGACATCTGCTCTCTTCGAGGATGCGGCTCCCGAGCACATAGCCCTGTCTGATCGACTCGGCGCGCTGAGGGCCCTCTGCGAAGACAAGCCTTGGGTGGTCTTGACGACACCCCAAGCGGTGCTGGAGCGAACCCTTCCAAGGGATGTGCTTAGCGAAGCCTTTGTCGAGATCAAACCCGGCCAAGAGATCGACCCCGATCGTTTGCTGGAGTCTCTGGTGAACCTCGGCTACGAGCCACAAGAGCCCGTGCGGCTTCCCGGCCAGTTCAGCCGGCGCGGCGGAATCATCGATATCTTCGCGGCGGGCCGCGAGTTGCCGGTACGCATCGAGTTGTTCGGCGACGAGGTCGAGAGCATCCGCCTCTTTGATCCGAACTCCCAACGATCGGTTGGCCAAATCCTCGAGCTCCACCTTGCTCCGAGCCGCGAAACGCTCTACACGGCCGGAGACGCCGACTACCGGTCAATGCTTCTCGACAGCTTGGAAGTTGAGTCCGCCGCGCTCTCGGACGAGGCCGCCGCAACCCTGGAAGACCTCATCACCGGGGATGCGGAAGCGCTTAAGCAGAAACAGTACTTCGACCGACTCGACCTTTACCGCCCGCTCCTGCATCCGGAGTCGGGTTGCGCGATCGACCTCCTTCAAGACGGCGACTTGCTCGTGCTCGACGAGCCACTCGAACTCGAGTCTATCGTGGCGAGGGCGGAAGAGGAACTTGGTCAAGCGCTCGATGGGCGCCACAAGCGGGGCGAGATATTGAAAAGCTACGTCAGCGATTTCATGCTGCCGCCAGAGCACCTCGCAAGTCACTGCCTCACCCTGAGCTTGAGCGCGATGAACGCGCTTCCAGACTGGCTCTCGCTCGAACGTAGATTCGACGTCGGCGCCACCTCGCTGGAGCCCTACCGCGGTCGGGCGGAGCACTTGGCTGTGACCCTTAGAAACTGGCTCAAAGAAGACTTCACCCTGATCTTCTCCAGCGACCAGCCGAATCGCGCTCGCTCCGTCTTGAGTCAAGCCGAGATCTTCGTGCGCAGTGCACCCGAGGCGGATGAGGGGCTGATTACTGGTGGGCTAAATCCCAATGATCCGGTCAGCCAACCACCCCATCAACCCATCAGCCCGCCAGGTCCGTTCCTAGCCGACGGCAATCTAGGCGGCGGCTTCATCATTACCGCGGCGAAGCTCGCCGTCGTTAGCGACGCGGAGCTTTTCGGCGTCGCCAGGCTCAAGCTTCCCCAGCGCCGCTTTATGGAAGGCGCGCCGATCGCGACGGTCCTCGACCTGAAGCCCGGCGACTTCGTCGTCCACATCCACTTTGGAATCGGCATTTTCCGCGGCCTCGTCAAGCGAATGGAGCACGGTCTCGAGAAAGAGTTTCTCTTCGTCGAATATCAAGCTCCGGACAAGCTCTTCGTTCCCGCCGACCAGCTGGACCGCATCCAGAAATACCTCAATCCAGGAGACGCTCAGCCCAAGCTGAACAAGCTCACGGGAGGTGAGTGGCATCGCACGTTGGGAAAAGCCCGGGAGGAGGCAAAGGAATTCGCGAGAGACCTCGTGAAACTCTACGCGATGCGACGGCGCGTGCAAAGGAAGCCCTTTCCGCCCGACACTCCCTTCCAGCTGGAGATGGAGCAGACGTTCCCGTGGGTGGAGACACCGAGCCAGCACCAGGCAATTGAGGACACCAAGGAAGATCTCCAGCTCCAGTGGCCGATGGACCGGCTGGTCTGCGGCGACGTCGGATTCGGCAAGACCGAAGTCGCCATTCGAGCCGCCTTCAAGGTGGTCCAGGACGGCAGACAGGTTGCCGTGCTTTGCCCCACGACAATCCTTTCCGAGCAACACTTTAGGAACTTCCAGGAAAGGCTCGGTCCGTTCGGAGTTCGCCTCGGCCTTCTCAACCGGTACACGCATGCCGACTCGCGCCGCCAGGAACTCGACAGGCTTAAGGTCGGGAATCTCGACATCGTCATCGGCACCCATTCCCTTCTCGGCCAAGGAATCCAGTTCAAGAACCTCGGATTGACGGTCGTCGACGAGGAACAGAAATTCGGGGTGAAGCAGAAGGAGATGCTAAAGAAGCTCCGCACCGAGGTCGACGTCCTCACGCTTAGCGCGACCCCGATTCCCAGAACCCTAAGCATGGCTCTGATGGACATCCGGCAGATGTCTCTCATCAACGATCCTCCGCCCGGCCGCTTGCCCATCCGAACGTTCGTGCGGCCATTCGCCGGGGAGGTCGTCCGCGAGGCCGTACTTCGCGAACTTGCCCGGGGCGGCCAAGTCTTTTATGTCTACAACCGGGTCGAGTCGATCGGCCATATCGCCGAGAAGCTCCGAAACTTGGTTCCAACCGCCAGGATCGGAGTCGCCCACGGCCAGATGAACGAGAAGGAGATCGAGCCGATTATGATTGGGTTCATCAAGGGTGAGATCGACATCCTACTTTCAACGACCATCATCGAATCCGGCATCGACATCCCGAACGTCAACACTCTGATCGTCGAGCAGGCGGATCGCCTCGGCCTCGCGCAGCTCTATCAACTTCGCGGGCGGGTCGGCCGGTCGGATCGCCAGGCCTACGCCTATCTCCTCTATGCAAGCGGCAAGGAGTTGAGCGAAGGAGCGATGCAGCGTCTTCAAGCGCTTCAAGAGTTCTCGACCCTCGGCTCCGGTTACTCGCTGGCTTTCCGCGACCTGCAGATAAGGGGAGCGGGAGAACTGCTCGGCGCCAAGCAGCACGGTGCGATGGCGAACGTCGGCTATGAGCTCTTCACGCAGCTTATCAATGAAGCCGTCGCTCAGTTGAAAGATGCCGTCGACTCACCCGAAGAAGCCGAGAAGCAACAAGCGACCGGCGACAGGCTACAGGAAGAACCCCTGCCGGCTTTCGACATCCCCATCGAAGCCTTCCTGCCCGACAGCTATATCAAAGATCAGGCCCAGCGACTCTATTACTATCAACGAATGATGTCGTGTCGGGACGAAAAATCCCTTGGCGAGGTCCAGGCTGAAGTCGAAGATCGGTATGGACACTCGACCGAGGAAGTAAGCAACGCCTTTGCGATTATGAGCCAGCGGATGCGCGGCCGTGAATTCGGCTTCGAGAAACTGGACGCTAAGCAGGGCCGCATGTCGGTTCAATTCAAGGATCGCGGCGCAATTCCGCCCCGAGTGTTCAGCATCATCGGTCAAAAGCATCGCGACGTTTATCTCACTCGCGAGTCGTTGATCTGGCCCTACGTCGGTAACCCAATCCAAGCCGTCGAGAAGATGCTCTCCGGGTTCGGAAGAGCTTTCGCCCAATACGAGGAAGAGCGAGCGAGTATCGGGGTCTAGTCGCCGTTCGCTTGGCTACTTCCCAGCGAAGAAAACCGTGAGTCCAGTGGTCAGGTGAGTTTCGTTGCCGCTGACGCCATTGGTGCGGTCCCGGCCCAGGCTCAGGGTCGTCGTCACCGCGATGTTGTTGGCGACGAAATAGTTGAAGCCGGCCTGGCCCTCGACAAGGTCCTCCCTGAATCCGCCGGTAGCATCCGCATGGGCGATCTCGGCTCCCAAGAAGGGATCGAATAGCGACACAGACTTCGTCCGGCCCAAGTTGCCGACGTGGAGCCTGGCTCCAAATCCAAAAGCGGTTTCGCGGTTGCCAAGGAGGTCGTCGAGCATCAGCGGCACGCGTAGCTCGAGGCAGTCCGAGACGAAGTAGGCGGGAACGACCTTAAACGTGCTGATCGTGTCGCCGCTCTGTCCCCGAAACCAATCCAAACTGAATCCGGCGGAAAAAGCTCCCGACTTGGGAGCGATGGGAACGACTCCCTGCGGCCGGGCGAGACAAAGCGCCGCGACGAATAAGATGCCGGCGAGAAATCGAGTCACAGGGTTATCGCAAATTAAGAGGGCGCGCGACTCGTCGTCGCGCGCCCTCGATTGGGGGCCTGATTACTTGCCAGAGCCCGCGAAGAAGATCGTGAGTCCGACGAAGACCTCAGTGCTGTTGTTGCTGACGCCCGCGACGCGATCGCGGCCGAAGACAACGTTGCCCGTTATCGAGACGTTGTTCGCCACGAAGTAGTGAGCGCCGACTTCGCCGCCCCAGAACTGGTCCGTCGAACCGCCGGTAGCGTGCTCCGTGTTATAGACCACGCCGACAAACGGCTGGAACTGCGGCGGAACCTTGCCAGGTCCGTTCAGGAAGAGGAACCGGCCGTCGACTCCGATCGACGTATCGTCCGATCCACTGACGTGCGTCCAGGTGAACGGAACGCCGATCGAGATGTTATTCGTGATGAAGTAAGCCGGCATCACGTTGATCGTAGTCGTTGCCGTGCCACCTTGTGGGTTGAAGTAGTCGAGGGAAAAGCCGATGGAATAAGCCCCTTGCTTATCAATCGGTACGACGGTTTGCGCTGTCGAAAAAGCGAGTCCTCCCAGTAGGAGGCTGCCTACGGCGATTGCTTTCATCTGTTTTTGCTCCTGTTGCCTCGCTCCGAAAGGCCCCGCATCCATGCGCGAGCGTCGCCTTCATCCCGGGAGGCTGCGACTAGTTTAGCAAGTTGCACTGCTTTGCGCCAGCTTTTTTACCTAATGTTGGGGTTTTCTCGCAAAAAAACATCAAATCTGAGCACCGCCAGGTTCACCGGCCTTCTGGCGTTGCAAACCCACTTCCCAAGAGCTGGCCGCGAATTCGATCGCTTTTCATCCAAGCCAACCGCGGGAACCGGGCCTTTTGGTCGTCGGCTGGCATTGAGCCTAAAGCCGCCGAGATAGCGCCGGGGTTCGCCCTTCAGCTGTCGGTCTCGGCTATGGTGGCTCTTGGCACCAACAGAATCATTGGCAGAATCATCGCGTAGGCTGCGGTCGTGATCCAGTTGCAAAGAGCGAAGCCGCCGCGCTCGTAAAGGATCGATCCGAACCAGTTTCCGAACTTGTCCGCCAGTACGGCGCCGGTGATCCCGATTTCCACCGTCGTTCCCTCGAGCCCTTTCGGGCATGACCTTAGGAGAAGATCGTAAAACGACGCGTACGCCATCCCGCCCACCAGACCGGTGAACAGGCTCGCCGCATAGGCGTTGCCTGGGGCGCTGATGTACGTCAGCGGGATCATTTGAGGAACTGCGATCGCAGCCGCGACGAACAACAGTTTCCGAGGGGAGAACCTTTGGCAGAGGAACCCATAGGCGACCAGTCCTGGAATGAACGCCACAGTGCCGATCGCGTTGTAAAGGGCGACCTGCTCGGGATTGAGCTTGACCACCTTGGTGAGTTGATAGAACAATGGCGTCCCTTGTCCGGGGCCGAACGCCCAGGTGAGCCAAATCAGCACCGCCGGCCAAAGGGGACGATGCTCGACCAGAGTTGTGAGATCTTCGAACAGGCGGCGCTTCGGCCGGAGACCCTGCTCGAAGGGCTCATAAATCGCCGCAGGCCGGGCCAGGCCAACTAGGAACAACACTATGGACATTCCCGCAAGCCCAAACAGGACTGCCGTATAGCTGAAATGCAACTGCACCCAGCCCGACAAGAGGGAGATCCCTGCCCCAATGACATTGCCGACGAACTGAACGATCGAACTCAGTCGCCCGGTCATGCTAAGCCGCTGGCCAACCGACGCGGTCAATCCGGCCACCGCGGGGCCGATCAGCCGATAGACGAGCATCACGACGATGAAACCGAAGAGGACTTCGCCGTAAGTTCCATGGCGATATGCCAGGAAGACGTAGGCGACGGCCGCGATCGGGGCGAAGACGAGGAAGAAGCCACGATCCCCGAGGTTGAATGGCGACCACCGGTCTCGAAGCATGCCGAAAACGAACGCGCCGTAGAGCGGTACGGCTACAACTAGCCCGAACAAAGCGGCCTGCGATGGCTCAAGCTTCAGAGCGTCCTTGAGGAAGTAGCTCAGCGGAAGCTGAGCGAGCGCGCCGGATGGCGTGACAAAGTTCGCGATGATGAGCAGACCAGCGAAATAGGCGAGTATCTCCCCGGTCGCGACCCGCTGGAGGTCCGGCCGCGGATCATTTCTCGTCTGCACGATCTCCTATTGTAAGGGAATGGACACTCTTTCGTCCGAGCGCTCGTTTGAGTGTTCGATGTCGCTGCGGCCAAGCTAGGGGAGCCGAAGATCGAATAGGCGATGAATAACCTCAACACACGGGCGTGGCTTGGGCTGATTCTAACCACTATTGGGATCGGTGGATTCCTGTTTGTGTCGGCGGGAACCCTGCGATATTGGCAGGCTTGGTCTTACCTTGGCGTGTTCTTCGTGGCGTCGACCCTGGTCACCCTTTACTTGATGAAACACGATCCCGCCCTGCTGGAACGCAGGTTGAGCGCTGGCCCGACGGCGGAGAAAGAAAAAGCGCAGAAAACCGTGATGCTCTTCGCGTCGATCGGGTTCATCGGCCTCTTGGTCGTGGCGGGGCTCGATCACCGGTTCGGGTGGTCGGCGGCGCCTCCGGCCGGCGTGATCGCGGCCGATCTTGTGACCTTGGTCGGCTATTTCATCATTTTTCTTGTGTATCGCGAGAACAGTTTTACGTCCGCGACGATCGAGATCGCGCCCGGTCAACGGGTGATCTCCACCGGACCCTATGCGGTCGTGCGGCATCCCATGTACGCGGGAGGTTCCCTCTATCTCGTGGCGATGCCATTGGGACTCGGGTCGTATTGGGGACTTGTGGTGCTGCTGGCCATGTTGCCGGTCCTCGTTTGGAGGCTCGTCGACGAGGAGAACTTTCTTTCGAAGAACCTGCAGGGATACGATGAATACCGGGCGAAGGTCCGGTGGCGGTTGATTCCGCGAGTCTTCTAGGGATGGTTACCTGGGCGCTCAAGCGGCCGTCGGTTAAACCCAAGCTATGGCTTCCACTTCTTCAGGAAGTCGGTGACGGAGCTCGCGTCCATTCGTCTCATGGACTCGAATTCGCCGCTCTTTTGGCTAATAAGAAGTTTGCCGTTCCAATCGAGGACGGCGAGCGCCGGAACCCCCTTTTTCGAGGGGCACCTCATAGGTCTTGGCGATGTCCTGATTCTTGTCGAATCGGCCGATGTTGACGTCGACGAGGATGAAGTTCTTCTTGAGCAGCGTTGCGTTCGGCTCTTGGTGGAAGTACTTATCGAGGACGCGGCAGTCGCCGCACCAGTTGCCTCCGAAGTCGAGGATGACTCGCTTGTGGGTCTTCGCCGCGGTCACCAGGGCGGCCTTGAGCTCGTTGGTTGCAGCCTCCGGCGCGGGGTAGATGTCCTTCGGCTCACTGTTCTGGGAGCCGGACACGACCGGGAGCAGGAGGGCGGCCGTCAGGACGTATTTGAATATCGCAGTCATATCGTGATTCTAACCGCAATGTGGCGTCCACCTTCAGGTGGGCGAGCATGGGAGAGTTAGGAATTTGGAGTTTTGATGACTTTGCCGGGTGCAGCTGGCATCGTTCCTCACCGGCCGCTCCCGGAGCGGGAGGGGATGCGTCGCTACCGCGATGGCTACATGGACTCCGGGATTCGTCGCTGCCGCGACGGCTACATGGACTCCGGGATTCGTCGCTGCCGCGACGGCTACAGGCGCTGGCGCGCCTAGCGACGGCTACCAGGCTTCCTCCATGCCTCAACACTCTCAGCCTACCAAAGATGATCGCCTGCTCCCGGCCTAGTGTAGGCTAGAGCGCGAGCCTTTCGAGATTCCCCAGGTCAGATCTATTTGTTGTACGAACCCCGCGAACTAATCCATACGGGAACGGTTCTCGCAGCTCACTGTGTATTGCAAAGGTCAGGTGCATTCGATGCCGATCTTAGTTGCCTTTGCTTGCCTGCTTGCTCCCCAACCGTCACTCCGCGATGCGCCGAATTTTCGTCTGCAAGTCGTCCCTGCAGTTGTCTACAAGGTCGACGATCCGGGAAACACGAAGACTTCATCGTTCGTTTTCGATGTCGCCGTTCTTGATTCCAGCGATCCCGCGCTCGCCCCGGCCTCCGCTACCGTGGAACTGGCCAGCGGCCGGACTACCGTAGACCGGCAAGCGTGGAGCGCCGGCATGTTGGCGAAAATAAAGGGGCAGCGGTATTCGGTGCATCCCGATACGCCTTTCGCGTCCCCAGTGCGGATACTTGAGCTTCCCGAGGCATTCGAGCTTCGTTTTTACTTCCGCTGCCCGCAGGCGTTCGCGATCGACTCGATAAGTATCCGCCTGACGGCCGCGGACTCCAAAGGTGGCCGCTCCGAGCACACCTTGAGGATTCCCGTCCAGTACTACCGGCAGAAGACCTCGCTCATCTGCCCTTTTCGAGGAAACGGCGTCGTCGGACAGGACTGGATCACGAACGGTGGTCATGGCGGAGGCTTCGGCAATGATTTCGCGCTGGATCTGAGAGGCTTGGATCAGAACTTTGCTGAAGTGAGGAACGGTGGTGACGGCAACCCCGCCTCCGCCGGCTGGGGCCGCGAGATCATCGCTCCCGCGGCGGGTACTGTGGCTTACGCCCGCAACGACGTTCCAGACAATCCGCGTCCCGGAACTGGGCCAGACGACAATTGGTATCGCAAGCTCCACGATCCAATCTTGGCCTCTCTCGGGAATTGCGTCGTAATCGATCACGGCAACTCCGAATTCAGCTTGATGGCGCATATGCAGGAAGGCTCGGTCGTAGTGAGGGCCGGCGACCACGTGACAGCCGGCCAGCTGATCGGAAAGCTGGGCAACTCGGGAGACGCATTCGGGCCGCACCTGCATTATCAGCTTCAGTCGGACCCAAGGCTCTTTCACGGCCACTCCCTGCCATTCAGGTTTGAGAACACCCCCACCCCGCTCTATCGGGGCCGGCAATTCCAAGCGAGTTAGAGTTGGGCCTGGAGTGCGGCGCGCGAGCGCCGCCTTGGCAGTGAGAAGGTCCATTCAGGCGTCGCTGCCGCGACGGCTACAAGCGCTGCGCGCTTAGCAGAACTCCAAGATTCGTCGCCGCTGCGACGGCTACAAGCGCTGCGCGCTTAGCCGCGACGGCTACCAGGCTTCCTTGTGACTTGCCACGGCGGCAGTGAGGGCAGATCGTTAGCCTCCAAGAGTAGGTTCTTCGATCCCAAACTCCGTAGCAACCTCCTCCGTTTGGATCTCTCAGTGACAAGATAAAGCAGGCGGCGGCGCAGCCCTCCAAGATGCGTCGCTGGCGCGCCTAGTCCAAGGTATAATCTGCGCCAACGAAAACACCCGGCAACGCTGGGGAGTCTGGAGTTTTGAATTTGGAATTTGGATTCGGATTCGCGAGATTCGAGGCCATTCTAATATTCCAAACTCCAAAGTCTAAATTCTAAATTCTCGCGAGGAACCACCACACGCATGCCTGCTGCACCCGGCAAAGTCATTCAAGTCATGGGCCCGGTCGTCGACTGCCGCTTCTCGGCGGAGTCGCTGCCGGAGATCTACAACGCTCTCCATATCGTCGACAAGAAGCGCGGGATCGACCTGACCTGCGAAGTCGCTCAGCACCTCGGCGACGATATCGTTAGAACCGTCGCCCTATCGACCACCGATGGGCTCGTTCGCGGCATGGATGCGACCGACACCGGTTCGGCCATTACGGTGCCCGTTGGCGAGGCGACCCTGGGGCGCGTTTTCAACCTCCTCGGCAAGCCCATCGACAATGGAGCGGACGTGCCCGCGGATATCAAGCGACTGCCGATCCACCGCCAGCCTCCGAACTTCGAGGAGCAGTCGACCAAGGTCGAACTTCTTCAGACCGGTTTGAAGGTCGTCGATCTGATGATCCCCTTTAACAAGGGCGGAAAGATCGGCCTATTCGGTGGCGCCGGACTCGGCAAGACGGTCCTCATCCAGGAGCTGATCCGCAACATCGCCGTTGAAGCCTCGGGCGTGTCGATGTTCGCCGGTGTAGGCGAGCGCACTCGCGAAGGCAACGATCTGTGGCTCGAAATGCAGCATGCCAAGTTCACGGACAAGGACGGCGTGGAGAAGTCGGTTCTTGATAAGACGGCGATGGTCTTCGGCCAGATGAACGAGCCGCCCGGAGCGCGCCTTCGGGTTGCCCTTACGGCTCTCACGATGGCCGAATACTTCCGCGACGAGATCGGGAGCGACGTTCTCATCTTCGTCGACAACATCTTTCGCTTCGTCCAGGCCGGCTCCGAGGTTTCGGCCCTCCTCGGCCGAATGCCCAGCGCGGTCGGCTATCAGCCGACACTCGCCACTGAGATGGGATTCCTTCAGGAGCGCATCACTTCGACAAAGAAGGGGTCGGTGACTTCGGTCCAGGCGGTCTATGTCCCCGCCGACGACCCGACGGACCCCGCTCCCGCCACCACCTTCGCCCACCTCGATGCTTACGTTTATCTGGAGCGTTCGATCGCGTCGAAGGGCCTCTACCCGGCAGTCGACCCGCTCGCCTCGACCTCGAAAAACCTCGACCCTCACGTGGTCGGCCAGGATCACTACGATGTCGCGCGCCGAGTCCAGCAAACCCTGCAGCGCTATCGCGAACTTCAAGACATCATCGCGATCCTCGGCATCGACGAGCTTTCGGACGACGATAAGACCGTCGTCGCGAGAGCGCGAAAGATCGAGCGATTCCTGTCGCAGCCGAACTTCGTGGCCGAGCAATTCACCGGCAACCCCGGCCGCTACGTCACGATCGATGAGACGGTGTCCTCGTTCAAGGAGCTGGTCGACGGCAACCTCGACGACATCCCCGAGCAGGCGTTCCTCTATTGCGGCGGCCTCGACGACGTACGCGAGAAGGCTAAGAAACTGGCGGCGATCGCTTGAGTTTGGAGTTTGGAATTTAGAATTTGGACTGTCGGGAGCCGGATTTCGATTTTGGCTTCTCTGAATTAGCCGCCTGGATAGCTCAAAGGTCTGAAAATCGAGAATCCAAAACCTAAAAATCTAGGATCTAAAGTTCCGAACTCCAAACTCCAAACTCCAAACTCCAAATTCTAAATTCTAAATTCTAAATTCTAAATTCCGACTATGCCCTCCAACTTCACTCTCAGCGTCGTCGCTCCCGATCGGTCGGTCGTGGAGGAGCAGGTCGTCTCGGTGGTGGCGCCGGGGATCGAGGGCTATTTCGGCGTCTTTGCCGGCCATGCACCGACGATCGCAGCCTTGAAGCCCGGACTACTGGAATATCTCGATAGCTACAACCAGAGGCACTTCGTGTATACCGGGGGTGGGTTTGCCGAGGTCACGGAGTGGCGAGTGACGATCCTTGCCGACGAAGCGGCGCGGGCTCAGGATATCGATGTCGCCGATGCCGAGCGCCGCATCGAGGAAGTTCGGCGCTCATTGCAGGGCGACGCGACAGCCATCGACTCACAGACGGCAGTGCTCGAGCTGGACCGGGCGATCGAGCGGCTCCGCGCTGCTCGACTGAACAAGTAAGACGTTGCTGCCAAGGCTTAGCCCCTGGCAAAGATGAATGCGGCCCAGCTGAGGCCGCCTTTGGCGCCTTCCCGGTCGATCGCGTGAAGCTGCGCTTCGTGAAATGCGACCAAGTAGGGCTTTCCGGCCGCCAAGCCCGAATAGAAATCCCTCATGAAGGCGCGCGTCGGTTCGTCGGCAACCTCGGCAAGACTCATCACGATCGTGCGAGCCCCGGCCAGCCGGAAAGCCCGGCGAAGCCCGAAAACCCCTTCGCCGGTCCGCACCTGACCAAGCCCGGTATCGCAAGCGGACAGGACAACCAGATCGGTTCCCGATAAATCGGCGTCGAGAATCTCGGATGCGGTTAGCCAGCCCTCCGCTCCTCCTCCCGACGCCGCCCGGTTCGCGCCGGCAAGGGCGAGGCCGCTTCTCGCGAGAGGATCGTCGTGCACGTGAACCCGAGCGACCTGAACGCTCTCCTCGGAAACCGCGATCGTCTTCAACTCGGGCGGTCGCAAGGGCAGAACGAATCCATGGGTCGCGAAGTGTAGTACCCGGCTCCGGACGGAGCGGAACGCGGATTTGGTCGCACTCGCCCCGGAAAGGAGGCGGACCTCGCCGAAGCTGCTTCCAGCCAGGGCTTGCTCGATTTCCGTGCCTTCCTTTTCAGCACCTTCCAAGCGGTCGAACCGCATGGAGAGACTTTCGGGCGGCCGACTAGAATGCGACCGGCTTTCAGAGACGACCGCATCGTAATCGGGGCCGGAGAAGATCGCAACACCGCTGCCCGACGGTGGCGCAGGGGTGAATAGGTCTCGGCAAGACCCTACGTACGAAATCGTGTAGTTCTGGACCAGATAGCGGCCGTCCCCGTCTGGCAATCCCTCGAAAGATAAACGGGAAAGCTCGCCATCGGGGCAGATCGTGATCGAACCCGCACCCTGAAGAGTCGCGCGCAACGGATCGATCAGCTTCTGGCGGAGGCGCGTTGCCGCCGTCGAATAGTCTTCGTATGTCGCGACTCTCGCCGCAGTCTTGTTGTTAGACCTCATGCCCGGCCCCGTGAAGTACGAACGCGTCGTCGCCAGATCGGGCTCGACCGCGTTCCAATCGCCAAGATCGTAGGCGGCCGGACTTGCGTTCTTTCGGTAGACGAACGCGGCGAGATTGCGCCGAGGCGTCGCGGCAGGGCCCATTCCGTAAGCCGGCCGTTCGTAGATCTGGTACTCGATCAATACCTCTTTGTCGTTCAGCTTGGCGGCGACGGCTTCGCCCGTGGGCTCTTGGCCCGGGCTCCCGCCGGCGGCTTTAGCGGCTAGCTCGCTCTCCAGACGGTCGATCGCGTCGGCGGCTTCGTCCTCGCCCCGGCCACTCGCTACGGCCTCGGCAAGCTTTGCGCGGGCATCCTTAAGGTGGGCGGCAACCGCGCTGATCGCAGGGTCGGCATCGATCGCGGTTTGGACGCGCCTGGATCGGGCCAATGCGTCCAGCACTCGGCCCTTGCGCCGGGCCGTCCAGGCTGCGACTTTGGCCGCTTCCTCGCCATTCGCGACGCCTGAGAACAGGGCGGTGAGATAGGCATCGAGCGACTTTTGGATCTCATCGACGAAGGCCGTTGCATCGTCTTCCGACGATCCCGCCAGGACGATATTCAGCTCGCTTTCCTCGCTTTGCAGCAATGCGTCAAGTGTCCCGAGGGCGTCGGCCCGGCGGCCGGCGGCCAATTGCACGAGAGCCAGGTCGCGGGATAGTCGTTTGTATTGCGTCCGGGCCGGAGTGAGGGCGGGGGCTTTCGCTAACTTTGGGTCCTTAAGGGTGGCTTCGAGGGTGGCCAGCCCAGTCTCCGGATGGCCGGTTCGCGCGCCGAGAACCGCGGACAGCGACGTCTTTTCCCTTCCCGCCGAAACTCTGGCAACCTCAAACGGGGCTTCGTCCGGATTAGCTTTGGCCAGGCATCGCTCCAGGCCGGATACGTCGCCGGCCTCCGCGTAGAGACGGGCGGTTTCCAGCATCGAGCTCGCCATGAACGACTTGGTGTAGATATCGACTTCGCCGGATTGGCCGAGCATGGCGCTGAGGTGATCGCTATTGTCGGCGCGGGCAGGATCGGCAATCAATGCGGCGGTCAACTTGAGGGACGCCTCGTTGCGGGCGCGATCGGCGAAGATCCGGCGCGCTTCAGAGGAAAACTGCCGCGAGGACATGCCTTCAGCCGCCGCGATGAGATCGTGAATCTTCGACTGGGTCAGAAGCTCGTTCCAAGCCGACTGAAGCTCCAGCGAGTCTGCAAGCAGGGCAAATCCCTTGGACCGCCTACCCAACTGCTGGTAGAGGGCTTCCTGATTTATGAGAATGGCGAAGTAGACGGAGTTCAAAGTCTGCAGCGCGCATTCGCGAGCCGTCTGGAGGTCGTGTTCGGCGGCCCCGTTGTTTCCGGCCAGGAGGTGAGCGCTACCGAGAGTCAGGTAGAGAGACGGAGCCTCGTGCAGGTAATCGTCCGGGTTGTTCGGCTTCTGGTCCTCCGCATCCTTGGCCGCCGCCTCGAGATCGGGAACGAGGCCGGCGACGTCGCCGGACGCGAGGCGGAGGGCGAAGCCGGCGGGGTCGGGCTTATAGCCTGGCGGGGTGTGCTCATATGCCGCTCGGGCTCGCTTCTCGTCGCCAAGCTGCCAAAACTGCCATGCGACCGCATCCACGACCTCGCCAAAGAGCTTCTTTGGCGGGCTCGGAATCGCCAGTAGATCGGCGAGGAGCTTGTCGGCGCGCGAGATCGCTTCCGAATCGGAAATCGGTTTGCCCAGGACGAATTCCCCTCTGGCCTCAGGCTGGATGAGCACCATGATCTTGTCGTAGGTCGTGCGGGACGGATCCTGATCCAGGCGAACCAATTGAGCCGCGACGGCGGCAAGCTTTGTAATCCGTTCGCTTTGAACCGGCGCGCCGCCGAGCGGAACCATCAGCTTGGCGAATTCCGCGTCGGATACGCGCCTCACATGTCCGTCGAGGAAGGCGACCGCCCTCAAGCCATCGTAGCTGGCCGCCTCGAACATCATTGGGGTATCGGCGACTCGCTCTATCGAGGCTAAGCTCTTGCCGGAGAGGGCGTTTGCGTAAACGTAGGGCAGCTCCAGCAAGGGATCGCGCAGGATGTTCTCGTTCTTCACGTAAGGCCGAAGACGGTTGGAGATCGCTTCAGGCGACGACATGCTCGGGAGCTTTTCGTCGTGATCGGACTCGTACCCGATGACCCCGAGGGCCAACTGCTTTAGGTTGCTGATGGTCACGGTTTTTTGAGCAGCACGTTTAGCCTGCCGGAACACCGGGAGGAGAGCCCCGCTGTCGCCCAGGGAAATCGCGTCCATCATATATTCGAGGGACGCGAGCTCGGCGCGGGCCTTTTTCTCAAAGTCGAATTGAACCGGAGAACCAAGGCCAAGTTCCGCGCGCCTGGCGGCGAGATCGGCGTCGGATATCTCCTCGATCCTTCCTCCAGCGAAGCCAATGAGTCGACGCCCCGACCCATCGCCCTCGACCTCGTAGACTAAAACCTGCCCCGATGGGATCGATGCCAGGTCCTTGCCGGAGAGCGACAGGTTGGGACACAAAGGAAGCAGTTGCTCCGCCGACGACGAAGTCCATGCGGGCAATTTCAGCTGACGAGCGTCGGCAAGGGCGACCATAAGATTTGACCTCCGCACGGCGAGATCGTAGGCGAGGAGCTCTTCCAGCGTCGCGGAACGGGGGTCGGGCTCGGCGATTGGACCGCCGCGAGGATTTACGGCTGCGATGCCCGGCTCGAACTTAATGCCTGACTTTGCGAAGATGGCGGCAGCCATCTTCTCGTCGAGGTTCTTGACGTGTCCGTCGGCATAGGCGACACAGCGAAGGCCTTTAGCATCGACCGAGCGGCCGTACAGGAGGATGGTTTCCGAGGGCGACTCGATTCCAGTCAGGCTCTTGCCGGAAAGAGCGATATTCCGGCCCCACGGCCTTCCAGTAGCACTTTCCGTGAAGAGGCTTTCATTCTTAGCGTAGGGGTACAAGACGTCATGAAACTCCTGGTCCTTGGTCATGGGAGGGAGGTACTCGTCATAGTCCGCCGTGTACATAAGGACTGATGTGTCGAGCTGCTTGATAGCACCGAGCGCCTCGACCCGCTTGCTCGCACTCCTTGCCTCGCCGAAAATCGAGCGCATGGTCGGCAGCCACTCGGATTTGGACTGCATCTGTTTTATTCGAGCGAGAGCACGTTGTTCGGGCGTATCGCCAGCCGAGGCAAGCCCGACCAGGCCGGCGGCCGGCAAGACGGCCACGCCGGTCAGTAGAAGCACGCGCAACAAAGCACGAAAATGCATGTGCCATTTTAGACCCATGAGGGAAATGGTCATTTGTGTCAGTTTGGATGTGGCATCTTTCCGGGCGATGCATGCCACGAGCTTCCAGCTCCTGGTCCTGACGGCCTGGAAGCCGTCGGAACACTGCGGCAAGACGCCGCAGCCGTGCAAAGTGCAAGCTACTCCGGAAGCCGCAGCAGAAGCTTGGTGCTGCCGAATCGCTCCACAATCTCCAGCTTGTTCGAGGCGATCGCTTCGCCCAGGAGAATCTTCTGGCGCCAGTTGAGGTCCGGCATCTTCTTGGCGCGCTCCTCCGGCGAGTAGGGCTGGGGGAGCCCGTCGAGCCCGAGCGTCACGAGCCAGCGCCTGAGTTCGGGATCGGATGGATCGCTTCCGGGCGGGATCAAATTGACGTAAACGTGGGTGACTCCATCCCGTTTGAGAGCGGAGACGAGATCGCCGGCGGTGGCCATCTTGTCGTATCCAAGCTCGTTCGAATGGCCAGGGTTCGCCCATAGGTAGGGTACGTCGAGGAAAAACCCGAAAACCTCGTCAAAGAGGGCAACTCGGCCTCCCTTGACATCCTCGTTGAGGGTTTTGCTAATCGCGTAGAACGCGGTGTGCTTCATGTAGTCGTCGAGCGAAGTCTGGCCGGTGACAACCCGAATCTCGTCGTCGAACCTTAGGGACTTGACGACATAGAACGAAACGAGGGCCTGGATCGCGATCGCCGCCGCAAGAAAGCGGCCGGATCTCAGACGAACTACCGCGCCTCCGGCGAGAACGGAAAGAGGCACGCCGAGCGCAATGATGTAGCGGCTTTGCTCGCTGAGCACAAACCACATGCCGAAGCTGACGAGAATGATCGCTAGCGCCGAGGATTCAAACGGCGAGGCCCGGCCCGACATCATCCACAGGAGCAGCGCACCGATTGCGACCAAGCCAGTCGCTCCAAGAGGAGTGCCCTGCCCCGAAGTTTCGCCCGGGTTTATGTACCGGCCGGGCTGGTAGGCGAGGCCCAGGACTGCGTGTCCGATCCTCTGCGGCTGGATCGGCGAACTCGGAGGGGATTCACGGGCGACTCCGAACGACTGCTGCTCCGCTTGGTAGATCTGGCCCTGCCACGGGCTCCAATACTTGCCGCCGAACTGGTTGTAGAAGAACGGATAGACCGGGTTGCCCATCCAAACGACGTTCTTGAAGTACCACGGCGAAGCAATCGCGAGGGCGATGAGTGGAACGAGGAATGATTTTGGATTTTCGATTTTGGATTTTCGATTTTCGGTTTTCGATTTTCGATTAGTGACAAGGGGGGCTGCAATAAGAACGACAGCGGCAGCGAAAATGGTTTGGAGTCCTGTGTACTTGCTGCCCGCCGCGAGGCCGAGCATGACGCCCGACAGCCAACCGTATTCGGCAGCCCGGTCTCTCGCCAGAAGGGCGGCGAAGAGGATGCCGAGTCCGGCATAAAGTCCGTTCTGAACATCGATGTATCCGGTACCGCTAAGCCAAAGGACGGCCGGGATCGTCGCCCAGGCCACCGCCGCCCACCAAGCCGCGACCTCGCCATACACCTGGCGAGCGAGACCGAAGATCGCGAGGATGCCATAGATGTGAAAGGCTAGCGTGAAGGCTTTTGCCCCCGACTCGCCGCCCCAGGAAAGCCCCCAAATGTAGAGGTTATCGACGGCGAGGGGAAAGTTGCTGTGGTGGATGAAGCTAATCGGATGGATCTGCCCGTCGTGAAGCCAGATTTTTGGGACGGCAAGGTGGTACGCCAGGGTGTCCCATTCGAGGATGTCGCTGGGCGCCAGCACGCTGACCAATGCGATGATTAGAGCGAGGGCGATGGCGAGCAGAGCAAGCAGCGATAGGTCCTTCGGGAGAATGAATCGGACTTGTGGCCTGCCCTCGCGCAAGCATAGGGCCGCCGATGCAACTACGACGAGCCAAAGGAGCGTCATGCCTATGATCGAAAGTCCACCGGGAACGAGGCCGACGAACAGAGTTAGGGTTCCGATCCCGCCGAGCCCCGCGAGGCCGGAGACGCCGATCCGTAGTGCCGGATCAAGGCTGGCCGTTAGTCTGCTGATCAGCAGATGCCCAAAGCAGGCTGCGCCAATCGCGAATAGGAAAGTGACCAGCGCTCCGAGCACGGAGCAAGTATAGTTCGAGTAAGTCTTCGGCCCGACGGAGCAAGCTCCACAGTTGAAAGCGCGGACGCGTTCGCGCACTCCAAAGATGCGACGCTATTGGCAGATCTATCGGACCTTCTTCACCAGTTCGCTTGCACGTGAGCTCGAGTTTCGTGCCAATTTCTTTGCCAAGATTGCACAAAACGCTATCTGGATCTTCTTTTTCTTGATGATCCTACTCGTGATCTACCGCAATACCGATCTGGTTGCGGGATGGAGTCGGGGCGACTCGTTCGTCCTCGCGGCGACGGTCTTCCTCATGAATGCCATCTTCACCGGCTTCTTTTTCAGCCTTAACGAGATCCCGCAGCACGTGAGACAGGGGACGCTCGACTTCATCATCACCAAGCCGGTCGACACTCAGTTTTGGATCAGCATCCGAAAGTTCGAGTTTGGGCAGATCGGAACGTTCGTGGCGGGGTTGATTATGGTAGTGGTTGGAGTGACCACCGCGCATATCCATCCGAGCTTGGCCCAATGGTCGGGTTATCTGGTTCTGGTGATCGCGTCGCTCCTAATCTTCTACTCGTTCAATTTGATCTTGATGACGACCGGGATCTGGCTGGTGCGGGTCGACAATCTGTGGGTCCTCGGCGAGACGCTGACCCAGATTTCGAGGTTCCCGATCGACATCTACAGCATGGGGCTCAGGAGGGTCTTCGTCTATTTCATTCCGCTGGCCTTCATCGCGACGATCCCGTCCAGCCAGCTTAAGAATGGATTCGATCCTCGGATGGTGGTGCTTGGGGTAGTGTGGGCGCTCGCCTTTATGGCGATCGCCCGATGGTTCTGGCGATTTGCCTTGACGCAGTACACGAGCGCGAGCTCGTGAGTTTGAATTTAGAATTTGGAATTTGGAATTTGGGGGTTGGAGCTTGGAATCTTCGAGCAGAAAACCTTGAGCTTCTACTTCAGTCTCGGCCAGTTGCGGTGCCGATGGGTTGGCCGTGGGTGCCTGTCCCAAACGGGGTGTCGAACGGCAGCGCCTTGAGGCGGATGAAGAAGTAGATGGACCGGCCGCCGTTAAATCCGGTCGGGTTGTCGATAACCTGGAGAACGGCCTCGGCGCAGTGAAGGTCGTAGATGAACGAATAGTGCATCGCGTCGAACTGCTTCGTGTACCCGTCGTAGTTGAGGAGGAGGCTCGTCCGGAGGCGGCCAATCTGGAAGCCGTCCAAGTACATGTTGGCGGCCGCCCATTTGTGCCGCTCGCCATCGTATTTGGCGCCAAGGCTAAGGAACGTTGGCTTAGTGCTCCACGTGAGATCGAAGCGCGTGCTGCTTAGGGTCTTCAGAGTCGTGTCGTACGTCGAGAGGGCCCTGAAGGAGAATGTCTTGCCGAGAGTGTAGGTCGCTTGCAGGCCCGCCTGTTGCCAGGGGGTCGGCTGATGTTCCTTGATCAAGTCGAAGTCATATCCGGTTGCGAGGCCGACCATCAGGTGTTTAATCGGAGAGTAGCTCAGATCGGCGATGATATCGTTCGACTCGCCGCGCCGGTCGATCTGGAGCGGCGTGTATCCATATGGCCGCAAGTAGTTGTAGCTGATGTGAAAGTGGCTGTTGGAGTGGAAGTTGTAGTTGATTTGGGTGTTCTCGCTTAGGATGTACTGAGCCGTGTTGTCGCTGTAGAGATCCTGCTTGAACTCGCCCTGATAGTCCAGAGACCAGTGAGCGGGATTCTTCGGCACGTTGTGGAAGTTGAAATCGAGGTCGCTTCGCGTCAGCCGGCCTTTTGTGATCGGATCGCCGTATTCGCCGTATCCCAGCTGAATCTGGAAGGGAAACTTTTGTGCGAACTTCTGACCATAGAGCTTGGCGGCATCGCTCAGGAGGGTTAAGGCGGGCGTCACGTCGGAAGACGTGAAGAAGGTCGTGGTCGTCATTCCGATGGGGATGCTGCGGATATAGTCGAGCTGGGCTTTGGCCTTCTCGAGATCATCGACGATGCGAAAGTTAACATCCGCCTCCTCTCGGTGGATCGGCTGACCTCCGGTGAAAGTGCTCGAGCTTTGCGACAGTCTGAAGTCGAACGTCGTGTTAACCTTCTTCGACCAGAACCGGGTGTCGTCGACGACTATCGATTGCTGATGGGAATCCGATCCCGTTGAGTTGCTGTCCGTGCGGAAGAAGCTGAAGCGGTCGCTTGACATGCCGTATTTCGTTCGCTGGGGCACGTAAATGTTCGCGCGCGTATTGAGGATCTTGCTCTGGCTGGAGATGAGGTAGTTGTCGTCCTCGTAGCTGTTGTCGAACGTAAGAGTGCCCCATTTGAAGTTCTGTTGATGGTGAGCGAGAAGCTCCAACTCCGGCTGGGGTCCCTGGATCGTGTAGACGCTGAAGGCACTGTGAGTCGTCGGGTTGTCGGATTTGACTCCGCCTCCAAGGCCAAGTCCGAGCTTCGTGTAGTAGTCGAACCGGCTGATGAAGTCGGCAGAGTGGCTGATTGGAAAGGCGTATCGGTTCTTGATGAAGTAGCCGGCGATCGAATCTTTTCCGACGACCGGCAAATTGTTGTAGGTTCGCTCGTCGAGAGGGATCGAAAGATAAGGCAGCTTGAGGACGACATGGCCGAGGATGATGATCTTCGCCTTGCGGAAAATCACTCGGGTACCTGGCCGCACATCCGTGCTTTCGGATTCGATCTCGAAGTGCGGTGAGGCGTAGCTGCAAGTCGTCGACGACGTGTTTTCGCCCCAAACCTCGGCTTCGCCGCCGTGCGAGTTGGCGCCTTTGACGTACAGGTTGTCGATCAGGCCCTTGGTAAGGCCGGGCCTCAGAATCGACTCGGCGTTCTCGGCGATAAAGGTCTTGTTCGTAAAATCAACGACGACCGTGTCGCCGGTGATGCTTTCGTCTCTGCCCTCGACGCGGACGTTTCCCTTCAGAGTGAACACGTTTGTATTCCGGTCCCCGAACGCTTCGTCGGCCCAGCAGTGGTAGCCGCGGTCGGTGAACTCGATCCCACCGTCAACGTGGAGTTGACCGTTCTTTTGTTCGAACGAACCGCCATGGTTGATGAGGTTGAAGTAGCCGTTTTCCTGATCGAAGTCACCGGCGGGCGGTAGGTCGCTCGCGCGCCGAGCGGGCGGCAAGGGATTGCCGCTCGGCTGGGTCGGACTGACCTGCTCCGGCATCGGCAGTAGGTTGTTCTCCTGCAGGGTCTTGATTCCGGCGGTAATCGGTCCGGAAAAGACCTGAGCCCGGGCTTGCAGTGCCAAGGCTGCCGCGAGCGCTGCGACGGGCATGCGCAAGCGATGGGAATGCGACCAACCAGGTCGATCCGGAGCGACCCGAATGGTCGCGTTCCCGGCACATCTCACTCCAGCCTCCGCACACCTAGGAGACCGAGGGCGGCGAAGATGAAGTTCGGCGCCCAGGCCGCCAGCCAAGGGCTAAACCAGTGGTTACGGCCGAAGATTTCGGTGGAGACCACAAAAGCGTTGTAGTTCAGCATCACGAGAATGAAGCTGAGCATGAGACCGGCAAAGCTCCCCGAACGCGCGAACATGACCGCGAAAATCGGGCAGACGACGGCGTAGATGATGCAAGTAAAGGGAGCACTGAACCGCTCGTAGTACTGGATCTCCTCTTGCGTCATGTCATGGTTCGCCGCCTTCCCAGCTTTGATCGCCGCGGAGAGCTGGGAGAGCGTCTTGTTTTGGGGCTCCGTGTTCGGATCGAACATGTCGTTGATAAAGATGGGCTGGGAGATGATCATCTCCCGAGCCGAACCAGTGGTGAGCTTGAGCGCGATCGGCGAAAGCTGCCAGAACGTCACGTTCTGAAACTTCCAGATTCCATCCTTATAGGTTCCCGATGGGGCCGTGATAAACGTCACGGTGTCAACGGCCGGCCGCTGGCCAAGCGCGACTCCCTTGATCAGCAAAGAGTCATCCGGCTGGCGTTCGATCGACTGGAACGTGGCGCTGTAGCCGCCTTTCAAAGTGATCCACACATTCGTGTGGAGCATCTGCTGCCCCGACGCGATCGCGGAGTCGACCTCGAGCTGCAGGGCGCGCTGTTCGGTCCTTGGGATCACCTTTTCAACGAGGAGGTAGTTTCCAACGGCGACGACCAAGCCGAAAAAGGCGACCGGTGCGACGATGCGGATCATCCGCACGCCACCGGCGCGCATGGCGGTGATCTCGGACTCCCGGGCAAGCCTGGTGATCGCGAGAGACGAAGCAAGGGCTATCCCCATCGGGAGGGTCAGATTCAACCAATAGGGCGTCCGGAAGAGGATCATCTGGAGCATCGCCGAAACCGGGATGACTTGCGAATTGAACTGTTTGAGGATGTAGATCAGCTGATTCGCATCGAAGATCAGGGCGATGATAATCGACCCGGCAAGAAAGGGCACGATGAGCTCCCTCACGATGTAGCGGTCCATCAGCTTCATTCGATTTCACTTAGAGGCGCGGGCCGGCGGTGGCCGGAGAGCCAGCCAAACCACGACGGCGGCCGCGACCATGATCGCAACCATGGTCACGATCGCGATCGTCGGCGGCAACGACGAGGCCGCCGGAATACCGATCAGAGCAAGGAGGCCCGCGATCCAGCCGGCGATGAGCTTCTTTCCGAATTGGCGGCCGATCAAAACTCCTCGGGCCCGATCAAGCAAGTACGGTTGGCCACAGCGTTCGCAGTCGATCGCCCATGCGTGATTCGGTTGGCCGCAGTCGACGCAAGTCACCGTCTTATCCGGCCGCACTTGCGGGTTTTGGCGCTTCCACCGCGAGTACATCCGATGCTCCTCGTTGAAGACCTTTTCTGGCATTCCTTTGAGGGCCTCGGCGCCGATTCCAAGCCCTGACTCGATGTGGCCGCGTTCATAGAGGAGCTTCGCCAGCTTGAAGCGCATCGGATCGTTGTCCGGCCTAAGTTTGAGCAGCTCGTACGCGTTCTCCATCGCCTCGATGTCGATCTTTAGAAGCTCTCGATCGTTGAGCGCCTTGCGAAGGATTGGGAAGATCACGACCGTGAGAACCGTGGCCAAAGCCGTGAACGGGCGCAACGACTCGAGCGGCGGCATGAAACTGAAGTAGCCGAAGACCAAGGCCAGCCCAATGCCGGCAAATCCAAACAGGGCATCGACCTCGCCCATGATCATCCAGTTCACGAGCGAAACGATCCAGACCGAGATCGCAATCCATGAGACGATCACCACCAAGAACCACTGGGGGTGCTCGTAGATGATGTCGTGTAATGGGCCCATTTGAGACTAGGGGGTGATGATGACATTAACGGCATAGTGACCCTACGGAGTGTGTACAGTAGAGGTATGTGG
>CAZNUL010000057.1:0-24935 GCA_964576205.1 uncultured Fimbriimonadaceae bacterium | reverse complement strand
AATCGGAACAGCACATATGGGAAACCAGCGTCGCATCTTTAGGAAGTCCTCGGCATCAATCAACCTAGTGATAAGAAAGATCAGCGGCACGTGAAGGAAAGCGACGCGAAAACCGTATAGAACGACCAGCGGCTGATGAGGCAACAGAAGAACTCCAACCGTCAGCGCGATCACACCCAAGAACCAAAACATGACCACGAAGCGATTCCACGGAAATACTCCTGAGAGTTGGGCAATCAAATAAGCCGCCAGCAGAAATGGGTCTCGGACGACTAGCAAGGCATTGGACAGGGGCGGGATGAGCATTCGTAGCGCACCCTCGAAAATCAACAGGAAGAGATAGATCCAAATCAGCGTCCGGATCGCCTTTATGTTGCCGAACATGGGAATCGGCCGATCCATTGCAATCGCACTCATTTCCGCTGAGCTCCCACTGCGGTGACCAGTTGCTCGCGGTAACGATCCCAGGAATGCACCTTCGCCGTCGACAGGGCTGCTTCCTTCATCGACAGCAGCCGCTTGCGGTCGCTGCTCAGCAAATCAAGCTTCTCTTCGACTGCCGCGCTGCTACGCATCGGCACGATAAAGCCGTTAACGCCATCTTCGATGATCCCCGCCGCTCCCGAATTCGGCGTCGTTATCGGGACCAGGCCGCTCGACAAAGCCTCCAGAAGAACGTTCGCGAGACCCTCGAAAAGGGTTGGAAAAACAAACACATCGTGCCTTCGCATTTCCTCAAGCACACGATCCCTTGGGATCGAACCGAGGTAGCGGTGCGCCGGTAGCGCCGATTCGAGCGCCGGGCAGGATGCGCCCGGCCTCGGCCCAATCAGGGTCAAATCGACTTTAGAGCGCTTCACTGCCTCAAAGACGTATGGAACTCCTTTTCGGGCTCCAAGCGAGCCCACGAAGAGCGCTTGAAGCGGCCCGCTCTCTTGAATCGTAACCTCGGAAACGGCCGGTGGGCAGCCGTAATTGACGACCTTGATTTCGGCGCTAACGCCGGGACACTCAGCCAAGCTGTCGGCGACAAATTGGCTTGGAACGATAATCAAGTCCGCGAGTCGGGCTTCCTCGTCCTTTCCCGCCAGCTTTGCTTCCGAGTCGTGCAGGCCGTCGAGAGTGCTTGCCCATTCCGGCTGCAACGCGAGTTCCTCATGGAAGATGCGAACGCCGAGCCGCCAATGGCCGATCGGGAGTTCATAGACGCATCGAATGCCCTTTTTCTTGGCCATTCGAAAGGACTCAACCGCTCCGTCCTCATAGGCGTAAACCGTGTCGATCCCGCCACGATCAAGTCGCCTTGAAACGCCCCGATCGACGCTGCGGATTACAGACTCGACACTGATCGGGCTCTGCTCGCGGATCAGATTTGGGTGGCCAGACCGGCTGGCAAGAAGTCTCAGCGCTTCTCGTGAGAACTGAGAATTGGTCTTGGCGAGAATGTCGTCGTCGTATGCCCTCCGCCGCATTTCTTCTCGGACTCGAGATGGAAGTAGGGAATCGACCTTCGATTCCTTACCGCGAGCGATGCTCGTCCAGAATTCGGCGAGCACGCCCGCATCCTCGAATGCCCGCGCTGCCTGCCGGACGAACTGGCTGCCTACTCCGTGCGAAAGCAGAAGGTTCACGGGCTCAACCTCGACCGAGCGTGGGATGTCCGTTCGGGGAGCAAACTGCCTAGGGCCTCCCAAAGTCCGGCGACGTTGGACTCGAAATCCCAACGATCGATCATTTCTTTGCTTTTTAGACCCATCCGTTTAGCTTTGTCGGTATTTGAGGTCACGTCATGCAGGGCCGATGCCAGAGCAGATAGATCTCTTGCCGGCACGACATACCCGTTGGCGCCATTCTCCACGAGGTCGGGAGCCGCTCCCACCTCGTCCGTTACGATAACGGGCCGCGCCGCGTTCATTGCTTCGTTAACGATGAGTCCGAATGGTTCCCGGACCGAGGGCAGAACGAACACGTCGCAAAGGTCCAAGAGAGCCGGCAATTCGCCTTGGTTCCGGAATCCTAGAAATCGGACCGACGCCAGATCAAGCTCTCGCAGGCGTTGTTCGAGATTGGGCCGCTCCTCGCCATCGCCGACGAACAAGAGGTACGGGTTAGGTTCGCCATTTTCCCGAGGGAGCAACGCATAGGCTTCCAGTAGGTCGATCGCCCGCTTTCGCTCAATAAGTTTAGAAGCAAAGAGGATGATGGGGCGTCCCGGTTCCAGTCCAAGCAGGCGCCTGAGGCTTTCGCGGTCACCCGATGCGGCAAGCGCTCGCGATTGGAAGAACTCATTATCGACGGCATAGGGCAAATCAAAGATCCGATCCGGCGCAACTCCGAAATACTCATAGTATTGGCTGTTCATCGAGCCCACCGAAAGAAACCCGTCGATCAGTCGAAAGAGCCTTCGGACGGCCATCGCCTTGATCCGTCGAACTGCCGGCCGTCCTTCGGCGCTCGCCAACTGACCGTCAGATCGCACGAGCGTCTTGATCCCTAGTTTGCGGGCCATCGCGATCGCTCGAAGGCTCGTAACTTGGGAATAACCGTGAAGCCAGAGCACGTCGAAGTTCCCGTTGCGAAGAACTGACCGCAAATTCTTTACCCAAGGTCTGATTCCCGTTACGGGGAACGAATCACCCACGGTCTCCAACATTTCGTGCTTGTATCCGCCCAGCAAAGGAATGTCCCACTTCAGGGCCGCGCCAAAGCCCTCGTCCCGGTACTCGCGCAGAGAAAAATCGCTGATGAAGAACACCGTGAGATCGATTCCAGGCTCGCTCGCGATCCGCCTGAGAAGTGGGGCCTGATATTGGATCGGATGCGACACCAGGTATGCGAGTCGGCTATCTGGATTCAACTAACCCCTCTATGTTTTTGCGATCGACTACGGACGGCAAGTCTCCGCGAACTTTGCGCTGACATGCTCAAACAGGAACTGTTCGCTGCCCTCGCGGATCCCCGCATGCTTTCGCCCCAACTCCAGAAGGCAATTCTCGGGCCGACGATCATCGTTGACCACGTAAGGACCAGGCGCCGTGCCCGGTTCCGGTGGAATTACCGTAAGCAGGCCATGCGTGCGGTAGGCGCCGTAAACCGTGCTCTTCGTGAGCGTTCCGTAGGGATTGTGGATCAAACCGACATCCTGATCGAGTAAGACGGCGCTCACGTCGGGCGATGCAAGGTCATAGGATCGTTGAACGAGGTCAGTGCACTCGATTTTGGCGAGCAAAGAATTGGTCTCGTCGAGGATGAATCCAGGCTGATCCGACTTGCCGGCAAGGGTAAGGGACTCGATGAGTCCCCTCTCATAAAGCAACTTGAGGAGATGCTGATGGATTCTGAGAGTGCGCAACCGAGTGAGAGGCATCCCAAAAATGACGATTCGCAGTTTGCCTCCGTTCGCTGGTGGCCACGGCCGATCCCAACTCGGCGCCCGGATCGGCTCAATCGTAGTCCCGATCGGGATCATGATTCCTTTGCTAATGTCGACCCGTAGGTACTTGCGAAACGCCGCCATGTAACTTGGGCAACTCGTAACCCAGCTATCGGCGATCAAGGCGAGCTTCCGCGCGACCCCCATTTGTGCTAGACACAACCAGAAGACGCTGGACCAAGGCGGTCCTACGGCATATAGCTCGTGAAACATCACTACCAGCCGACCGCCGGCGGCTGCCTTCCAGTCGGCGAGCGCCTTGGGAAGCCAGGACGGGACCCCCCTGCGCGCATACGCGTATCCCACATAGTGCAGCACGACGGTGTCCGCGCGCGAATGCCACAGAGCCGCCTCTAAGCCAACTCTCGAAAGTCTGAACTCGTGAATCTTCGCTTCTGGCCAGAATTCTCTCGCACCTGCCGGGCGACGGGTGGCCAAGATCTCCCATTCCGGCTTCGGCTCGGGCCAATGCTTCCAAAGCTGATAGCAGTAATCCCCGAGGCCATTAAACTCCGGAGGTATCGATGGCACGATGTGGCAAATCGTAGACAAAACGGTAGGGGCGGCGTTGGCGCCGCTTTGCGATCTGACCGCACCAGGTTGCCATGGTTCTTCGGCCAGTCCTATGATATCCTGTGCCCTTCATCGCTGTGTCTCTCTCCCTTTGCCACGCATTCGCTTGTCGTGAGGAGAAGTGATTACCCCGCGTTTGCCACCTTCCGGGATGATGTATTCCTTACTTCGCTAGGATCCATCGGCCGGATCCAAAAAGATGGCCTGCATCGTCGCGTCGAGAGCGCCAGCCGGTACGGTGACTGTAACAGGGCCCTTGATAAGGAACTGAAGGACGTGCATGCTTCCTCGGTTGATCGGGTCATTCACGCTCTCAACCGCGGATGGAGATGCCTGTCCCTTGGGGGTGACCACTACTTGGAAGATACGTGCATTGGAGAACGTTGGCGGGCTAAACAGGGTCAGATAGTGCCACTGGGTGTCGCCGGGATCCACCGATATTGTAAGGTCCTGGGATGTGGTGGTGATGCCGTTGGGATCAGAGACTAAAGCATTCAATGGACCGTTTACGCCGTTAACCCGGAACAACGCGCCCTCCCATGCCTTTGCGGGATCGCTCGTCCAACCGGGTCCCACCATGATCGAGGCCCCGGTAGGCAGATGGCTTAATTTCGCTCCAACGGTGGGGTAGTCGAAGATGCAGTATCCGCCATGTCCCAGGTTGGTTTGATTGATAGAACCAAGGATGTTAGTCGAGGTCTCCAACTGCAACGGATACTGAGCGGATGTGTCGATCGGATAGACACTGTAGTTCCGATGAGATGTGTCGACTTGTCCCGCAGGATGAACCGGGCTCGTAATGTCTGCGGGAAAGGCACTTGCTTCATCGGAGTTCGCGTACTCTTGGGCGCCCATCATTGGGCTCACCGCGAAGTAATAGTTTTGATGGTCGTTCAATCCGGTTACCGCAAAGCTTGTTCCCTTAACTGGGATCGCGGTATAGGGACCACCCGATTGAGTCGAGTACTTCACCTTATATGATGTTGCCCATGATATTGGCTGCCATGTGACCGTAACCTGCCCTTCCCCGGGCGTGACCCTTAGCCCCGTAGGGAATGGCGCCGAAGGAGGGTTAAGCGTTACCGAGCCTCCGAGCTGCGCAGTGCCACTCATCTCGCGGATGGTGTAGGCGTTAACCAAGTGCCAGCGGTGCAGACCGCCATGCTCGGCCTCGTCGGAAACGTAAAGGTAGGTTTCGCCGTGGTTGTTGACAAGAACCGGGTTCAGCGAATTACCGCCCATGCCGGCCACGCCGTAACCGGCCGGGCTCGTGGTATCACCTGAGGTTCCGAATTGGGCCACGACGAGACCATCGTCGAAGAAGTGCATGAACTGGTCGGCTTCAGCTTGGTACCAGAACTCCCCCGAGAAGCCGTAAACGATACTCCGGCCACAGGCCATGACGTTGTTTGCGGCATAGCTGATGCCGTCGCCATAATCGAACGAACACTTTTCGTCGAACGGGCGCGAGCTGGTGCCCACCGAGGGGCTGGCCTGCCAAAGCCAATTTGTCGCGCCCTGTCTCACGCCCCCCAGGTGCATGCCGGCCGTATTGGCGCCGAAATCCCCTGGATTGTAGGGAGTTGAGCTGTTGAGTGAAACGGTGACACCTGTGGAGGTCGTTGGAAAACGATAACCCTCGACTCCCGTCGCTTGGCCCTCCGAAACGGCAGGACTTTGCGAATTCATCGGATACGAGGCGATTACGGTCGGTTGGCCCCACTGAGGGTTGCCATTAAGGTCGAAGCCGGTCAATGATGCTTTGTAGATGGTTTGCACGCCGCCAGACGACCCTTCCCATCGGATGCTTCCATCCGGATAGATGGAACTCCTAGGGGCGAGCATCATGCCGGTCTCTCTGAGACCGTTTTGGGTCAACTCGACGAGTTGTCGCGCCCCGTTGGCCTGAACGCTCCAGTCAGTGACTAGGCCGTAGGTCCGCCCATTGACGAGCGTGTCGACGGCAGAGAGGCCGGAAAAGCCCCAGGCGTAGCCGTTTTGCCAGTATCTGGAAGGTGCTCCGGCGGCCCAGTTCTTCACGAGGGTCCAGCACCGGTTTCCGCCCGGAGCCGAAGGATCGCCTGGCTTCAACGGCTTTGAATAGTCGACGTCGAACTCGAGGAATCCGACAAAGGTTCGGCTTGGATTGTTGTCGTCCGCGGTGGAGCAATAGCACCCCGGCGTGAATCCGATCTGAGCTAAGTAAGTTCCCGCGGCGGAGATATGCAGAACGCGGTTTGTGCCTCCGTCGATAATCCAGAATGATCCGTCGCTCTGAACCGCAAGGCCGGCCTGTCCGCCGAACTGAAATACGTCGTTACGAACTGTTGGCCCGTTGGCGGCATAACCTCCCTGCAAACCGTAGGCCCACACGGGATTGCCGTTTGCGTTAAAGGCCTTCACCTGCTGGCTTTGGCCGCCGTCGGCGACGAGTATTGTGTTCGCATCGGATGGGTGGGTGGCGATACTTATCGGCCCGGAAAGCCCCGAAATGGTGGCCACGACCGTTGGCGAGCTCGAAACCGATGTATAGCGCTGCGCGGTCGTACCGGTCAACACCCAAAGATCGCCATTGGCATCAAAGGCGACTGAGCCGGGGTTATTCACGGAGATGCTGCCAAGAGCTGCGCCCGACGTCTTGTCGTAGAGCCGGATCGTGTTTAGCGGTCCATGAGCAACGGCGAGGATGTTGCCCGAACTCTGAACTGCTAGTCCAGTAGCCAGATTCGTCCCGACGAATGAGCCATCAAAGGAAGCCGTATTAAGAGTACTTTTCTGCGAGATGTCAATCGCGGTCCCAAACTCAGTTACGTTCGGGCTCGAGGTCTTTACGTCTGAACCGGCTGAGAACGTGGACTGCTTTCCGTCAGCGACGTTGTATGCGGCGACGAAAGTGGAGCTGAAGGCGTCGCTGCCATCGCCCGTGTTAGCAAGGTAGTAACGGACGCCGTCAGTCGCCACGAGTGACCACTTCACTTCCTGGAGGGTCTCTACCGCGTCAAAGGGAGTAGACGGGTCGGAAAGGCTGAACCACTTTGCCCGAGCTTGCTGCTCCACGTATCCGATTGTGAGGTAGCCAGTGTTGCCTGTGACAGCCAGGCTCCCAACAGATCCGAGGGAGAAATAGGTGCGCCAGTAGTGGTCGCCCGTAAAGCTAGACGAGGTGTTTCCGACCTTTCCGTCCCAAACGTACTTCACGTTGTGGTAGAGAACCTTGATCTGGTAGGTTCCCCCGGCGACTGGGCTTCCAGCGTCGTTCGTCCCGTCCCATGTTGCGGAAAACGTTCCTGCGGGATAGCGAACGTTCCGCCAGATCGTCTTAATTAGGCGTCCCGTATTGGGATCGAACGCGCCTGCCGATGTCGAATAGCTATGATCGAGAGTGAAAGTGAAGCGAATGGGCTGCCCGCCGAATAGCGGCGCTGGAATCTGTTGAAACCGAGCCCAAAGCTCCTTTTCGCCCCCGGAATTGCTTCGGGTCATCGCCGGAGCCAGTAAAGGGTTGCTTGCCGCCGGTCGACTGGGTCCAGTGCTCAGGTCGGCCTGCACCAGACCTGTTGAAATTAAGGTGAAAGAAACGATCGCTGCGAGCATTCCGGCGAAACCAAGTCGAGGTCGATAGATATTTGGCATATGACGCAACCCCCGCATTCACGCCGATCGTGCTCCCAACACGTTGCTTTTGCCTTCGGCAGTTGGCGTGCGCCCGGGTACCTCTATCCCTTTCCGCCTTTGGCGGATTTGCGGGCTGCCAACAATGACAGCTTGGACATCCAATCCGGGCTAATGAGGACTTGACGTAAGACTGATCCAAGAAGGTGCGTGCTCTCGAAAACATAAGGTTGCATACACTTATTCAAGGAACCGGCCCCAAGTTGGAAGCGCATCAATGCCTCTCGACAAGTCGAGGGCTTATAATAGCGTTGAGTACTCCACAGAGCGGCTCGCGGTCAGACTATTCCATCTACCGCGAGTGCCAGCGCCAGGCCGTCTCGCAGATGTACCTGAGATCGCTCTGCTCGGTTCTCCAATCCAGCACTTCCCGCGCCAATCCAGCCGCTGCGAAGAGCGCGGTTGCGTCTCCGGCTCTGCGAGGCTTCTCCACCAAAGGAACGGGCAGCCCGGATACAGCTTCCACCATGGCGATGACTTCACGAACAGTGCTACCGGTGCCGCTTCCGAGATTTAGAGCCGTTGTCTTGCCGCCATCCGTGAGATAGCGGACAGCTTGGACGTGAGCTCTTGCCAGGTCGCAAACGTGGACGTAATCGCGCTCGGCCGTCCCATCCCTTGTCGGATAGTCAGTCCCGAATAGGTCGAGCGGGGGGCGGCGCCCCAATGCCGCGAGAATTGCACTTGGAATCAAGTGCGTTTCGGGGTCATGATCTTCGCCAACCATGCCATCCGGATCGTCGCCCGCCGCATTGAAGTATCGCAGTGCTGCGGAACGAATTCCGTAGCCGTTATCGAACCAGCGGAGCATTTGCTCACCGATCAGCTTCGTGTCGCCATAGGGACTTACGGGCGATTGTCGGCAACCTTCATCCACGGGAATCCGCTCGGGATCGCCATACGTCGCGCATGAAGAGGAAAAGACGACCTTATCTACGCCTTCCGCCGCGGCTGCGTCAAGAATGCTGCGTAGACCCTCCACGTTGTTCGAATAGTAGAGCCCTGGCTTTTGGACCGATTCGCCGACGTATGCGAGGGCGGCGAAATGAACGATGGCCTCAACCCCGTGATCGCGAATTACAGCGCGAACCGTCTCGGTGTCTTTGATGTCCGACTCGACGAACGGTCCGAATTGAACCGCCCATCGATGCCCACGGAAAAGATTGTCGAGGACCACCGGCTCGAATCCGACGGCAGCTAATGCCTTCGCAGTGTGGCTGCCGATGTATCCGGCTCCGCCGGTGACCAAAACCGCTCTCATCACTGCCAGCCTACCTAGCGACTCGGCAAACTAACTGTCACGCGTAGCCCAAAGGAACGTGCCCGGCTGGTCATGCTGGAAGAGGTTTCTTTCGCCGAGTAGCCAAGTGATTCCTTAGTCGTCTTGATACATTAGTTCCGAGCCGTATCATGGGCTGCTCCAGAAGGTGGTAGCTGACCACAGATGCCACTGCGGTGGCTATCAGGGCGATGACGATCGCGGTCCAGCCATGTAAGATCGGTAGACGGGCTGGTACTCCTCCTTCACTTGCAAACGTTGTGAGTGCGATTGAATGGAATAGGTATATGCCATAGGAATACTTTGCAATAGTGCGCGCACTAAGCCGCACCCATGTCGACTTGACCTCGACTAGATTCGGTAAAAGGAGTCCCGCTCCAAGGCAGATGGGAGCTCCTACCAGCGCTTGCCCCCCGAATTTCGCGTACAGAGCCATGTCGACAATAAGCCCAACTATCAACGTCGCCGGAAGTAGCCAGGCGGGCCAGCGTTCGCGACGCCTCAGCAGGAATGCGAGGACCCCCGGTAGAAACGCCGGAACATATTGCAGCATTTCTGGGATCGACGACACATATTTTTGGCAGATCGCCAAGGTCATGAAAACCACCCACGCGACCAAAATGGGTCGCGGGCCCGACCTTCTGGTCCAGAGAAAAATTGCTGGAAGGGCCAAGTACATCGCGAGTTCATAGGGCAAGCTCCACAACGGGGGAGGGATGCTCGGCACCTTGACAATGTGTTGAACAAGTAGGAGGTTCGGCCAAATCGTCGAAGCGCTTGCGTTTACGACTATCGCTGCAATGAGCACTGCGGCAATGGAGAGAGGATAGATTCGGAACACTCTGCGCGTGATGAAGGGCCAGAAGTAGACGCCCAAACGAGAGCCGTCACCTTCGTGACGTCCTAGAGATGCCATGAGAACAAGGCACGTGTGCACAAAAAACAAGAGCACCCCGAAGATGCCAAGAGCCTGCGGCTGAAAGAAACGGTTTCCGTTGACTCCCAGATTGCCGATGACGTGACGCGCTACTACGCAGGTGACAGCGAACGTCCGGAGCACGTCGAGGTTTGCGGAGTCAGACCAGGAACGCAGCTGCAGGCACAAAGGAGCGGGAGTTGCGACCGACTCGCTCGCCTCCCTAGGTTGGTCTCTCATCTCTTTCAGCATGCTGCTTTCTCGTTGATTTGGATGACGAATGGCCTCCCTTTGTGGGCAAATACCAGCATGGGAATACAAATGGACGGAGAGAGTCTAGGGGGTCACCCTTGGTAGGGCTAAAGCACAGAGCGTGCCAGGTAGCGAAACATTGACTTTGTGCAGCTCGCGTATGTTTTCCGATAATCCCAAAACCGATAACCTAGCAAGGTAGACGACAGTCAAGTGACAAGCATGCTTAAACTGAATTAGCCTACGGTTCGCGGCGCCTCAACAGCACCGCAACACCCGAATGGAATTTCGCGGCGATCTTCCTCGGCAAGCGTCTCGATACACCCTCCAGTCCGAACACCAGGCGGCGCGGCAGGACCTTGAGAGCGGTCTCGAGCTTGACATGCCCGCTGGTCAGCGGATTGCTCGACAGCCTCAGGTCAACGACTTCGAGGTGGGATCTTTTAGCAAGGTCGTAGATCTCGTCGAGGTGGAGCAGAAAGATGTGGCCGTCGGAGTTTGGTTTAAACTGCATGGCCTCGAACTGGGAGGGGTCGGGACAGTCCGAGAACTTGGGCAGATGATTCCTAAAGTAGTTGCCCAACGGAGTCGTCATGACAATGTGTCCGCCCGGCTTGAGGAGCTTCGCAATATGCTCGAGGAACTCGTCGGGATGAGCTACATGTTCGATAATCTCTGTAATGAGGACGACGTCGAACAGGGCCTCAGGTTTGAGCTCGAAGACGTTGCCCGGCATGAACTCCAGGCTTCCTTTCTCGTACTTGAGGCGGACATAGTCGATGAGTTCCTCCCTAAGGTCGTTCCATGTGACATGAAAACCATCTTCAGCTAACCTCAGAGAGAAGTTGCCCTGCGCTGCCGCGACATCCAGGATTCTGGCGGGCGGACTGGCTACCATCTTCACCAATTCGAGCGTGTTCTGAAACCGGGACTGGTACGCGTAGCAATATCCGCGTATCCGGTTGTCTCCGTACAACTCCATCAGGTCGTATTTGTAGCTCAGCTGCCAGCTTTCGGGCCAGGTCGAATCCGGAGTGACTTCTTTCATGGGGCACCTTCCACCGGGCCTTGCTGAGAGCCGGACTTCCCGGCTGTCGGCACAAGTCGATTAGGTGAATGCTTCTTGACCCATCCGCGGAATGAAAAAATAACGACGCCGATTTCAACGGCTGCGTGAGCCAGGCCCGCGGGAACGTGATACCAAACTTTAGACCGGGCTGCGATTCTCACAGTGGAGATCGTGAGGGGGGCGACGAAAGTACGCCAAAGGCTTGGTCGCTTCCCGTGTTTGAATAGGTCGTAGACGAGAGCCTCGTGGAGTTCGCCCATACGCCTCCCGCTCCTCTTTCGGCGAACCGGATGGTTGACAACGGCTTCTTCAACAAAGAGGAAACTTCGGCCCGACTCCTGAACACGCTCGCGAAGGTCGACATCCTCCATAGCGGGGAACGGGAAATTCTCATCGAATCCACCCAACTCGTCGAACAGTTGGCGGCTGATCATCATGTTGCAGGACCACAAGAATCCCCCCTTTTCGTTAATGGGCGCCTCGTAGAGCGGAGATCGAATGATATCCTCGCAGATCGTCTTGCCTTCGTAAACTTCGAAGCCATCTGAAATGGACTCTAGGTACGCCGCCAGCCAGCCGGGTTTGGGCAGGCAGTCGTCGTCGGTAAACACGATCCATCTTCCCGCGGAACTCCTAACGCCGTGATTGCGGTTGGCAGCCGGCCCACGCCCTGGTCCCTGAACCCACTTCGCCCATGGGAAGCGATCGGCGACCATCCGCTCCGCTGTGGACTCGCGGCCATCGTCGGTGACCACGACTTCGTAGCGCCCCGCGGGGATTGTTTGAGCACCGTGGGCGAGGCAATCAAGGCACTTTGCTAGTAGGTCGTCCCGCTGGCACGTAGGTACGACCACGGATATCAAGCCTCGCTCATTGACCTTATTGACTTGATCCATGACGCTCCGCTGATTCTGCGACCTGGGTTCGATACAGATCTACGCGTTCAAAAATCATGCCACAACCGTGCCGCTAGCGCCCCCTCAACGAACGAAAGGCGCAGTAATGAGGAAGAATGAGAGAGATAGCCGCACCTGGCAGATCGCGTGATCGCAGATCTCTAACGGCAAGCACCCGCAATGAATACCAGGATGCTCGAGCATAGTCCTTGAAATGGAACTTGGGGTTGACTCCGCCATACCAGCGCCAATAACGTTCCAGTACCTCGCCAAGGGTGTTCGAAGTCATCGTCGTTACTATGGCGCTTGGTTCGTATGCTAGCTTCCACCCCTTTGCGAGCACGCGATTTCCGAGTTCAGCGTCTTCACTGTGGCGCAGCGAGGGATCGAAGTTGCCAGCATCTAAGATCGCGGAGCGCCGCATTAGGATTCCCCATGTGATCAGCTTTTCGGTAACGCCTCCCTTGTCCTCGTCCTTGTAAAGGTGGCGGCCGCGCCACCGATCGACGGCTGTGCGCGACCGTTGTTGCGTGATCCCGCCGAAGACCGCGGCCATTCTGGGATCGTCGAACCAGGGAAGCGCCTTCTCCAGGAAATCCGGCGCAAGGAAAGCGGTCGCATCGACAGAGAGAAGAAGCTCGCCCCTGGCAATTTCGATCGCCCTGGCGCGGACAGCGCCTCGCCCTTGATTTGTACCCATGGATACAACGGTCGCCCCTCCAAGTTTGGCTTTCACTGCCGTCTGGTCGGTCGAGCCATCGTCAATGGCAAGCACTTCGATAACGTCGGAAGCTCTGGACTGCTCGAGAAGCGAACGAACCGAGTCTCCGACCGTCGATTCATTGTTATAACAAGGGACGCAGGCAGTGACTGTCATGGTCGTTGCAAGACCCTATCGAGAGCCTGGCTCCATTCATCGATGATCTTGTCCCGAGCGTAGCGCTCCTCTGCTTCGCGCCGATTTGCTTCGCTGATCGCCGACAAGTCGTTTTCGGAGCACCACGCGATTTTCTTAGCCAGATCCCCGGTCGCAGGAATCCGCAAATGGGCGTGCCTGACCCACTGGGTCGGGAAGGCCCTCCGCTTTCCCAGCCTGGGTTTGACTAACATCCGCTGATCCTGGACATATTCACTCATTGGCGGGTAGTTCAAGGTGATCACCGGAATACCGCAGCAAAACGGTTCTAGTACCATAAAACCAATCCCTTCCATCTTAGAAGGCTGGATCGCGACGTCGCCCTCCCTATAGAGATCCTTGTGGTCGTCAAGGTTGCCGACGACGATTTCGACACGGTCATTCCCAGCTGGAAGCTTGGCTTCCTTTTGCAGGCGAACCTTGAGGCGAACATCGGGATTGCGGACTTTGGAAAATGCCCGTATCGTGTCCGCCGTGCCCTTTCGGTCCTGAGAGTCAACCAGCCCGGCATTGTGGATAAACAGTCGGGCCGGGCCTGTGATCTTCCGGTAAGGGAGGTCCTGGGTGTCCAACGGCCAAGTCACGTGAGCGGCACGATCATAGCCGTAGGACTGCACGATCTTCAATGTCCATTCGCTAGGGCATGCTAGGAAGTCGACGTCCTTCCAGATCGGCAGGACTCCGCGAAACCATTCCCAGGTGGGTACGCAGACCGTCTTCACCCCCATTCGCTTTGCGACCGGCACCATCTCCGAGTGCCAGTTACAGTGCTCGAAAAAAATGATTCCTTGCGAGCCTGCGATTTCTTCCTCGACCCGGCTGATCGGTTCTTCGGGACTGAGCCAGGTCTCGGCCGTACCTTCGAGGGGACGGTCGTCGAGGCGATCTGATGGGATTGCGATGTGCCTCGTGATGCCCAGAGCTCTTTTGATCATCATTGACATCCTGCCGAAGCCCGAGTCATCCTTACGAGCTACGATGGACCACTTGGAAAGATCAAGTTGAGCCATTACGCGGAAGACCTCACTCTTTGACATCGACAGCGAGCGGGGATTACAGTGTCCTTGGCTCTCCATCGAAATGGACCAACGGCGGACCTATGGTCATCGATTGGGAACCTAGATCGAGGGCCGACGCGGAACTTTGACATGCTCCTCAGGACGAGCCGGCCCCTTTACGCGAAGCTATCGGATATCCGGCAGCGCAGAGCCAGTCAAGCGTGATCTCCAGGCCGTCCCGGAAAGTAGTTCCCGGTTCGTATCCAAGATGCTCTCGAGCCTTCACGTCCGGCAATCGCCAACCACAGGTCTGCAATCGAGACATCTCCTCTGTAACCGATGGTGGACGTCTAATCGGCAAGGCAAACGTCGAGACCTCTACCGGCGAAGGCCACGCCCTTAAGATTGCCTTCCCGGTTCGCTTGAGCTTAGACGGAACTAGCGGCAGCGTCTTTTGGGCGGCCTTGGACAGCCGCACTCCTTCGATTCGATCCATGGTCGTTGGACGCGCAACTTCCGGTGGTGGGAGAGTCCCAACACCCTCCCATCTTCCACCTACCGCCAGACAAAGTGGTGCAAAGAGGTTGCGCCAGCAGACGGCTTTGACCGTGGGGCCATGGGCTTTTGACTGGGATTGCTCCGTTCCAACCTCTAAGCTCGATCCTCCAAAATCAGGCTGGTCCTGAACGATGAACGCTTCCCTGTCCGCGCCGGACACATCCATCGCCAGCTCAACTGATTGGATTAGGTTGTCGACGAAAATGGAATTCAGTATTGCCGTTCCGCCGTTGACGACATAAGCTTCCCCCTTCATCGTAGCTTCGACGAAGTCGGTGACCCAGCGAGATCTCGGCCCCCACACAATGCCCGGCCTAAGAATAACAACCTCCGTCTTGCCCTTGCCACGAGCCGCGAGCAGCCGTCGCTCGGCGTGAACCTTTGCGTTGTTGTACCAACTCCACTGCTTAGCGCTTAGGGGTGTCGACTCATCGGTCCCTGATGCCGGGTTCTGTCCATGAACGGAAGCGGAACTGAGGTAGACCATGCGGCGGACCCCAACCGCGTCGGCGGCTCGATAGGCAGGTGCGGACGTGCCTGCGACGACGTCGGCATTGCCGGCCACGCAGTGGACAACCACTTCGCTGCCCGCGAATGCCTTCCGCATGGCCTCTTCGTCTCGCCCGTCGGCGATCCGGCATTCGAGATCGAATCGAGACAGACGGGCGAGACTTGGGAAACTGCGGACGATAGGAACTGGGATGTAACTTGTGGCTTGTCGCGCGCTGCCTGTGCCAAGTGCGCCCAGCCAACGCTCGACGATCCGAGTCCCGACGAACCCGTTAGCCCCTAGGACGGATACTCTCAATGGAGTGCCATCTCCTTACGATTCGCATAGCATTGCTCGATCAGGCGGAGACTGCGGATTCCCTCTTCGCCGGGGACAAAAACCGGTTCCTCTCTGTTAATCGCTCGCATGAACTGGGCCAGCTGCTCGGTGAAGCACTGGTGATAGGTCAGAGACTCCGTCCCAGCGCTGGGCAGACCCCAATGTTGAGCTAGCTCGCACACCCGCATTCTATAGGCCAGCGGATGCGCTTTTTCTTGATTGTCCTTGTCGACCTGAACGCAGGACCTCAATCCGAATTCGAGCTCGTCCGCCTTGGCCGGGGAAAACCCGATCCAACCGCGTTCGAACTCGATGAAATAGCGATTGGCGGTGTTCCAGTCCCGGCTCAACCTCACTTCGCCCTCGAGGCCGCTCGCATGCTTCAACCGTACAAGGCAATTCGTTTCCAAGCCTCCGGCCGCATCATCTGCGTATTCGACTTCCGTGGCCTCGCCGAACCAATGCAAGACGAGGTCTAGGGCGTGGACGCCGAGGTCGTGCAGCACACCGCCGAACGCGTGCTGCTTCTGGAAAAAGGTCGCGGAAGCCGCCGGCCATCCAAACGGCCCACCCTCTGCGATCCGATACCGAAGCGGTTGGCCAAGGGTACGGTTCGCCACCATATCGCGGATCGCAAGAGACGCAGGAAAAAATCGTCGAAACAAACCGATCGCCAACAACTTGTCGCTGCGCCGAGAAGCCGCGATCATTCTCTCTGCATCCGCGCAGGTCGAGGACATAGGCTTTTCGCAAAAGACGTTGAGTCCTGCCTCCATCGCTTCGATCGACTGATCCGCATGAAATCCCGCTGGAGATGCGACAAATACGAAGTCGGCCGACGCGTCGGCTACATGCTCGAGCCGAACCGCCTTGGGCCACATCGTCTTTAGCGCCGCGACCCTCGCATCCCCGGGATCGAAAAGGCCGGTGACCTCCGCGCCGAGTGCCTTCAGCGCAGGCGTAGCATACTGCTCCGCTAGCGCGCCGCAGCCGATGATCGCGACCTTAGCTACGCCGGGCCTCCTCGACCAGCGAATCCAGCCTTTGAAACTTCAGCATCGTATGCGAAAACAGGGTAGGGAAGAGCTTCTCGAAGTTCTCGGCTCCGCTTTCCTGGCGCAGAATCTCGGACACGTAATCGACAAACGATTTCCGATGTTCCAACACGCGTTCCAGAGTGATCGATCGAATGAGAGCCCGGTTCTTCCGCAACGACTGAGCTTGACTGACGCCGGCTTTGACGGCGTCGGGAGAGGGCTCGACGATCACCGAGTTTTCGGGTGAGTAGAACAGCTCGCGTCCGCCTTCGCTCGGAGTCGACACGACCGGTATTCCGCTTAGAAGGTACTGCGTGCTGGCATAGACCGCGCCCTCCTCCGCGGACAGCATGAGACCGCAGCCGGCGCGGTTGTATGCCGCCGCAACTTCCGGTGGACTCAGCTTGCGGTATCCGCGCCTATAGGGATCGTTTAGCCACACTGCGTGCGACATGGCTTCTCGCGTTATGGCCGCATAGCCGGGGTCGAAGGCAAGCGATGGGCGATAGATGTAGCTGATCAACGCTAAGCTCTCGACCTGGGAGGCAAGCGCGTGGCGCTTTGCTTTGTGGATTTGAGCGTCGTAGATCGCGTCCCACTCCTGCGAAACGGTCGGACCGATATCGAAGATCCGCTCGTCGATCAGCCCATTTTGGCTTGCGAGCGCGGTCCGCAAGCCAGCCGCCGATGCCCAGTCGCGCTCGCTTGGCGTGTTGGCCAGGTAATGGTTAACCGCTCGCGGATAATTCGATTCAATCGACCGAGACTCCGCCGCCACGCTCTCGACGAACTGGGGTGAGTGGGCCCCGCCTGGAAAAGTCCAAAGTAAATGCACGGGACGGTCGGCGAGGCCCCTCAGCAAGACCTCCGGATCCCGGCCGTGGACCATGTATACGATCGCCGGGTTCGGCCAGAGGAGCCGTGCATGGGCGCGACCCCGCTCGCGGTACCCATACCAGGCGCTGTACCGGTATCGGTAACGAATCTTAGCTGACGAGATCACTCTGGAGATCAAGTCCGTTCCTCCGAAGCCGCCGCGGCTATGGCGAGATGCCTCTCTACAAGCTGCGGCCACTCGTTGCGGATTTCTCGCAGAGCCTTAAGCCGGGTGCGGGCCGCAACAAGCCCGATGTTTGCCACGATTCGCCTGGTCGCATCGCGCTCCCTGGCTCGCCACCATGCATGTCTGAGGATGTCCCTGCGGGTGCGCTTGACATGATCGCTCCAAACCTTCAGGGTTGCCGACGCAGTCGGCCTGGGCGACCGCGCCACTTCCAGCGCCAAGTCAATCGTTAACATGTAGGGAACAGCCCTCGCCGATGCGCAGAACATGTTCGTTACGCTTTGTTCGGTGAATCTGGCCACAGGCATGTAGTGTTTGATCTTTAGCGCGGGATCGTAAATGAGACGATTACCGGCGAGCCTGAGCATTTGAACGAGCTCGGTATCTTCACCTTGCGCGGCGACCTTGCCGCGTACCGTCGACAACCGTTGAGTGAATCCATTTCGCAACAACGCGTCTTGGGCGGACCTCCGGATTACCAAGCCTGCCCCCCAGAGGTTCCCGGCGTCGGAATCGAAGGTGTCCTCTGACCGGTGCTGGATGCCGATCGCATAGTAGCCAAGGAACGCACGAGCGAACTCGGGAATCTCTCCCTCGAAGATCGCTTCGCTTGGGCCGTTCGCGCCGGCTGCTCCGGGGTCGGCATCCAAGACTTCGATGACGTGGGCAACCCAACCAGGGCAGACCCAGTTATCGTCGTCCACGATTGCATAGTATCGAGAATCGGTACCCGCATAGCCGGTCTCCAGCGCGTTCGACTTACCTGCACGCGGATCGATCAGGACCCGCAAGGGCGCATCGGTTCGCGTCCAATGAGAAGCGGCGAACTCAGGCGTCCCGTCGTCGGAGCCATTGTCGACGACGACTACCTCCCAACTAATACCTGGCGCGGCTTGCGTGGCGAGGTGTTCCAACGTCGGCCCCAGGCGTCCCGCGCCATTTCGCGTGCAGATCAGGATGGAGAGATCGAGCATTAGTAGTGATGGGCAGATCGGCCGATGGTTGTTACTAGTTTTGGAGATTTGCCTTCTCATGAAAGGGATCACCAGCCACCGGTCATCCCGTCACGCCCCCTTCTCTCACGCCAGCCTCTCCATCGCGCTTGCGATGCTCAATAGCATGCTCGCCACATGCGGGGGCGGGCCGGGCTCAGTGCGAAAGGCTCGCCTCTCCATAAGGCCTTTGGCTCTCGATAGGCGGCCCATTCGTCCAACCGTCTTGTATTCCTGCTCTCGGCGCGAATGCCACGCGGCGAGGTCGGAGTACCAGTTGGCGGGTACGTGGCGCTTCCAGATGGCGGCGCGCTCGAGGTCGCGGCGCACGTTCCTCTCACCCGTCTTATGCCCCTCATGAGAGCGGAAGGACCCGACCACATGGCGCGTGTTCCCAAACTTCGCGCCCTGTGTCAGTGCGCGGAGGAACCATTCCCAATCCATGAAGTAGTGGAGGCTCGGGTCCAGTGGCCCAATCCGGCGCCAGACCTCTCGGGTAAAGCAGGTCGCGGTCTGGTCGATGCAACCTTGGTGCGCATAGAGTATGTCTAGGGGAGTGTTCTCGTTCTTGCTCAGCCTTGCCTCGCCGGTCGCGTCGTCGAAATGGAACACGTTGCCATAGACGATCTCAGCCCCGTTCTTGATCTCCGCCGCCAAATGCGCAAGTCCGCCAGGAAAGAAGTAGTCATCGGAACAGAGCCAGCACAACACATCGCCGCTGGCCCGCTCGAAGCCCTCGTTGATCGCTGCTGACTGACCGCCGTCGGGTTCCGAACGCCAGTAGGCGAGGCGGGAAGCATAGCGCTCAATGATCTCCCTCGAACCATCCGTAGAGCCGCCGTCCATGACTAGGACTTCTAATTCGACACCGTGCTGCATTAGGATCGACTCGAGGCAGTCCTCGAGAAACCTGGCCTGATTGAAGCTGGGCACGACGACGCTGAACTTCATTGGCCTCTCCTGGTGAGGCGCCGCTTGAGTCCCGCTACGAGACGACGACCACGAAGCCTCACTCCCAGCTGCAACGTGCGCAGTCGCCCGCTGATGTCGTGGGACACGATCTTTAGAGATCGCGGTCTAGCGTAGGTCAGGGAATCGATATTCGCGACAATTTCGACTAGCCGCTTATGGTAGCCGCAGCGAATGAGCTCCATATCTTTACGCGCCTGGGCGCCAAGCTGTCGCAGCCGGCTCAGATCGACGCTGCCGGAGGGCGGGATCGTAAAGAGATAGCCGTTCTCGCCATGCCTGATATATTCGTTCATCGTCGGCCCGTCGAACGCCGCCACCGCAATCCCCATAGCCATCGCCTCTAAGTAGCTTTGGCCGATCCCCTCGACTTTTCGAGGGGCAATGTAGAGGTCGCAGCGCTCCAAGATCGCGAAATATTGCTCTCGCTCCATCCATCCGGATAAGACCTCGATATTAAACCGCTCGAGATCTACTTCGGGGATCGCCGAGCTCTCAGAACCGGGATCGGGGTCGAGCTTGACGTAGACCGTGCCCGGTTTCTGATCGCCGATTAAGGTGCGCACGTCTTCCCACCGAATCGCCCCCCGCTCCCAAAAAAAGACGTTCGGACGGTCTTCGGTCGCCGCGAGATTCCTGTCCCCCGAGGTGGTCTCGACGCCCTTCGCGTCCACCGTAGGGGTCAGCGCCGGAGCGTATTTCACGGGCCAAACCTCGATCCCTCGTTTGGCGAGGGGAGCAACCTGGGCTTCCGCGAATGCAATCGCTTTGACGTCGAACAGGGCGAGCAAGCCCAGCTCCTCGTCGGTGAGCGGATTGTCGAACATCGGAACCACCACCGCTGGACACCTGAGGCTCATCAGGGTTTGCCGGCTCGGCGCGAGCTGAAAGAACACGGCCGCATCGAATCCGGCCAGTTCGCTGACGTCAACTTCGGGGCCGCCCCGCCACCGCTCGTCCCACAATCTCGTGACTTCGAACCGACCCTCTAGCGCCTCGGCGAGGAAGTCGGTTGAATGCGTCTTCTTGTGGAACGAATGATCCACGTATGCCAGCTTTTTCACGCCGAGCCGCTGCCCGCCTTGCGAAGGCCCAATTTCTGCGGGAGGACTCGGGCGATTCTCGGCACTCGCAAGTAAGCCATCCGCGCCTTATGCAGCAGCGTGTCCCCGAGTCCCGAGGGCCTATAATCCCTGCCGATCGTGTAGTTGTAAAACGCCGCTCCCTCGAAGGCCCAGAGGAAACGGGCCGGAGAGAATCTGTAGACACGCCGGTAATGCCGAAGGTAGACGCGCCGCAATCCGCTCCACATGCGCCAGTAAGAGCGCGAGTTGTTTCCCGAATGCCAGCGGTATTGGATGCACCTGCGTTGTACGCCCAAGATCGGTTTGATCCGTGCGAGCTTTAGATAGAGGTCCCAATCGTCGGCACCGGCGATCGACTGGTCGAATCCTCCGACTTGTCGAACCAACTCCGTGCGGAACAATGTCTGGCCGGGAGTCCGAATCGGGTTCCCGTTGAGTAGGGTTGCCAGGTCGATCAGCGCAGGAACATGCGACACTCCATGCCCTGCGGGCGGGTCGCCGAGCCAATCCGCCTCGCCGCAAACGCCGCAAACCGACTCGTTCGGGCAAAGCGCTTCGGACTGCCATTCGAGCTTATCCGGATACCAAACATCGTCGTCGTCGAGGAAGGCGATGAACTCACCTGACGCTAGCTCTAGACCCTTGTTGCGGGCATTCGCGACTCCCGAGTTGCTTTGCTCAACATAAACGATCTTGCCGGCATCCGCAAGCGGTATCAGAAGCTTCCTGGTGTCATCCGGTGACCCATCGTTAATGACGATGATCTCAACGTTCCCAAAAGTTTGGACGAACGCTGATTCCAGAGCGGAGAGGACGAAATCGGCGTGCTTGTAAGTCGGGATCACGACTGACACGGACGGTGGCCCCCCGCTGGCTAACATCGCTTGACTCCCCTCATGAGGCTGATCCTGCTAGTTGGAAGAAGAAGGCTGCTTGATCGCCATCTCCAAGATCGTTTAATTCGGCTGCGCGACGGCTGAACTCAGCTTTCTCCTCAGGTGAAAAGTGTTCATTCCTCGACTGCTCGACAAGAGGGACGTCCCTCCGATAGAGTTCGCTGCCGCTGAACTGGAACTCGTCGGAATCACATTCTATACGCGTAAGCTCGAGCCCAGTTTGTGCCGCCAGCGCTTGTATGCTTTTCCGAGTGTGGAGGAACAGGTGGCGGGGTGCGTCAAGTTGCACCCAGTCCACCCCGTAGTGCCGCCAGGCGAAGCTATCCGCAACCGGAATCCGTATCATGATTTTTCCGCTCGGTTTCAGGAGCCGATGCAACTCGTGCAACACACGAGCGGGATCGGCCATGTGCTCAAACGAATGGTTGAGCATGACCCCGTCGTACTTGCCCACGTGCTCGAACAGGGACTCTTTGTAAATGCGAATGCGCTTGCCCGTCGAGGTGGAATGGGGGATAAATGGGTCGATGCCGGCAAGCGAGGTCATCCCATTACCTTCTAGATAGCGCAGCAACCAACCATTGCCACATCCCACATCTAGTATTGAGCTCGAAAGATTGAAACCCAAATCTCGGAACCACCTAAGCAGCTTAGGAAGCTCGGGCCGATACCTCATAACCAGAAGCGCGCCGACTAGACTGGGCTTGCCCATAAGCTGGTTCGTGCGCTTTCTCGCCATGTAGTCCCTGAACTCCTCTCGGGCGTTCTGGCGGGGTTCCATTGTTCGTTTTTCGGCTTGGCGAAAGGCATAGTAGTTAGAGGGGTAGTAGCGTGCCAGATCCTCCGGTACGTCGAGCAGTTCGAGAGCGCCGCATCCTGAGCATTCCGCATACGCGAATTGCTCTCGGGTTCCGAACATCATCTCGCGAGCAGCGTGCTCTCTCCTCTCGCTTAATTCGCCGCACAGCGGACATGGGTTCATCGCGTCACCTGCGCTGTATTGGCCGACCTATGCCAGTTCTTGCGTGCGGATAACCGTCTTTCCGTTCCCTGTCCCGCTGGCTCCCGCTGACCGGTTGCTTCCCACTTCACTGAAGGACCAAGAGAAATCCCATACGATGGGTCCGTACACGGCCCCGTAGGGCTCGCCGTTCCCATACAGGTTTTCGCTCCCTACTGAGAACCAGCCGGCATTGTCGATGCTATCGATCAGGCCTATCCCCTTGTCCGCAATGCTAGCACCGACCATGTATTGGCCAGGCGCGAGGTTCAAAGAAGTGATGTCGACTCGCGCAACGAACTGCCCGCATCGGGGCGCTGCAACCGCGCTTTGCATATGTGTTCCGACAGCCCCGAGGCGATGGCCCATATGATCCGCGATTGTTACGGCGATCTGAGGCTCCAGCATTCGTTGCTTGATATCGAACTCAAGCTCAACGGTAATCGGCCGGCGGGCCTCGTGGTGGTCGGTTGGTCGCCCATCCTCGGCGAGCAAACGGAGCCGCCGCATGAGGACAGAACCGTTGGGAATGCGACCAACGTGGTTACTGAGATCGAAGTCGCCATCCGACGAGTTCTCGACGAAATCCAGGTATTTGCCAACCGCGGGCTCGACCTCTCCGTGGAATTCGACACGTCCGGTGGCCAGTAGGACCGCCTTGCTGCAAAGAGCCTCGATAGCGCCGACGTTGTGGCTGACGAACAGGACAGTCCGGCCCTCCTGGCGAGACACGTCCTGCATCTTCCCGAGGCACTTCTTCTGGAACTGGGCATCGCCAACGGAGAGCACCTCGTCAACGATGAGGATCTCCGGATTCAGGTGAGCCGCCACGGCGAAGGCAAGCCGTACATACATACCGGAGCTGTAGCGCTTCACCGGCGTATCGAGAAACTTTTCGACTTCCGCGAAGTCCACGATAGCATCGAACTGGCGCTCGATCTCTCTTCGCCGCATCCCGAGAATGGCGCCGTTCAGGAAGATGTTCTCACGTCCCGTCAGCTCAGGATGAAAGCCCGTTCCTACCTCGAGAAGGGAACCGACCCGGCCATACATCCGAACCTCGCCGGCAGTCGGCTCGGTGATTCGGCTGAGCACCTTAAGGAGGGTCGATTTTCCGGCGCCGTTTCGTCCAATGACGCCGAGAACGTCGCCTTGATGGACGTCGAACGAAACGTCGTCGAGGGCCCGGAACCTCTCGTAGCTCGTCCTGTGGAGTGGCTTCTTGATCCGCCTCGCGACGGCCTCACCCATGGTCGTCACGCGCTGCCCCTCATGGGCAATTCGATACTCCTTGGTAAGGGCTCGGACGGAGATGGCAGGACGGCTCATATGATATCCGCGAACCTCCTCTCCATCCTCTGGAAAGCCAACGCGCCGACGATGAAGATCACAACCGAGAAGACGGCTGAGTAGGCGACGACGCCCCAGTTCGCGACGGGGGGCCCCAAGAGCGACCAATGGAAGCTCTCCATCAGGCCCACGAGCGGATTGAAGCTGTAGAAAACGCGAACCCTATGGGGAACGGCGGCCGCCGAGTAGGCAACCGGGCTCGCGTACATCAGGAACTGGGCAAGGACTGGGACCACGTATTGCACGTCCCGGTAGGTAACCATGAGCGAAGCGAAAAAGTTGCCGATCCCGAGCGCCATCATCAGCGCCATGATCATCACGCCCGGCAGGGCTGCCAGATGCCAGGTGAACGGGATATGGTTGAGAAGGAGGAGCACCAGCATCATGCCCAGACCCACCGCGAAGTCGATGAGCACCCCAAAAGTCGTTGAAAGAGGCAGAATCAGTCGGGGGAAATAAACCTTCGATACGAGATGGCCGTTGCCAACCAGCGACGCACTGGCCTTGGTCATCGTGTTCGCAAAGGTGTTCCAGCCAAGGAGGCCGGCGAAGGCAACGGCGAAGTAAGGGATGCCTTGCCACGGCAAGTTGGCCAACGTGCCAAAACCAAACGGTAAAACGGGTTCGGGTTTGCGAAGCAGGAGGTGCTGGGGAGCTGCGGCGGCAAACACGCCCTCTTCGTTGCGTTTCAGGCGCTCTTCGGGCCCGGCGATGAAATCATCGTGCCCGGCCCCTTCTGGGTGAGCTATCCCGACATGCTCCTGCTCGCCGGCGCGCGCGCGGTGATCGTCGCGGCAACCGAAGCGAACGATTTCAAAGTCACACCGGCCGCGCTGGAAGCGGCCTTCACACCGCACACGAAGGCGGTGCTCATCAACAGCCCGAGCAATCCCGCGGGCGTCGCCTACAACGAGCAGGAACTGGCCGCGCTCTTGGAAGTCATTGCGCCGCGCCAGTGCCTGATCATCTCGGACGATGTCTACGAGCAGATGATCTACGACCGCGATTTTCGGTTGGGCCAGGTCCTCCGCGTCCGTCCCGACTTGCGCGAACGCACGGTGCTCTGCAACTCCGTCTCGAAGACCTATGCCATGACCGGCTGGCGCATCGGCTACACCGCGGGCCCGGCGGCGATCATCAAGGCCATGACGA